>CAMYYY010000091.1 GCA_947303715.1 uncultured Bacteroidales bacterium | reverse complement strand
GTGACTTAAAGTCCTTCCCTTCAGGGGAGGATTTAGATGAGGCTTGCAAATTCAGCCGGATTTCATCGAAGGGGCGGTAGTCTGCCCTGTCTGCGGTAACGGAGACGGTCTCGGTTGGAATACCATTGTCAACGAAGAAGAGGCGCTGGGCATAGACGGCACCCTCGGCATCGAAGAGGGTGAGCTGATAGACGCCCGTGGGAAGTGATGCGGTAGCGATGGTACGGGTGCAGCCTCGCGTGCCGATGGTGAGAGTATCCACAACGTGGCACCGTCCCTGCGAGGTAAGGGTATAGCCCAGCAGCTTGGTCGAGGGACTCCCCGCGGCAGCAAAGTGGACGATAAGACTATCTCCACTCGTTGACTCGTTGACTTGTTGACTTGTTGAGCTTCGCTCTTCGTCCGTCGCGACTCGGCTGAGATTGTGCAAGCACATCTTTGCTCTCGCTGCTCCGTCCGTTGACCTCAAAACCTGTAGCGTGCATCCTTCCGGCTCGGGTTCGGGCAACGTGAACGAGTATTTCTTTCCCTCATAGACAGCGCTAACTTTCTGCGTTTTCTCCCCTGGCGTAATCTCGAAACTGCCCATGCCGCCATGCTGGAGGGGGATGGATAGGGCATTTCCGTCGGCATCCGTCAAGGCTTCGATGCTGACGCCATGCCCCTGCTTGTCGGTAGCCTTGAAGGCGATACGGCAGGGAAGGCCGCTGATGAGGTGTCCGCCCTCGGGGTAGAAGGCCATGTTGAGTGCGTCAAGCTTCTCCGAGCGCTTCGGGTCAGGACGGTTCACTTCGTGATAGGTGTACCGCTCCATGACGGGATCATCGTATTCGCCCTCCTTCTTGGGAGCCTTATAGACGGGGATGACGCGCGAGAAGATGCCTGCATCGTCAAAGTTCAACATCGTGCGGGTGTAGGCGCGGATCTGGTAGTAGCCGCTGGGGTAGCCGATGGCGCCGCGCATCTTCACAGCCTCCTCGACTGACGAATCAATAAGGGAAAACGAACCGTGACAACGTCCGTCAACCACCTTCAGCTTCTGCTGCTTCAACACCACGCCCGTAGGCGAGAGCAACTCCACATAGAGCACCTTGCTGGCAGCCTCGCCTCCCGTAGTGGCATCCACCACGTTGGCGGCATACCAGATGGTCTCACCCTGGAAGTATGCCGTGTTATCGAGATGCAGATAAACCTTCTCCTGTGGGCAGAGGCGGTTGAAGTAGTTGATGCGCGCAGCATACGTCACCAGCTGAGCCACGTCGCCCTCCGTCTGCGCCATAAGCGTGGCGCAGAGATACAGCATAGGGAAAAGGACGAAACGTTTCATGGGTTATTGGTTAATAATCGGAACGCCGTCGGGGGTAAGGCCTTCGGCGGAGATGGTGAGGGCACGGCTGTAGCCGTTGTTGTAGAACGTGACGGAGGCGTAGCCGTTCTCGTCGGTAGTGACTTCGGGATTCCAATAAATCGTGCGACGGTAATCCTTATCTCCTTGAATGGGGCCGTTGGGGTAGGTGGGGGAGTAGAATTCCACCACAGGCGAGTAGCCTGAGAATGTGGTGGAGCGGGCGTTCTTGTCAACGAATGTGCGGCGCCTGCGGGCTGGGTTCAGCTCAATCTCCACGATGTACAAGCCGGCTGGAAATCCTAAATCTAATTTGGGCTTTTCAAAACAGTCCCGGATAAGGGGGGTCGTCATGAAATCGCGAACGGCTGGGAAGGTGGAGAACATGAGCGGGTCGTCATAGACGATGACGCTCTTCACTTCATCTATATCCATTTCAAAACCATCAAAGAATGATGGCCCTGTACGATTTTTCTTCTCGTTGTTGATAAACCAGAAAGTGCGGTGTCCGTTTATCGGTGCTTGTTCTGATACCCATTGATAATAGATAGTGCGCGACATAAAGTCTAATGTATCAGGAACCTCTTCCATGTTGGGGTATAGACGTCTTTTTTCCGGATTCCTGTCATAATCAATCATAAAATCTTCAAACGTTTGTCCGTCGGGAAGCTGGACAGCGTAGCCTTTGTCTCGCAGGTAATCCATGACCTTGTAGGTGTAGCCCCCTTCGTCCAGCATCAGTTCGGCATCTTTCTGGGCGTCGAAGGCCTTGAAGGTGTAGAAATCGATGTACTTGCGTTGGCCTTTGACTTCTACCTCCTGCAGCAGGTGCGAATCGGAGGGCAGTTGAAACTCGGAATCCCTTGCCTGCTGCACGGTGAGCATATTATCGGGGTCCCAAGTGTATGTCGGCAGCCATTTTTCAATAGGCGTGTAGGCATAGAGAGCGGGCTTTGACGAGCGTTCCAGTCGGACGCGGGTAGTTTTATCGCCCTTTTGACCTCCCTGCTGACGGGTCTCCATATAGAGGTCCCATTCGCCTTCGAAATCCTCCACGCCGACGCTCCAGTAGCCGAGGCTGTCCGTAGTGACGGTAGTCTGCTGTCTGTGTTGGCGGTCTTGCGAGGTGAGACGGACGGCAATCTTCACATCGGCGAGGGGTGTCTCCTTAATACGGCTGAACGCCCAACCGTCAATCACGAGCTGTCCTTCGGTATAATGGCGGATCTTGAAAGGCTCCACTCCCGCCATCTGCCGCCAGTTATAGCGTGTCCAGCCCTGCACAAGCATAAGGAGGTCGAGAGCGTCAAGCCTCCCCCCTAAAGGAGTAGCCTCCCCCTCCCCTCCTGAAGGAGGGGTGA
>CAMYYY010000090.1 GCA_947303715.1 uncultured Bacteroidales bacterium | reverse complement strand
AAGGAAAAATGCTCAAAACAATCTTTCGACCACTAGTGATTTGCAATCCGGCCGCATTGAGTAGAGGGATTTTAATCCCTCACCCTATCCGATGATGTCATTTTTTCGTTCCATTTTCTATGTGCTCATTAGTTTTCGGGCCAAAGATACTGCGAAAAGCGAACAAGTCCAAATGATTCCAATTTTTTTACTCATTAAGGTTGTAGAAGGCCGGGGATTAAAAATCCCCTATTCAACGCAGTCGGATTGCAAATCCGCCTGAACGGGTTATGGGGACATTAGTTTGCGCAAAAACGCAAATTGAGAAACTCAGCACACACACGGCTGCAAACGCTTTTTTGAAACAGTTGTTCATAATACTTGCTTTGATTAAGATTAGATAATTCTTGTTTTGCGGTACAAAGGTATTATCCTTCTTTTGCATCGCCAAATTTTTTTCTATCTCAATTTTGAGAATAGGCTATCTCATTTTTGAGACAAAGCGTAAATCTTTGTTATTCTTCTGCTTCATCTGTGTCCTGGGAAAAGACCAATTGCTTCCAAACAGGGTTGAGTTTTTCCTTTAGGCGGGTGTAACGGCAATAAACGGCATGTTCGGTTGTGGCAAAACAATAGGCAATTGCTCTCTTCGACAAGCCTAACATGGCGAGGCAACAGACATAGATATCATCACGGGTAAGGTTAAGGCAGTCATCAGAGAGCTGGCTCTGTAAGTCGTCCATCAACTTATTGAGCGTCCGCTTTAATTCCTGCAACTGTTTCTCCTCCATACTACCTGAGATGTCATCTATCGCGTATAATCTACTCCATCTTCCTTCAGAGAAATTGGTGCGACAGAGTTCCACCAATGCTTTGCGCGTTTCAAAGACGGAAACAGAAGGGGTTGGATAGGTTTTTTCAACAACTTCTGTCTCATTTAATACTTCAGGAATCGCATTCTTTTCCACGGCATCCAACTTGATAGCCGTCTTTTTCTTTTGCCATCTTGACTCGGCGTTCAACTTTCCCGTTCGACGAGCAAGTAAAATCAGTACAAGAAGGAATACTACCAATAAATTCAAGAAGAGCCATGTCCGTTTGGCTGAAGCATCCTTTTCAGCCTGGAGCTGGGCTTCCTGACGATGAATGAGCGTATTGATTTCCTCACGATGTGTCTGCTCAAAAATTGAATCGAGTAAGATAGCATACTTCTCTGTGTATTCATGCAAGGGTTCGTCATCTCTTTTTAATAAGGAAGATATTTCGGCAAGATGTCTGTAGGCGTTGCATTGTGTGTTGAGTTCGGCCTCGTCAGAGGCTGCGGCTTTGTAACAGACGTAGGCGGAATCCAGTTTACCAATGGCTCGGAAAATGTCACCCTTCACGGATAGTCCGGCAAACCGTTTGTCGGAGGTTTCCGACAAATAGGCATTGATGAAATAGAGAGCCGAATCGCAGTCGTGCTTATGATGTAGGTAAATCTTGGCTTTTTGGAACAATACACGTTGGCGATAGCGAGGCGTTGTATAGCGGTTTATGCTAACGGCATTGAAATAATCGTCGGCTTCATCGAAACGGGATGCCCACATAAAGGATTTCCCCAAAAGATAATCTGCATGTGACATCAGAATGGAATCGTTCCGATTGACACAAAGCCTCTTGAAAGCCTTGAGGTGTTCTTCCGCTTCGGAGTACATATAGTGACCTGTATATAGCTTGCCAAGATTCTGCAAGCAAAGGGTATAGTATCTGTTTAGGGTATCAGGAAAAAGTGGCTTGGCTTTCAAGAAAGCGTCAATGCCGCGAAGGTCATCCTGCATATCGGTATAGGCACAGCCTAATGTGTACCACGCCATCGCAGCATGATAGTTCTTGCGGCGGGGAGTGCCGTAGTAATTTGTAGCGATAAGGGCAAGGGTGTCGGTGGTAAGAGGAACGTCACACTTGTAGTCGGTCTGCACCTTCAGCCATGCCCAATCGGCAGCATCCCGCTTTGTAAAATTAGGAATGAGGGATGAGGAATTAGGAATTGGGGATGAAGATTGAGGGTTGAGGCTGTCCAGCACGGCGCGGGCGGCGTGGGGGTCGGTCTCCATGAGGGCCTCGGCACGGAGCAGGGCGTCGCTAATCTCCCGCTTGTGACTGGCATCGCGGCACGACGTGACACCCGCTGCCAGCATCAGCAGCAGGGCAAGGAGGGAGAGATATCGGCGCTGGCGTTTCATACCTCAACGGATTTCTGCTGCGAAGGTACAACACAGCAAACAAAAAAGCAAGAAAAACGCCGAAATAAATTCGAACAATTCGGCACATTCGCAGTTGAAATAGCGGAACGAATCAGAAGGTGAGCGAAAAGGCCAGTTCGGTCTGATAGCCGTTTGTCTGCGGGCGGATGGAGACCTGCCTTTTGAAGAGGGTGTCGCAGAGGCGTTGCTCGTAGGGCAGCAGCCACCAACCGAGGCGTGCCCCGAGGATGCCCATGCCTGCGCCGGCCAACACATCGGTGGCCCAATGGTAGTCGTGGTAGATGCGCATGACGCCCACGCCCGTAGCCACGGCATAGGCCCCAACTGCCAGCCAGGGATACTCGTCGCCATACTCCAGCCGCACCAGCTCGGCACCCATGAAGGCGGTAGCCGCGTGGCCCGAGGGGAAGGAGTTGAAGTATTTCGGATGGGTCTGGGGGCTGACGGCATCGGCGTTCCCTGCAGCCACATAGGTATAGTGAATGCCCGGACGGATGGAGACAACATTGCGCTTCAGCAAGGCCCACGTGAGCGAGGCCGTCACGATGTACGACGTCCCCGAGAGCATCAGACGGTCGATGGTGTTGTGGCGAGCCTCCACGCCCATCCAGCCGAGCGACAGAGCTGCAACAGCAGGCACGTATTGCACATAGTCTTCAAAGGGCCACTTGTCCTGTCCGCCAAGGGTGTGGACGGCATCCTGAAGGTCGTACTTCCAGCTTTTTACAGGCTCGAACAGCCCGGCAGTCCCCGCTGCCACCAGCGTCACAGGGAGGATGAGCCCCTTGGCTTCGAAATGGTTTTCAGCGGGAATGGTGGGCACAGCAAGGGTGTCAACCGCTGTGGTCTGCGCAACGGCAAATGATGAAAAATGAAGAATGAAAAATGAAAAACAAACAGCCCGGCAAAGGATGGTTGCTAAGGGGGGAAGTACCCCCACCACACGCAGCATATAGGACATCCTATTCTTCATTTTCATTCTGCATTTTTCATTCCTCAGAGGCTTTGCATGTCGTTGAGGCGCTTGTAGTAGCCGCCGAGAGCAAGGAGCTGTTCGTGGGTGCCGCGCTCGACAATGGCGCCGTCCTGCATGACGCAGATTTCATCGGCGCTGCGTATGGTGCTGAGCCTATGGGCAATGGCGATGGTGGTGCGGCTCTTCATGAGTCGTTCCAGCGCCTCCTGCACCAGACGCTCGCTCTCGGTGTCGAGGGCAGAGGTGGCCTCGTCGAGGATGAGGATGGGCGGGTT
>CAMYYY010000089.1 GCA_947303715.1 uncultured Bacteroidales bacterium | reverse complement strand
TCAAAGTCAAGTTGCAGGCGCAACCTGTAGAACAATCGGTCGATATTGTGCAGCGATTCCTCTGTCTCCTCGATGAAAAGAATCACATCATGCTTTGGGGGAGTTGGGAACTGGTTCCCGTGATGGCGGAATAAAAGGAGAGATTGCCGCCCACGAGAGCAGATGAAGGCCCGGATGTTGTCGTCCTGAAGTGCTCACAGCAGGTCGGCCGTGCGCTCTTCGGCCGTTCCCGCGTAGGCTTCCATATTTAGTATGTTGGTGTGTGGTCCGATAACTGGTTGCAGGCCCCATCCTCTGATGGTGTCTGCTGCCTCCTTGATGGCCTCCTGAGGAACCCAGTAGGCGGGGGAAATCAGGGCCACTTTGTCCCCCTCCTTCAAATACGCTGGTCTTACAATCTTTTTACTTTTAAACATGGTTCGTCATTTTTTAATCGGGTAAATGTTCGCCAATGCCGCAACGGGAATCTCAGCCACTATCCACGGCCAGACGGGGCGTTGGCGGTCCTGCAACATGCGCAGCAGCGTGGCAATCATGAGGGGTATCAGCGTCAGGTAGTCGAGAGCGACAGCGGTCGTGTCGTGCATCGGCTTGTCGCCGGTCATCCACATGGTGCCTAAAAGGAGCCACCAGACGTGGCTTAACGCTGCGGCAGCAAAGAAGGCGGCTGCCCAGCGTCGCAATATCACGGGAGACTCTGCTTCGTCGCTGGTAAAGGCATTGCCGCGCCGCCATAGCAGATAGACTGCCGTCCCTAAGGCAAGCATCATTGTCAGGCCGTAGAGCAGCATGAAATATGGGTCCTGAATACTATTGTTTCCGTACATCAGTTATTCTTCTCTGATTCTGTGATTTCCTGCTGTTCCTTCGGTTCTCCGCCCTGCGGCTGTACTGACTGGATGGCAGTTGCATCATCCTGTTTTAACTGCTGTGCCCTGTACTCAGCCGGGGGCATGGCGAAGCGTGCCTTGAAGTCGTGGTAGAACGTAGTGGTGCGCTGATAGCCTGAAGCCTCGCCCACCTCGGTAAACGACAACTCAGGCTGCTCCACCATCAGGCGGCAGGCGTAGTCCAGACGGCAGTTGCGCACAAACTCGGTCAGGCCCATGCCGCCGCCCCGCATAAAGGCACCGCCGATGCGCGCAGCCGAGAGAGAGAACCGCTCCTTCACGGCTGCGCGGTTGAAATCGGGCCAGCGGAACAGTTCTTCGTCACGGATGACTCGACTGATATGTTCAAAAAGTTCCTTGTCGTCCATCTCCGACAAGTCCACGTTGGCAGTCTTTTCTTCCTTGCTCACAGCTGTCAGCCCCTGGGCATCAGCGGCAGCACTACCACCGCCGGGAATGTTATTGATGGCATGGAAGGCGTCCATCTTCATTTCCATTTCCGTGAGGCGAAGCGTTAGCCGGTTCACCTCGTCCTGCACGGCATCATTCTGCCGCCGTAGGGCCAGATAAACGATGACAGCCGTCACTAAAACTGCCACGATAACGACGTTGATGATAATCATTTGCTCCATATCGCATGTATTTTTATAGGTGCAAAGTTACTGTAAATCCCCTGCGCACACAATAGCAGACACGAATGAGCAAGTCCGTTGAAATAAATAAGCAAAAATAAAATTGGCTTTTACCTCCCCCCATAACAAATCAGCAATCGCATAAGCAAAACAAAAGCCCCGCCGAAAGGCAGGGCAAGAGGAGGTATCAGGGCTATCAGAAATGAGGTTCTGCCGCCGTACGGAAAGTTATCTCCGGCGATACTCGGAAGGGGTAAGGTTGTAACGAGCCTTGAAGTCGTGGTTGAAAGTGGTGGCGCGGCTGAAACCGGAGGCACTGGCCGCGTCGGCCACCTTCATGTCTGTAGTTGTGAGAAGGTGACAGGCATACTCCAAGCGGCAGTCGCGCACGAAATCAGCTACAGAATCATAGTCGCTGCCCTGTGCAAAGGCGTTGCCCACCTGTACGGCAGTAAGACCATAGCGGCTGCAGACCGCTTGCCGGTCGAACTTCGGGTCGAGGTAAAGCCGCTTCTCCCGGATGTCATCATAGAGGTACTGGAATAGAGCATCCGCAGAAAAGCTTTTCAAATCAACAGGATGCGGCACCGTCTCTCCTTCACTTTCCACGAAGTGTGCCAGCATGGACTGGTGCATCTGCTCGTAGCGTTCCTTATATCTGATGGCTTCGTCAATCAATTTAACCAAGCCACGGTTCTTCATGTTGATAATCCTGTTCTTGGCGAATACATACGCGGCAAACAGCAATGCAAAGAGCAGTGAGCAGACAGCAGCAATGGCGACTATCGTCATCTGACGGCTGTGTGCCTCGGACTCTTGTCGTTTTAACTGCTGCTCAAGGGCATCGTAGCGGGCGCGGTGCTCGCGCGTCTCGGCATCGCGCACGATGTTCTCCAACCGCTCGAAAGTGACGTACATGTCGTCAGACTGTCCCAATGCGGCGTAGGCAGTAGCAATGAAGTTCTCGCCCTGTGAGCGGTAGAAACGGATATATTCCTCGCGCCTCGATGCTGGTGGTTCGCGGTAGGTGCCGTCATGGTACTTGTCGGGGTGATGCTCGTAATCGTTGAGCAAGGTGACGATGCGCCGGGCCAGTGGCAACACCTCTGCCGCCTGCCCCTTGGAAATCATTACCCCGGCTTTGCGCTTCAGGGCAATGACGAGGGCATCGAGTTCGTTGAACTTCAGCTCCCCATCGGAGAGTGCAACGATTGTCCTATCCATCATCGCCATGCCCTCGCTCTCCTGTCCCATATAGCACAGCGCGGCTCCAATCTCCGCTTCGCCTCGAAGGGCCTCGGTCTCGGCCCCCTGCCTGCGGCATACTTCCACCAGCTGGCGTGAACGCCGAAGCCAGAGTGTAGTGTCCTTCTGACAACGCGCCACGTAAGCCAATATCTCCAGTACATCTTGCTGTCTTTCGAGACTATTCTTTATGGAGTCGTGCCTGATGAGCTGTTCGCCAATAATACGGGCGGTGTCGAGCCGTGCGCCGGGTGTCCAATGCATCAGTGAGTCGAGCCTTTCGCCCGCTTGTGTCTGGCTGTAGATACGCGCACGGTTCTTGTCGGCTCGCCAAGAGCTCATGTTTCCGACTATAACCGCCGAATCGACAATCTGTAATGCCCGCACGGGATCGTAGCCGTAAACCGCAATCGCTTTCTGCTCGGTATAGAGTGTATCATGAGGCAGCCGTGACTGTACCATGCCCTGTTTCCCATCTGTACATCCAGTTATGGATAGCACAATGGCCGCTACTATTATTATATATGTATAGATTCTCTTTGCCATAATTCGTGTGCAAAGGTACTCAATTTCCACCGAAAAAGAATTATAATATTTTGTAAAATAAGGCATTGGCTAAAATAATATCTTTCGTTCGAAATAGTACACTCTTCCTTAAAATAACGTAACAGCTGTACGGCCTTAGGTGAGTTTTGTATCTCATCTATGAATAAAAGCGTACTGCCATCGGATTTTCTCTTTTGGCAGTGTATGTGTATCTTGTCTATAAGCATTGGAATGTCATCTTCCATAAACAACTTACAATCGCGCTTACGATCAAGATTTAAATAAAGATAATTGTCAAATTCCGTGGAAAACTGGTTGATTAGTGTTGTTTTGCCCACTTGTCGAGCTCCCCGGAGCACCAAAGGCTTATGAACTTT
>CAMYYY010000088.1 GCA_947303715.1 uncultured Bacteroidales bacterium | reverse complement strand
CGTTTCTTTTTCATTCATTGTTGACTGTTGTGTCAACTTTTTCTAGCGTAAGACATTTGGAAGACACGGACGTAATCCACTTCCATCGTAATAGGAAGGGCACTCTCGTCGACGCCCTGCGAGCCGCCCCAATCTCCGCCCCAGGCAAGATTAAGGATGACGTAGAACGGCGTATTGAAGGGCCAAGTCTCCTTATCGCCATTGCCGTCATTCTCGAAGTAGAACAATTCCTCACCATCGACATACGTGCGGATGTAGTCGGCTGTCCACTCGAGGGCATAGACATGGAATCCGCCCTCGGCACCCTCGCAGTAGCGCTCTTTCGTCTTCTGCGTGCCGATGACGTGGTAGTACTTCTTGCAATGGATGGACGAGGAGGTGAAGTCGGGGTGATAGCCCACTTCCTCCATGATGTCAATCTCGCCGTCGTCGGGCCAACGTCCGAATTTCACAGGCATCATCCAGAAGGCAGGCCATGTGCCTTTTCCCTTGGGCAGTTTGATGCGAGCCTCCACGTAGCCATACTTCCAGCCCTGATTCCTGCAGGCATACACGCGCCCTGAATAGACTTTGTCGCCTTCTTTGAAGCAGTTGATTTTGAGCGTTCCCTCTGAACACTCAGCCACACGGACGCCTTCTGGCGACGTCTCGCGGACGTAGGTCTGCAGTTCGTGGTTCACCCATCCAGCGCGAGCCGTCTGGTACGTCCAGTCACCCCCCAGGATGCCGTCCTTCTCAAACTCGTCCTGCCAAACTAGCGTGTACCCGTCGAGGGGACATACAACCTTGTTCTTCTGCGCCCCTCCACACGAGGTAGCAAAAAGGAGCAACAGCAGGAGCGTAAAGACTCCGAACGAAGATGTTCTTTTTGATTTTTTCATAACAATTTTCATAAGTATTATCCTTTTTCGCTGCAAAAATAAGACATATTTCCATTAAACAACCCTTTTTTTGAATTTTTATGACTGACGTGACGCTTTTTTGATTACCTTCGCGGCGCTTTATTAAATAAGGTAGCATTTCGCGCCCAGAAAAGATAGTAGAAAAAATCAGAGTGAATTATTCTTCCCGCATACGAATGATTCTAGCTGTGATTGCCTTGCTGGCAGTCGCGCCGTTGCTTCCTGCACAGGAAGCAGCCGACAGCCTGATAACTGACGACGACCTGCTGATAAGTGCAGGTGAACTGGGCGAGGTGGTTATCAATGGGCGTATACTCAGGACGCGGCGCAGCCTCAAGGACAATCCCGCCTTTGCCATCATCAACGATATAGTCAGCCACATCGACGACTATCGCCCCGCTACCAACGGCACCCTCTCGCGCGAACGGCGCGACGTAACCAGCGTGGCTCTCGCAGAACCCAGCAAAGGCATACTAAAATACGAAATCAGGCATCACCCCGACATTTTCAACAAATACCTGAGCTACGATGCCCTAATGACAGACGACGATGGGGTTGTCTATGTCTCGTGCCACGAAAAGACATATACCGAACTGTTTGACAGCCTTGGAAACTCCATACGCCCCACAGCTATCTACGAACTGGACAACCGAAGCGGCGAAACGGCTCTGACGTTATTGGAAACGGCTCTGAGTGTGCAACATGCCGCCCGAGGCGCAGATGGCATGACAGCCTTCACACGCCGCACGGGCATCGACGACTTCCTCTCGGAGGAGGAGATTGAAGGTCCCCTGAACCACTATATCGGCAACACGGATATCTTCTCGGGCGACATCTGCATCATCGGAGAACGCTTCCCCTCCCCCATCTCTCATTTCGGCACACTCTTCTACCGCTTTGCCTTGAGTGATACCGTATCAATCGGCGGACAGCCTTGCCTCGACATCGTCTTTGCCCCAAGGGACGGACGTTCGTTCTCTTTTGTCGGACATATCTTCGTGGATCCTAATGAGCACTTCATCCGTCACATCAGCATGTCCACCCCTTCGCGAATGAAGCTGAACTTTGTCAAAGGCGTCACCCTGATACAGAGCTTCAACCGTAGCACCGAGGGACGCATCGACCTTGCCCACGAAACGATGATGTGCCGCTTCGTTGCCAACGTGCTAGGTTTGGAACGCCTCGGAGGCGCCGCCCTACGCCGCGATGTCAGCTATAGGGAGTATAAAGGCCAACAAACGGATATCGAGCCGTCTTCCAACAACTATTCACTCAGCACAAATCACTCCACATCCAATTCCTATACCGACCTGCCTCCCAGCCGTCCCTATCGCCTTACCAAAGGGCTGATAGATGAACTCCGGAAGCGCCCAGGCTACCGTTTATTCGAGGGAGCTGCAGGCATGGCCTACACCCATTACTTCCCCTCCGACCCGCTGAAGCCGAACTTCTGGTACGGCCCTGTGGGCTCACTCTTCAGCTGGAACAACGTAGAGGGCGTGCGCATTCGTCCCGGCGTCGTCACCAGCGCCTATCTCCATCCACAACTGATGATGCGCGGCTATGTGGCCTGGGGCACTCGCGACCATCGCTGGAAGTATATGGCTGAACTCGAATACTCGTTTAACAAGAAGGAAAAGTACTTCTCTGCTCATCCCCGCAACTATATCCGACTGCATAGCGATTACGACATCCTGCCCCTTGGAAACCGACAGCCCTCAAACGGATGGGACGACCTTGTCAGCAGCATCAATCACCCCTACTACTATCCCTACGCCTTCCAGCGCCGGCAGGAACTGGCCTATGCCAACGAGTACCGCTTTGGCCTCACATGGGAAGCTGTCGTCCGGCATCGCACACTCAGCGATCCTGCCTCGACCTTCCAGACGGAGTTCTTCCCCGTAGGCGGATTCAGCCAGTCGGAACTGGAACTAAACCTGCGCTATGCTCCAGGCGAAGTCTATAAGCTTGAGGTTGACGACAGACTAATTGTCAACAAGGAAACGCCCGTCTTCACCCTCAGCCACACGATGGCCCGTAAGGGCTTTCTCGGCTCGGCCTACAACTACCAGCGCACACTTTTCACCTATCAGCAGCGCGTCCGTTTCCACGGTTATGGCTTTATGGACAACAGCGTGCGTGCCGGACGTCTTTGGACACCTGATGTTCCCGTTCCGTTACGTCTTGTACCGCCTACCACGCCTAACACCATTGGGCCTAACGGCCTTTTCACCGACATCGACCCGATGGAAATGGCTACAGACCGTTACATTTCTTGGAGCATCAAGTGCCGCACGAAGGGCATCATCTTTAACCATATCCCCCTCATTCGCAATCTCGGCTTGCGCGAAGTCTTTGGTGCCCGCACCCTTTGGCTCTCCGATGCTTTGTTGCCATCAACGCCTCAACCTTCTTCAGGCGGACATACTGGAGAAGCAGCCTGGCAACCCATCCCCTACGTCAGATTGATTGTCGGCGTCAGCAACATCTTCGATGTGCTTGAAGTCGATTACATCTACCGCTTCACCCATCGCGAGGCCTTCCACTCTGATTCTGACGGCTTCCAACTTAAGCTCAAGCTCCGTTTCTGAACAGCTATAAAAAGGCGTCCTACTGACGACGACACGATAAAAACAAGGCCCGCCAAAAAGCGGGCCTTGTGAATTGTAAATCTGTCTGTAGGACGGAAGATTAATCTTCGTCCTTCTGCTTCTCTTGGAACTCCTTGATAAGCTTGTCCTGAACATCTGTCGGGACGAGCTCGTAGCTGGCGAAGGACATGTTGAAAGTGCCGCTACCGCCAGTAAGGGAGCTCAGCGAGGTGCTGTAGTTAGACATCTCCTTGAGGGGCACCTTGGCATTGAGTTTCTGGAAAGCGCCATCGCTACCCATACCCATAATCATGCCACGACGGCCCTGAAGGTCGCTCATGACATCACCCATGAATTCGGCAGGAACGAGAACCTCCACATCGTAGATAGGCTCCAGAACCTTCGGGCCTGCGTTGCGGAAAGCCTCGGAGAAGGCATTACGTCCGGCAAGCATGAAGGAGATTTCATTGGAGTCAACGGGGTGCATCTTACCGTCGTAGACAATGACGCGGACGTCACGGGCATACGAACCGGTGAGGGGACCCTGTTCCATGCGCTGCATGATACCCTTCAGGATAGCAGGCATGAAGCGAGCGTCGATGGCACCACCAACAACGGAGTTGACAAACACCAGTTTGCCACCCCACTCCAGCGGATACTCATCCTGTCCCTTGATGGACATCTTGTATTCCTGTCCGCCGAACTTATAGACCTCAGGCATGGGCTTACCTTCGACGTAAGGCTCAACGATGAGGTGAACTTCACCGAACTGGCCTGCACCACCAGACTGCTTCTTGTGACGAT
>CAMYYY010000087.1 GCA_947303715.1 uncultured Bacteroidales bacterium | reverse complement strand
CCGATATGGAAGGTAAGAACACGGCTATCTTCTTCGGCCTCAGCGGCACAGGTAAGACCACCCTCTCCACCGACCCGAAGCGCAAGCTCATTGGCGACGACGAGCACGGTTGGGACGACCACGGAGTGTTCAACTTTGAGGGCGGCTGCTACGCCAAGGTCATCAAGCTCGACAAGGATTCTGAGCCTGACATCTACAACGCCATCCATCGCGACGCCCTGCTGGAGAACGTCACCGTTGACGAGAACGGCGTCATCGACTTCGACGACAAGAGCGTGACCGAGAACACTCGCGTCAGCTACCCCATCTACCACATCAAGAACATCGTCCGTCCGCAGAGCTCCGGCCCCGCTGCCAAGCAGGTCATCTTCCTCAGCGCCGATGCCTTTGGTGTGCTGCCCCCCGTCAGCATCCTGACTCCTGAGCAGACGAAGTACTACTTCCTCTCCGGCTTTACCGCCAAGCTGGCTGGTACCGAGCGCGGCATTACCGAGCCCACGCCTACCTTCAGCGCTTGCTTCGGCCAGGCATTCCTGGAGCTGCACCCCACGAAGTATGCTGAGGAACTCGTAAAGCGCATGGAGCAGAGCGGCGCCAAGGCTTATCTGGTCAATACTGGCTGGAACGGCACAGGCAAGCGTATCTCCATCCGCGACACCCGCGGCATTATCGATGCCATCCTCAACCACAGCATCGACGAGGCTCCCACCAAGCAGATTCCGTTCTTCAACTTCACCGTGCCCACCAAGCTCGAGGGCGTTGACCCTGGCATCCTCGATCCGCGCGACACCTATGCTGATGCCGCTCAATGGGAGGAGAAGGCTAAGGATCTGGCTGGACGCTTCATCAAGAACTTCAAGAAGTACGAAAGCAACGAAGCCGGCAAGGCCCTCGTAGCCGCTGGTCCTCAGCTGTAATCTACTATGCAGTTAATCAATGCCCGAAGGGTTGCCTTCGGGCATTGATTGCTTAAGAACAAAACGAATAACCCAATTAAAAAACACCATGAAAAAGACTTCATTCCTAAAGAATATCGTCGCAATCCTTTTTGTTGCCCTTGCTGTGTCAGGTTGTAAAGGTCCGAAGCCTGCAAATTTGATTGAAGCCCTCGAAGACAGCGCGTGGGGGCAGTCTGTATGGATTTCCGCCGCGGATGCCGAGGTAGTAAAAGGCCGTGTCAACGACGGAACCCGTGCTGCCGATGGCGCCAGCTGGTTCGTATCAACCGTTAAAAATGACAAGAAAGTTGTCTCCGCCAAATGGATGACCTGCGGATTGGGCGTCTATGACATCTATGTGAACGGCAAACTCATCGGCGAAGAGGTGCTGAAGCCAGGCTTCACCCACTACGCCAAGACGAAGCGCTCGTTCACCTACGACATTACCGATATCTTCGTCAAGAAATCAGGCGGCGAGAATGTTCTCGCTGCCCAGGTTACACCCGGCTGGTGGGGCGACAAAATTGTTACGCCTGGAGGCCACGACGGTATGATTGGCAATAAGTGCGCCTTCCGCGGCGTACTGAAGCTCACCTTCGCCGACGGCAGCAGCCAACTCTACGGTACTGATACCGAGCATTGGCTGGCTGGCATCGCTGGCCCTGTGAAGCATGCTGCCATCTTCGACGGCGAGGACTACGACGCCCGCGAACTGGCTGGCTACGCCTGTCTCGACAAGCTCTCCAAACCCGAGGTGAATACCGAGTTCAAGGGCGAGATTCTGCCGACAAATGGTGCTGAAATCTATCAGCGTCCCGATATCGCCCTCGCCCCCGTCGAGGCTTATGTCTGGCAAGGCGTCACAGGCAATACCGACGACGCCTTCGGCAAAATCGAAATCCTCCGCGAATATGCCGCTGGTGAGGTAATGACCATCCGCCCTGACGAAACGCTCGTCATCGACTTCGGGCAGAACGCCTCCGCCGTTCCCTCGTTTGTCTTCAAAGCCAAGGAGGGAACGAAGCTGACCTGCCTACCTGCCGAGCTGCTCAACGACGGCAACGGCGCCAAGAGCCGCGGCATGGACGGCCCCGAGGGTAGCGTTCATCGCACCAATCTGCGCATCCCACAGACGGGCATGATTCTCAACTACACCTTTGCCGATTCAAAGAATTTCGTCTCCTACACCCCACGTTGCACCTTCTTCGGCTACCGCTATGTCTCCATCACGGCTACGGACGAAGTCACCATCCGCTCCATCCAGTCCGTCCCCGTTACCTCCATCGCCCAAAACCTTGAGACAGGCTTCATCACGACAGGCAGCGACGACATCAACCGCCTCATCTCAAACACCATCTGGGGACAGCGTTCAAACTATCTTTCCGTTCCTACCGATTGCCCGCAACGCAACGAGCGTCTCGGCTGGACGGCCGACACACAAGTGTTTACCGAGACGGGTACTTTCTTTGCCAACACCTCCTATTTCTTCCACAAATGGATGCGCGACATGATGGATTCGCAGAGCGACTTGGGCGGATTCCCAGGCGTGGCTCCTCTGGCTCAATACGGCTGGGACATGATGCGCCTCGGCTGGGCCGATGCAGGCATTATTGTCCCCTGGACCATTTGGAAGCAGTTTGGCGACAAGAAGATTGTGGATGAGACATGGGCATCGATGGAGCGCTTCATGACGCGAGTCAACGACACCAAATACAACCATCAGGCCAACGTTTCCGAGAACGGCAACTACCAATGGGCCGACTGGCTGAGCTACGAACCGCTGGAGAGCTGTAGCGGACGTAGTCACGGACACGACAAGGACGGGCATTGGAACCCGCTACCTGAGACCATCGAATACTGGAACTACCTTAGCGCCTCCTACTGGGCACTCGATGCCAGCCTGATGCGCGACATGGCTGCCGCTACGGGCCGTGATGCTAAAAAGTATGCCGACATGACTGCCGAAGCCAAGGCCTATATCAAGGAGACGTTCCTCAACGAGGACGGAACCTTCAAGACCGAGATTCTCAACACCATGCAGACCCCTGCCCTCTTCGCCTTGAAGAACGGAGTCGTGGAGGGCGAGGCCAAGACGGCCATGCTGGCTCGTCTGCGCGACAACTTCGCCCAGCACGACGGCTGCCTCCAGACCGGTTTCCTCGGCACCTCCATCCTCATGGGAACCCTCACGGAGAACGGCATGGCCGACATCGCCTGGGATCTCCTCTTCCAGCACAAGAACCCCAGCTGGCTCTACTCCGTCGATAACGGCGCCACCACCATCTGGGAGCGCTGGAACAGCTACACCATCGAGAACGGCATGGGTCCCGCAGGCATGAACAGCTTCAACCACTATGCCTACGGCGCCGTCTGCGCCTGGATCTGGGAGACCGTAGCCGGCATCGCAGCCGACACCTCCGCTCCAGGCTTCAAGCACATCATCATGCGCCCCATCCCCGATAAGCGTCTGGGTTTCGTCAAAGCTGAATACCAGTCTGCTGCCGGCCCGATCAAGAGCGAATGGCGCTACGAAGGCGACAAGTGGATCTGGAACTTCACCGTTCCCGAGGGCGCTACCGCCTCCGTTACTCTCCCTGGCGAAACCACCTCGAAGGACTACCAGCCCGGCTCGTACACGGTGGAGAAATAAGGATTTTGCTTAGAAAAAATCTCCCCGCGAAGTACAAGCCATGCGACAGATTACGGAAATCAACATTTGACGTTAAATGACGCCGTTGTTTATTTAAACGACCCTGTCATTTATATAAATGACGGCGTCATTTTCCACCAGCTGCCTTTATCCACATCCTTTTGATACCTTCTTTGAGTATAGAAAAGAAAGAAAACATCCAGCAAGCAACGATGGATTATTCACAATTTTATCTTATTAACGACAAAGATTTACGAGACGCCGTCATAGTTGATTTTGTAGAAGACTTCGATGACTGGGAAGTTACGACGGGCGAGCGCATTTTGCCTGAGCATACGCTCTGCTATCCTTGTATGGGCAGGACGTATTACGACGTTATCGTTCCTTCCCGAGTCTGCCCCTTCGTCGTTTCAGGAAAAATCATTGATGCCCTGACGGAGAACAACATAACAGGCTGGAAGGCTACTTCTGTAAGAATCGCCGGAAAAGAAGACCTGAGGTACTATGTCCTTATGATAACGGGCAGATGCGGGCCTGTCGATTATACCAAAAGCGAGAGAATCATCCAGAAATCGCCTGGCGGAATAGATTGGCCTTATCTGCGAGGCCTGTATTTTGATCTTGACAGCTGGGACGGCTCAGATTTTTTCATGGCTGAGGATGTGGGCTTTATCTTCACTACGGAAAAAGTCAAAAAGCTTTTGGTGAGAATAAAGGCAAGGAATGTTTCCTTTGAGCGGATTACGGATTTTACTGATATTCCCTTTGCTCTTCCGGAGGAACATTTATCTTGCGTACTTCAAGGAGAAGGCGACAAATGGTCTGATTTGGTTAGAACCATTGAAGCACGAGCAAAACAAGAGCGTCAGCGGTACAAATTTTCAGTCAATGGGGAAAAACCATAACGCCAATAAACGGTTTCACGGATTCGTATTGTAACAATGGCGCTTGTAAGATAAAGTGATGAAAGGGGCTTTTAAACATCTTTTTTCAAAAAATCGGCCAAATGTTTGCCTATGTCAGAAAAAAGCCGTTACTTTGCAGCCGGGTAAGTCCTATACGGCCAGCTCCCTTCGAATCCTCCAGGGCTTGACGGCAGCAAAGGTAGTTAGGTCGTAGCGGCGCGATATAGATCGCTTACCCACCTGCCTCTTTAGCTCAGTTGGCCAGAGCACGTGATTTGTAATCTCGGGGTCGT
>CAMYYY010000086.1 GCA_947303715.1 uncultured Bacteroidales bacterium | reverse complement strand
ACAATTCTTATTGCACTGCTTTCGTGGTACGCAGGATTGGCACAAACAAACAATTTAAGCGACCGTGCCCTGTGGGCCAGTATCAACGGAGCAGACAACGCTTCGCTCGGTGATTACAAGCAGCACACGGGCAAGGTGCTCATTTCGTGGCGTATGTTGCCAGGCGATGATGCTACCACGGGCTTCGACCTCTACCGTAAAATCGGAACGGGAACGGAGAGGAAGATTGCCACAAACATCAAGAACCGTACTTGCTATCAGGACGGCACGGCCAGTAAGACTGCCGACAATCACTACCGCTTGACCTACACGGGCAGCACGGAGACGCTCTCTGAGTTCACGCTCACGAAAGCGCAGGTGAGTGGCGGTCTGCCCTACATCAGCATCCCGCTGGCCGATACAAAAGATGTCTATGAGAATACCAATAAAATAGTATATACTGCCAACGATGTGAGCGTAGGTGACTTGGACGGCGACGGCGAGTTTGAGATTGTGGTGAAGCGCCTGCAGAGCGTGAAGGACGAGAGTGGCAACATCGTCAGCGACGGCTCCGGCGCCAGCTACTCACAGCAGGACTGCCTCTGGGCGGTCATCTGGGATGCCTATAAGCTGGACGGCACGCTGATGTGGCGCGTCAAAGGCGGGCCTGGTATCATACTGGGTAACTCATCGAGCTTTGCTGTGGCAGATTTTGATGGTGATGGCTGTGCAGAGATGGCTATCCGCACCTGCGAGGGTACGGTCTTTGGCGACGGACAGCAGATCCCCGATACCAATGGTGATGGCAAGATAGACTATCGCACATGGGGCAACCTCAATAGTAGCAGCCCCGGATGGGTCGATCACTACAATTCGGCGGGCCCTGAGTTCATCAGCATTATAGACGGTAAGACAGGGCGCGAACTGGCTCGTGGTAACTTCATCAACCGCGAGACCAGCAGTTCATGGGGTGATGACTATTGGAAACGCGCTTGCTCATTCCGCATTGGTGTGGGCTGCTTCGACGAGACGGGATTGCCCTCCGTTGTCCTTGGTCGCGGTGTCTATGCTCACAGCGTTATTGAGGCATGGGACTGGTACGACGGACGGCTGACAAAGCGCTGGCGTTTCGATACCAACGACAAAGGCACGGGCAAGGACGGCAAGAAGCATAGCACCTATGCAGCACAGGGCAATCACTCTCTGAATGTAGCTGACCTCGATGGCGACGGGCTGGACGAAGTGATGTACGGTTCAATGGCTGTGGATGACGATGGCATCGGTCTCTGGAACACCCGTCTTGGTCATGGCGATGCCAACCACGTGGGTAAGTTCCTGCCCGAGCGCGAAGGCTTGCAGATGTTCCACTGCTTAGAGACGGGCAAGACGATGGTGGCGCTGCACGACGCCCGCGACGGCTCTGTCATCTGGAAAAAAGACGGAAGCAGCGACAACGATATGGGCCGCTGCCTCGTCGGCGACTTCTTCCCCGAATATCCAGGCTGTGAGTTTTTCTACTACCAGGGCAACTACATCCAGCAGGACGGCACCGAGACCTCTATCAACACCAAAGGACAGAAAGGCGGTTGTGGCATGGCTGTATGGTTCGACGGTAATCTGTCGCGCCAACTCATCGAGGATAACATCATCCAGAGTCCTAAGTACGGTCGCACGTTTACGATGTACCGTTACAGCGAGACCTTCATCAACGGCACGAAGTCTAATCCCTGCTGGTATGGCGACCTCGTAGGCGACTGGCGCGAGGAGATTATCTTGCCTGATGCAACAAGGCTGGCGGACATTAAGATATTCTCTACTTGGTACCCCACGACCCATAAATTCCCCTGGCTCATGACCGACCACTGCTATTGGATGAGTTGCCTCAACGAGAACATCGGCTACAACCAGCCCACCAACACAGGCTACTATATAGGCAGCGACTTGAAGAGCGATGACGAGGCGTGGGCGGAGGCTGAGAAGGTACAGAATAAAGGGGTTGCGACGGGAATCAGTAGCCTCACCCCTAACCCCTCTCCAAAGGGCGAGGGGAACTATAGGGGCGAGGGGAACTTTAATGGCGAGGGGAGTATATACTCTCTCAGTGGGGTTCGTGTGCTGACGCCACAGCGCGGAGTGTATATCAAGGATGGAAAGAAAATATTTATTAAATAAGGTATGAAACGGAGTATCCTATGCGGCATCCTGATGTTGCTTGTTGCGAGCGTACAAGCCTTGGAGCGACAGAAGATTAATTTCAATGCCGACTGGAGGTTGTGTCTTGGCGATGTGGCTGAGGCCTCAACGCCTGAATTCGATGATAGCGCTTGGAAACCGGTAACGCTTCCTTATGCCTTTAATGGCGACGAGGCATTCCGCAAGGATATTGTGGATCTGGCTGACACCATCGTTTGGTACCGTAAGACCTTCAAAAAACATCTCCCCTCCCTCACGGGGAAGGGGGCGGGGGAGAGGCTTAAATACTTCATCGAATTCGAGGGCGTTCGTCAGGGAGCTGACTTCTACTTGAACGGCCATCATCTGGGGATGAGTGAGAACGGCGTGATGGCGTGCGGCTTCGACCTGACACCGTACATCAAGGACGGTGAAAACGTGTTGGCCGTACGCTGTGACAACAGCTGGAACTACCGTTCGCGCCGCCACAACAGCCGCTACCAGTGGAACGACAAGAACTTCAACGCTAACTACGGCGGTATCCCGAAGAACGTATGGTTGCACATTACGGGTAAAATCTACCAGACGTTGCCGCTATACTCCGACTTGGGAACAACAGGTACATACATCTATGCCACCGACTTCGACATCCCCAACCGCAAGGCTGTGATTCACGTCGAGTCAGAGGTGAGGAACGAGGACACGCATGCTCACGATGTGGCACTGATATTCATGCTTACCGATGCCGATGGTAATGTGGTTGCCCGTGAGGAGAGTCCAGACTTCACACATATCGAACCCGGTCAGACGACAACGCTCAAGGCTGCGTCGGAGGTCCTGGGTCTTCATTTCTGGTCGTGGGGCTATGGCTATCTCTATACGGTGGAAACCCGTCTGAAGGAGGTGCCACCAGGCGGTGAAAGGATTGAATACCATGATCCCGTTATCACCCGTACGGGTTTCCGAAAGACCCACTTTGGCGAAGGTAAGATCTGGCTCAACGACCGCTGTCTAATGGTTCATGGTTATGCGCAACGTACCTCTAACGAGTGGCCAGGCGTGGGACTGAGCGTCCCTGCCTGGCTGAGCGACTACTCAAACGGTCTGATGGTGGAGTCGGGTGGCAACCTCGTGCGCTGGATGCACGTCACCCCTTGGAAACAGGACATCGAGTCGTGCGACCGCGTGGGGCTCATCCAGGCCATGCCTGCAGGCGATGCCGAGAAAGACGTCACAGGAGCCCGCTGGAACCAACGCACGGAGCTGATGCGTGATGCTATCATCTATAATAGAAATAACCCCTCCATCCTCTTCTACGAGTGCGGCAACGAGAGTATTTCGCATGAGCACATGCTGGAGATGAAGGCCATCCGCGACGAATACGACCCTCATGGCGGACGCGCCATCGGCAGTCGCGAGATGCTCGACATCGACGAGGCGGAATACGGTGGTGAGATGCTGTATATCAACAAAAGCAAGAAACACCCGATGTGGGCGATGGAGTATAGTCGCGATGAGGGCTTGCGAAAGTACTGGAACGAGTGGAGCTATCCTTATCATAAGGAAGGCGACGGCCCGTTGTATCGTGGGAAGCCCGCTACGGAATATAACCATAACATGGACCAGTTCGCCATCGAGATGGTGCGCCGCTGGTACGACTACTGGCGTGAGCGACCCGGCACGGGCACCCGTGTGTCGTCGGGGGGTGTGAAGATTGTTTTCTCCGACACGAACACCCATCATCGCGGCGAGTCCAACTACCGCACCAGCGGTGTCGTCGATGCCATGCGCATCCCCAAAGACGCTTTCTTCGTGCATCAGGTGATGTGGAATGGATGGGTGGAACCGGAAGAGGCAAAAACATATATCATTGGGCACTGGAACCTCCCCTCCAGCCCCTCTACAATTGGCGAGGGGGGATCTGCTGTCAGCAGAAGTGATTTGTCTCCCCTCCCTAACAGGGGAGGAGGCAGGGGAGGGGCTGTCCCTGTCTATGTCGTTTCCACTGGCGACGAGGTAGAGTTGTTCCTCAATGGGCGTTCACTCGGCAAGGGCAGGCAGAACTATCGTTATCTCTACACCTTTGATAATGTGCCTTATGAGCCTGGAACGCTGGAAGCTGTAGCCTCCGATGGTAGTCGCTACAAGTTGGAGACTGTGGGTGAGCCTGCAGAGTTGAAACTCACAGCTATCGAGAATCCTGAAGGCACAAAGGCCGACGGGGCAGACATGGTGCTGTTCCAGATAGAGGTCGTTGACAAACAAGGCCGCCGTTGTCCGCTTGACAACCGCATGGTTCACTTCGAGCTCTCCGGCGAAGCTACATGGATTGGCGGCATTGCCACCCGCAACAACCAGGCCCTCCAACGACCCGACGAGCACCGTCCTGAAGGTCTGCTGGATGCTGCTGCCACCAAGAATATCTCTGATAACTATGTCGGCGCGATGTCCCTGCCTGTGGAGTGCGGAGTGAACCGCGTACTTGTACGCACGACCACCCAAGCAGGCGAGATTCATATCACTGCACATGCGGAGGGCTTGCCGAAGGCGGAGATGAAAGTGAATAGTGAAAAAGTGAAAGCGGAAAATCTGCTGCCGCAATTAACGCTTAAAGGCCGACTTGATAGGGGGAGGACGCCTCTCACTCCTTCGTATGGAGAACAGGCTTGTGGCGTGAACATCATTTCAGCTACAGCTGGTTACGACAGCGACCACGCTTCCCGCAGCTTTGATGACAACGAACTCTCGGAGTGGAAAAACGACGGACGCCTTTCCACCGCTTGGATTACCTACAAGCTGGAGCGTAAGGCTGTCATTGACGACATCTGCCTCAAGCTTACAGGCTGGCGCCTTCGCAGCTATCCGTTAGAGATCTATGCCGGCAAACAGCTTATATGGAGTGGCGAGACGGAACGTAGTCTCGGCTATGTCCATCTGACACCCACCCGACGTATCAGGACCAACGAGATAACGATTCGTCTGAAAGGTGCTGGCAAGGATGAAGATGCTTTTGGCGGCATCGTGGAAGTGACCGAACCCGCTGCAGGTGAACTCGACCTCTTCAAAGCCCCGAATGGCGGCGAGACCAAGAACGAGCTCCGCATCGTAGAGATAGAGCTATTGGAAACGCTACGGCAAAAATAAGGATGTTAAAGAAAACTATGTGAGGACACTTTTCGTTCAGTGTGAATTGCAGACAGAAGCTATATCAAGTGCATATACATACAAGGGAGAAAAAACATCATAAAGAAATAAAAATATGCAAGGAAACTTTTCTTACCACAATCCCAC
>CAMYYY010000085.1 GCA_947303715.1 uncultured Bacteroidales bacterium | reverse complement strand
TCACCCCTCCTTCAGGAGGGGAGGGGGAGGCTACTCCTTTAGGGGGGAGGCTTGATGCTCTCGACCTCCTCATGCTCGTGCAGGGCTGGACACGCTATAATTGGCGGCAGATGGCGGGGGTGGAGCCGTTCAAAATCCGCCATTATACCGAAGGACAGCTCGTGCTCGACGGCTGGGCCTTCAGCCGTATCAAGGAGACACCCCTCGAGGGGGTGAAGATTGCCGTACGCCTCACCTCGCAAGACCGCCAGCATAGGCAGGAGACTACCATCACGACGGACAGCCTCGGCTACTGGAGCATAGGTGTGGAGGACTTCGAGGGTGAATGGGACCTCTATATGGAAACCCGTCAGCAGGGCGACCAGAAAGGCGATAAGACCACGCGCGTCCGTCTGGAGCGCTCGTCAAAGCCCGCCCTTTATGCGTACCAGCCCGTCGAAAAATATATCCCCGATGATAGGTGGAATGCCTCAGACATTGAGATGGTCAAGGAAATGGAGGACTCTCTTGTGCTTCCCTCTGATGCCCACTTGCTACAGGAGGTAGAAGTGCAGGGACGACGAAAATACATCGACTATTACACGTTCAAGGCCTTTGATGCAGCGAAGGATGCCGAACTGATGCTGGATGAAGGAGACTACACCTACAAGGTTGTGGACTACCTTCGCGACAAAGGCTATGATGTCACCTTTCCTGTTGGAGAAAACTTTGAATCCTTTATATCAAGATATAACCATGACGATTGGTTATCATGCCCACCTCTGGAAGAAATCAATGGGCCAGACTCTATGGTGTCGCGTACTATCTATTACCAGTGGCTATCAATACAATCCCTTATAAACGGAGTTCGTACCTTTTGGCTTATTAAAGACGGTAAGAGAGACCGTACCGGACCGTCGTTTTTTGACGGCTTTGACTTGGATTTGGAGGAGGTAAAGAGCATTATTGTCTATGATGACCGGAACTTGTTCTCTTCTTTCCCTGCCATTCGTGATTTATTTACGAATCGCCTTATTCGGAAGTTCGAAAGACCTCATAAATATCTAGGACTTCCAGCTGGCTTATATATAGTGGAACTTGAGCTAAACCGTAAGCGTCGCACACGTGTAAAGAAGAATGCCCGTTCCACCTCCTTCAGCGGCTACACTCCCGTCGTGGAGTTCTACGCCCCCACCTATCCCAACGGCCCCATTCAGGGCGATAAGGATTATCGCCGCACCATCTACTGGAATCCCGAAGTCACTACCGATGCCGATGGCCACGCTTCCGTCACGTTCTTCAACAACGGCTACAGCCGCGCCCTCACCATCTCCGCCGAAGGCCTCACCCCCGATGGTGTGCCGATTATCAACCAATAATCCGCTTGAACAGGTAAATGTAAGATTTTTGTAAGGTTTTTTTCTTGGTTTATCCACTCGAATACGCTACTTTTGCCCACGAAATGTTTAATAATATTACTTATAAAAATGAATTTTATGTCTTTGTTTAAGAAAAACTTCTATGTAGTACTTGTGTTGGCGGTCTCTTGGTTCTTTGTTAGCTGCAGAGCCGAGACTGACAAAGATGGTTCTAAAGGAGAACTGTCTATAGCTTCCGATAAAAACACTTCGAATTTGGCTGAAAGTTGGAGAAATCCAAAAACATTTGCCGAGTCGGTGTTTATGATTCCAGACAGTATAGCAACGGAGGAACAACGTGCCTTGAAACAATCCGTTTTTTCGATGTTAATTTCAAAGAAACACGTCGTAATGAGAAATGGGCAAATTGTGTTTGTTGCAGACGAGAATACATTGAAAGATTTTGGTATTCCTCCTACTTATTTACCTATTATAAAGGAGTCGTTGGCTCAGACAAACAATAGTCTGCGTGAATGGATGAAAGAAGGCGCTATTTCTCCTGAGTATTTGGATAGCGTTTTCAACGTTCAATACTATAAGAACCCGTTCAGGGTGGGGCAGCAATCTTTTTAAGCTTATTATCTTTCTTTGAGGCGCGGCATGCCGCGCCTCTTTTTGCGTTTCCACCATCCTTCGGCCGAGGATTGCCGTATTGAATGGAGATGACATTATCCCATCTGAAAAAAGGCTTTTTCCGCCATGCGTAAAAGGCTCGTTTTCTGTACGGAATCAAAGGATAGAAAAATTTCATCGCAATGGTTAAATGTTTTCACTGCGATGAAAGAATGTTTTCACTGCAATGAAAGAATGTTTTCACTGCAATGATTAATTCTTTTCATTGCGATGAAAAAAAAGTATTCTTTGATTTTGTCATTCTGAAATCAGACAATACACTCATAGATATTCGAAACAAATGAAAAAAAGTGGAGACGCGGCTTTCCACGTCTCCACAAAACTAGCTGTCTGACTAAATCCTATCCTTAGCTGAACCAACGGACATAGCAGAAATCCTGCCGATGCACAAGGTCGGCATGCTTGGGATAGAGGCGGTAGGCCGTCTTGAAGGTGCCGGCATTGTTCATCTCGTGGATAGCCTCGAAGGTGTAGATATTGTTCTCACGACGGACAAGGTTGAGCGGCTCCACCTTATAGATGTGCTCGACACCCTCGGCATCGGTAGTGATAGTGACAAGTTCGACACCCACGGCATCGTCAAGCCCCTTCTCGTCCAGCACAACCTGAATGGTGTGGCCCTTGCCATTGTGGATGCCCTCTTCCATCTCGTCGAAGCGGGTGCAGCTGATGACCTCGATGTCGTCCCAGCGCTGGGCAACGGTTTCTTTCCAGGCAGCCAGTTCGCGCGCCTTAGCGCCGTTTCCGGCGCTCAGGTAGTGGAAGCGCTTCGCCAGCGGATTGTAGAAACGGGTGTAGTAGTCATCAAGCTGACGCTTCATGGTGTAGTGCGGGGCAATCTGGGCGATGCTGTTCTTCATCGTCTGCACCCAGCCTTCGCTGAAGCCCTGCGGGCCACGACCATAGTAGAGGGGCAGGATTTCATTCTCCAGCATGCTGTAGATGGTGGCAGCATCAAGCTGATCCTGATAGTCCTGATTAGCGTAGGTACGGCGCTCCGTCAGAGCCCAGCCGGCACCCTCGCGATAGCCTTCGTACCACCAGCCATCCTTGACGGAGAAGTTGACGACGCCATTCATCAACGCCTTTTCGCCGCTGGTACCCGAGGCTTCCTGCGGACGGGTAGGTGTATTGAGCCAGATGTCAACACCGCTGACAAGACGACGAGCGAGATTCATGTCGTAGTTCTCAAGGAAGATAATCTTCCCAAGGAACTCAGGACGACGTCTGATGTCGATGATGCGCTTGATGAGTCCCTGCCCTGCTCCGTCGTGGGGATGAGCCTTACCCGTGTAGATGAACTGCACGGGATAGTCGGGATTGTTGACAATACGAGCCAGACGGTCGAGGTCGGTGAAGAGCAAGTGAGCGCGCTTGTAAGTAGCAAAACGGCGTCCGAAACCAATCAGCAGGGCGTTGGGGTTGATTTTGTTCATCAGGCTGACAACGCGGCTGGGGTCGCCCTGATTGCGAAGCCAAGTAGCGCGGAATTCCTCGCGGATGAAATCGACGAGCTTGCGCTTCAAGCCCATGTGGGTGTTCCAGATCTCCTCGTCAGGCACGCGGTAGATGGCTTCCCAGATGGAGGCGTTCGACTGATCATGCATGAACGACTTGTCGAAGTATTTCTTATAGAGCGTGCGCCATTCGGTTGCCACCCAGGTGGGGAAGTGGACGCCGTTGGTGACGTAGCCAACGTGATTCTCCTCGGGGAAATAGCCCTTCCAGATACCGCTGAACATCTTCTTGCTGACGTCGCCGTGAATAAGGCTGACGCCGTTGACTTCGCCGCAAGTGTTGCAGGCAAAGGTGCTCATGCAGAAGCGTTCGCCGCCGTCGCCCGGATTGGTGCGACCCATGTCCATGAGCTCAGGCCATGTGATGCCAAGCTGCTCGGCATAGCCGCTGAGGTACTTGCCGAAAAGGCCCTCGTCAAAATAGTCGTGTCCAGCAGGAACGGGGGTGTGGACGGTATAGAGACCGCTGGCACGCACAAGCTCCATAGCCTCGTTGAACGAATAGCCTTCGCGGCGGTATTCGCAGAGACGATAGAGGTTGCAAAGTGCGGCATGGCCCTCGTTGCAATGATAGACATCCTTTGAAATGCCCAACTGGCGCAGGGCAATCATACCACCAATGCCGAGCAGAATCTCCTGCTTCAGACGGTTTTCCCAGTCGCCTCCATAAAGCTGCCACGTGATGGGACGGTCGTACTCGCTATTGAGCTCATTATCCGTATCAAGCAGATAAAGAGGCACGCGGCCTACCTGAGCCTTCCAAACGTAGGCATAGACGTGATAATTAATATAAGGTACATCTACGACCATGGGCTGTCCATTCTTGTCGAGGACACGCTCAACAGGAATCTGGGCAAAGTTGGTAGGCTCGTAGGTGGCAATCTGCTGACCATCCATTGAAAGGCTCTGGGTGAAATAGCCAAGCCTATAGAGGAAACCGACGGCACACATATCGACGTTGCTGTCGGAAGCCTCCTTCAGATAGTCGCCTGCAAGGACGCCGAGACCACCAGAATAGATATGGAGGCATGCGTTCAAGCCGTACTCCATGCAGAAGTAGGCCACGCTGGGACGCTTGGCATCAGGCTTTTCAGCCATGTATTTCGTGAACTTATCCTGTACGCTCATCATCCGTCCGATGACCTCCTCGTCATTGGCGAGCTGGGCCATACGTTCAAAGCTGATGCGCTCCAACAATAGTACAGGATTCTTGCCGCTCTCTTTCCACAGTTCGGGATCGAGGCTTTTGAACAAATCGCGGGCTTCGGGATTCCATGCCCACCAGAGATTATGTGCCAGTTCGTTGAGGAACGTCAGCTTTTCGGGCAGACGGCTCTTCACCGTGATTTCTTTCCAGTTCGGAGTGTTTGAGTTGCTTGTCTGTAGTTTCATTTGTTTATCAAATAATATAATTTCTATTTTTTATTTTTATCATTTTATTGCCCGCAGCGCAAAATCGTACGCCTCGCGGTAGTAAGTGATGAATTCCTTCCAAAGCGCTTTTTTCGATAGAGCGGAAGCACTTGAACGCATGTTATTGACTCGCTCAGGCGGACATGCAGCAAAAGCGCTAATGAACGCAACTATCTGCTCAGCTGCATCGTTGAAATTGCTATCCGTACGGTGGACAACTTCCACACCGAAATCCTTGTCAGCCATCAGCTTCGGGCTTGACTCGCGCACGGATTTCACCCAAAGGCCAAAACCAGCCAAATCGGTAGTAATGGTAGGCACATGGAAGGCTATACTTTCCAACGGTGTGTAGCCCCACGGCTCATAGTACGACGGATAGATGCCGATGTCGTTACCAATGAGCAAGTCGTAGTAGTTGAGGTTGAAAAGGCCGTCCTTGCCATCCAGATAGCAGGGAACGAAAATAATGTTTACCTTGTCCATCACCTCAGGCCACGCATGCCAATGAGGGACGTTGATGAAGGCGATAACCTCGCGTTTCAATCCACCGCGCTCACCCAAACGCCGGAGCGACTCCAGCAACAAGTCAAAGCCCTTGTTACGGAACTCGAAACGCCCGCCTGTACCAATGATAAGTGCATCGTCGGAAAACGACTTACCCAGCAGATGATTGGCTTTTTCAATCATACACTTGCGGGCAGCACGACGACGCGCCGTAAAGGCAGCTCCCTTTGGCACAAAGTCATCCTCAAAGCCATTCATCAGCACCACATCAGCGGGCTTCTCCAGCAGTTGCGCACATTCGCGGTTCGTTATCTCGCTCACCGTTGTAAAACAATCAGCATGATGGGCAGCCTGCTTCTCGACGCTATGCTTCGACTCCATGTTTAGCTCCCTTGCCATTTGGTCGCCGAAATATCCTGGCAAGTAGTCGTAAAGAGGCTTATTGTTACCCGCGATACTACGCCCTATGCTCGTAGCATGGGTGGTGAACACGGTAGCAATCTCAGGAACAGCATGCTTCAGGAACATCATACCCAATGCCGTCATCCATTCATGAGCTTGATAGATAACACGAGGATTGTTCGAAGAACACGGATAATCCTGACGATTTTTCTGAATCACATTGTGATAGAAACTTTCCACCACCTGCGCAGCAGCGTATGAGAACATGCTCGCTTCGTCGTAATCGCCGTAGGCATGCAACGAATCCACGCCAAACAGCTCCCAAGCTTGAGCATAAATCTCATTCTTTTGTGCAAAAAAAGGATTGAAATCAACTAGTAAGGCCACAGGACTCCCAGGGATGTTCCATCGCCCTACTCTAACTTTTAGTCCCTCTTCTTTTGCTATCTGTACCCAGTCAGCATAGAGAGTCACGTCTTCCGTAAAAAGCGGATTCTCCTTTCCCTGCCAGAAGTCCGGTCCGATAAAAAAAAGATTCGGACAAATGGTCTCAAGTATGGTTTTAGCGTGAGTGGACAGCACCGTATAGATGCCGCCCACTTTATTACATACTTCCCAACTGGCCTCAAAAACAAAATCGGGTTCTATATAGTTATTCTTCAAGCTATTTCGAGTCTTCATAACCTCTATTTTCATCACTCTGCTCATTTTGCGCTGCAAAATTACTTGAAAT
>CAMYYY010000084.1 GCA_947303715.1 uncultured Bacteroidales bacterium | reverse complement strand
ACAACCAAACATGACAAAAGGAAAAATGCTCAAAACAATCTTTCGACCACTAGTGGTAGGGAATCCACCCGAAAGCATCCCTGAGCGAGATGCTGAATAGCGCTTTTTTCTTTGCCTGCTCTGCGCAGTTATTCGCCTGCGCTAAAAAATTATTCGCCTGCGCTGGGAATTTATTTGCCTGCGCTGGGGCTTCAGGGTCAGAATGCGTCTATTTTGGCGTAGATGGCATCGACGCGGGCGTTGAAATCTGCGTAGAAATCCTTGTAAAACGCCTTGACGTTGTTAGGCTCGGTATGGTTGGTGCGGGCCAGGAATTCGTTTTGCAACGCCAGCACGTCGGCGAGGACTTCGTCGACCTTGGCTTCATCGGTGTCCTTAAGCACCTGCTGCACGAGGCAGTCGGTGACGATTTCCTCTACAATGAAATTGACGGTTTTCTTCAGGTTTTTTCTGCTTGCCATAATGATGAGTGTTAAAAAAACGTTGTAAAGGTAGGCATTTCCGACTTATCTGCCAAGCGAAGGCAAAAAAAAGTTTTCTTTTTTTGCTATTCTCGCTGAAAAAGGGGAAATTTGCAGCTTGAAAATTCAGAGCCTACCCTTTGACAATTCATCATTCATACTAAAAATAAGCGATTCAAAATGAAGAAAAGTGCATTACAGATTGCCCGCGCAGCCTATCAGCCGAAGCTGCCGGCCGTATTGAAAGGTAACGTAACCACCGTGAACGGCGCCGCCACGGAGTCAGCCGCCGACCATGACGAGATTCGTCGTCTCTTCCCGAACACCTACGGCATGCCCGTCGTGACGTTTGCCCAGGGCGAGAAGAAGGACCATGCTCCCCTGAACGTGGGCGTCATCCTCAGCGGAGGTCAGGCTCCCGGCGGACACAACGTCATCAGCGGTATCTTCGACGGCATCAAGAGCCTCAATCCCGCCAGCCGCCTCTACGGCTTCCTGATGGGTCCCGACGGACTGATCAACCATAAATACATGGAGCTGACGGCCGACATCATCGACGAGTACCGCAACACGGGCGGCTTCGACATCATCGGCTCGGGACGTACCAAGCTGGAGAAGAAGGAGCAGTTTGACAAGGGTCTTGAAATCCTGCGCCAACTCGGCATCAAGGCACTCGTCATCATCGGCGGCGACGATAGCAACACCAACGCCTGCGTACTGGCCGAGTACTACAAGAGTATCGGTGCCAGCGTGCAGGTCATCGGCTGCCCCAAGACCATCGACGGCGACCTGAAGAACGAGATGATCGAGACCAGCTTCGGCTTCGACACCGCCACCAAGACCTACAGCGAGGTCATCGGCAACATCGAGCGCGACTGCAACTCAGCCCGCAAATACTGGCACTTCATCAAGCTCATGGGCCGTAGCGCCAGCCACGTTACGCTGGAGTGCGCCCTGCAGGTGCAGCCTAACATCACCCTCATCGGCGAGGAGGTGGAGGCCAAGAACCAGACGCTCGACGACATCGTCACCTACATCGCCGGCATCGTGGCCGACCGCGCCGCACGCGGCATGAACTTCGGTACCGTCCTCGTGCCCGAAGGACTCATCGAGTTCATCCCTGCCATCAAGAAGCTTATCGCCGAGCTCAACGACCTCATCGCTGCCAATCAGGCAGAGTTCGATACCATCGGCGCCGACGAAAAGATTGCCTTCATCAAGGCTCACCTTAGCGCAGCCAACGCCGCTATCTTCAATAGCCTGCCCGCTGGCGTCAGCCGTCAGCTCGCCCTTGAGCGCGACCCGCACGGAAACGTCCAGGTCAGCCTCATCGAGACCGAACAGCTGCTGGCCGAGATGGTCGCCACCAAGCTTGCCGCCTGGAAGAAAGAGGGCAAGTTCGTGGGCAAGTTCAGCACCCAGCACCACTTCTTCGGCTACGAGGGTCGCTGCGCCGCTCCGTCGAACTTCGACGCCGACTACTGCTACAGCCTGGGCTACAACGCCGCCATGCTGATTGCCGACGGCAAGACCGGCTACATGAGCAGCGTGCGCAACACCACAGCCCCCGCAGCCGAGTGGGTGGCCGGCGGTATCCCCATCACAGCCATGATGAATATGGAACGCCGTGCCGGCGAGATGAAGCCTGTCATCCGCAAGGCTCTCGTAGAACTCGACGGCGCTCCCTTCAAAGCCTTCGCCGCCATGCGCGACGAGTGGGCGAAGGAGACACTCTACGTCTATCCCGGCCCCATCCAGTACTTCGGCCCGAGCGAGGTCTGCGACCAGACCACCAAGACGCTGCAGTACGAGCAGGCCTGACGCATGGCGACAAGGACGACGAAAACGACTCGAAAGGCTTCTTCTTCTTCGGCATCCAAGAGCAGAGCGAAGAGGAAGCCCTCTTCTCGTTCGTCGTCGAAGAACAAGTCAACAAGCCGGAAGTCCAAAAGGGCGAGAGGTAAGCGCGGCTTACGAGCCCGTATGGTGTTGACGCTGTTGGTCAGCGTTATGTTACTGCTTGCCTTCTGGCGGCTGTTCATCCGTCCTGAGCTGAGGCGCCCCACCTACGGCACCGAGGCCTATCATGTGCGCATTCCCGACGGCTATGCCGTTCATGGCATCGACGTCTCGCACCATCAGGGCGACATCGATTGGGAAAGGCTTTCTGCACTCCAAGAGGCTGAGATTCCCATTCGCTTCGTTTTCGTCAAGGCTACCGAGGGCGGCGATCATGTGGACCGTCGGTTCGACGAGAACTTTGCCGCAGCCCGAGAGCACGGGTTTATCCGTGGTGCCTACCATTTCTATAATCCTGCTACCGACCCCATCGTGCAGGCCGATTTCTTCATCAGCCATGTGACGCTGGAAAAGGGCGACCTGCCGCCCGTCATCGACGTGGAAAAAGTCCCCTCGCGTTCCGAGCAGCAGACCTTCTATGCGCAGCTTTCGCTATTCCTCTATCGGTTGGAGGCACACTATGGTGTCCGGCCCGTCATCTACACCTTCTTAAAATACAGGGAGCGCTATCTGGACTATCCGGAATTCAACCGCTATCCCCTCTGGATTGCCCACTACCACGTGCCGCAGCCAGCCTACGAAGGCGAGTGGGTGTTCTGGCAGCATACCGACCGCGCCGTCCTGCCGGGCATAGACGAGAAGACCGACCTCAACATCTTCAGCGGAACGATGAAGGAACTGCAGGCGCTAACGGTGCCATAACCTTTCTCAAAACTCCCATTTATCCCCATTAATCCCAAATTGATAGAAATGAAAAAACTCATCCCTTTTGCTTTTTTATTAGCGGCTCTATTGCTGAGTTCCTGCCAGAAGGAGTACGGATATTATAGCTCATCCCGCCTGAAAGTCGTCATTGACCTTACGGATGCCGTCGACGGCCTCGATGAGCAGAACGAAGGCGACTTCGTGCTTGACGAAGACCATGCCGTCCGCGTCCAGCTCTTCCTCTATGACGCACAAGGTAACCTCTACGCGGATCAGTATGACTACGTCGATGGCTACTACCATACCAAGGTCTATTATTTTGAGAACGTCCCCCTTGGCGACTATACCCTCATTGCCGCTACTGACGTGGTGGCGCGTACAGGAGCAGGAAAAAGTGCCTATGCTCAGGTCTATTGGGACTTCCAGAACAAGGATCGTCTGGCTTCGTTCACGGTCGTCGGATTGGATCAGATGGACATCATGGGCGAACGCCTGCTGACACTTACCGAAGAGGGCGTTTCCATCAACGGACGTCGCAACACTAAGCGCGTCAGCATCGACGTCGAGCCTGTTACCGCGATGGTTTGTACGACATTCCTGGATATCTTCTACTGGGATAAGAACGTGGTGAATGGCGAGCGCGCCAACCGTATCTACAACTACTTCGACCTTAGCTACAAACACGACTACAATGTCGTCACCTTCGATCCCTCGCGCAACGATTATCCCTGGTCATTCAGCGAATCGACGAACGAGTTTGACTACTACCTAATCGACCGTATCTATCTTGAAAAGTTGGATGCCAAGAAGGTAAAGAACATCTACGGCTATCATGCCGTGTTGCCGGGCATCTACGGCTTCATGGGCTATGGCGAGTATCAGTTCAGCGGCAACGAGACCACCTACTCCAACCAGACCCGCACCTCGGGTACTGTCCGCATGGAGCCTGGACGGATGTACTATGTCGATTTCGATATCAAGGAGTGGGAAGTCAACCTTGAGGGTGCCTCCTATACCCGTGCTAACCCGCAAGAACGAAGCAGAAATGAAGTACACGGAAGTGACGTTCGTCATCGCTCCTTACAGCGAGACAGCAAGTGACCTCATAGCCGCGCTGACGGCCGATGTCGGCTTCGACAGCTTTGTCCCCACACCTGATGGCGTGCAGGGCTATATTCCTTCGGAGCAGTACGACGAGCCAGCTCTCCGGCAAGTACTGGAGGCTTTCCCGATGCCTGAAACTACTGTTTCTTTCACCGCCTCTCCGATGGAGGATAAGGATTGGAACGAGGAGTGGGAGCGGAATTTCTTCCAGCCCATCGTGGTTGATGGGCGTGCTGTCGTCCACAGCACCTTCCATACCGACTATCCGAAGGCCGAGTACGACATCGTCATCAATCCCCAAATGGCTTTTGGCACAGGTCATCACCAGACCACCCGCCTCATGATGAGTTACATCCTCGATGCCGACCTCGTCGGAAAGGATGTCCTCGACATGGGATGTGGCACGGGCATCCTCGCCATCCTCGCCTGTATGCGCGGCGCCCGTCATGCCGATGCCATCGACATCGACCAATGGTGTGCCGACAATACCCGCGACAATATCGCTTTGCAACATGTTGACTCGCCCGCTTGTGGACTTGTTGACCTTATAGACGTTCTTTGTGGCGATGCTGCGTTGTTGGCTGAGCGTGAACCATACGACGTCATCCTTGCCAATATCAACCGCAACATCCTCTTGGCCGATATGTCCCGTTACGTGTCCTGCCTCCGTCGTCAGGCTGTGGAAGGGCAGGGGAGTCCGTCCCGCCTCTTCATCAGCGGCTTCTACCTTGCCGATCTCCCCCTTCTCCGCGAGAAAGCCGCTTCCCTCGGTCTCCGCTACCTCTCCCATCGTACCGACACCGACTGGACCGCCGCCGAGTTTGTCCTTTGACTATAAATAACGCTCATGGCCGACATTGAAAGACTATGTAAGGAAATAGAGGCTGCCGTCGGTAGGCCGATGCAGACACCCAAGGACTTCGAGTTCCTCTCGAAGTGTATCAACGACAAGCTACACGAACGCGTTAGCATCTCTACTCTCAAACGGTTGTGGGGCTATGTGGCGTCACAGGGTTTGCCTCGTAAAACCACGCTCGACTTGCTTGCGCAGTTCGTCGATTACAGGGATTGGAAAGACTTCCAGAAAAAGTGTTGTTCAGAAGAGGCCGTCGTTCAAGAGGCAGTTCCTGCCCCTGGTAACGAGGACGCTGAGGGAGATGAAAACACTGTGGTGGAGGCCGTCCAACAGAAAAAGGGAAAGCGCTCTCTTTGGCTGCTGGCAGGGGTACTTGCCTCGGTGGGTGTGCTGTTGTTGCTATACTTCCAATATGCTCACCATGACAACGCAGACGAGAACTTTTCTGGCAAGGAGCTGCATGGCCATCCATATGTCGACCTCGGTCTGCCGTCGGGTACGCTTTGGGCGACGATGAACGTTGGCGCAACGGCTCCGGAAGACTATGGAAACTGCTATGCCTGGGGCGAAACGGATGCGAAAGGATTTTACGGATGGGATAATTACAAGTGGCGTCAGGATAAACGCCAAACCCTTACGAAATACTTCACTGACCCTTCCTATGGCAATCCCGACGGAAAGGCTACTCTCGAGCCTGCCGACGATGTTGCCCACATACTATGGGGCAGTGGCTGGCGTACACCTACCATCGACGAATGGACGGAGCTGATTAACAATTGCACGTGGGAATGGACCACGCTGAACGACGTGATGGGAATCAAGGTGGCCAGCGTGGCGAATAGCAAGTCCATTTTCTTGCCCGCTGCGGGTTATCGCAACGCCGACACATTGCATGAGGATGTAGGTGAGTGGGGACACTATTGGACATCGTCGCTCAGCATTGAGAACCCTGTCTGCGCTTGGAATGCATGTTTTAGTTCCGACCATTTCGACTGTTCCAATTTCCGTAGCTTCCGCTGCAACGGCCAAAGCATCCGCCCCGTCAAGAGCAAATAGTTTTTCAGCCATAAAAAACCCCTGATTCCGAAAAAATCATAATATTTTTGGATTTCATTCCGAAAAAAAACATAATTTTTTTGGATTTTAGTATATTTCCATGTCCGTTCGGACGGATTTAACATTAACATTTAACATCAAACGTCGCAATGCCAGCGTCAAACGTCGCGCTGCCAGCGTTAAACGCTACAAAGCCGGCCCCCTGCTCTGAGCGCATAGCAGAAGGTTGTAACCATGTACCATGAACCACTAACCGTGAACCAAAAAAGTTTTGTCACGCAAAACACCCCAACACTTACCTTTTTCCTCGCAAACGGCTATCTTTTAACCCGTTAGGAAGGGTAGGTGTTTGCCAAACACTTACCAAACACCTACCTGTACTCCTACCTGTACTCCTACCACAAAAAATGACAACGAGAATTAGGTTAGGAATCTGACTTTCACCAGCAAAGCTATTTGTCTTACGCTAGAAAAAGTTGACACAACAGTCAACAATGAATGAAAAAG
>CAMYYY010000083.1 GCA_947303715.1 uncultured Bacteroidales bacterium | reverse complement strand
CGAGACAATAAAACAATTCTAAAGTTGTTGCGTTATTAATTTGAATCCTGCGTCTCGACTTGGCAAACTGAACAGGCTTCCTTTTGCGCTTACGAGGCTGGCGCTGGTGGCATCGAAGGACGTGTTCGTTAAACCTTAAACCTTAAACGTTAAACCATAAACCTTAAACGTTACACGATTTTCCTCTTTTTTCTTGTTTTTCCTTTTTAAAAGAGGTAATTTTGCAGCCCTGTATTACGAAGAAAAGACATATTGTTTATTTAAACGTTTTATTCACAAAAGACTATGGCAAATAGTAAAGAAAGACTGTTCGCTGAGTTTGCGCCGACTACCACCGAAGAGTGGCTGGAGAAGATTACCGTTGATCTGAAGGGTGCCGACTTTGCGAAGAAACTCGTTTGGCGCACAAACGAGGGATTCAACGTGCAGCCGTTCTACCGGTTGGAAGACATCGAAGGACTGGCTACGACGCGGGCATTGCCGGGCGAATTCCCCTACGTCCGCGGTACCAAGAAAAACAACAACGTGTGGTTCATCCGCCAGAACATCGAGGTGACTTGCCCGAAGGAGGCTAACGAGAAGGCACTCTACGTGCTGGACCGTGGCGTCGATTCGCTGGGGTTCCACTTCAAAGGCAAGGACGTCAGCGCCGAGTTCATCGAGACGCTGCTGGACGGCATCGTGTGCACAGCCGTCGAGCTGAACTTCAAGACCTGCGGCCGTCGCGCCGTCGAACTGGCTGAAATCCTGAAGGCCTACTTTACCAAGAAGGGCTATGACCTGAAGGAGGTGAAAGGCTCCATCAACTTCGACCCGATGAACGGCATCGTGAGCCGCGGCAAGGACGTCAGCGACTTCACGGAGACGCTGAAGGCCGTCGTGGAGGCTTGCGAGGAGATGCCGGGCTTCCGCCCCGTGGCCGTGAACGCCGTGAACCTCTGCAACGCAGGTGCCTACATCTATCAGGAACTGGGCTACGCACTGGCCTGGGGCAACGAGTACCTGCACCTGCTGACCGAAGCCGGCGTCCCCGCCGACAAGGCTGCACGGGCCATCAAGTTCAACTTCGGCATCAGCGGCAACTACTTCTTCGAGATTGCGAAGTTCCGCGCCGCCCGCATGCTGTGGGCTCAGATCGTGAAACAGTATGAGCCGAAGTGCGACTGCGCCTGCAAGATGGTGGCTCACGCCGAGACGAGCACGTTCAACATGACCGTGTTCGACGCCCACGTGAACCTGCTCCGCAGCCAGACGGAGGCCATGAGCGCCGCCATCGCCGGCGTGGACTCCATCACCGTCTGCCCCTTCGACAAGACTTACGAAACCCCCGACGCCTTCAGCGAGCGCCTGGCACGCAACCAGCAACTGCTGCTCAAGGAAGAGAGCCACATGGACAAGATCGTCGACCCGTCGGCCGGCAGCTACTACATCGAGACGCTGACCAACAACCTCGCCAAGGAGGGTTGGAAGCTGTTCCTCGCCATCGAAGAGGACGGCGGCTTCCTCGCCCAGGCCAAGGCCAACAAGGTGCAGCAGGCTGTCAACGCCAGCGGCAAGGCTCGTCACGAGGCCGTCAGCAAGCGCAAGGAAATCCTGCTGGGCACCAACCAGTACCCCAACTTCAACGAGCTGGCTAACGGCAAGGAGCCCGTCAGCATGTGCTGCTGCTGTTCCGAAGAGGCTCCCGCCTACGAGAAGCTCGACTTCCACCGCGCCGCCAGCGACTTCGAGGCCCTGCGCCTGCAGACCGAGAAAAGCGGCCGCCGTCCCAAGGCATTCATGCTCACCATCGGCAACCTGGCCATGCGTCAGGCCCGCGCCCAGTTCTCGTGCAACTTCCTCGCCTGCGCCGGCTATCAGGTCATCGACAACCTCGGTTTCAAGACCGTCGAAGAGGGCGTTGACGCTGCGCTGAAGGCCGAGGCCGACATCGTGGTGCTCTGCTCGAGCGACGACGAGTATGCCGAGTACGCCATCCCCGCCTTCCAGTACCTGAACGGAAGGGCTATGTTCATCGTGGCTGGTGCCCCCGCCTGCATGGACGACCTCAAGGCCGCCGGCATCGAGCACTTCATCCACATCCGCTGCAACGTGCTCGACACGCTGAAGAACTTCAACGCTATTCTGAACATCAAATAATGAGGAGGACTGAGCTATGAGAAAGAATTTCAAAGATATCGATATCTGTGCCGGTTTCACCGCTCAGAATGGTGCCGAATGGCAAAAGGAGAATCACATCGAGGCTAACTGGCGCACACCGGAGCTCATCGACGTGAAGCCCGTCTATACAAAGGAGGACCTGGAGGGCATGGAGCATCTGAACTATGCCGCCGGCATCGCCCCCAACCTCCGCGGTCCCTACTCCACGATGTACGTCATGCGTCCCTGGACCATCCGCCAGTACGCCGGTTTCTCGACGGCTGAGGAGTCCAACGCCTTCTACCGCCGCAACCTTGCCTCCGGTCAGAAGGGTCTGTCGGTTGCCTTCGACCTCCCCACTCACCGTGGCTACGACCCCGACCACGAACGCGTCGTCGGTGACGTCGGCAAGGCTGGTGTGTCCATCTGCTCGCTGGAGAACATGAAGGTGCTCTTCGACGGCATCCCCTTGAACAAGATGTCCGTCTCCATGACGATGAACGGCGCCGTGCTGCCCGTCCTCGCCTTCTACATCAACGCCGGCCTTGAGCAGGGCGCCCAGCTGGAGGAGATGGCTGGTACCATCCAGAACGACATCCTCAAGGAGTTCATGGTGCGTAACACCTACATCTATCCGCCCGCGTTCTCCATGAAGATTATTTCCGACATCTTCGAATACACCTCGAAGAACATGCCGAAGTTCAACAGCATCTCCATCTCCGGCTACCACATGCAGGAGGCTGGTGCTACGGCCGACATCGAGCTGGCCTACACGCTTTCCGACGGTCTGGAGTACCTCCGCGCCGGTGTCAAGGCTGGCATGAGCGTCGATGCCTTCGCTCCCCGACTCTCGTTCTTCTGGGCCATCGGCATGAACCACTTCATGGAGATTGCCAAGATGCGCGCCGCCCGTATGCTCTGGGCGAAGATTGTCCACAGCTTCGACCCGAAGAACCCGAAGTCACTCGCCCTGCGTACCCACTCGCAGACGTCTGGCTGGAGCCTCACCGAGCAGGATCCCTTCAACAACGTGGGCCGCACCTGCATCGAGGCTATGGCAGCCGCCCTGGGCCACACCCAGAGCCTCCACACTAATGCCCTCGACGAGGCTATCGCCCTGCCGACGGACTTCAGCGCACGTATTGCCCGTAACACCCAGATTTATATTCAGGAAGAGACCTACGTCTGCAAGAACGTCGACCCGTGGGGCGGCAGCTACTATGTGGAGAGCCTCACCAACGAGCTTGCCCACAAGGCGTGGGAGCACATCCAGGAGATTGAGAAGCTGGGCGGCATGGCCAAGGCCATCGAGACCGGACTGCCCAAGATGCGTATCGAGGAGGCTTCTGCCCGTACGCAAGCCCGCATCGACAGCGGTGTGCAGACTATCGTCGGCACCAACAAATACCGTCTGGAGAAGGAAGACCCCATCGACATTCTCGAAGTCGACAACACCGCCGTGCGCCTTGAGCAGATTGAAGGGCTCAAGAAGCTGCGTGCCAACCGCGACGAGGCTGCCTGCAAGGCCGCCCTCGCCGAGATTACGAAGTGCGTCCAGGAATTCAACGACGGCAAGCGCAGCGAGAACAACCTGCTCGATCTCGCCGTCAAGGCCGCCGGCCTGCGTTGCACCCTGGGCGAAATCAGCGATGCCTGCGAAGCCATCGTGGGCCGTTACAATGCCATCATCAGAACCATTTCAGGAGTGTACAGTTCAGAGACCAAGAAGGACAGCGAGTACCAGCGTGCTTGTGCCCTCACCGAAGAGTTTGCCAAGAAGAACGGTCGTCGTCCGCGCATCATGATTGCCAAGATGGGTCAGGACGGCCACGACCGCGGTGCCAAGGTTGTCGCCACCGGCTATGCCGACTGCGGCTTCGACGTGGATATGGGACCCTTGTTCCAGACGCCCGCCGAGAGCGCCAAGCAGGCTGTGGAGAACGACGTCGATGTGCTCGGTGTCAGCTCGCTGGCTGCCGGCCACAAGACGCTCATCCCGCAGGTCATCGAGGAGTTGAAGAAGCTCGGCCGCGAGGACATCATGATCATCGCCGGCGGTGTCATCCCCGCCCAGGACTATGACTTCCTCTACAAGGCTGGCGTCGCCGCCGTCTTCGGCCCCGGCTCCAACGTCTGCACCTCCGCTGCCAAGATCTGCGAACTCCTGATGGAGGAATAACCCTTTCTTAGTTAAGAGTTAAGAATTAAGAGTTAAGAAAAATAGCTCTGTGAGCCAGCGCTGCATACAGGACATTTTTTCTTAACTCTTAACTTTTTAATTCTTAACTCTACGAACGTCATGCCTACCCCTTATCTGCAAGTTGACCACCTTACCAAGTCCTTCGGCGAGCATGTGCTTTTCGAGGACATCTCGTTTGGTGTAGCACAGGGGCAGCGCATCGGCCTCATCGCCAAAAACGGCACAGGCAAAAGCACTCTGCTCGACATCCTTGCCGGCGTGGAGGGCTATGACAGCGGCTCCATCGTCTATCGCAGCGGACTCAGCATCGGCTACCTCCCCCAAACGCCTACGTTCGCTCCGGCAGGGACCATCGCCGACCTCTGCCCCACGCACGAGCTCCAGGCGCTGCTCCACGTCCTGGGCATCACCGACACCTCGCTCCCCGTCGGCCAGCTCTCCGGCGGACAGCAGAAGCGGGTGGCGCTGGCCAGGGTGCTCGTCGGCAAGCCCGATTTCCTCATCCTCGACGAGCCCACCAACCACCTCGACCTCTCCACCATCGAATGGCTCGAGGGCGAACTCTCGCACAGCAGTTCCACGCTGCTCATGGTCACCCACGACCGCTATTTCCTCGACCGCATCTGCTCCGTCATCATGGAGCTCGACGACAATACCGTCTACACATACTCGGGCAACTACTCCTACTATCTGGAGAAACGTCAAGAGCGTATCGATGCCCGCAACGCCGAGATTGCCCGCGCCAACAATCTCTACCGCTACGAACTTGACTGGATGCGCCGTATGCCCTGTGCCCGCGGCCACAAAGCCCGCTATCGCCAGGAAGCCTTCTACGAACTGGAGAAGAAAGCCCATCAGTCCATCCGCGACGAGCACATCGACCTCCGTACCCAAGCCGGCTACATCGGCAACAAAATCATCGAACTGAACGATGTCTCCTTCTCCTATAATCAAGAAGAAAAGCTCCTCCTCTCCCACTTCACCTACACCTTCTCACGCTACGAGAAACTCGGCATCGTGGGCGACAACGGCACGGGCAAGACCACCTTCCTCCGCTTGCTGATGGGCGAACTCATTCCCACCTCCGGCACCATCGATGTCGGCGCCACCGTCCGCTTCGGCTACTACAGCCAGCAGGGCCTCATCCCCGTCGGCCAGCAAAAGGTCATCGACGTTATCCGCGACATCGCCGACCACATCCCCATGAGCGACGGCTCGACCCTCTCTGCCTCGCAACTTCTGCAGAACTTCCTCTTCTCGCCCAAAAAGCAGTACGACTACGTCTACAAGCTCAGCGGAGGCGAACGCCGGCGCCTCTACCTCTGCACGGTACTCATGCGGAACCCCAACTTCCTCATCCTCGACGAGCCCACCAACGACCTCGACATCCTCACCCTGCAGATACTCGAGGAGTACCTCCGCTCATGGAAAGGCTGCCTCATCGTCGTCAGCCACGACCGCTACTTCATGGACAAGATGGTCGACCATCTCCTCGTCTTCGACGGCACGGGCACTGTCTGCGACTTCCCCGGCAACTACAGCCAATATAGGGAAGAGAGAAGACCCACCCCCAAAGCCGACTCCCAGCCCCTCCCTAAAGGGAAGGGAGCGGCGAGCGGAAACAATCAAGTCACCCCTCCTTCAGGAGGGGACGGGGAAGGCTTGAAGGGGGCTGCCCCCCGCCGCATGACCTTCAAGGAACGGCGCGAGTTTGAGCAGCTCGACACCGATATCGCTGCTCTCGAAGCTGAGAAGAAACAACTGGAAGAAGCCCTCTGCAGCGGCACGCTTACCGTTGAGGCACTCACCGCAGCCTCCAAGCGCCTACCCCTCCTCAACGCCGAGCTTGACGAAATGTCTATGCGCTGGCTCGAGCTCAGCGAACTTGCCTAATCAAGAAACCACTGCATTATTTTCGCAACTCTAAACTCTACGCGCTCAGCGCAGTGCGTTATCGGCTCAGCGCAGTGCGTTATACTTTCAGAAAAACCTTCTTGCGATAGAGGAAGTAGAGGAAGAGCCAGCAGACGGCAATATAGGCGACTTCGGTAAAGAAGGGCTGGGCATTTTCAGGCATGAGGCCGACGAGACCGCCGAAAATGCGCTTTGAGGTGTAGCCGAAATTGATGAAACGCTGGCCAAGGTAGATGGTGATGGAGTTCATGCCGATGACGGTGAAGAACTTCGCCCAACGACGATGGCCGCGGACATCCATAATCCAGTAGAACAGCGCAAACATCAACACGGAATAGGCGCCGACGACAAGGACGAAGCTGCTCGTCCAGAGCTTCTTGTTGATGGGGAAGTCGAGGCTCCAAAGGAGGCCGAGGCCGAGGAGGACAACACCTGCTACGACCATGCCAAGCGTCTTCTTGCCAGGGGTAAGGCCAGCACGCTCGCTCCTCACCCATTCGCCGGTGAACATGCCGAGCAAGGCGGTGGCGATGGCGGGAATGGTGCTGAGGATGCCCTCAGGGTCGTAGGTGGGGGTATAGATATGGCCCGGAAGGAGCACGCGGTCAAGATAACCGACGATGGAGCCCTCGGCAGTGAGGATGTCGGCTCCAGCGGCATCGGGGGCAGGAATGAAGCGCGCCACAAGCCAATAACCGATGAGGAGCACGGAGGTGATGACGACACGCCATTGCCAGCGGCTATGCATGAAGATGAGGGCAGCGAACATCCAGGCGATGCCGATGCGGGCCAAAACGCTGGGAATGCGGACATGGGCGAAGTCGAGATGGTCGAGGAGGCCGTTGTAGAGCAAGCCGAGGACGAAGAGCGTCAAGCCGCGGCGGATGACCTTCCAATGGATGGCGCCCTCGGACTTATGCTGATTGCGCTGCTTGGCCAGCGAGAAGGGGAACGAGATGCCCGCAATGAAGAGGAAGAGAGGGAAGATGGTGTCGTGGTGGAGCAGTCCGTTCCACTCCACATGCCCCATCTGCCGGGCGAGGGCTTCGGTGAACGAGCCCGGGAACCACTGGGCGAGCGCAGCCAGAAGGCCGGCACCACCCATGATGAAGAACATGTCGAAACCCCTGAGGGCATCCAACGACTCTAAGCGCTTAGAGGGTGATTTTGTTTTCATGGGGAATAAGGATATGATTATGATTCAAGTATTTTCATTCTATTCACTGATCTCTGTTTTCACGGCACGCTCATAGTCTGCATCGGTGAGGACGTACGTCGATGTGCCCTCGGAGCCGAAGCGGTGGAACTCGCCCTTAAAAGTGTAGCTGTCGTCGTCGTAGGGACTATGCAAGGCCGCTGTGTCGTAATAGAAATAGAGGTAACGCCCATCGTCAAACACGAAGCGGACGCTGTCACTATAGATGAAGTTCCTGAGGACGTCGCCCGTATTTTCCTTTCCTGCGCGTCCCAGTCCGCCGTCTTCATAGAGGGTGACCTTCTCGCCAGCGGGGATGGTAATGCCGTCGGGGTTGAGGAAGTAGCGATGGCGGATGCTGTCAATGGGCATAACAAAGTACATGTCGGCGGTGTCCATGAGGGCGATGATAGTGACGTTGTGCGACGAGTCGTTCTGAAAGACGTAATCCTGGCTGAAGCCCGGGTCGCAGGATATCAGCAAAGAAACTAACAATAAAAAGGCCAAAATCGTTCTTTTCATTATCGTTTGTCCACACAAAATCGGTTGCAAAGTTAGTGAGAGCTGAACGAAAAAGCAAAAAATATGAAATAAAAAAGGATTGGCTTGCGCCTATCCTTATACAAAAAAGGATTGGCTTGCGCCTATCCTTATACAAAAAAGGATTGGCTTGCGCCTATCCTTATATAAAAAAGGATTGGCTTACGCCTATCCTTATACAAAAAAGGATTGGCTTACGCCTATCCTT
>CAMYYY010000082.1 GCA_947303715.1 uncultured Bacteroidales bacterium | reverse complement strand
TACAACTGAAAAATATCGTTTTTTTTCTTGGATTTAAACATAGAATGCGTTATTTTTTCAAAACAAGCAAAATTGTTTTTGCCTTGTCGCGTCCAACGCCTTAATAAGCGTTCTTATCGTTTTTTCATAGCTTGCATCAATCAGAGTCACCTGTTCTCCATTCTGAGCAAAAGCGCTCATGTAGTAATGATTATCTGCTTTTAGCGAATCATGCGTATAGTGCGAATCAGGAAGTCTCTTTTCGATTTCGCAACTATGTTTCATAATTGCGTCAAAATGCGTATCAATATAAGCATCCGACATGGCAAGACAAACAAAGAGAATTGATTGCAAATACGGTTCATCAACATCCCTCCTCCAATCAGGAGGAATATAACAGCCTTCCACAATCAGATTCTGCTGATTCTCTATAGCCGTCTTCATTATCTCCCGGACAATAGGCCACAGATATTCCGTCAGTTTATCGTCATCTTCTGGAGTGAGCGAGGTATTTCCACTTCGAATCAAGCCCATCTTCAGATGATCAATGGACATGAAGGGATACTTAAACTTCTTTAGCAATCGCTGAGCCAAAAACGTCTTTCCTGTATGTGATGCGCCGGTAATCAGAATTATCATAATCTTGCCTTCAGTTCTTTCCTTACTTTCTCCAAATCGCTACAACAGAGAATCGGCATGAGACACTCTATCTCCTCTATGCTTTTATCCCACCATCTGAACTTGAGCAAAATGTCTATCAGTTCATCGTCAAAGCGATTCCTGACAATACGACAGGGATTACCTGCTGCGACAGCATACGGAGGGTTGTCCTTTGCGACAACTGAGTTAGCCCCGATGATAGCACCGTCTCCGATATGTACGCCAGGCATTACCGTCACGTTCTGCCCTATCCAGACATCATTCCCGACAACCGTATCGCCCTTAAATGGCAACTCTTCTTTCACAGGCGCAATTGCACTTCCCCAATCTCCGCCCATAATGTAGAACGGATAGGTCGTCACGCAATCCATCCTGTGATTGGCACCATTCATCACGAATTCCACTCCTTTGGCTATGGCACAGAACTTGCCGATAAACAGCTTGTCGCCAATGAAATCGTAAAAATGCGTGACGTGCTTTTCAAACTGGTCAGCGCCATCCACATCATCATAATAGGTATAGTCGCCGACGATGATATTCGGATTCTTCACCACATTTTTAATATAGCAGAGGCTCGGAATATTTAGATTCGGGAAAGCCTCGTTTGGATTGGGTCTGTTCATTTTTTATTGAAGATGTGAGACGGCTTCTCTCAAGGCCGAACTGAAGATGATGTATTGCGTGTTGCCGGCGATGGTTCCCTCGTTCTGTCCCCAAAGGAAGGGTCAGTCATCGAAGTTCTCGAAATGATCGGGTTTGCGGAACAGCAGACCGGGGGCCACGTTGCCTGGAATGAACGAGAAGTCGGCGCGGTTATTGCCATAGAACACCTGCTTGGGACGTGCGGCTCCGACTGCCGCCACAAACGAGTAGTTGTGGTAAGGATGGCAGCCGAAGAGCCAGTCGGCCGTACGAACCACCACCTGCATGGGGATAATGTCGGGAAAGTAATGCCGGGCGATGCAGACCGTCGTGCCGAAGCTCAGCACCTGACCTCCACCCGCCCAATTACCGAGACCGATGGGGACGCCATAGGGATTCTGGAGGGTAAGGCTGTCGAGCCAGACGGCATAACGCTCCACATAGGGGCGTAGACGCTGGCGGTAGGCATCATCCTTCAGAGGGATAGAGTCAAGGGCAATCCCCATGGCGTACGACACGTTCCTGTCGAGATTATCCCAAATGGAACGAGCGGGAAGGTTCTGCCTGTTGCCGCGCAAGACACGTGACGAACGGGCACTCATCAACGCCGTAGCCTCCTGACGCAGACGTTCCGACTGCCGGAGCGCCCTCTCGGCAAGGGCGTCGTTATAGCCTTGCATCACACGGGCAGCCGCTGAGAACATATCGGCAGCCTGAAGGTCGAGGCTCGGGTTACGCGTGGTGAAGGCCCACATATCGTCGGGTGTGCCGCTACGCTTACCGTCGGGACTCGTTTCGTAGGGTTTCAGACTGGGGTCGTAATGCAGGCCGTCGGTAATGGAAGCCGCATCGCCCAAGTGATGGTAATTGTCAAGTACTGAGTTGGAAAGCGCCGAAGCCATGTGCCCGATCTGCTCGGCCTGAGCAAGCAGGTTGAGCAAACCATGCTCGATGAATTGCAGCACGTCAGGCACGCCATCGGGTCGATGAAGTTCGACGTAGCGTTGCTCCTGACTGACGAATGTTTCGTCGCGATGGGGATGAAAAAGCTCCCACGTGCGGATGAAGTTATGGACAACGCTAATGTTAGAACTTGTCTCGATGTCAAAGTCACCCGCATCGAAAAATCCTCCAACGTTCAGCCCGGGAATGAGTTCCAGCGGTTTATAGTTCGTGTCAGTCGTAGCGCCCTGACCATGGAGGTCGAAATGATCGCTCTCAGGCGCCTGCAGGTAGCCCTCCTTGAACGGCTCTCCGTGCCACGTGCGATAACCCTCCGTCACATACATGTGGTTCATGTGGATGGGAACCCACACGTCGGTTGTTGCATCGGTAATCCTGTCGTAGACGTGTTCGTCAATGAGGAAATCGTTGGTACGCGTCTGCCCGTATTCGATGCAATAGACTCCGGGCTCCTCCACCTGCGAAAAGTCGAACTTCACGTAGTTGTATTTATAGTAGGCTCCCCACGTCTGTAGTAAGCCCTTATAAGCCACCTCGCGAGTGCCGTCTTCGTTAATGCGCAAGAGTGAGGCCATAACCAGCGGAATGTCGTTCTTATCGAGCTCGATGACTGCCACTTTCGGTAGCTTCGGCATATAGCCTACCTGCGAGAAGCCGATGTTCGGTTCGCGCGTCCATCCGGGAATGGCATGCGGCTCTACCGTCCATGTCACCACCTTTCCCGTCTTACCCGTGGGCAGAACACTACGCAGCACAAACCATCCGTTCTGAGCCAACATACGTCCATCGTAGAGACACAACTCGGCATCGTAGCTCGTGACGCTTATCATCCGCTCGGGCGAGTCGGTAGCCAAGGTAATGGAATGTCCCGTTTCCAAGGGCAGCGGGTCGACGAAGCGCTCGGTACCACGGTCGTCGTAGGTCTTGAAGCCTTTGAACTGACGCGGCTTCTCGGCATTCGGACGGGTCATGGTCAGGCTGGTGGCATAACGGGGCAGACGTCCCAAACGGCCGTCCACCTTGTAGGTCTTCAGCCAGTATTGCGAGGGTAGGAACTCAAGGTTGAAGCCCGCTTCGCCCTCCAATGCCTCGGGCACGGGCTTATCCAGCCAAACGGCAATCTCCACAGCCTTTCCCTTGGCTGTCACGACAACGCGGCTGTCGAAGTCATAGTCATCGTAGCGCATACCCACCGTGATACTGCCGTCGTTCCGATTTACCGTACGGCTTGTCATCTTCGGCACCAAGTCCCATTGCTCGGGCGTGTTATTCAGTCGCACGGCTCCGCCCTGGACGGTCCGCACGCCGTGGTGAATGATTTCGATGCCGGAGTTTTTCTCGTCGTTGAATCCTCCGTTAAAGCTGTTGCTGAATACCAGCACGTTCACACCTCGTCGCTCGAAGTATTCAAGGTCGTTCAGTTGCAGATCCTGGGCACGACCTCCCGCCGCTGCCAATAACGTCATTAAGAGTAAAAAAAGCTTTTTCATAATAATTTGGAAAAATACATTAGATTAGCGAAGACTGACTTGGATTTGGACGGGAAAGATGTAGGCAGGGTCGCCGCGGGTGAAGAGGGTACTGCGAAGGGTGCTGGCACGACGTTCTGCCCTACCCTCAAATAACGTCTTACCCTGATAGACCACCTTGATGGGTTGGTCGAGGTCGAGCATAGCATCGCAGAGTGAGAGCGTGAGCAACGAGTAGTCGCAACGGGTGATGCGGATGGTATTGCCATCCCGTTCGGCGTGAACCTCCTTGCCCTTCGCCAACTCGTCGGCGGGAGCGCTGAGCCAGTAGAAGTGCTCATGCATGGCATCGCCCTGCTGCCAAACGATACGCTTAGGATAAGGATTGCGCGTGAATTGCGCCATCCACGTGACGGCAGCTGTATCCACGCGATCCATCCAATGGCCCTTATCGGGCACGATGTGGCCCTCGAACGTGTAGCCCTCGGGATCAACACGATGGAGCGAGTCCATAACGGCAATACGAGCGGCACACTCGGCATTACGATTGTAAGCGGCATCGTTAGCTCCACACCAAATCATGAAAGGCGTGTTGCGAAGGCTCACCAGCGACACGTCGCCTGGGTGACCCGCCATCATCGAGGCGGCAGCCCATGTGTCGGCCATACGCGGGCCGAGCCTCCAAACGCCATCGCCTCCAGCCGAATAGCCCATGACGTACACTTTATTAGGGTTGACGTGAAGATGGGTTACTGCCATTTGGATAATTCGATGGTAGAACTCGTCAAGTTCGGGCTTGAAGTGGAGGTCCCATGTGTTGAAGGGCGCACGGGGGCAGAGATAGACAGCATTCTGAGGCCGATAGAGCACCTGCTGGTTGCGCCATTGCCCGTCGTTGAGCTGAGGAGGGGCCCCACCTCCACCATGCAGGGAGATGTAGAGCGCCAAGTCGTCGGCACCTTCAGGGGCATAGACCGTCCATGCCAACGGCATCACAAGGTCGCCCGAACGCACTTCTTTATTCGTATAGATGTCGGCTGTCGCCGAGCGGATAGAGTCCATCCACTCCGCCTTAAACTTCTCCGCCTGACGAGCCGCCTCCGCCTTTGTCAGGGGCTTGGTAGAAGAACATGAAGCAAAGAAGAGCAATACAAAGGAAAAAAGAATAAGGCAGAAAGAAGAATAGATTCTTCTGTTATTGGAAAACGGCACTATACTTTTCATAAAATGAATCTTTTTTATTTTCATTATTCCTTTTTCATTAGAGCGCTCAACTGTTCAGTAGCACGATGAATCATATCGAGAGTGCCTGAGCCGTCGCTGACGTATTTAACAACCATCTCGGCATAATCGATAGCTTCCTTGAGAGCAGTAGAGGGCTGCTGCTCGGCCTTGGCTTTTTCGAGAAGCGGCAGCAGGTCGTTCATATCCTCCAACTCGGGCAGGTTGCCTGGGCGCATGGTATTAAGGGCGGCATTGAGGGCAGCAGCCTGACGATTGATGTCCTCCTGCGTGCGGAAGATGTTGTCGAAGACGCGCTGCGAGCGGTCGTACTGCTCCATCATCCGACGGAAACCATGTTGTGCCCAAGGCGCATAGTCGGGCACCTTAACCGCCATCTCACGCCAGGCTTGCTGAGCATCGCGACGGCTTCGGGCTACCTGCATGGCCTCACGTAGGGGCGTCTCGTCAAGTTTCTCCTCGTCCTCAGCCTCATTCGTCAGCAGCTCGGCAGGAAGCGTGGACGTGTCGCTGGCAGCCCCGATAAGGTTCATGCGGAGGTAGTGCGTCACGTGACGATTGGCTTCATAATCGGGGATGAAAGCCGAAGCATCAAAGGATTGAAGGCTCGGAGGGTTCGTGCTCCAGTCCACATCCACCTCGGCTTCAGCCCAACTATGGATATCCTTTGCAGCAATCACCAGCGGTCCCTCCATGACGGCGCCCAGCCATTGGGGAGCAAAAGTCGACGTCTCGTTCTTGCCCGTGGCAGCCAGCTCCATCTTATCGGGGCCAAAGTCGATATGCTGGATAAACGGCATCGTCACCTCCACCACGTCGGTTTTCGTCCATCTCCGGCGGGGAATCTCCACATAACTGCCGGGCTGGAAGTGCTCAGCCACAGGCTCGCCATTGAGCGTGACGGAGAAGCCTTCCGTAGCCCAATAGGGCACACGCAGCTTCAGGGCGAAGGGACGAGTGGCGCGATGGAAAAGTCCTTTAAAGCCTTTTGTAACACGGATGATGGACTGCTGGGCAGGCCACTCGCATTGCTGTTCAAGGGTGACGTGGCGGGCATCCCAACGGGCCACAGAGGGCAGATAGATCGCCACCCAAAGCGTCTCTTCGCCCCGTCTTGTAGAAGGATTGGACACAAAGTAGGCCGCCTCCTGATACTTCACGTGATTCTCCGCCCCTGTGCCTCCGCAGCAGCTGCTCTGGGGCGTCTCGTTGCCCCACGGCTTCGAGGCATCAAGCCCCACGGCATACTGATAGACCACGCGGTATTCGTGCGGATCCACAGAGCCCACAAGCTGGTTGTAGAGCACACGCTCGTAATAATCCATGTAGCGGGCGTCGTCAGGGTCAAAGCTATTGAGGTCCTTCGTCAGTTTAGCCAGATTATAGGCACAGCAGGTCTCGTTGATTGTCGGTTCAGGGTAACGGTCTCTCCCCCAACCTCCCACGTTGGTGTTCATGGCGAGCATCTGCGTATAGGGCTGACGGAACATCTCGCCATTGCCCACGCCACCCATCGCGTAGCGGTAGCGCCCCTGAATCATGTTCCAGAAGTTCTGCGCAAGGTTATAATAGTAGGGATTGGCGTTACCGCGATAGCTGCGCAGGGCGCCCGTCACCATGGGGATGTGCTGGTTGGCGTGGCGTGTGCGAATGGCATCGACGTTTTTTGAAAGAGGATCGAAGAAAGCAGGACTATCGAAGTAGCTGGCAGCCTCCAGCAGACGGGCGCTCTCCTCCTTGTCGCGCACCATCTCCGATAGGCGTGCAAGCGATTCTGCCATGCCGCCCACTTCGCCGGCGATGTACATATTCCACATTTCATAGCGGTTACCAGGCTTCTGGCGACGTTCCTCCTGCGTGCCGTCGCTCTTCACGTAGGTACGATAGTGCAGACGGTTCCACACCCAAAGGCCCATGTCCTTGGCGATAAGCAGGGCCTTGCGGCGGATGGCCTTGTCGTCCACATAAGTGGCGATGTCGATGAGGCCCGCCAGCTGCTTGTGGACGCTGTAGTAGGGTGCCCATACCCATTGCTCGTTGTTGTAGGCGCGATACATCTCTATCAAGGCGCAATGCTGGGCGGGGATGGCGTTTAGGTAGCCATAGCCGTAGTGGGCGTAGTCCTGCTTATAGGTGTCGAAGGCCTCCCATGTGCCCTTCATGTCACGTAGTTCCTCCTCGGGGGCGAAGTCGCGCGCCTCGCGGTAGCGTCCCAGCTCTTTGTCGTAGACGAAGGTACGCTCCTGACACAGGCGCAACTCGTCCACCATCTGGCGGATATTGACCTTCAGACGGGCGCGCTTTTCCGCATCGGCACAGCTGGCGTAGGCCATAGCCATGGCGCTCATATAGTGCCCGCTTCCGTGCCCCTTCAGCTTGGTGGTGGGCGAATCCCAACCGTCGGACTCGGGATAGCCCTCCGTGGGCAGGCCATAGGTATCGCGGTAGTTATAGAGTTGCTGCTTGACATCGAGGCTCAGCAAATGGTCGATGTCGAGGTCGCGGTTGTGCGTCAGACGGTTGTAGCCCGTCAGCTTCACCTTGTCCAGCGGCAGCGGCTCCGCCACGGGAAGGGATGCAGGAACAGTCCATGGCTCATACACGACCTTCACCTCTGCCAGCAGGGGATAACCGTTCGACGTGGTGTTGTCGCCCGTCACAAAACCTTTCACCGTGTACGTCGTGCCGACGGGATTCTGCTCCGCATCGGCCTCACACTGCTCGGTCGTCAGGCTGGCGTTCGTCCAGCGTACCTGGCGCCACTCCCCCGTGCCGTCGTTGTACGTCACCCACACGCGGTAGGGTAAACGCGGAGCCGTACCGACAGGTGTCGTCACCTCTACGGCCTCTACCTTGAGAATGCTGCGCTCCCCTGCCCTCATGCTGGCAACGGAAAGAACGATACACAGCACAACTATAAATCCTCGGATAATTACATTTTTCATATTCGATTACGATATTTTCGGCAAAGATAGTAAAAAAATGGGAATTTATTAGATTGATGATTGAAAAATGATGAGTAAAAATGAAAGTAATAAAGCGTAGGGAAATAATTTTATAACGTAGTGGAATGAGACGCCAGTCCAAGGGAATAAAAAAATAGTCCAAGGGAATGGGACATCAGACCATTGGAATTATCCGTAAACTTCATGAACCCGACTTCGACATGCTGATGAAACTAACGCAAAATCGTTCCAAAAAACACGTTTAAAATGGTTCATCCGACAAATGCGTAGTTATTGTGATGTAACGACAGAATCTTGAGTTCG
>CAMYYY010000081.1 GCA_947303715.1 uncultured Bacteroidales bacterium | reverse complement strand
ATGGCATCGGCAATGCCCGCAGCGGGGGCAATTTCTACTGAGCCTTTAATGACGCGGATGGAGGCATCGATGCCCTTCTCGGCAAAGAAGCGCTTCAGGACATTCGGATAGGAGGTGGCAATGGTTTTGCCGTTGAACCATTCGATGGAGGTATATTCAACAGCTTTTGGTACAGCCAGCGAGATGCGGCAGCGTCCGAATCCAAGTTTTCGGACGATATTGACGTCGGCACCCGTCTCGGCAACTTCGTTGAGGCCGACGATGCCGATGTCTGACGAGCCGTCGGCAACTACCTCGGGGATGTCGTCGTCGCGCAGATAGAGTACCTCGAGGGGGTAGTTGGCAGCACGCCCCAGAAACTTCCGCTTCTGTTCGTCGATGGTGACGCCTGCGTCCTTTAGCAGTTCCACACTCTGTTCGTTCAATCGTCCTTTAGACTGGATGGCAATTCGTATCATTATCTAAAACATTTATTTCTAATTCTAAATGAAAAAGGGCTTACCTGATGTGGTAAGTCCTTTTCTATAGTTCACGTCTTTTTCTGACCCATATACAGCACTTACCCTATCAGGCGATACGGTGATGGTAATGATGGATATGGTGCAGAAAACGCATTTCTCTTCTATTTCGGCTGCAAAGGTACTGCTTTTGCTTTCAATTTTCCAAATTTTTCGCCTAAAAAATGCAATCCTTCTCTTTTTTTCCTGCTTTTCTTGGCTGAATTGCCTTATGAAGACAAAAAGATGCAGCCTATAGCTTGTTGTTGCACTACATTCTTTCAATAACGCAGTGCGCTGCAAATTTAACGCAGTGCGCTGAGAAATTAACGCAGTGCGCTGTGGAGCCAGAATCAAACTCTGTAGGTTGTCATTATAGGGACGCTATAAAAAGAAAAGCCCCAGGTGAAGGGGCTTTTCTGAGGGGAGTATGTGATGCCGTCTTATTTGCTCAGGCGCTCGATGTACTTGTCGATGTCAGCAGCCTGGGTGGACTGGTAGTACTTTTCCTTCACCTGCTTGTAGGCAGCGAGGGCTTTGGAGGGCTCACCAAGCTCTTCGAAGAGCTGTCCGGCCTGAACGAGGTAACCAGCGCTGAGGGCATTGTTGTCAGCCTTGGCAGCGGCAGCCATCAGCGTGGCAGCAGCCTTGGCGTTGTCGCCCTGCTGTGCGTAGCAGTTGCCGAGAGCACCCAGCACGGAGGGAGCAATCATGTGATCCTTGCCCTTGAAGCCCTTGAGGTAGGGGATAGCCTCCTCGTATTGGCCAAGTTGTGCGTGGCTCAATCCAGCGTATGCCTTGGCGAGGTTAGCGCCCTTGGTGCCGCGGAAGTGCTTGATGATGGCGTCGAAGCCGTCGTACTCGTAGCTGTCGCCCTCGAGTGCTTTCTGGAAGTCACCAGCCTGGAAGAGCTTCTCGCCAGTGACGAGGGCCTCCAGCGACTTCTGCTGACGCGGAGCAATGTAGTAGGTGTTCAGCAGCAGGGCAGCTGCAATGATGACGATGACGGCGCAGACGATAAAGGTCAGCTTCTTCTTGTTGTTCTCGATGTACTGTTCGGTACGGCTCACGGCTTCGCCGACGTTAGCGGCGTTCTGCTGAGCGGCAGTTCTTGCTTTTTTCTTTTGTGCCATATTGGTTGTAATTATAGTATTTTCTGATAAATTTTTGATTTCAGCCCGCAAAATTAGTCCTTTTCTTGTGAATGACGAAATTTCCGAGCAACTTTTTTCATCGGATGTTCTTTTTTTCGCATTTTATGGAGAAAAAAGGCCGACTTTTGGTTTTTTTTCCTTACCTTCGCAGCCGTCATGATACTGAAAAAGCTGACAGTCGTAAACTACAAGAACATCGCTCAGGCAGACTTGGAACTATCGGCCAAGATGAATTGCCTGATTGGGCGCAACGGAATGGGGAAAACCAATCTGCTGGATGCGGTCTACTACCTCTCGTTCTGCCGCAGCGCCACCAATCCCATCGACTCGCAGGTCATCCGCCACGATGCGGACTATTGTCTGATACAGGGACATTACGAGACGGAGCAGGGCGACGGAAAAGATGTCTTCTGCGGCTTGAAGCGTGGGCAGCGCAAGCAGGTGAAGCTGGGTGGCAAGGTCTATCAGCGTTCGTCGGAACATGTGGGCGTCATACCGCTGGTGATGATTTCGCCGTCCGACGCTGAACTCATCAGCGGAGGCAGCGACGAGCGCCGGCGCTTCATGGATGTGGCTATCTCGCAGTACGACAAGGAGTATCTCCTGCAGCTCATCCGCTACGACAAGGCCCTCACGCAGCGCAACGTCATGCTGAAGTCGGAGACGGAGCCTGACGCTGAGGTGATGAGCCTCTACGAAGAGACGATGGCTGAGGCCGGAGCCGTCATATACCAGCGTCGCCGGGCATTCATCGACGAGTTTACACCTATCTTCCAGGATATTCATTCCCAGATAGCGCAGAGCCGCGAGACGGTGTCGCTGAGTTATGAATCGCATGGCGACAGGGGTGACCTGCTCTCTCTCATCCGCAGCGGAAGGGAGAAGGAACGCATCCTCGGCTACAGCATTCACGGCACCCACAAAGACGAGCTGGTGATGCAGCTTGAGGGTTATCCGATGAAGCGCGAGGGCTCGCAGGGGCAGAACAAGACATACCTTATTGCGCTGAAGCTGGCGCAGTTTGAGTTCCTGAAGCGCACCAGCCGCACTTCGCCCCTGCTGCTGCTCGATGATATCTTCGACCGTCTGGATGCCTCACGTGTGGAGGAGATTGTGCGTCTGGTATCGGGCGATCGTTTCGGGCAAATATTCATTACCGATGTCAACCGCGGACACATGGACCGCATCCTTGCCTCTGCCGGCAGCGACTATAAGCTCTTTAGCGTTGCCGACGGCGAGATTACCTTATTATAATATGAAACGGCGCAAGGCAGAGCAGGTGGGCGATGTGGTGCTGGCGCTGTTGCGCCAGCAGGGACTGGAGGGGCCGCTGAACGAATACCGTCTCATCCAGTCGTGGACGGATGTGCTGGGCAAGCCCGTGGAACGCTATACGCGCGACCTTTATATAAAGGGGCAGACGCTTTGTGTCAATTTGTCGAGTTCCGTGCTGAAGAACGAGCTGATGATGCAGCGCACGTTGCTGGTGCAGCGCCTCAATGCCGCCGTCGGTGCCCAGGTGATAACGGATATCCGCTTCGTGTGACATTCTTGTCATTCTGGTTGTCTGCTCCTGACGGTGTGGCACACTTTTTGTGTGAACAAATGTTGAACGGGAGGGGGCGGAAGATAAAGTTTCGTTAAGACGCCCTCCGTTTGGTTAAATTGCGATAATTATGAAGCCAAGATTGTAATAATAGCAAGATTTTTGTCGTATATTTGCCGGAGAAACGTTAAAACGATTGGAAAATTAACATAACTCAAAACGTAAAATTATGAAATCAACTGGAAGTAAATTCTTGGACTTGGCGCTCGTCATTCTGTGCAGCGCTCTGGTGGCAGGGCTGACAACGTATGCCCTGACGAGTAAGAATCAGCGTTCGGCTCAGGCCCAGTCGCAGCCGGCTGAGACTGGCTTTACCATGCCGGTAGCCATCACCGCAGGCGACCGTGCGGCAGGCAACGTCGACTTGACGGAAGCTGCCGAGGCCTCTGTGCACGCTGTCGTACACATCAAATCCACCATCAACGGCAAGACGCAGGTGGTGGATACCCCGCAGATGCCCGACCTCTTCGAGTTCTTCTTCGGCGACGGCTACGGCTCGCGCCAGCAGCAGATTCAGACCCCGCCCCGCGTCGGCATCGGCTCGGGTGTCATCGTTTCGAAGGACGGCTACATCGTCACGAACAACCACGTCATCGACGGGGCTGACGAGATTGACGTCAAACTCAACGACAACCGTGAGTTCAAGGGGCGTCTCATCGGCGCCGATGCCAGCACCGACTTGGCACTGGTGAAGATTGAGGGCGACGAATTCCCCACGCTGCCCATCGGCAACAGCGACAACCTGAAGGTGGGCGAGTGGGTGCTTGCCGTCGGCAACCCCTTCAACCTCACCTCGACGGTCACCGCCGGTATCGTCAGCGCCAAGGCCCGTTCGCTGGGCGTCTATGGCCGCAACGGAGGCATCGAGTCGTTCATCCAGACCGACGCTGCCATCAACCAAGGCAATAGCGGCGGCGCACTCGTCAATGTCCGCGGCGAGCTGGTGGGCATCAATGCCGTGCTCTCTTCACCTACGGGCAGCTATGCGGGCTACGGCTTTGCCATCCCCACCAGCATTGTCACGAAGGTCATCAGCGACCTGAAGGAGTATGGCACCGTGCAGCGCGCCATGCTTGGCATCCAGGGCACGGACGTCGCCAACCTCTCGGAGATGAGCGAGAAGGCACTGGGCGAACTTGACCTGACGGAAGACGACGTGAAGAATATGAAGTATCACGAGGGCGTGCTCGTGACCGGTATTCCTGAGGACGGCGGTGCTGCCGAGGCCGGCCTCGAGAAGGGCGACATCATCACCTCCGTCGACGGCAAGAAGGTCAAGACCATGGCCGAGCTGCAGGAGACGATGGCCCGTCATCGTCCCGGCGACGTGGTGAAGGTGACGTTCACACGCGGCAAGAAGGAGCAGACCCGTGAGGTGACGCTGAAGAACCCGCAGGGCAACACCAAGGTGGTCAAGGACGCCGACCTGGCGATACTGGGCGCCGCCTTCAAGGAGGTTGACGATGCCACAAAGAAGGCCCTCAACATCGGCTACGGCCTGCAGGTGACGGGTGTCACGAAAGGCAAGTTCGCCGACGCCGGCATCAAGAAGGGCTTCATCATCCTGAAGGTCAACGGCCAGCAGATCAAGAGCGAGGACGACCTCCGCGCCGCCTTCAAGTCAGCCTCGCAGTCGCCTGACCAAGTGCTCTTCATCATCGGCACCTATTCCAGCGGCAAGCGCTACAACTACGCCGTCGACCTCTCGGAGGAGTGACGCTGATTGAAGATTTTTGAAAAAAAATAGGGAAAAATTTTGCAAAAGAATTTTATTCTTTCTATCTTTGCATGATTTTTCCCTATTACACAAGGTAAATACATAACAATCAATGCGACAGCTTAAAATTACAAAAAGCATCACCAATCGCGAGAGCGCATCACTTGACAAATACCTTCAGGAGATAGGTCGTGAGGACCTGATAACCGTCGAAGAAGAAGTGGAGCTCGCACAGCGCATCCGAAAGGGCGACCGTCGCGCATTGGAGAAACTCACTCGTGCGAACCTTCGGTTTGTTGTTTCCGTGGCAAAGCAGTACCAGAATCAGGGGCTCAGCTTGCCTGACCTTATCAACGAAGGAAACCTTGGCCTCATCAAGGCCGCCGAGAAGTTCGACGAGACACGTGGTTTTAAGTTCATCAGCTATGCCGTGTGGTGGATTCGCCAGAGCATCCTTCAGGCCCTTGCCGAGCAGAGCCGCATCGTCCGCCTCCCGCTCAACCAGGTGGGCTCGCTGAACAAGATCACCAAGGCCTTCAGCAAGTTCGAGCAGGAGAACGAGCGCCGTCCCAGCGCCGAGGAGCTTGCCGAGCAGCTCGACGTCCCCGTGGACAAGATTGCCGACACGCTGAAGGTCAGCGGACGCCACGTCTCCGTGGACGCCCCGTTCGTGGACGGCGAGGACAACAGCCTGCTGGACGTCCTCATCAACGACGACAGCCCCATGGCCGACCGCTCGCTGGTCAACGAAAGTCTTTCGACGGAGATTGACCGTGCGCTCAACACCCTCAGCGAGCGTGAGAAGGAAATCCTCCGCATGTTCTTCGGCATCGGCTGCCAGGAGATGACGCTCGAGGAGATCGGCGACCGTTTCGGGCTGACGCGTGAGCGTGTCCGTCAGATCAAGGAGAAGGCCATCCGCCGCCTCCGCCAGGGCACGCGCAGCAAGCTGCTGAAGACCTATCTGGGCTGATGACGTGAAAAATCCCGCAGACGCCTCCCCACCGTGGGAGGCGTTTTTCTTTTCTCTTTTCGCCTTCTGCACTATCTTATTTCGTTATTTGCTTACTCTATTTATAAACAGCGCCCCTGTTTATATAAACGCCGCCCGTGTTTATAAATAATGTCAAACGTTGGAAAAACTCCATCCAATATTTTATGAAAAAATGCTACATTGCTACATACAGCAGAATATCTCTCTGTTAAATAGCCAATTATTCTATGTAGATAGCCTGAAATGCTACATAAATCTACATAATGCGACATCAAACACTGTCTTTTCTTGAGATAAACGCATTCCGTTCTTGGAAAATGACCCTGTCATTTATTTAAACGACGCTGTCATTTTCCTATATCCGCGTACGTTCTTGTTGCTGGTTTTCATTTGCTTGTTGAGGAGGCTTTGTCTTACCCAACAACTCTTCCTTTGGGATACTTTCTAAAAAAACTTTTTGTTTTTCTTGCAATTCCGTTTTTCTCTCTTTATCTTTGTCCCCGAAGTTTGTCCATCCTACGGACGCGGGCACTCTTCGTACATATTAGAAAGACGTTTACGACGTTATCTTCGTTCTGTGAATCTCGCAAGTTCATCATCCCTGAAGATGCGGCAACGAAACGTCCACAATGATGAGCATATACTTGTGCAATACCTTGTCTTTGAAGGTGTGGCTTTCTGTATAGTTCATCCGGGCGTGGGCTCAGTCGTTGCTTATCTAGGGAGATGGCAAATGCGAGAGCCAACAGAACGGATGAGCGACAAGTACAGATTCCCACGTCTTTCCTTTTTAAATGCAAACGCCGAATGGGGTAACGCGGCAAAAAAGGAGGAATGAGTGCAATCGTTTTTAATGGATTAACAAACACAGGAGCTGCATATTTTTATCATTTTCTGTGTGTCTTTGAAGAAAAACTGAAGGGGAATTGTTCAAAGGAAACTTTTCCTATGCAATTCCCAAGAGCTGCCGGACTCATTGATGAATTGAATCTAAATTATATTGCCAACGAAGAATATGCAAGAATGCCTGAAAGAATTCAAAAAGGAGAAAAAGTATTTCTTTTAGGAACTAAAAAGTACCAGGATTTTTTCCGGCATGTACGCAATGCAATAGCACATGGTCGTATCGAAAAGAAAGGAAAATATTATGTGTTTAATGATGTGGGTGACATTGCATTGAAAAGAAGAGGGAAAAACAAAAATGTTCAAACAGCCTGTGGCAGAATAAGCTGCAACCGATTGAACCATATCATTCAAATTGTTCTAAGAAATAATTAGTTGTTCATTAAATAGTTTATTTATTATGATTTACTTACAATGTCCAAAGTGTGATAATTCTCACACTACGTTATTCACGGATGATGTTGCATTAATCTCAGACAAACTTAAACTAAAAGCCGTCTGTTGTCCCAAGTGCAACGAGCCCATCTACCTCTTTGAAGATAATGAAGAGGTGTTTGAAGAACTGAAGTCTGATATTGAAGACTTAGAAAGTAAAGTAGATGATTTAAATGATGAAATAAATCGTCTGAAAATAATAATTGATCATTTACCAATTGAAGAACCAACAGACATAAATCCTTATTAAAATGAAAAAGCTATTATTTTTGTTTGTGAGTATTATACTCTCTTTTACTTCAGCAAAAACTGCTTTCGCTGAAATATTGACAGGTGAATGTGGCAGTGGAGGCAGTGTAACTTATCTTTTTGACACTGAAACGGGCATTCTTACTATCAGTGGAACCGGCGAGATGAGTAATATGAATTATAGTCCACGCCTACGTCCATGGGGAACTAGTGTGAAAAAAGTTATCATCGAAAATGGAGTCGTTTCAATTGGGCAGTATACCTTTAATGATTGTTCTGATTTAACGAGTGTCACAATAGGAAATTCTGTCATGACAATCGGAAACTATGCATTCCACATGTGTATTTAGAGCCCTCTAAACAACTATAAACTATGAAAAACACACAGAGGTAAACCTCTGTATATCAACTACTTTTAGATTTTAACACTTCAGACTTGCTTTTTTGTAGTTCTCAAAAATCCGCTTACCTTTGCAACGCATTTCTACCGCGGAGAATTTTGAGGGCTTTTATTTTGCCATCTCGTGGACAGGGTTGACAAAGGTTGACAAGAGTGGACAACGGTTGACTGATGAACGAGAGGGAAAGGAGCAAGGAAGTGACCTCATTTGAAGAACGTGACATCGTGGAATGAGTTGACAAGGATTGTCAATGATTGACGAAAGTTCACTCCGTGGCGGTTTGCATGAAATTGATTGTAAAACCACATAAAAAGGAGTCAAATGAGAAAGACAAGAAAATGCGCCTTCTGCGGCAAGGAGTTCACTTGTAACAGCGGTTCGCAGAGGTATTGCTCAGAACAATGTGCCGAGGCGGCAAAGGCTCAGCGCAAGAAGAGACAACAGGACTTTTTGAAGGCAGTCCAGCCTG
>CAMYYY010000080.1 GCA_947303715.1 uncultured Bacteroidales bacterium | reverse complement strand
GGCATGGCGTCAGCATCGAAGCCTTGACGGACGACAGCGGAAATACGCTCTCCATCCCCCTCCAGCACAACGGCATGGGCAGCTTCACCATCACTCCCGGTAAGAGGGCGCAGAAGGTGCAGGCTGTTTATGAAGGCACGTCCTACACCTTCACCCTGCCTGAACCTGATTCGGAAGGATGCACGCTACAAATAATGGGGTCCACGAGTCCACAAGTAAACGAGTCAACGGACGAAGAGCGAAGCTCAACGGGTGGGGATAGTCTTATCGTCAACTTTGCTGCTGCGGGAGGTCCCTCGAAAAAGCTGCTGGCTTATACCCTCACTTCGCAGGGGAAGTGCCACGTTGTGGATACGCTTACCATCGGCACGCGAGGCTGCACCCGTACCATCACTACCGCATCCCTTCCTACGGGCGTCTATCAGTTGACGCTCTTCGACGTCAAGGGAGCCGTCTATGCCCAGCGCCTGCTCTTCATCGACAACGGCATCCAAACCGAAACCGTCTCCGTTACCACCGAGAATGCCGACATCCACCCTTTCGACGAAATCCGACTGAATTTGCAAGCCTCATCTAAATCCTCCCCTGAAGGGAAGGACTTTAAGTCACCCCTCCTTCAGGAGGGTTGCTCTCCCCCGATAACGGGGGAGTCGGAGGGGGTGCAAAGACCATTGAAGGGGGAGGCTCTTACCTTCTCTCTTGCTGTGCGCGATGCTGCTGACTACGGTACCGCCTATCGCGACGACATCCGTACCTATATGCTCCTCTCCTCCGAACTGAAGGGATTGATAGAAGAACCGGGGTGGTATTTTGAAGCCTCACCCCAACCTCAATCGTCTCTTTACCCCCCTCAATCCCCCCGTTATCGGGGGGCAGAAACCCCTAAAGGGAAGGGAGCGGCGAGCGGAGGTAATCAGGTCACCCCTCCTTCAGGAGGGGCTGGGGGGAGGCTTGATGCTCTCGACCTCCTCATGCTAGTTCAGGGCTGGACACGCTATAATTGGCGGCAAATGGCGGGGGTGGAGCCGTTTGAAATCCGTCATTATACGGAGAGCCAGCTTGTGGTTGACGGCTGGGCCTTCAGCCGTATTAAGGAGACGCCCCTTGCCGATGTGAAGATTGCCGTCCGCCTTACTGCCCAGGACCGCCAGCAACGTCAGGAGGCAACTGTCACTACGGATAGTCTCGGCTACTGGAGCGTCGGCGTGGAGGACTTCGAAGGCGAATGGGACCTCTATATGGAAACTCGGCAGAAAGGGGATAAGAACGCAATCAGGACCACCCGCGTCCGTCTGGAACGCTCGTCGAAGCCCGCCCTCTATGCCTACGCGCCTATTGAGAAATGGCTGCCGGCTTACACCTGGAACCCCGACGAAATGCTTACCGTAGAGGAGGCGGAAGACCCCGAATACCTGCTTCCCACGGACTCGCACCTGTTGCAGGAGGTGGAAATCACGGGGCGGCGCAAGTACATCGACTACTATACCTTCAAGGCTTTTGATGCAGAAAAGGATGCCGAGCTGATGCTTGACGAGGGAAGCTACACCTACAAGGTGGAGGACTATCTGCGCGAAAAGGGCTACGATCTTCAGCTCTCGATGGGAGATGTTGGCGACGTTACAAGTTCCGATGATTATGAGGTGGGGGATATAGAATCCTCACGTTTGAGTTATTTCAAAAGTATGGTAGAGGCTGCGCCTATCAATAATCGCCGCACCTTCTGGTATATCCACGAGGGCAAGGTCAACCGTACCGCCCCTTCGTATTTCGCCGGTTATGCCCTTGACCTTGAGGAGGTAAAGAGTATCATCGTCTATGACGACCCTTGGATTTTTGAGACCTTTCCTGGCATCACAGACCTTTTGACGAAACAGGAGATTGACGAAATCGCCAATACCAATCAGCAGGGAGCGGATGCCTTCTCCCCCGGTATGTACGTGATTGACATCGAGCTCAATCCCGCCCGCAAACGCCGTACCTATGTAGATAAGAACGCCCGCTCCACCTCCTTCGAAGGCTATACGCCCGTCGTGGAGTTCTACGCTCCTACCTATCCCAACGGCCCCATACAAGGCGACACGGACTATCGTCGCACCATCTACTGGAACCCCGAAGTCACAACCGACGAGAACGGCTATGCCTCCGTTTCTTTCTACAACAACGGCTACTCCCGTGCCCTCACCATAAGCGCCGAAGGTATGACAAGCGACGGCGTGCCTATAGTCAACCAATAAAAATCCCTTTTCCACAACCATTTGAAGAAAGGCTTTTTCCGCCATGCGTAAAAGGCTTGTTTTCTGTGTGGAATCAAGGGATAGAATATTTTCATCGCAATGGTTAAATGTTTTCATCGCAATGAAAGAATGTTTTCACTGCAATGATTAAATGTTTTCATTGCAATGATTAATTCCTTTCATCGCGATGAAAAAACGGTAATCCCTGATACTGGCTTTTGCACGTCAGCTATTTTGCAAAGCAAAATAATTTTTCGCTGAAAAAGCAGCTTTTCATTTGGCAGTTTGCAGCAAATTGTGTACTTTTGCACTTTCTTTTGAAAGTCAACAAGTAAATAAGCCAACAAGTCAACAAGAAATGGATAAAAAATTTGCTGAATATGGTATGCTGAACCTTGCGGACGTGGCTCGTGAGGTGCTGGAGAAGTGGGACAGGCAGGACGTCTTTGCGCGTAGCGTGACTGAGCGCGAGGGCTGCCCGTCGTTCGTGTTCTACGAAGGTCCCCCCTCCGCTAACGGCATGCCCGGCATCCACCACGTGATGGCCCGCAGCATCAAGGATACCTTCTGCCGCTATAAGACGATGAAGGGCTACCAAGTCGCCCGCAAGGCAGGTTGGGACACTCACGGTCTGCCCGTCGAGCTGGGCGTGGAAAAACTGCTCGGCATCACGAAGGAGGATATCGGCAAGACCATCAGCGTCGATGACTACAACCGCCATTGCCGCGAGGAGGTGATGAAATATACGAAGGAATGGACCGACCTAACGCACAAGATGGGCTACTGGGTGGACCTTGACCATCCCTACATCACCTACGACAACCGCTATATCGAAACCCTCTGGTGGCTGCTGAAACAGCTCTATCAGCAGGATTTGCTCTATAAAGGCTACACCATCCAGCCGTACTCGCCCGCAGCGGGTACGGGCTTGAGCAGCCACGAGTTGAACCAGCCCGGCTGCTACCGCGACGTGAAGGATACTACCGTTACCGCCCTCTTCCGTATGACCGACCCGAGGCCGGAGATGACGGAGTGGGGCACACCCTGCTTCATCGCCTGGACCACCACGCCCTGGACGCTTCCGTCGAACACGGCTCTCTGCGTGGGTCCCGATATCGACTACGTGGCTGTGCAGACCTACAATCCTTACACGGCTGAGCGCGTGACAATCGTCATGGCTGAGGCTCGCATGGAGGCTTACCTGAAGGGCGAGCGCGTGGAGACGATGGACGAACTGCTGGCGCTGGACGCCCGGCTGAACGAACTGAAGTTCGCCCCCTATCGCGTGGTGGGCCGCTACAAAGGCGCTGACCTCGTGGGGATGCACTACGCTCAGCTGATGCCTTGGGTGAAGCCGTTGGAGAAGGTGGATGCCCTCTCGCCGGCCTATGTGCGCGAAGCCGCCGAACAGCATCCCGAGCGGACGTTCACCTACGGACGCGACACGTTTGTGGAGCTTGCCGACTGCGCTTTCCGCGTCATCGCAGGCGACTACGTGACTACGGAGGACGGTACGGGTATCGTCCACATCGCCCCGACGTTTGGTGCCGATGATGCCAAGGTGGCAAAGGCTGCCGGCGTTCCGCCCCTCTACCTTATTAATAAGCAGGGCGAGACAAGGCCGATGGTGGACCTCACGGGCAAGTACTACCTCATCGAGGACTGCGCCCCCGAGTTCGTCAGCCGTTGCATGGACGCTACGCTCTACAGCCGTCACGCAGGCGATTTCGTGAAGAACGCCTACGACCCGAAGTACAACGTAGGAGGACGCTACGACGAGGCCGCAGCCCAGAAGGACGACGACCTCAACGTCGTGCTTACCGTCGAGATGAAGAAAGAGGGTATCGCCTTCAAGATTGAGAAGCATATCCATAATTATCCCCATTGCTGGCGTACGGACAAGCCCGTGCTCTATTACCCGCTCGACAGTTGGTTCATCCGCAGCACAGCCCGCAAGGAGGAGATGATGGAACTGAACAAGACCATCCTATGGAAGCCCGAGAGTACGGGTACAGGCCGCTTCGGCAAGTGGCTGGAAAACCTGAACGACTGGAACCTGAGCCGCAGCCGCTACTGGGGCACCCCGCTGCCCATCTGGCGTAATGCCGAGACGCGCGAGGAACTGTGCATTGGTAGCGTGGAGGAACTCTACGAGGAGATAGAGCGTAGCGTGGCTGCCGGGTTCATGAAGGAGAATCCCTACAAAAAGGCGGGCTTCGTGCCTGGCGTCTATACGGCGGAGAACTACGACAAAATCGACCTCCATCGTCCCTATGTTGATGATATCATCCTCTGCTCGCCTACGGGTAAGCCCATGAAACGCGAGACGGACCTCATCGACGTGTGGTTCGACAGCGGCGCTATGCCCTTCGCCCAGATGCACTATCCCTTCGAGAACAAGGAACTCGTCGATAGCGGTGCCGTCTATCCCGCCGACTTCATCGCCGAGGGCGTCGACCAGACGCGCGGATGGTTCTTCACCCTCCATGCCATCAGCACGATGGTGAAGCACTCCGTGGCCTACAAGGCCGTCATCAGCAACGGCTTGGTGCTCGACAAGAACGGCGCCAAGATGTCGAAGCGACTGGGCAATGCCGTCGATCCCTTCGGCGCCATCGGCAAGTACGGCGCCGATGCCGTCAGGTGGTACATGATTACCAACTCCAGCCCTTGGGACAACCTGAAGTTCGACGAAAAGGGCGTCACGGACGTCATCGGCAAGTTCTTCGGCACGCTCCACAACACTTACAAATTCTTTGCTCCCTACGCCAACCTCGACGGTTTCCGCTACGCCGAACGGGAGGTGCCCGTCAGCGAGCGCCCCGAGATTGACCGCTGGATACTGAGCGAACTCAATTCGCTCATCCGTAGCGTCGATGCCTGCTACGCCGACTACGAGCCGACGAAGGCGGGACGCCTCATCAGCGACTTTGTAACCGATAACCTCAGTAACTGGTACGTCCGCCTCTGCCGCAAGCGCTTCTGGGGCGCAGGCTACACCGAAGATAAGCTGGCTGCTTACCAGACGCTTTACGTCTGTCTGGAAACCGTCGCCCGCCTGATGGCCCCCATCGCCCCGTTCTATGCCGACAAACTCTATACCGACCTCGTTAGCGTCACAAGACGCGACGACGTGTGTAGCGTACACCTCGCCCGCTTCCCCGAAGTCGACGAGAGCGTCATCGACCGCGAGTTGGAACTTCGCATGGAGCTAGCACAGAAGGTGTCGTCGATGGGTCTTGCCCTGCGCAAGAAAGTGAACATCATCGTCAAGCAGCCGCTTCAGAAGCTGATGATTCCCGCCACGGGAGTGATGAAGACCCGTCTGGAAGCCGTGGGTGCGCTCATCATGAACGAGGTGAACGTAAAGGAAATCGACTTTGTGGAGGGTGCTGAGGGCATTCTGGTAAAGAAGGTGAAGTGCAACTTCAAGGTGCTGGGCAAGAAGTTCGGCCCGTTGATGAAGCAGGTAGCTGTAGCCGTCTCCTCGATGACGCAGGCGCAGATAGGCCAGTTGGAGGCTGATGGACGTATCACGCTTCCACTCCCTGACACGACGCAGCTGGCCGAGATTGAGGCTGACGAGGTGGAAATCTACAGCGAGGATATTCCTGGCTGGGTGGTAGCCAACGAGGGCGTGCTGACTGTGGCGCTCGACATCGTTGTTACCGAGGAGTTGCGCCTTGAAGGTCTGGCCCGCGAACTGGTGAGCAAGATACAGAACATCCGCAAGGCCAGCGGCTTTGAGATCAGCGACCGTATCCGCATCCGTCTTACGTCGGACGCACGGCTCGATGCTTCCGTTGCTGCCCATCGCGACTACATCTGCGGACAGGTGTTGGCTGATAGCCTCGACATCTGCGCCGCTGTTAGCGATACCGCCGAGGAACTCGCCTTCGACGACTTCACCGTCAAGGCAGAAGTGGAGAAGATATAGGAAAATTAAAAATTAGGAACCGATGGAGCAGCGAGAGCAAAGTCAAATTTGTTTGAACTATGCCGAGTCGCGACAGAGGTAGAACGAAGTTCAATTAGGAAAAAAAACTATACCGCTATGGCAGAGAAAACCCGTTATTCTGACGCCGAACTCGAGGAGTTCCGCGCCATCATTCTGGAGAAGTTAGAACTGGCCAAGAGAGACTACGAGAACCTGAAAGACAGTCTGATGAATAAGGACAACGACGATCAGGATACCGCCCCCACCTACAAAGTATTGGAGGAGGGAGCCAACACTTTGGCCAAGGAGGAAACCATGCGTCTGGCTCAGCGCCAGATGAAGTTCATCAACGATCTGCAGGCAGCTCTCGTGCGCATCGAGAACAAGACCTACGGCATCTGCAAGGTGACGGGCAAACTGATTCCGGCCGAACGTCTCCGCGCCGTGCCCCATGCCACCATGAGTATTGAGGCAAAGCAAGCTTCCAAGAAACGCCGCTGATGAAGACGGGGAAGAAAAACGACGTCCTGCTGGTCTCCATTCTGGCCTCCCTTTTGCTCGTTATCGACCAAGTCATCAAGATTCTGGTCAAGACGAATATGCGCCTCTACGAGAGCATCCATATTACCGATTGGTTCTACATCTATTTCACGGAGAACAACGGTATGGCTTTCGGCATGGAGTTGTTTGGTAAGTTGTTCCTTACCTCGTTCCGCATTGTGGCTGTGGCTTTCATCATCTGGTACGTCATTAAGATTGTAGGAAAAGGCTTCCCGAAAGGTTATCTGGTGGCTGTGGCACTCATCATCGCAGGAGCGTCTGGCAACATCCTCGACTGCTTGTTTTATGGGCAGATATTTAGTGTCAGCACCCCCTCCAGCCTTGCCACCTTTGTTCCTTGGGGTACTGGTTATTCGGGATTGTTTTACGGCAAGGTGGTCGACATGCTCTACTTCCCGTTGGTGGAGTGGGATTGGCCTTCGTGGGTGCCCCTGCTGGCAGGCAAGCATTTTATCTTCTTCAGTCCCATTTTCAATTTTGCTGATTCGTGCATCACGGTGGGGTTGTTCATGGTCATCCTCTTCTACAGCCGTTGTCTGAGCCTCACTCCGCCTGCCCGACGTCGGAGGAATGAAAAATAAAATACTATGTCAATCTTTGTTCAGGCGGATTTCAAATCCGCCTGCTATGAATAGAGGGATTTATACCCCCTCTCTGCAAGCCGTTTCCGCCCGCAGGGCTTTTCATTTTTCATTTTTCTTTTTTCTTTTTTCATTGTCGCTGCTCGTTTCCTGCAAGGTAGAGCGTCCGAAGGAGGTGTTGTCTCCGTCAAAAATGGAGGACGTGCTCTACGACTATCATCTGGCGCAGGTGATGGGAAGCGAAATGACGGGAGAGAACACATACAAGCGCGGGCTGTATGTGGACTATGTTTTTCAGAAACACCACGTCACGCGTGCGCAACTTGATTCGTCGCTGGTGTGGTATGCCCGCAATCCCAAAGAACTGTCTTCGATTTATGAACATTTGGGGACACGCATGGAACGGGAGATGAATTACCTGAAACAACGTCAGGCGCAGGTGTCGGCCCGTGGCCCGCAATCCGTGGAAGGCGATTCTGCCGACCTCTGGTACGATAACCGTCACTTCATCCTTACCCCTACGTCGCTTGACAACTACCGCTCGGTCTCCATACCCTTCGACGCCAATTTCCATAAGTGCGACACCATCCGTTGGACGTTCGATGCCTTGTTCATTGGCCAATCTGTTGACCCCAAAAGGCTTGCCGTTGCCAGCCTGATTGTGCGGTATGCCAACGACTCCGTCCTTGCTCGTGATGTGGTGCTGAAGGAGAGTGCTCCAGTCTCCATCACGTTGCAGAACTCCGATTCCGTTAATGTGAAAAACATTACGGCAGGGGTTTATTTCCAAAGCGAAACAATTACAGATCATCTTGTAGTGGCTCAAAACAGACTGTTGCGCTATCATAAACAAGCGCCCAAAGATACCGCTCAGGTGGCTTCGGCAACGACAGACTCTACAGCCGTAGTGAAAAAGAGCCGTTCGTCAAAAAAGAAGAAAGCAAAGGAAAAAGTTGCTCCCTCAACGGGCAAAGAGAAAAATGAATCCGCTTCTCCAAAGAAAGACGTAAAAAAACGTGAGAACGTCCGCATGGACGCGGAAGAGTAAACCATAGAGTTAAACTCTGCGCGCTCAGAACCAAACGCTATTTAAATAGAATCAAACTCTAAGTTTGCAGCGGAATTGCGGCGCAGCCGCATGGAAGC
>CAMYYY010000079.1 GCA_947303715.1 uncultured Bacteroidales bacterium | reverse complement strand
CTGCAATGAAAGATTCTTTTCACTGCGATGAAAAAACGGTATTCTTTGATTTTGTCATTCTGATGTCAGAAAACACTAAATAATTCGCATAATTCGGAAAATTCGCCGTATTGAAATAGAAAACAGGAAATATCTTTGTCGGCGAATGGAACGAATTTTACGAATGGCGTTGCGGTGTGGAGCTTCGCACACCGAATGGGGGGAGTTTCTTTCAAACACGAATGACCATGAATGACCATAAATTTGTTATTAATATATTCGTGGGTTATTCGTGATTATTCGTGGGAAGAAAAAGGAATCTAATTCTTACGCAGAAAACACTAAAATAATTCGCACAATTCGGATAATTGGCCGACAAAAAGTTTTTTAAGAACGGCGAACGGACGGAACAGCGAGCGCAAAGCAAACTTGTTTGCTCTGCCGAGTCGTGACGGACGAAGGCAAAGCCAATTGGGCGAATTGAACGAATGGCGTTGCGGCGCGGAGCTTCGCACGCCGAATGAGGGAGGAAGTTTTTTTGAAACACGAATGACCATGAATAAACACGAATTTTTCATGAATAAATTTATGGATAACTCGTGGGTAATCTCAGCGGGGGAAATTGTCTGTGCGGAAGGGGATGACGGGGAGGCCTGAGTTAGCCTTGAGGTTGCCCAGCTGAAAGCTCTTGAAGGCGTAGCGGACGGCCACGGGTTCCTTCACCTCGTCGCTGCGAACGGTAATCTGTCGTCCGCTGGTGCCTACGGAGGCCTTGTGCCAGACGCTGTCGGGGCCGCAAATCTCAAAGCCCTCGATGCCTACGTTACGGTTGAAGCCGTCGTCGGCATAGTCGAAACTGATTCGTACCTGCTTTCCGCGCTCGGTATCCTCCACCTGCATGGAGCGATAGACGGGGTAGCGGTAGTCGATGCCCTCCATGCCGTAGGCATCGCCCAAAGCCCAGAGGCAGAGGCGGTCGCCCACTTCCTTCTTCATACAGGGGTGGATTTGCCAGTACTCGTAGTCCTTCACGAGGTCGTTGGTGCAGACCATGCCCATATGGGGCAACATCTCCGATGCCTTGTATTGGGCTTCGCGCACGAGGGCGACGGTGGCCTTGTCCCTCAGCCAGTAGTAGTCGAAGGGGCAGATTTCGACGTAGTAGAACGGCAGGTCACCCAGTCCCCAGCGTTCGCGCCAGCTGCGCACCATGCGGACAAGACGGTCGGCATAAGTGCTTGGAGCGTGGGCGTTCGCCTCGGCCTGGTACCAGAGGAATCCCTTAACGGTGTAGGGCTCGATGGGGTGAATCATGCCGTTGTAGAAGACGCAGGGCAATCCGCGGTCGACGTTGTACGCAGGACGGACGAGGTGAGCATTCAGATAGGTGTCGCTCTGCAGGTTCTCGCCCGGATAGGTGCTGACGATGTCCTTGGGCGTCCAGCCCTCTACGCGTGTGGCACCTAAAGAACTGTTGATGACGCCTACGGGGCACCCAAGCGCTTCGGTAAGGCGGGCGCCGAAGAAGTAGCCTGCGGCACAGAAGTCGCGTGCCGTCTGCGGCGTACAGTTCTGCCAGACGGCGGTTACGGTATCGACCTCCTCAGGATGGGGCGAGAAGGCGACGGTGCAGAAGTGCAGGCGGTCTTTGTAGCGGATGGACTCCATGATGTGCTGTGCGCTGTTCTCGACGGGGCAGCCCTCGAAGCCGTGCAGCGGCATCTCCATGTTGCTCTGTCCGCTGGCCAGCCACACCTCGCCGATGAGCACATCGGTCAGCACGACTTTCTCCTTCCCCTCGCTGATGGTCACCGTCTGGGGCTCGAATGAAGCCGCAGGGGTGGGGACGAGAAACTCCCAGCGTCCCTTGGCGTCAGCGGTAGCCTTGAACTTGGTCTTGCTCCACGAGGTGCGCAGCGTCAGCGTGGCGCCGGCGTTGTCCGTCCAGCCCCACAGACGGACGTCGGTCTGCTGCTGCAGCACCATGTGATTACCCACCAGCGGCCCGCAGGTGATGTGTGCCTGACTTGTGGAAGGAAAGCAGAGCAGGAGCAGCAGTACGATTGTGCCTAAAAACGGAAAATGTTTCATGGTTGATTATGAATTAGGATTGATTGGTTAATTTTGAGTTATTGTTGATTTGAAGCATATATTCGCGTGGGGCCATGCCATAGTATTTCTTGAAGATGGTGGTGAAGGAGGCGGCGCTGGTGAAACCGCAGGCATAGACCACTTCGGTGACGTTCATGCCTGGTTGGCTGAGCAGATGAGCGGCCTGCTTGAGGCGGATGCTGCGGATGAATTCGTGCGGGGTCTGTCCGGTGAGCGCCTTCATCTTCCTGTGGAGGTGGACACGGCTGATGCCGACTTCGGAAGCGATATTGTCGATGCTTAGTTCGCTGTTCTGGATATTCTGGTTAATGACGTCCATGATGCGCTTGAGCAGTTTATCGTCGGGCGACGTCAGCTTCACGTCGTCGAGCTGTTGTTCGAGGGCATCCACACGTTCGTACTTCAGCCGCAATTGCCGATGGGTGTGGATGAGGTTGATGATGGTACGCCGCAGGATGTCCATGTTGAAGGGCTTCGTGAAGTAGGCTTCGGCACCTGTTTCCAGTCCGGCCAGCTGATCCTCGTCGCTGCTCTTGGCTGTGAGCAGGATGACGGGCACGTGGAAGGTCTGCGGATTGCGCTTCAGGTTGGCGCAGAGGGTGTAGCCATCCATCTCCGGCATCATGACATCGCTGATGATAAGGTCGGGCAGCTGGTGGAGTGCCTCGGAGAAGGCTTCGCGCCCGTTGCTACGGGTGACAATCGTATAGTCATTCCCTAACTGGGCGGCTAAGTAGTCGCGGATTTCGGGGTCGTCCTCGGCAATGAGGATTCGCGGGATGACCTCCGCTGTCGTCGGGGGCTCTTCGGGCAGCGAGCCATAGTCCCGTTCACCCCAGTCCGTCAGGCTGACAGTTTCAGCTTGCTGGCCTATTTCGGCTGTATCTTCCATGATTTCCTCGGGCTTGAGGTGCTCTTTACCGAGGGGGATGGTGACTACGAATTCGCAGCCCTTGGGTTGCAAGTTGTGGGCTATGATGGTTCCATGATGAAGCTCGACGAGCGAACGGGTCAGATGGAGCCCGATGCCCGTTCCCGTACCCGTCTGGGTGCCGCTTGACGAGGCCTGATAGAAGCGTTCGAAGATTTTTTCGAGCTGGTCTTCGGGTATTCCCACGCCGCTGTCGGCTACGGCTATGGTGGCGTGCTGCTGGTCGTGGCTGACGTTGATGGTGATGTCGCCCCCTGCAGGGGTGTATTTGAAGGCATTGGAGAGGATGTTGACGATGACCTTGTCGAAGTTGCCGCGGTCAATCCAGACGGGGAGCTGGTCGTCATCATGCTTGAAGGCGAACTGGATGTTCTTGTTTTTGGCCTGCTGTTCGAAGAGCGTATAAAGGTCGTCCACGAAGCCGATGAGGTCGGTCTGCTGCATGTGCATCTGCATCTGCTGCTTCTCAATCTTCCGGATGTCCATCAGCTGGTTGATGAGTCCGAGGATGCGCTCGGAATTGCGTCGGATGGTTTCATAGACGCTGCGCCGATAGGGGTCTTGGTCTTGTTTGATGAGCGAGAGAAGGGGCGAGATGATCAGCGTCAGCGGGGTACGTATCTCGTGGCTGATGTCCATGAAAAAGCGCATTCGGGCATCGGCCATCTCCTCGGCATGGAGGTGTTGTTGCTTCCGTCGGACATAGCGTAGATAGACCCATGCGGCGGCTGCGGCGGCCAGAAAGTAGAGCAGGAAGGCGAGGGGAGTACGGTACCAGGGCGCGTGAATGACGATGGTGAAGGTACGCTCGGGGGTGCGGATGCTGTTGTGCTCGGCCACGATGCGGAAATGATAGACACCCGCAGGCATGCGGCTGAGTGCAATGGTGTTGTCGCCTGGCTGCATGCGCACCCATCTGTCGTTGTTGATGCGGAAGAGATAGACGATGTGCTCGGGGTTCTCGTATGTGAACGTGGAGAGCTTCAGGGCAAAGGCCTTGGCGCTGCTGCTGAGGTTGAAGCGGCGCGAGGCCATAATGGTGGTGTCCGTCACATGCCAGAGGCCTGAGCGTGTGGACGATGTTACGGACTCGCCGTTAACGAAGAAAGCCGTGAGCTGCACTTCTGCATTCCATAGGCTCTGGCGGATGTGCTCGGGGTTGAACCAGGTGATGCCGCCAAGGCCTCCGAACAGCATTTCCCCGTCGGGGGAACGGAACGAAGCGCCGTCGCTGAATTCGTTCGACTGCAGACCGTCGTCTACGAAATAGTTCTCTATATAGCCCGTGCTGGGGTTGAGGCAGCAGAGCCCATGGTCGGTGGCTATCCACAGTCGGCCTTGGTGGTCCTGTTCGATGGACGAGATGCCGTTTTCTGCCAGTCGGCTCTCCTTCGTATAGGTAATGACTTCCTGCGCTCGTCCGGCGAGGTCGTAGGTATAGAGTCCGTCGTTCGTACCCACGTAGAGTTTCCCTCCGAATTCGCGGGCTGTGCGTACGGCCATGCCGTAGTTCAGGCAGTTGACGCCGCCGAAGGCCTCCCGCCAGTTTTCGGTGGCAATGTCCATGGCGCTGACGCCCACGGAGGTAGCCACGTAGATGCGCCGTCCGTCGGGCGAGAGGGAGATTTGCGAGATGTAGTTGTTGATGATGCTGTTCTGCAGATAGGTGTCGTCAGGCTCCTGCAGCGTCACATACGCCTTGACGGCATCCGTTGCTCCGCCGTCGGCTTTCGCGAGGTCAATGCGCAGCAATCCGTCGCCCATCGTTCCCATCCAGAGGTGTCCGTCGCGGTCGGCCTGCAGGCCGAATACGCTAACCGTAGTTCCCTGCGGAAGGCGGTAGGGGCGGAAGGTCATCTGCGTGGGGTCTATCACGCCGACGCCCTCCTTGTACGAACCCGCCCAAATGTGCCCCTCGCTGTCCTCGCAAAGCGAGAGGATGGTCGTGGGGAAGTCTTCCTTGAAGTGCTTTACCAGTCGCATATCGGCCGAGAGGCAGTAGAGTCCGTCCTTGTCCGTACCTACCCACAGCAGGCCGCCTGTGCTCCTGAGCACGCTGGTGACGCACGCCTGGCCGATGACGTTGCGCTCGCCCAGCTTGCTGCCCATGTAGCCGAAACCCGTATCGCGCCCCCCAGGCTGCATGAAGATGCCCTTCTGCAGCAGTCCGAGCCAAATGTTGCCGCTCCTGTCCTCTGCGATGGAATAGACTTTCGTGGTGCTGAGGTTGAGCTCGCGGCTGTAGTAGGGGTTATCCGTCAACTGTCCTGTGTGAGGGTCGTAGATGGCCACACCCTCGCCGTCGTAGCCTATTAGCACCGTCCCTGAACGGCTTGCGCAGAGCGTGCTGATGGCCTTGCCCTCCGTACCGGCGATGGGAACGATGTGGCTCCCCTCCATCTGCAGCAGACCCCGCCCCGTGGTGGCGACGTAGATGCGCCCTTCGCTGTCCTCGCAGATGTCCGTCAGCGTGCTGCGTTCGTCCTCTTTGTCAAGGAAGCGCTGCACGCGGTCGGCGCTCTCGTCGTAGAGCCATAGTCCTTGGCTCTCGGTTACTATCCAGAGCCGCCCCCAGCGGTCTTCAAGTATGCGATGGACACCGAACAGCCCCTCCAGCGCCCCGCCCATCTCCTGGGCGCTCGTCTTGTCGGTTATTTGCAGCATGCCATGGCCCGAGGTGCCGATGAGTATCTCGCCGTTCGTGCGCTCCAGCAGGCAGGTGATGTAGCAGGGTACCACACGCCCCTCGAGGTCGCGCGTTGTGATGTCCGTGAAACGCTCGCCGTCGTAGGTCTGCAGCGCGCCATACATACCGATGTAGAACAGCCCGTGGCGGTTCTGCAGCAGGCAGTTCACGTAGTTGCTGGCCATGCCCAGGTTCTCCTTCTGCTCCTTCTTCAGAATCTGGAACTGATAGCCGTCGTACCTGTTCAGCCCGTTGCGGGTGGCCACCCACATGAAGCCGTCCCTGTCCTGATAGACCTGCGTGGTGAAGCTGCTTGACATCTGTTTGTCAGCATCGAAATGCTTGCCCGTCTGGGCGCGCATGCCGCCCGCAGCCAGGGAGAGCAACAGTAGGGTTAGCAGGAGTGTCCTTTTCATGTTCCGTCCGTTTCCGCTTGCAAAGATATTGTTTCTTGTAAACAAACACAAACGACGACATGGAAAAATTTACGTGGTGTAACTTTTTCCCATTACACCACGTAAACTCCTGCAGGTTACAGATCGATGTTACATGGGGATTACTCTGTCCCAATAACCTTTAATGACAATAATTTGCTTGGACTGTTTTCAGTCTTGCCCGATGGCTATAGCACGAACTCGGCCGTGAGACTCCACTTTGCCATGTTGCCCTGACCTGAGATATCGATGGACTTGTACAGGTCGCCAACCAGGCGAGCTGAGTGCTTGCCTACGGCCATCTGAACGCCGGCACCGAGGTAGGCCCCGAAGTGCGCCGTTTTCCCCCAAGTTTTATCGACAATCATCTTGTCCAGGTAGTAACGGGTCTCCCTGTTCCCATAGTGCAGCACGTAGAATCCTCCGCCGCGTACAAGGGGTTGAATCTTTCCCATCCCGAAGGTCTTGCCCGCTCCTATGGAGATCGTCACGCGGCTCCTTTCATACGCAGTATGCGAGGGCTCGATGCCTCCGGAAACCATGACGTCGTGCTCGAATCTGGCTTTGGGGGAATAGGCAACGGCTAACTCGAGGCTACCGCCCCGCATTATCCGCTCGATGTCCGTCACAACGCCAAGGCCTATGTCAAACGCACTCCCGTAGTAGTTCTCATCCAGGATTTGGAAGACCGTCCGCTCGTGAGAATAGTAGGCATAGCCGGCGAAGGCTTTGAGATGGGTCTTGAATTTGTCGGATTCCTCCTTGTACTCGTATATCATGCAGCTACTACCGTCGGTACAGACTTCGTCGTGATAGTCGCGCACGGCACGTACCAGCCTTTTTCGCGACAGATCTGCCGCATCCATGTCCTCAACGGCTTTCCATGAGTCGGAGAGCAATACCTTCACCTTCCCGAACTGTTCCCTCTTTTCCTGAAAATGTTCCTTTTCATCTTGTATGGACGATGACGTAATCAAAGCTCTGTTGGTGAGACGGGCCATTTCGCCGTCCTCGCGTTCGAAGAAGAAGTGTTCGTCGTAAGTGTCGGCCACGCAGTAGAGGTTCATCAGTCCCTGAACCAGAAACTCGGCAAAATAGAGTTGCGGACCGTCGCCCAGGTCGAGCCGGCGCGTGACGAAGTACTTGCCGTTATGTTCGAACCGGAAGCTGAAGATGTCGCCCGGTGCGTAAGTTTTGCCTTCGCTTTCGCCATTCGCCCAGAAGACACATTTTCGGGAGAGTATCTCGTTCGTGCGGAAGTCAATTGTTCCCCTAACTGTGTCACCCGTGTTTGTAATGATAAAACCAGGTTGGGGATTTGTCTGCGCCATTGAAATCGATGCGCTTAAAAACAAAGAACAAAGAGCATAAAATACTTTTTTCATACTATTGAAATTAGTGGTTAATTAATTCTTTATTTGATTTTGAAGTTGGCTCAACGTGTTGATCCACGTGACCCAACGCGTTGATCCACGTGACCCAACGCGTTGATCCACGTGGCCCAACGCGTTGGGCCACCCCTCCTTGAGGAAACATACGTCTCAAAAGCATCAGCAGAGGGAGCTTTTACTCCGTTTAGTGTCATACAGTTTATAGTTGCTTAATAAAATCTTTTCTATTGTAGTTTCTTAGCTTTCATCGCTGCGGCATCAAGCACCCATACGCCGTCGTAAGAGGTTACTACCAACTCGTCGGTAGCTGGCAGGAAGTAACAGTTCTTTGCCTCATTATTGCCGATAAACCTGTGGTACGTGCCAAAAATGCCGCGTCCCTCAGTCATATCGTACAGTTCCAGAGCGCCGTCGAGCGAGCATACCTGATAGACGTAATCGCGCTCTGTCATCACCTCGTCCCACGCGCATTTTGAGTCTCGGGCCTCCTCTTCAAGCACCTCAGAATAAGAGACAGGCTCCAAACTAACCACGCACTCGCTACCTGGGGCTGTGCAGATGAAGGCCTTGTTGGCAAAGGGCGACATCTGTAAGTCCACCAGATTACCACCTGCATAGTATTTGTCGGAATTGAAATTCGATTTGATATTCACTTTAACAGGCTTCTGGTGCAGCCTGTTTACCCATTCCATTGTGGAATAGATATTAGGATACATACTGGCATAGATGCGCGAGCCGTCGTAATTGACATACAAGTGTTCAAACTCATGTTCTACCCAGTCATATCCGCTCAGCGTGATTTTGTCATCATCGGCACTGTCAATGTAGCGCCATTCCATCGCTGTGCTACCATCCGAAATCAGTCGCAGAATGCCAAAACCATCATTGGTGAACGCCACCTCAGAAGCATAGTTCGTAGGGTACTGAGGGTGGGCATACGGCGAGGTTTCTTCTATTTGAACCGTCTTCACAATTTCGCCCTTCACAGGATCTACCACGCAGAAGATTTCTTGATTCCCCATCGCATAGAGCAAATCGTTATACGGATTCATGCAGAGGTGAGTGGCAGCGTAGGGCGTTTTGACGCTCTTCACTTCCTTCATGTCGTCGAGCGACACCTGCACCAGCCTTCTCCGCTCAGGCTCCCAATTGTCAACGGCTATCCAGATGCTCTGCTCGTCGAGCGAAAGCGTGGAAAAAGTAATCCACTCATTCTCTTGTGTAATCAAGTATTTCCTCTGGTAGAAAGGAACAGTGACCCCTTTCTTGTGCTCCTTCCAGTCGCTTGCCGACCAATAAGCTACCGACAACTTAATGTCACTTCCCTGCTTGGACACTTTCAAGGGTAAGCGCCAGTGGAGCCCTTCATCGTCCACCTTCTCGGTCTGAGCATCAATGTAATACAAC
>CAMYYY010000078.1 GCA_947303715.1 uncultured Bacteroidales bacterium | reverse complement strand
GGGCGTGGGGCATAATATAGAAACAAAAATGACGGTTTGACAGTTTGACGGTTTGACGGTTTGACGGCGCAGATTATACATTAGGCTTATATACAGCACTTTCTGAAATTGCTAAATGATGAGGGCTGGGTGCTTCCTCACTGCGGAATCATCCCAGTGGGCTGGTACGGCAGCCCATTGGGATGGCATCGTGGCGCAGTGCGATAGTTTTTTATTCCACTGCGTTATTTTTCCGCGTTTTTGTTTGTTAGTGTCGCAGAAAATCAGTAACTTTGCATAGATGAAAAACTAAAACTTTGAACTTAAACCAAAACCCTGAAATGATTGAACTATCACAACCACAAACTCTTACGGAAAACGCTGGGGAGCGGGTTTAGTTCATAGTTCATAATTCATAGTTCTTTTTAGTCCATAATTCATAGTTCATAGTTTGGCAAGAAATGGCGCGAGAAGGTGCTCTCGCTGGAAGTGGAAATCCATGTGAAAACGATGTTGTATCTTTGCAGCAGAATTGAGAACGCTACGCTTAATGAAAAATGAAAAATGAAGAATGAAAAATAAATAGTCTTGTATGCGCATAACCAAAGCTATTATTCTTAACTCTTAACTATTAACTTTTAACTCTTAACTAGACTTATGCCTATTACTTATCAGATTGTGGGTTGCACCAACCCGATGGGTGCGCAGGATGTCGACTACGCCACCAACCGCCAGCTCAAGCGCGTGCCCAGCGAGCTGCTCGCGTAAAAGAGCCTCAAGCCCCAAACCCCTCCCGTGGGGGGAGGGGTGGGTGCTCCTGCTACTTGCACTTCCCGATACGGCGCCAATGGTCAACGATGCGCTCGTAGGCTTTGATGTACTGAGGCTCGCCGTATTCGGAGGTGGGGTAGCCTGCATCGAAATTATAGAGTTCTTCTTTGGAGCCCACAAGGGTTAGGGTGGGTTGCGGATATATGCGGCTGTCAAGCATAGAGGTAAGGAGGACGTTGCATACGCTTTCTGTTCCTAAACGGAACTCCAGCTCGGAGGCCGCAAGTCCGGAATAACAGAGCGCTTTCAGCGTGGGCATTTGGTCCTTAAAAACGAGAATCTTCGTTTCGGTGTTGTATGATACGATGTCGTCGTCGGTGAACACCAGCGTGTTCAGTTCCACCTTGTCCGTGCCGCTGCGTATGACGTAGGCCTTCAGCGGGCTTTCGACGACTGCCTTCTGGCAACTACATGCTGTGAACGCTACCGCAGCGAAGAGAATGAGCATTTTTCCTGTTTTCATCTTGGTACAGTTTTTGGGGATTGATTACACTAATAAAAACGCGCAGAAGGCGGAAATACTGCTTTGCCAAATGTTAAAAATAATAAATCTGCGGCTTTTTTGTGAGACCGCAGATGAAGCTGAGTGAAAGCGAGGGGCTTTATTCCAGTCCATGACAGTACTTGACGCCAAGTTTGTCGTAGAGGCGGAGCAGACGGGGCAGACGGGCAGTGAAGTTGTCCCAATCTTTTTGCTCAGGACGGCACCACTGCACCTCGCTGGCAGCACCAAGACGGGGTAGCAGCTGGTAGAAGGCAAACTCGGGATAGGCGATGTATTCCGTCCAGAGGTTGACCTGCTGACCGAGGATGCACTGCTGCTGCTCGACGGTGAGGCTGTCGGGGAGGACGGGCTCGAACGAATAGACCTTGCTGGCGGAGACGATGTAGCCACCGATGGTGCGCGGCTGCTTGGCCACGTCCTTCAGCTGCGGATGGTCGATGTAGGCAAAGACATTGGGGCTCATGATGACGCGATGCCCCTGACGGGCAGCCTCGATGCCGCCCTTGACGCCACGCCAGCTCATGACGACGGCGCCGGAGGTGAGGCCGCCTTCGAGTGTCTCGTCCCAGCCGATGAGGTCGCGCCCACGGGCGTTGAGGAATTTCTCCACCTCGTGGTTGATGTAGGTCTGCAGCTGGTTCTCCACACTATGCTTGCCATCAAATGTCAGCCCCAGTTCGCGGGCCTTTGCCTGGCATTTCGGACAGTCCTTCCAGCGGTTCTTCGGGCATTCGTCGCCTCCGATGTGGATGAACTTCGAGGGGAAGACGTCGCAGAGCTCGCCGAGGACGGTCTTGATGAATTCCATCGTCTCGGGATTGCCGGCACAGAGCACTTCGCGGCTGACACCCCATTCGGTCTTGACGGGATAGGGACCTCCCGTGCAGCCAAGGTTGGGATAGACGTGCAGGGCACCCTGCATGTGGCCGGGAAGGTCGATTTCGGGGATGACGTTGATGTAGCGCTCGGCAGCGTAGCGGACAATCTCGCGGCACTCGTCCTGCGTGTAGTAGCCTCCGTAGGGTGTGCCGTCGTAGATGCCGGCATTGGGGCCGATGACGGTCTGCTCACGAATGCTGCCCTCGAGGGCAAGGCGGGGGAGGGCTTTCACCTCGAAGCGCCAGCCTTGGTCTTCGGTCAGATGCCAATGGAACTGGTTGCATCCGTGCAGGGCCATGACGTCGAGCATCTGCTTGATGGTCTCGACGGAGAAGAAGTGCCGGGCACAGTCCAGCAACAGGCCGCGATAGCCGAAGCGGGGCTCGTCCTCAATCTTCGTGTAGGGCAGAAGCACCACATTGGTCTTCACCAGCGGCAGGCTCTTGCGGAGTGTCTGCGCACCACGGAACAGTCCGACGGGCTGGCGGGCCTGCAGGGTGACGCCCTTGTTCTCAACCTTCAGCACATAGGCCTCCTGCTGCTGTTCGGTGAGGGTGGATGCATTGGTGTAGGCTTTCTTACCCTTTTTCTTCTTGTCAGCATCAAGGCCAATCTGGAGGCGGATGGCGGCGCGCTTGTCCTTAGGCGTCAGCATCAGGCGGATTCCCGTTGCCTCCTCTATCCATTGCTGGAGGAAGCGGGCGGTGCGGCTCACCTCGTCGTTCGAAGCGTCGTAGGCAATGCCCATACCGTTCTGAAGGTTGAAAAAATGCAGTGTGTCGGTCTGTACGCTCATCGGCAGGGGAATGACGCGATAGTCGGCCGTCAGCATCTGTGCATCGGCGCGGCCTGCAAAAAGGACAAGACCGAGCGCCACGAGGGTCAGGGAGAGGTGTCTTTTCATAGTGGACGTATAGTTTTCAGGGTTTATTTCTTCTGTTGTTGCTGGAGGCGCTGCTGCTCCTGCTGCATGGCCTCAAGACGAGCCATCATGCCGGATTTCTTGGGCGGATTCTGCTGTTTCTTCTTGTAGTTGGCTTCCAACTGGGCCAGGAGTTTCTTGTCGTCAGTGGTGCGCTTCATGATGAACATGATGATGATGCTCATTAGCGACGAGATTAGGTAGTAGTAGTTCAGGCCGCTGGAGTAACCGTTGAGGGTGAAGAGGAAGAGCACGGGCATGAGGTACATCGTCCACTTCAACATCTTCTGCGAACTCTGGTCCTGTCCGGCGGTGGGTTGCATCTTCATGCTAATGATGGTATTGAGGATGTTCACCACGCAGAAGAGGAGGCAGAAGATGGAGATATGGTCGCCGAAGAGAGGTATGCGTCCAGGCCACGAGAGGATGTCGTCATAGGCGCTGAGGTCGCTGGCCCAGAGGAATCGTTCCTGACGCAGCTCGATGGCATTGGGGATGAAGAAGAACAGCGCCATCCAAACGGGCATCTGGATAATCATGGGCAGGCAGCCTCCCATAGGGCTGACGCCGTACTTCGAATAGACCTGCATCTGCTCCTGCTGCATCTGCATGGAGTCTGCAGGGTCGGGGTACTTCTCCTTGATTTCGTCGAGATGAGGCTTGAGGGCGCGCATCTTGGCCGATGACATAAACTGCTTGCGGGTGAAGGGCAGGACAACCATCTTCACAATGAAGGTGAGCAGCAGCAGCACGATGCCCATATTCATGCCCCAGCGGGTGAGGAAGTCGAAGAGGGGCACGATGATGTAGCGGTTGACGAGGCGGACTACCGGCCAGCCCATATAGACGAGCTTGTCGAGCTGCAGGTTCTGACCATTGGTGGAGAGCTTACCGGCAGCCTTCAGCGTCTTGAAGTGGTTGGGTCCGATGTAGAACTGGAAGCGTGAGGGTTGGGCACCCGTGGGGTCGAAGGCGGTTGTCATCTGTGACTCCATGTACTTTATGTAGAAGTTGGGTATGGTGTCCGTATCGGTGTAGCGTGTGCTGGTGGGGGTGTTTTCGCGATAGAGGGCGCTTGTAAGGCGGGCGTTTGTGAAGGTCTGCTCAGCCGCGAGGACGGTGCTGAAGAACTGGTTCTTGTAGGCAATCCAATCGACGGAGGGAAACTCGACGGTCTTGGACAGCGATTTCGATCTGCTCGGCTCAGTGATGTGACCTGGGTTGCGCCCCGTTTCACGGTAGGAGAGGTAGGTGTAACGCTGCTCGAAGTTATAGCCCTTCTCCTGATGGCGCATGCGCTGGCTGAGGCGGATGCCCATCTGGTTCATCTGCGAGGGGAAGAAGTTCTGCATGCCCGTAGCCTGCACGGTGAGGAAGAGGGTGTATTTGTCGGGCAGCAGACGATAGGTGAAGTCCAGATATCCAGCCCCGTTGGTGTTGAGGCGGAGGACCAGTGTGCTGTCCGTTTGGCTGACGGGCTGGAAATAGCGGTCGGCTGTGTTGATATTCTCCATCTTGCCGTCAAGCAGGAAGGCCGTCTTGCGGTCGTTCTTGTCGAAGAGGACAATGGGGTTGCCCTGCTGGTCGTTGTAGTCGGCCAATGTGGCGCTGACGACAGCTGCGCCCTTGGTGCTGATGTCGACGCTGAGCTGGCTGTTGCGGAGCGTGAGAATCTGCTCCTCGCCTACAGCGGTGCCGTAGAGGGCGCTGGTGGTGTCGTTCATTTGTTCGACGAAACGAGCCTGTTCAGCTATAGCCTCGGCTGCGGCTTTTTCGTTCTCAACCCTGCGTAGACTATCCTGAACGGCTGCAAGGCGCTGCTGCTCGGCGAGTTTCTCCGCTGATGGTTTGTTGAGGAAGAAGAATCCTACCATCACGGCGAAGATAAGGATCCATCCGATAATTGAGCTTTTCTTTGTATCCACTAATTGTATTGTATTATTTGTTTATAATCACGTTCCAGTTCTTTAATAATGTACACAACAATTCGTTTTTTCGGAGAGCAAACCTCATGCCACACCTTTGAAAGACTCTGTGTGCTATTATCCTATTACGAAATATCTGCCAATTATTCTTTATTATGTCAGAAAGACTGACAGATTATTCCCTCTTGCGATTTGACGATTACTTGCTAATAATTCCTTAATTCTTTTTCACAGGTTCGGTAGTCAGGCCAATGCCGAGTTTCTTGAATATTTTACGATCCACCTCGCTAACCATGACGGTAACGTGTACTTGGCATCCGTTGAGCAAAGGCAGACATCCAAGAGCCCGGCGGCAGTTGTCGTCGTGGAGACTGAGGATGGAGAGCGCCACGAGCACTTCGTCGGTATGCAGACGCGGGTTGCGACCATGCAGATAGTTCACCTTGGTGTTCTGTATTGGCTCAATCATCTCCTGCGGAATGAGTTTCACGTCGTGGTCGATGCCTGCCAGATGCTTGGTGGCATTAAGGATGAGGGCGGCGCAGGGACCCAGTAGAGCGCTGGTCTCAGCAGTAATGAGGGTTCCGTCTTCCAACTCAATGGCAGCAGAGGGTACGCCTGAGCGCTCCTTCCGTTCGCGGGCAGCCACGACAGGCTTACGGTCTTCGATGCTGATTTTGGCCTGCTTCATCAGCAGGACAATCTTGTTGACTTCACTCTCCGTGCCGTTGCCGTCAGCCAGACGGCAGAGAGCGGTATAGTAGCGTCGGATGATTTCAGCATAGGAAGCCTCGCTGCATACGGCATCATCGGAGATGCAGTTGCCCACCATGTTGACGCCCATGTCCGTAGGCGATTTATAGGGACTCTCGCCGTAGATAGCCTCGAAAATGGCATTCAGCACGGGGAAGATCTCAATATCGCGGTTATAGTTGACGGTAGTCTCGCCATAGGCTTCCAGATGGAACGGATCAATCATGTTCACATCGTTCAGGTCGGCTGTAGCAGCCTCGTAGGCGATGTTGACAGGATGTTTGAGAGGCATATTCCATACGGGGAAGGTCTCGAACTTAGCGTAGCCAGCCTTGACGCCGCGCTTGTGCTCCTGATAGAGCTGACTGAGGCAGACAGCCATTTTGCCGCTGCCTGGGCCAGGAGCTGTAACAACTACCAGCGGGCGGGTGGTTTCCACATAATCGTTCTTGCCGAAGCCTTCGTCGGAGTCGATAAGGTCGATGTTGGTGGGATAGCCCTCAATAATATAATGGTAATATACCTTGATGCCAATCCTCTCAAGTCGGGCACGGAAGGAGGCTGCGCTGCCTTGTCCGTTGTAATGGGTGATGACAACGGCGCTCACCAGCAGTCCGCGGCTGATGAATTCGTCGCGCAGTCGGAGCACATCGACATCGTAGGTGATGCCGAGGTCGTTGCGCACCTTGTTCTCCTCGATGTCAACGGCGCTGATGACGATGATGATTTCGGCGTCGTCGCGCAGTTGCATCAGCATGCGCAGCTTACTGTCGGGCTGGAAACCGGGCAGGACGCGGCTGGCATGATAGTCGTCAAACAACTTTCCGCCAAACTCCATGTAGAGTTTGTTGCCGAACTGGGAGATTCGTTCCTTGATGTGTTCCGACTGGATGCGGAGGTACTTTTCGTTGTCAAATCCGAGCTTCATAGGGACCTTTTTTGATTACAAGCTGCAAAGGTAGTACTTTTTTCGCCAATTTTTGCAGGGTGAAAGATTTTTTTTACTACTTTTGCGCTCAGAAATATCATTTCATTCTTCAAAACCCATAAACCCCTTTACTGCCCACAATAAAATAATAAGGTATATGAAAAAGCAAATTCTTCTCTCCCTGTTGTTCGGATTGGTGACGTTGTTGCCACTTTCGGCTTCAGTGTCTCCCACAGACGACGACACTCGTGTCGGAGGCTCATTGGCTACGGACTCTGCGTTGATAGATGCCATTTCCGCCCTGCGCGCAGATGTCGGCAAGAAGCTGACGCAGGATTCATTTCTTGTGGCGAAGTACAACCTGATAGTCTCCCGTCTGATTGAAACTCATCGTCTTCCGCCATCCGACTCCATTCCTGACGTGGAAGACATCAATCCCATCCTCTTCCGCCTTATTGCTCCCCCCACGCTCTACACATCGCCGATGAAACGGGCCTTGGCATTAGAAGGCGATTCGACGGCTACGGACAATACCTTGCCTGCCGAGAGCAATCTGCCTGGAACCAAGGACTTGGAGCTGCTGGATGAACTCGATCATCTGTTGCTGCTTACCTATTTGAAGAATCCTGAAAAAGTGAAGCAGACCGAAGCACGCCTGATGGAGAACGCCAGCGTCTCTGAAGAGGCAATGAAGAAATCGGCAGACAATGCTGCTCTGAACGTTCCTACGGGCGAAGCCGCTTTAGCACCTGTCGCAGCAACCAATACCGATATGGTTGTCAAGAAACCTAACTTCTGGAAAACAGGCGGTAACCTTTCTAACCAATGGGCCGAGAACTATTTCTCGTCGAACTGGTATCAGGGCGGAACGTCCAACCTTACCATCCTTTCGCTCCTGACACTTGACGCCAACTACAACGACAAGCAGAAGGTGACGTGGAACAACCGTCTGGAGGCAAAGGTAGGCTTCTATATGAACAACTTCTATAAATCCGAGGAAGAAGGTCGCACGAAGATTCAGTCCAATACCGACCTGCTCCGTTTTACCTCAACGCTCAAGCTAAAGGCTATCCGGAACTGGAACTATTCGGCACAGTTCTTGGCCTACACGCAGATGATGAACATGTACAATAACGATGAGACGCTGAAATCGACCTTCCTTTCCCCCTCCTACGGGCAGTTTTCGTTGGGTATGGATTGGGCCAAGACTTTCAAGAAAGGTAGCCTGGCCATCAACATTGGTGCCATCACCTACAACTTCCGCTACGTCATGAACGACACCGTGTTGCTGAAGAGCGGCTATATCCCCAAGGAACAACGTAAAGGGGAAGCCGAAGCCTCCTTCCACCATTTCTATCGCGACTACGGTACGAAGGTGACGATTGATTTCAACTATCCCTTTACGAAAAGCATTTCCTACAAGACGCGCTTCTTCTACTACACGCCGTTTAATGCAGGAAACTCAGGTCATCACTATGTGCAGACTGAGTGGGAAAATACGTTCAATTTCCAAGTCAGCAAGTACCTGTCTGCAACGCTCTTCTTCCATGCTCGTTTTGACGACAGCCGCACACCCGACGAGAAACTCAAGTACTTCATGTTCAAGGAATACCTGACGCTCGGCTTCAACTATTCCTGGTAATCTCTTTTTTCTTATTCCTATTTTTATTATTTCTCCTATGCCCGCTCCAACCGACGACAAGAAAATCATCTTCAGCATGGTAGGTGTTTCCAAAACCTACCCAGGTAGCAACAAAACTATCCTCAAGGACATCTACCTCAGTTTCTTTTATGGGGCGAAAATCGGCATCATCGGCCTCAACGGCGCTGGTAAGTCCACGTTGATGAAGATAATAGCTGGGCTGGAAAAGAGCTATCAAGGTCAGGTGGTATTCTCGCCTGGCTATAGCGTGGGCTATCTGCCCCAGGATCCTCAGCTTGACCCATCGAAGACGGTAAAGGAGGTCGTCATGGAGGGCGTGAAGCCTGTTGTGGATGCGCTGACTGAATATGAGGAGATTAATCAGAAATTCGGCCTGCCAGAATACTATGAGGACAGCGATAAGATGGAGCAGCTCTTTGCCCGTCAGGCAGAGTTGCAGGATGTTATTGACGCGACTGACGCATGGAATCTCGACAGCCGGCTGGAGCGGGCTATGGATGCACTTCGTTGTCCGCCTGACGACCAGCCTGTTACTACACTCTCAGGAGGCGAGCGGCGTCGCGTAGCCCTGTGCCGTCTGCTACTTCAGAAACCCGATGTCCTGCTCCTCGACGAGCCTACCAACCACCTTGATGCGGAAAGTATTGACTGGCTTGAACAGCATCTTCAGCAGTACGAGGGAACGGTTATTGCTGTGACTCACGACCGTTACTTCCTTGATCATGTGGCTGGTTGGATTTTGGAGCTCGATCGTGGCGAGGGCATTCCCTGGAAAGGCAATTACTCTTCGTGGC
>CAMYYY010000077.1 GCA_947303715.1 uncultured Bacteroidales bacterium | reverse complement strand
GCTTCGCACGCCGAATGAGGGAGGAAGTTTTTTTGAAACACGAATGACCATGAATTAACACGAATTTTTCATGAATTAATTTTTGGATAATTTGTGGGTATTCATGGTTATTGACTTCGTCTTCGTCCGTCACGACTCGGCAGAGCAAACAAGTTTGCTTTGCGCTCGCTGCTCCGTCCGTTCGTGTTAAAAAGAAAAAAAGAAAATTGGTGGTGTTTGATGTTGTGCCGACAGAGTTTGATTCTATTTCCGTAGAGTTTGATTCTAAATTTTTAGCGTTTGATTTTAATTTGCCAACATTTGAGATATTCAAGATAATGATAATAAGCTAGAAAAAGTATGGAAATCTGAAGTTGATATCCAGATTTCCGGCAAAAAAAGGAGTATTTCAGTCGGCGAATGGAACGAATTTGACGAATGGCGTTGCGGCGTGGAGCTTCGCACGCCGAATGGATTCTTTTTTTGAAACACGAATGACCATAAATTAACACGAATTTTTCATGAATAAATTTATGGATAATTCATGGATATTCGTGGGCATTCGTGTTAAGAAAAAAGAGAAAAAGGATGGCGTTTGACGTTGTGCCGACAGAGTTTGATTCTATTTCCGTAGCGCACTATTCTAATTTGCCAGCGTTTGATTCTAAATTTTTAGCGTTTGATGTTATTTTGCCAGCGTTTAACGCCGAATGGGGAGAGAGGGGGGAGGAAAAAGACACGAATTACCATGAGGAGTCATGATAATTCGTGTGAAAGGAAACAGTTTTTCCTTAGCGTACGACGACTTTGTGGCCGTGGATGAGGTAGATGCCCGAGGGGAGGAGGGTGCCGAGGGTGCGGCCGAGGGTCTCAGGACGAGCATCGGCAGGAATCTGGTCTGCGGGGAGCGTGAGGACGGGACGTCCGGCAAGGTCGAAGACGACGGTATTGGCGTCGGCGAAGGTGCTGACAGAGGTGCCCTTGATGCCGAGGTCGATGATGTCGAAGTCGTAGGGGGTGTAGTTGGCGGCCTGGAGGGTACGGTCGCGCTCGCGCTCATCGACAATCTGCCAGCAGTCGTCGTCGGGGTCGGTGGTGTAGGTCTCGCTGATGGAGAGGGTCCACGAGATGGGGTTGCGCTCGCTGTAGCTCTGGGTGTCGTTGGCGGTCCAGAGGCGGTAGCCGCTGACGATGACGTCCTTTCCGGCATCGAAGAGGAACCACGAACGGCCGTTGAAGTGCGAGCAGAACTTGGTATGGGTGTTGTCGTCGGCCATGTTGGGCCAGTTCTCGTGGCTGATGGAGCTCTCGATGCCGCGATAGATGGTGATGCCGTCGACTTCGTCGCCCTGTTCGTCGAGCAGGTCGAACTCAGAGAGCTGTATGATGTTGCTGCCCGTAATCTCGGAGATGTCGAGTTTGTAGTAGCGGTAGCCCTTGCGGTTGGGGTTGGAGTTGGTGAAGGTGCCGTCGTCGCGCCGGAAGACGAAGCCGTGCCGCCCTGTAGCGTAGGGATACGGGTCGCGTGGGCGTCCGTTGTCGATATTCTGCCGCCAGGGGGCTGTGAGACTACCGTGGTTCATGGTGTAGCAGAGCTCGCCGCTGGCCATCTGTGCCTCGGTGAAGGGGTAGATGTGGAGGCCCGTGTAGTGGAGGTCGTAGCAGTTGGTGAGCGTGAGTTCCGAGGCTGAGGCGAGCTCGCTTCCCTCGGCAGCGCCGTTGACGAGGGCGGTGTTCCAGCAGTCCTCGATGACGAGGGGCTTGCCGGAGGCAGGGCCGACGAAGGCGCCCGCCAGCGAGTCGGCAGTAATGGTGCCGAGGTTGGCCGAGGCGCTGATGGTGAGCGTGGCGCGGATGGCGCCGCCCAGCATGCCGCCGGCCTGGGTCTGGGCCGTAACGGCGGCTTCGTTCAGGCAGGCGCTGACGGAGGCTTCGCCCCGCTGGGCACGTCCGGCAATAGCGCCGACGTATTCCTTGCCGCTGAACGAGCACGAGGCATCGATGTGGAGGCCTGTGATGGAGGCACCATCGCCCAGCACGCCGAAGAAGCCGATGTTGCGTTCGCCCTCGATGCAGAGGTTGCTGATGCGGTGGCCCTGTCCGTCGAAGGTGCCGCAGAAGGGCTTGGAGATGGAGCCGATGGGCTTGAAGCGTGCGGCGAAGAGCTTCATGTCAAGGTCGGCATTAAGCTGCACATGGCACGTGTCGCTAAGCTGGCCGTTGTTGACCTGGTTGGCAAACGTCAGCACGTCGAGGGGCGTATTGATCTGGTAGATGCCTTCGTCGTCGGTACTCAGTTGCCCGTAGCCCAGCTTACGGTCCATCCAGGCTACGCGTCCGTACACATAGTCGCGCACCACGTCCACTTCGGCGTCCCAAGTGCCGCGGATGGCGGGCGTAAGGCTGATGTACTGGTTCAGGTAGGGCCAGCGGATGAAGTTCAGCCGGGCCGAAGCGCTGATCTGGCGGCGCAGGGAGTCCACGCAGGCTGCCAGCTCGTCAGGGACGAAGCGGCCCGCGTCGCGGAGCTCGGCCCACATGGCCTGCAGGCGGGTCATCACGTTATTGTCGGACATCACCAAGTGGACGAAATAGGAGAAATTGCCCGTGCAACGGACGGGGTACGTCCACTCAGGGCGTTCGTTGGCAGGGAAGGTGGTGATGTCATCGTCGAGCGCCAGCTCGTGGTCCCACACGGGGCCGGTATAGAAATGGTCGTCGCCGCGCTCCTTGTAGAAGAACACCTGGCAGAGCATATCGGTATTGCCGTTATACTCGCTGGCAAGGAAGTAGCGGAGGAAGGACTCCAGGTCCAGAAAGCGGCCAAAGCCATCTTCCTCGCTCGAGGAGCCGTCGGTATAGACGTGGTTCTCCATGTCGTTCCAGGCATTCTTGATATAGCTGAACTGTGCCGGCTGGATGACGTCGTCGTCGGGGTCGTGGACGGTAATGGGGTTGCCGTGAGCGGAAGTAAACCAATAGGGCTCACGCGAGGCGTTGTTGTCGACCTCGACGTAGTAGCCGCCCGTAATGGTCTCTTCCGTAATGTCGTCGGCCGTCATCTCGGTAATGTCGATGCGCCCCTTGTGAACCGACACGTGGTCGGCCATCGTGTAGGTGCCGCGGTATTCGCCGTTCACCAGCAGGTCCACCACCTGATACCAGGGCGTCCACTTGAGGCCCGCCCTGCGCGAGACCTCCCACGCCACGGGATTGCGCATCAACGTCTTGTCGCGGAGGCTGTTGATGAGTACCCACTTCTTGGCCTTGACGGGCGACTCGTTAATGCCGTCCTTCATCATGTGGTGGCTCTTGCCGTCGTTGAACTTTATACGGTAGGCTTTGTTTTCGGGCGAAGCCGAGTAATTGCCACGCACGCGGAACAGAATGGGGTAATCCTGCAATAGCTTGCCATCGTCATAGATGAGCAACGAACGCGACTCGAAATCCTCGCCTCTGTTCTTGGGCAGGATGTTGTCCTGCACATGAACGCTTAGGGTGGGGATGTTTGTTACCTGATAGAACTGGCTGTCGTCGCCCTCGCCCTCCGTGCCGTAGAATTCCAGTTCAGAGACGCTACAACGCGCGTTGGCAGGGCCCACGTAGCGGACGTAGCGGAATCCGCGGCTGACGTTGACGTCGGCATACGCCATGGCGTTCGGCGCAGGCGACTCGTCGATAAGGTAAAGCGGCACGGCATCCATGAAATCCTCGCTATTGGCACCCTCGAAGACGCCTAACAGCATCTTGCCCGGGCCGCTGTTGCCTGTCTGCGGACGGTAGCCGATGCGGGTGATGATGTGGGGCGTGCCCAAATCGAGGCCTGCCCACGCCATACTCTGATCCCAGGCCGAGAAGAACGTTTCGGCCTTGCCGTCGAAGGCGTTGGTATAGGTGTAGGAGGTAGTAGTCTGACGGCCCGACACAGGATCGTAGCTGTACTTCGAGCCGATGGGGGTGCCTTTGATGAGCTCTCCGTCAGCCCACGCCGACGAAACCATGATAAAGGATAGGAGGATAACGTGTATAAACCGAATGCTTTTCATTTCAATAATTTTTGCGCGTGCAAAGATAGTGCAAGCCGAGTGAAAAGCAAAATTTATTTTGCGTTTTCCGAGGCGCAGCCTGTCTAAAAACAAGGAGAACCCCGTATAAAGAGGCGGCGAGACGTGCGAAATAACAAAAATATTTGCATAGTTAAGAATTATCACTACCTTTGCGCCGAGTTTTGTACACTATTTATTCACTTCAAACAAATAATCATCATGAAAAATCTGAAAGGAACCAAGACAGAGAAAAACTTGCAGGAAGCGTTTGCCGGCGAATCGATGGCCCGCAACAAGTACACCTATTTTGCCTCGAAGGCGAAGAAGGACGGCTTTGTGCAGATTGCGGCCCTCTTTGAGGAGACAGCTGCCAATGAGAAGGAGCATGCCAAGATATGGTACAAGTATCTGAATGGCGGAGCCGTGAGCGACACACCCACCAATCTGGCCGATGCCGCAGCTGGCGAGAACTTCGAGTGGACGGACATGTACGCTCGCATGGCTCGCGAAGCCCGCGAGGAGGGATTTGAAGAGATTGCCAAGAAGTTTGAAATGGTGGGCGCCATCGAAAAACACCACGAGGAGCGCTATCGCCGCCTGCTGAAGAACATCGAGGACAAGGTGGTCTTCTCGAAGGAGGGCGACGTCATCTGGCAATGTTCGAATTGCGGGCATATCGTCGTGGGCAAGGAGGCTCCCGAGGTGTGCCCCGTCTGCGATCATCCGCAGAGCTACTTCCAAGTGCTGGCAGAGAATTATTAAGGTCAACGGGTCAACAAGTCAACGGGTCAACGGGCCAACAGGCCAACAGGTCAACAAGTTTCCGACCCTAATGACTTCCAAAGGAGTTAAGAAAGAATGAAAAAGAAAGCTTTTTTGTTCGTCATCCTGGCAATGAACCTATGCTGGGGTGGTATGTTTGCTGCTGATGTCTGCTGGACGCTTTCCGACAGCACGGGATCCATCGTCTTCACCCCCTCGGCGGAGACACTTCCCTACAACGACCACATTGAGATGAGCGGCGAGCAGATGGCTGTTGTCCTCCGCTGGGGCGTTGACGAACGTTGCCGCTTCACGGAAGAGCGCTCGCTGGTGTTCCCCATGCTGCGCACCATCCCCAACAACACCCATGCCAGCCTGATGCATCGTGTGGGTACCGACATCCCCTCGTTGCTTAGTGTAAATGGCCTTTCCATCGGCAACGAGCAGGTGGGCGAGGTGTGGATTGACGGCTACGTCGGCGTCCGCAGCACCTTCTCCGTCGGACGGCCCAACATCGGTGCTGCGCGCGGCAACTATCGTGCGCCGGCTCTTGAACTGACGCGCCGCATCTTCCCCTCGACGGACAAGCCGCTGATGGGCGAGCTCTACACCTACCGCAACATATCGGGGAACGCGCAGACCGTCTATATCCCTGAGTGTTCGCAAGTGTTCACCACACGGCCTGAACGGGGCGTGACGGGGGCGTACATCATCCGCGCCGAGCTTACGGGCTGCGGCACTTTCGTCGTCCAGCCGGGCGAAACGATTGACTTCGGAGCTGTCTTCCAAGCTTATCGAGAAGGGGAAAGGGCGCTGGTGCCCGACCTTGCTGCCGAGTTCACAGCCCGCGAGGCATTCGTCAGGGAGATGGACATGAATCTTGTCCTCGATACGCCCGACGACGTTATCGACCGCGAGTTCCGCTTTGCCAAGATACGCGCTTCGGAGAGCATTTTCAAGACCTCAGGTGGCTACATGCACGCCCCAGGCGGCGAGTCGTACTATGCCGCTATCTGGGCTAACGATCAGGCGGAGTACGTCAACCCCTTCTTCCCCTTTACGGGCTATGCTGTAGGTAATGCCTCGGCACTCAACGCCTACCTCCACTTCGCCCGTTTCATGAACGACGAGTATCGCCCCATCCCCAGTTCCATTATTGCCGAGGGCAAGGACATCTGGAACGGCGCGGGCGACCGTGGCGATGCAGCGATGATAGCCCATGGCGCTTCGCGCTATGTGATGGCGCGGGGTAGCCGTGACGAAGCCCGTCAGCTCTGGCCACTCATCGAATGGTGCCTGGAGTATTGCCGCCGTCACTTGAACGATGCCGGTGTCGTCCTCTCCGACTGTGATGAACTGGAGGGGCGCTTCCCTGCTGGCGAGGCTAACCTCAGCACCTCCACCCTCTATTACGATGCCCTGCGAAGTGCAGCCCTGCTCAGCCGCGAACTCGGGTTGGGTAGCAGCCGTGCTGCCGCCTATTCCCGTCAGGCTGATGCGTTGGCCCGTGCCATCGAAAGCTACTTCGGAGCCGACATGGCAGGCTTCCATACCTACCGCTACTACGAGGGCAATACCCAGCTCCGCTCGTGGATTTGCATGCCTCTTATCGTCGGTCTCATGGACCGTGCCGAGGGCACTATTGCTGCCCTTACCTCGCCCCGCCTGATGACCGATGACGGCCTGCTGACGCAGGAGGGCAGCGAAACCTTCTGGGACCGTAGCACCCTCTATGCCCTGCGCGGCATCTACATCGCGGGCGATGTAGCTACGGCCAACCCCTTCATGCACCATTATTCCGAGTACCGTCTGCTGGGCACCCACGTACCCTATCCCATCGAGGCATGGCCCGAGGGTTCGCAGCGCCATCTCTCTGCCGAGAGCGGCCTCTATTGCCGCGCGGTGGTGGAGGGCATGTTCGGCTTGCGTCCTACGGGACTCCGCTCGTTCACCCTCTCGCCCCGTCTGGCCGAGGGCTGGAACAATATGGCGCTTCGTCACATCCGCGCCTTTGGGGCAGACTTCGATGTGGAGGTCGTCCGCCGCGGCACGAAGATGGAGGTAACCGTTACCAATCACGCTACGGGTAAGAAACAGACGCGTCGCCTCCCCGTCGGCTCTACCGCTAATGTCGCATTTAAGCTATAAGCATCCGTATAACGTCATCTAAAAAAAGTAGAGGGGCTGCAGAATTTCCGCAGCCCCTCGGCTTTATGCTGTCACCCTTTCGTTAGATGGCACGAAGGAAGAGGACGATGGCATCACGGTCGTCCTTCGGGAGGTTATAGAACTGGAGGGCGCTCTCATAGGCATCGGACTCGGTGCTATAGGCATGCCACATGATGGCCTCGATTTCGTTGCGGGCGCGGCAGTCGTGCAGGCGGTCTTCGGCTCCGGTAAGGCGCAGGGAGAGGCCGCGGCCCCAGAGGGGCGTGGTGCGGCACCAGCCCGTGCGGATGTCGTTAATCATATAGAGGCGGTGTTGCACCATGTCGGTATAGGGCCAGATGGTCTGATCGGCAAAGCGGGGAAGCGCATTGGCGGGGTCGATGCCTGCTGACTTGGCGTAGGCCTTGGTGCTGGCGTCCACCCAGTAGTCGTCTTTACCCGTCTTCCACGAAGGACGATGGCAGTTGGCGCAGCCGATTTTGCTGAAGAGCTTCTTGCCACGTTGCACCTGAGGCTTGTCAAGGTCGCGGGCGGCGGGTACGGCCAAACCACGATGCCAGACCATGAAGTCGTAGTAGTCCTCGTCGCTCATCTCGTCCTTGCCGTTGTAGGGAGCGCCGTTGAAGAGGTAGCGGTCGAAGACGTCCTTCTTGGCGATGGAGCTGATGCTGAGCAGCTCGTTCACACGCTCGGCGATGCCCTCGCGGCTGCCGTCGGCATAGTAGGGATGGAGCAGGGAGGTGGGGCTGCTGCCGTTCTGACGGATATAGTCGATGACTTCAGGGTCTTCAGATTGCGCCTTTGCCCAAGCGGGGGTGGTGTAGAGCCAATGGCGATCGGAGCGGCTGACGTTGGTGATGTTCCAGATGGCGTTGGCTCCTGCGCCGTCCTGCAAGGAACCACGTGTCATGGCGTAGGTGAAACGCTTGACGGGGCCATGCGAGCCACGATGGGTGCCGAGGTCGTTGTAGGGGGCGCTATAGTAGGCCGAAGGCTTGAAGTCGTCCGCTTCCTTATCCCATAGGGCAGGATTCAGTTCGACAAACTTGGCCTCCTGACGATGCTGTTCGCGCATGTCCTCGTCGGTAATGGCGTCGAGCAATCCTGTGCCATAGACGCCGATGGTGCTCTCCAGACGAACCTCGTAATTATCGGGCAGGGGGTTGGTGTTGAAGGCGCTCTGAGGGATGGTGACCTCGGGATAGATGAGGGCATACTTCTCGCCGTCGGGGAACTCCATCTTCAGTCCGCTGGGCATGGAGGTGACGTTCTTCCATTGGATGTTGATCTGGGTCTCGTCAATAGGTGCCTTGAAGGGAGCCATGGCTGCGGTCTGGGGCATGCCGGTAACCTCGCTAATGTAGGCGTTGTTGTCGGGATGGTAGATGACGAGCAGGTAGCCGTTGCCGAAGTCGTTGGCGCGGTAGCGGTCCATACGCTTGCCATGTCCGTAGGAGGGATGGCAATGGATGCAGCTGGTACGTACCCAGGCGGGGCCGAGGCCACGACGGGGCTCGGTATCGAGGGTATAGAGGTGCTCAAAGAAGTCCTCGCCGTGCTTAAAGCGGCGCTGGCCGTCGGCGATATCATCCACGGCAGGGGCAGGTGCCGAGTAGCTCTTGGAGAGCGTGGTGCCCAAGCGGCCGCCGGGATACCATTCATCGGCAGAGAAGGCTTCGTTGGCCGTGCCGAAGACGTCGTCGGCGGGTGTCAGGTTGTTCACAGGCTCGTCCTCGCGACAAGCGACGAGGGAGAGCATGGCGGCCATGACCGAAAAGGCGGTTAGGGTTCTGAATAGCTTTTTCATGATGTAGTTCTTTTAGGTAGGGGTTTATTCAAGGTCAACGACTTTATCGTCCTCAAACGATTTGTTCCAGATGGTGCTGACGTACTTCACGAACGGAGCGGGCATGGCGCCGATTTTGTTGATGGCGTCGGCGATGGCCTTCTCAACGGCGCTACCGGTAGCCGAGTCGTTATCCTTGAACCATTGGTGGAGGCTGTTCTTGGCGGGATGCTTGCTGCCGTCGGTACTGCCGTACCAGATGTTTTCGATGGAGCGGATGTTGTTCTGGAAGTCGGTAATGGAGTTGTAGCTGTAGGGCGACTCGACGTAGAAGATGTAGCCGGAGACGAAGGGATTACCGATTTTTCCCGAGCCGACCTCGTCGGCGATGGCTGCACAGCTACCCTCGTCGTCGTTAAGCAGTTGCTGGATGACGTCGGCAAGGTCGTCGAACGTGCTGCCACTTGTTCCGGCGTTCATCATGTTCCAGCCAAAGGACTTGCCGTTCTTCGTCAGGTATTCCAGCCCGGCTTTCCTGACGGCTTCCAGACGGCTGGCCGTGGGGGTGAGCTCCCAGGAAACCTGCAGCTGGTAGCAACGGGTGACCAGTTGTTTGGCTACGGCCTGGGCGTACTTCAGTTCCTCAGCTGCAGGAACGGAGGTGAAGCCTTTGTATGTGTCGTTGGTCTGGAACTCGGCTACGGTACGGTTCTTCCCGTTGCGGAAGAGGACGAATTCCAGGGCGTGGAAGCCCAGGATGCTGGCATCCTCCAGCGCCTCCTCGCTGTACTTCCCCGTCTGGAAATAGCTGAGGAGCAAGTCGCGGTTGAGGGGCCACGAGTCGATGGTGGGGTCGATATCGAAGTCGCTGGCAGCCCCGCCAAGG
>CAMYYY010000076.1 GCA_947303715.1 uncultured Bacteroidales bacterium | reverse complement strand
ATATCGAGACAATAAAACAATTCTAAAGTTGTTGCGTTATTAATTTGAATCCTGCATGCCTTTATAAATGTTAAAGCGTCAAAAATGTCAAATGTCAAATTTTGTCAAAAAACTCTTGACTACTTCATGACGGCGACGCCGACGCGGGAATCGGCACAACCGTAATAGAGGAACCACTGATGGCGGTGATAGACCAGTCCCTCAATGAAGACGGTGCCCATGGGATACTGACCGCTTTTCTCGAAGTCGGCCTCGGGTACGAAGAAGGGCTCGTCGAGCCGATGGAGTACCTTCGTAGGCTCTGCCTGCGAGAACAGCACTTGCCCTGCGCAATACGAGCCGCGGGCATAGCGCGCGTCGCACGTATCGTCGGTGGCATTGCGGCCGTTGTACATCAGCAGGATTCCCTTGTCCGTAAGGAGAGCCGGAGGGCCGCACTCCGTCAGCGAACTGTCGAAATAGCCCTTCCGCGGAAGAACGAGCTTCAGGAAATCGCCATTTTCGTCGAGCAGCGGCTCCCAGTCCGTCAGATTATCGGAAACAGCGAGGTTGATGAACTGCTCGCCCCAGTACATCATGTACTTCCCATTCACGCGCGCCACTACCAGGCCATCGTCCGTGAGGCGTGTGACAATGCTGGCCGATTTGGAGAATGTTTCAGAGAAACGTCCGCCGTGACACTTCCCGAAGGCAAGACCGTGTTTTTCCCAAGTACGGAAGTCGCGCGTGGTGGCGACTGCGAGACGAGGCACACGGCGATTCCACTGGGTGTAGAGCATCACGTAAAGCCCGTCTTCCGTTCTGACGACACGAGGATCCTCGCAGCCTCCCGGCCATTCGGCATCATACTGGCTATCGACATCGGGATAGAAACAGGGGGTGCTGTTTTTCTTGAAATGAATGCCGTCGGCGGAAAGGGCTAAGCCCAAGCGCGATGTCCGCGTCCCGATGCCGCCACCCGAATGGTCCTCGGCCCGATAGAGCAGCGCGACACGTCCGTCGATGACGGCAGCAGCAGGGTTGAAGGTATCATCCGATTCCCAACGAACCATCTCTTTCCTGACAGGGCACAGGAACTGCTGGTTGGGGTCGGGCGACACGATGGGGCCTACGCCCTTCACACGCTGGAAGCCCGTCATGGCCCATGCGTCCTTGATGTATTGCATGGCAAAGCTGTCGAAGCAAGCTGGATGGGCAGCATCTGAAACCTCGGTGTAGACACCCGGACGGGAAATACGGTCCCAAGCAATTACGTCGGAGCCATCCAACGCGTCCGTTCCTACAGCAACCCATTTCGTGCCATCGGTACTGAAGGCAAACGACAATTTGCTCCCATCACGCACGCTTCCTTTCAGGAAGACACTACGACTGCGACAACGCTCGTCGAACAATACGGTTTCCTCGCCGGAAAGCCTGCGGACAAGCTGTATCCTGTCGCCCCGGCGTCCAAAGACGATATGGGTGTCGTCGTTGCCGTAATACGTCAAGCCCGAGAGCTCCTTCGTTTTGGAGGAGAGGACGGTGGAAAAGTCATAGTCCATCTGAGCAGGACGCAGGCAAAGTGTAGCACCACGCCCTGGCGTCCGGCCCTTTCCGATGCACGACAGCAGCAGGCTGCCTCCCCTCACCTGGGCGGAAACGTCGCAGTAGGTGTAGTTCCACGTCCATTCTTTTTTCAACGTCTCCCCCAGGAAATCGTCGTTAAAGTCCGAAACGGCTTTTTGCTCTACGCCAGAGAGGGGCATGGGTTGGCGCAAACAAGCAAGACGCCCCGTCTTGAAGTGGGGCCACTCGTCACTTCCGACGAACAATTCCTGCAAGAAGGGCTGTCGCCCGAGATAGAATCCAGCTCCGCGCAGATAAGCATGGCAGAGATAGAAAAGGCGTCCGTCAGGTGTATCGACAAGCGTCCCATGACCGATGGAGAGGACATCGGCACTACCCATCAGGATGGGGTTATCGTCGTAGGGCTGGAACGCAGAAAACAGTTTATGCGAACGGGCCACCCGCACTTCGTAGTCGCTGTGAGGGCCGCAGCACCCGCGTGCAGAATAGAGCAGATAGTACCAATCCCCCTTACGGAAGATACATTGCCCCTCAATCCCGATATTCTCCTTATCGACCAACAGGGTAACGGCCTCGCCCTCAAGGTGAAGGCCATCGTCGGAAAGAGGCTGACAGAGAATCTCTATCGGACGAGGATCAAGGCCGTAGGCTTTCCAAGTAATGTAGAGCTTCCCATTGTCGTTGTAGACGAAGGCGTCGATGTCCTCGGTGCCAAAGTCAACCAGGGGACCGTAATCCACATACTCTCCTTCGGGGGTATCCGCTACCGCCACACCGACGTACGATCGGTTTGTCGTTTTACTGCGAGCGGTATAGTAACAATAGACTTTTTCGCGATAAACAAACAGTTCGGGAGCCCAGAAAGAGGAGGAAGCCCACGAGGGAAGTTGCTGGAAGATATGCCCCACTTGCTCCCAGTTCACAAGGTCGGAAGAACGGAACAAAGGATAGTGCGGAGCCCACTCCGACGAAGTGCCTGCGGCATAGTATGTGTCTCCCCAGCGAATAACAGTAGGGTCAGCCACATCTCCCTGAATAACAGGATTCCTGTAGTAGCCTTGATCCGCTGCTGACATCAGCAGAACCAATGAAAAATGAAAGACGAAAAATGAAAAAAAGAAAACTATCCTCTTCATATATCCTGATTATTATACTTTTCTAACCTTTGCCCCAACTATCTCTTTCTTACCATAGGGCTTGAGCAGAACGCGGAACCCTCCATCGAAGCGGAACGCATCAGCACAAACGGTGACGTTGCGCGATTCGCCGGGTAACAGCGTCAGGTAGTTGTCGGAAAAATAGGCGGGCAGAATGCGTTCGCCCGTACGCTCGTTCACAAGACGCAGACGGAGGGCAAAGGCAGTAGCGGAGAAGGAGGTGTTTTGCAAGGAGAGTGTAACGGTTGTCTCATCCGCAGACGTCGTTACATCAGAGACCGCACAAGTCACCTTCGCCTCAGGCAAGGACTGAAGTGCACGGTACTCAAGTTTGCCGGAGGCGTTGCGCCAATAGAAGTTCTCTGACAACACCCCCCTGCCGGCAGGGTCTTCGAGGGTTAAACGTATGAACTGAAGATCAGCCTCCCCCTTCCCCTCCTGAAGGAGGGGTGATTTGAAGTCCTTCCCTTTAGGGGAGGATTTAGGTGAGGCTTCCAGAACGAAGGCTTCTGCCCGATTGGACGCAGGAACATCGACTACAGCCGTACGGGCATATTCCTCCAGTTCCCGTCCTGCCAAATCATACACGTGAACAGAAGCCCGAACGCCCTTGAGAGGAACGGAGGTTACGTTGATAACCTTCACACTTCCATTCAAGCAATTCCATTGGATATGAATGGGTTCGCAGGCCTTCTTTGCTCCCCAATAACAACCCGTGGGGTCGTAGTAATAATCGTAAGTCTGCCAGACGAATGAAGGATAAGCAGGATGGCTCATCCAAATGAGGATACCCGCAGCGTCTTCCCACATCTTATCGTTCCAGGCTTCGTACATGCCCTTCATATCCTCAAGATTGACGAGCTGTGCCTTCTCGCAAAACTCCTCAAGGCTCTTCGAGGCTCCATACCGTTCATCCACAGACTTGCGGTAATCGGCAGGCCCTGCATTCGATGCCTCCTTGCCGAAGAAATGGCGGTTCCACACATTCTCGTCATCTTTTGCCAACTGTTCGTCGGTAGGCAAAGGCCAACGCTTATCCTTGGGAATGAAAAGACATGTGCTTTCATACGTGGGGAAAGTGGCCATTCCTATCTCGGAACGGAAGCCATAGCCGTAGTCGATGCCGTAGGGATAGGAGGGTTTATTGAAGGCAAGGTTGCTTGCCGAGGTACTGAAGTGGTGCGAGGGGGGAAGGTCCTTCCACCACCCGCTGCCCGAGAGCGCATCCTGATTGGAACAGGACTTGTAAAGACGGTCGTTTCCATCCTCCTCCATGACAATCATACGCAAAGCGGAATCGATATCGGGAACGGGATGAGTCTCGTTCGCCCCACACCAGACGGCAATGGACGGATGGTTGCGCAGACGACGCACCTTATCACGGGCATTCGTCTTGAAAGCCTCGTGATCAGCCACATCGTTATAGGCCACATAAAGCCAGAAGTCATCCCAAACCATCATGCCGTAACGATCGCAATAATCGTAGAAATCCTCATCGGTAACGCACCCCGTCCATAGACGAATCATATTGTAGTTCATATCCTTGTGCAGACGGATCTTGGGCTCATAGTCCTTTCCGTGACAACGGAGCAGATACTCGCTCATTCCCCAGTTGCCTCCCCGGCAGAAGATGCGCTGGCCATTGCAATAGATGTTCAACACGGGAAAATCTACACGGTTTTTCTCTATCCGATAGTCGTAACGACGTATGCCAAAATGGAAAGATGTGCTGTCGGAAACCTCCCCTGCCCCCCGCTTGTTGACTTCGATATGGCAGGTATAAAGATTAGGATCACCATAGCCATTGGGCCACCAAAGGCGGGGATTATCGACGGCAAACGCAGGGACATCGTCCTTGGTGATACGAACCGTAGCCTTATTCCATCCACGCACCCGGACAGTCTTGCGGAACGCGATGTTTCCCGGCATGATTGTACCCTTAACCTCAAAGTCGCTATCTTCAGAACCCGTATTCATAATGTCGGCTGAAAGAGTCAGCTCAGCCCTGTCGTTCGTGGGGAGATAAGTCCTCATCCAAGGGTCGCGGATAACAGCATCGCCCGTAAAAGCAAGATAGATATTGCCCGTGATGCCAGCCAAACGTCCGGGCACATAGGGCATCCAGTCCCATCCCGCTCCGGACAGATAACTAGGGCTGCACGCTACTCCGTAGGGTCCCGGGTCTTTGCGTGTCTTTTTCTGGTCGGCATCCCAAATCAGTACAGCTAAAGCATTAGGGCCATCGCGGCGTACGACGGATGTGATATCGAAATACGAGCGCAGCATGTGCCCGTTGACATCCTTTTGAGAATCAGCAGTACCTGAGATTTTTACGCCGTTCAGCCAAAAGTCGGCAAAGCGATTGATGTTGGTGCAGCAAAGCCAAATCCGTCCGTCGGGGGACGACGCAGGAACCGTAAATTCGGTGCGATACCAATAAGGACGATTGTATTTCGTCTCATCCACCCGGTAGATGTTATCCGACACATCGGGGTTTTCCTCCCGTCCAGCCTCCACGTAGGCAGTGAACACTACACCAGGCACTACGCCCGGCACAGGGTCTGCCATGCGAAAACCGACAGCCGAGATATCACGTCCGTTGGTGGCTATTTCGTCAGCAGGCATCAGTTGCCATTGAGCCACGCCATCGGCGCTATTGAGCGACACCGTTTCGATGGCAGCCAAAGCATTCGCACCAATCGTAATACCAATAATGAAAGCTAATGATTTTAAATAGTGTTGCATAGTACTATAGTTTTTTTTTCATTCCTATTCCCCAACCGTAATCAGGAGATGAGCTCATTCAGAGAGGGAATGCTTTTCACAAATTGTTTCCAGCTCTGCTCAGCCTGCTTACGGTCATCGTCTTCGGGATATGCCGCCAGAATGGTATCCAGCAAGGTATCCTCCTGGAACATACCATCCATCTTATCTTTCTTTTTTACTTCCCATTTTACACCCATTTCAACTTCTATTTTTACTACTATATGTTAAAACGACCAAGCAAGTCTTATCCACTAATTTTCTCTCAAATAAGCCGTCAAAGTACCCCTTTATTAGTGGTACACGCACACACAATCGTTACAAATGAAAAAAGGAAAACCAATGAATTATAAAGTGCTTCGCTTTTGGCCCGCTATCGCTTTAGCCATCGCCATCAACTTTACCCTCGCCACCCATGCCCAAGCCGTTTTTACTGATGAACGGCTGAATGACCTGGAACTTGAATACGTGGGCAAAGACCTCTCTGGCGGCAAGGCATCCGTTTATCTCGACCTCAGCTACTTCAACCTCTTTGCCAGCCATCAGAAAGGCTGGAATGGAGGCGACGGCGTCTATAGTACTACCCTCCCCGATGGCAATACTTTCTGGTCATTCGGCGACAGCTTTTTCGGGCTGATCAGCGAATTCCGCAACCGCACCCGACCTGCCAACTTGCCCCGCAACGCCGCCATGATACAGACGGGCGAAAAGTCGTACCGCGATTTTGTCGTGCTCAACGAATACTGCAGTACCGATCCCAACGACCGTGAGCGCTACTACAAGGGCAAGACATGGTTGCGACATCCGAATGCCAAAGCCCTCAGCCAACGCGAAATCGACAATGGCAGTACCGATAGCGACCGATTCTATTGGCCTGGCGACGCCACCGTCATCTGGCGCGACGGAAAGCCTATCCTGCAAGTCCTCTGGGGCTCCATCTTCGGCAACATGAACCGCGATGAAACGGCGCTCTCCGAGTACTCCCTCGAGGGCACACCCGGCGACGGCGAATACATGAAGCTCACCCGCCTCATCCCCAACGTCGTTGAGTACTGCGGAGGTTACGGCTCTGGCATTATTGAGGCTCCCGACGGGCATACCTACCTTTACGGCACCACAGGGACAGGAGGATTCGGCTCGGTGCCTATCGTAGCACGCACGGCCACCCACGACCTCACCTCGCAATGGGAATACTGGATTGCCGATGAAAAAGGCAACTTTGCCTGGCAAACCGAGATTCCTTCCGAAACGGAAATCATGCGTTCTGATATCAGCCACGGCGAATGGGTCACAGAGCCCTCGATGATGGCATACGGCGACTATTATTATATGGTATCGCAGGACGGACTCAACGGCAACATCTACATCTATCAGGCCAAAGACCCCTGGGGCCCCTTCGAAAACCGTAAATGCCTCTACAACGTACCCGATGAGCAGGCACAGACTTACAACACCTTCGTCCATCCCCAGCTCTCGCGCACAGGCGAGCTTGTCATCTCATACAACATGAATGCCGCCACTCTCGTTACCTACTATAAAAACAGCAAGGGCGAAATCGTCGAGGATAACTCCGACGGCTTCTGGCGCAACTTCAACGCATGGGAGAGCGCCGACCTCTACCAGCCTCATTTCATCCGCGTCTTCGGCTGGCAGGCACTCTTCGGACAGCCTGACCTCGGTCCTGTTACCGACGCAGGAATTGTGGAATACGAAAAAATGAAGCATTGATTTTTGTTTAATGTTTAACGAACACGTCCTATATGAAAGTACAGCATACTCAGCATCCGTCTTCACTCCTCTTTTTATTATTCATTTTTCAACCTTCTTTTCTTTCTGCCCAGGAGATTGACTTGAATGAACCTCTGCTCGATGGCTTAGAACTCGACTATAACTGTAAAGCCACATCCAGCTCAAAGGTAACCATCTACGACGACCTTACGTGGTGGACGCTCTTCGGCATGCGCCAAAAGGGATGGAATGGAGGCGAGGGTTGTTACAGCACCCCCCTGCCAGACGGCAACGTCTTCTGGTCATTCGGCCCCAGCACGTTCGGACGCATCTCTGAGTTCCGCGACAGGAAGAAGTACAACAACACTCCCTGCAATGCCGCCATGGTGCAGACAGCTACCGACGAAAACATCCTCACGGATGAGGATTTCCTCACGCTCAACACTTACATCTCTACCGACCCTGCTAAGGAATCGTCCTACTATCGCGGCAAGACTTGGATACGCCATCCTGATGCCACCCTTACCGAATCAAGTCTGAACCGAGGACGTACCGACACCGACCATCGCTATCTCCCTGGCGATGCCCACGTGCTGCTGAAGGGCGGCAAGACCGTGCTGCAAGTTGTGCTTTTCGGCATCGATGAAGCGGATGCCTATACCGATATCTCCATCGCCGAATATGCCCTCGACGGTATCCCAGGCGATGAGGGTTATATGCAGCTAATCGCCCTTCATAAAGACGTCGTACCCTTCCGCGTCAACTACGGCATGCGCCTCTTTGAGGACGGAGGCCACGTCTATCTCTACGGCACGTATACCTCTGGCAGTCGTGGCTATACGTGGCCCGTCGTGGCACGCTCCACCACACTCGACTTGCTGGACGTCTGGGAATACTACATTACGAATAGCGATGGCGAGAGCGAGTGGCAACGCGCCGTTCCCACCATAGAGGAGATTCAGCAGTCGGCCATCGCCGGCAACGACCGTACCGAGGCCCCCAACGTCTTCCGCTACGACGATGCCTACTACATGGTTGCCCTCAATGCCCCTGGAGGCATGCTCTCCATCTGGCAGGGCGCCACGCCGTGGGGCCCCTTCAGCAAGAAGAAGAACTTCTACACCATGCCTTCTGATGAAAAAGTCACGCGCCACCTCTTTGTCCATCCCCAGCTGTCGCGCATGGGCGAAATCGTCTGCTCCTACACCATGACTCCTACCGACATCTCCATCTGGACAAAGAAGTCCGACGGCAGTTTCCTTGAGACCGTCGTAGCGGGTAATGATCGCTGCTACAACGCATGGGGTAGCGCCAGCCTTAACCTCCCTCACTTCCGTCGCATCTTCAACTGGCAGACTATGTACGGCATCACCTCCAACGAGCCCCTTGCCGATGCTGGACTTTTGAGCTACGCCGACATGCTGAGCGGCATCGAGCCACTCCCCACCCTCACAGGAGAAACCGGCGAGGGCTCTTGGCAACTCTTTACGCCAGAAGGAAAGCTCATCTTCCGCGGCGAAGGTACTCCTTCCCTATCCTCTTCGCTCCCCACAGGAACATACATCCTCACACGCGAAACGCCTAACGGACGTATTTCAAAGAAGATTATCATCACCTCAGATAACTAAGCCAACAGCGCACTACGCTAACAAATTATTTGCCTGCTCTGGCGATTTATTTGCTTGGGCTGACAAATTATTTGCCTATTCTATTTTTTTATTTGCCTACGCTATTTATAAACACGGCCCCTGTTTATATAAACGCGCCCCCTGTTTATAAACGACATCAAACGTTCTTCAACACGAATTACCATGAATCACGCCCGAATTTATTTTTGAATAATGCGTGAGTCATTAATGAACATTCGTGTGAAAAGCAAAACAATCTATAGTGCTTTTTTCCGCGAAATCGCCCAAAAACCGTGTAGATTGTGTAGATTGTGTAGATAAAACGCTCCATCTACATTCCTCAAACAGCAATAATTCAGCCCGATACCCCATTCGTGTAGATTGTGTAGATGTTTTACAAACTTTTTGTAGAATGAAACGCTTCCCTCCTTGCTCCTATTCCCAAAGATAAACCCCTTTCAGAGAGTCTTTCGCCACAAAAACTCAAAAAAATTTTGTTTTTCATTTGCTTACTCGTACCTTTGCCCCGAGATTATTCATATAAGACCAAGAAGAATGGCAATAGACAAAGTCGCATATTGGCTCGACATCGCTGACTACGACCTCGACACTGCTGAAGCCATGTACCAAACAGGGCGATGGCTCTACGTCGCTTTTAGGTGCCATCAAACAATAGAAAAAACGTTGAAAGCCTATTGGTGTGGAACGCAAGTCGATGACCCTCCTTATACCCATAGTCACATGCGATTTGCCGAGGGTTGCGGACTATACGAACAAATGACCGAAAGGCAGCGAGACTTCCTTGATATTATAACCAACTATAACATTGAGGCTCGCTATCCCGAGGACAAAGAATCCCTCTCACGGGCGCTCACCAAGGTGTTCTGCCGACAAATGATTGATGAAACAAAACAATTACAGCAATGGATAAAAGGAAAGCTTTAAGCCGCGACGAAGCCCTTGATCTCGTACGTCAATATAAGCGTGTCATCAGTTCTCGGTTCGCCGTCGAACCGAAGGTCATGATGTTCGGCTCCTATTCCAAGGGCTATGCCGGTCCGGATAGTGATATAGATGTTGCCGTAATCGTTCCCTCCTATGGTGACCGCAAGTTTGAAATATCAAAAGGTCTTTGGCGCGATGTCCGCGAAGTAAGCTTCTTGATTGAACCAGTTTTAATGGCCGAGGACCGTTGGTCACCCCTCTACGACGACGTAAAACAAACAGGCATACCTGTATAAACTTTTTTCATATTTTATTATACGGCGAAAGAGTTTTCCTTTCGCTGTTTTTCTTTGTTCAACAAATAGGAATCACTATCTTTAAGAGAATAAATCTCTTTTAGACAGGCTGCGGTTCAGAACGGATGGAGCAGCGAGAGCAAAGCGGGAGACACGGCATGCCGCGTCTCTACAGTTCTGCCGAGTAGTGACAGACGAAAACGCCTTGAATTCAAATTGATAATGCAACAAATGTGTCAAGGAAGCGAGTTTGCAATG
>CAMYYY010000075.1 GCA_947303715.1 uncultured Bacteroidales bacterium | reverse complement strand
AGACAATAAAACAATTCTAAAGTTGTTGCGTTATTAATTTGAATCCTGCTGGTGTCTTAACATGTCGCGTTTAATGGTCTTTGCACCCCCTTCGTTTCCCCCGTTATCGGGGGGACAGAAACGGTATAGATTGTATGGGGCACATCTTTGCGCTCGTTGCTTTAAGATTTCTTTAGAAATGTTAAATGGTTAAAAGGTTAAATGGTTAAATGGTTAAGTAAAGGGAAAAATAAAGGAAAAAAGCCCCCCAGCCCCCCTTTTTTTCTATTTAAAAGAACAGTTTTTTCTTTTTCTGTTTTCGGAATCGGAACGAAAAGGCTATATTTGCACCCTGTTATCAGATGCAATGAAGTGATGTCAGACAGATCAGAAGTGGTTTTTGACCGCAATGTGGTGGAATTTGTGACGGTTGCGGCTGAGTATTGCAACTTTCTGGAACGCAGCGAGGGGGCCGTGCGTGCGGCATTCGTCGATACGTTGCTGAAGTTGCTCCCGCTGCTCTACCTGAAGGGCAGCATGCTGCCGGAGTGTTCCCGGATGGACGACGACGACGACCTTGAGCGGTTTGTCACCGAAGATGAATACGAGGTGCTGCGGCTGACGCTGGCGGACGTGATGGCGGACCGTGACGACTATCTGGATGTCTTCGTCGCTGACATGAAGTACAGCGATACGCCCATCCGCAAGACGGTCTCGGAGGACCTGGCTGACATCTGGCAGGACATCAAGAACTTTGTTTGCCTCTTCCGCACGGGCGTCAATCAGACGATGAACGATGCCATCTGCGAGTGCCGCGAGAACTTCGCGACCTACTGGGGACAGACGCTTGTCAACACCTTGGGGGCATTGCATGAGGTGAAATATGGTGGTTTAACGGATGATGAGTAATGTTTAACGTTTAACGTTTAACGTTTAAGGTTTAACGAGGCCGGTGCGATGAGATGGTTTAACGTTTAAGGTTTAACGAGGCTGGCGCTGGTGGCATCGAAGGACGTGTTCGTTAAACGTTAAACCTTAAACGTTAAACGAGAATTAAAAGAGAATGAAGACGTTGAAGAGTAACATAGATAAGGCTGAGATTGCCGACATGGAGGTTGCGGCCTTCGGCGGACGGATAATTGTGGTGCAGTCGGCAGCCGAGGCGGAAAAGGCTGTCGCCTACTTGAATGGCCAGCCTTACGTGGGGATTGACACCGAGACGCGCCCCTCGTTCCGTCGCGGACAAACGTTCGGCGTCTCGCTCCTGCAGGTCTCCACCGCCGACACCTGCTTCCTCTTCCGCCTGAGCCGCACGGGATTCACGGAGGGTATGAAGTGCTTCTTCCAAGCTGCGTCTCCCCTGAAGATAGGGCTTTCGCTGCGTGATGACTTCTCACGGCTGCACTCGGCGGGCGACTTCGAGCCGCGTGGCTATGTGGAGCTGCAGGAATGTGTAAGCCAGATGGGTTTCGAGGCACAGAGCCTGCAGAAAATCTTTGCCATCCTTTTCGGACGGCGTATCTCCAAGGCGCAGCGCCTCAGCAACTGGGAGGCCGATGTCCTCACCGACGCCCAGAAACTCTATGCCGCTACCGATGCCTGGGCCTGCATCCGCATCTACGAAGAACTGGAACGGCTGAAAAAGGAAAAGTTTGAGTTAGTTCATAATATGGTTTAACGTTTAAGGTTTAACGTTTAACGAGGCTGGCGCGATGGCATCGAAGGACATGTTCGTTAAACCTTAAACGTTAAACAAAATAATCTTCAATCTACATCTCATGGACAAGGTGGTTGTATTAAAAAGAGGAAAGGAGGAGTCGCTGCGGCGATTCCATCCGTGGGTGTTCAGCGGAGCCATTCACCACATTGAGGGGCAGCCCGACGAAGGCGACGTGGTCCGTGTGGTGTCATCCGAAGGCGATTTCCTTGGCTGGGGGCATGTGCAGATTGGCAGCATCGCCGTTCGCATCCTTACGTTCCACGAGGACGAGCCCATCGATGCCGCCTTCTGGCGCCGTCGTCTGAGCGTCGCCTACGATGTCCGCCGCAGCATTGGCCTTGCCGGAAGTGCGCTGACCGACAGCTATCGCCTCGTCCATGGTGAGGGTGACGACCTCCCGGGGCTCGTCATTGACATCTATGGCCGCACCGCCGTCATGCAGGCTCATTCCGTGGGCATGCATGTCAGCCGACGTACCATTGCCGAGGCGCTGGCGGAGGTGATGAGCGGCACGGTGGAAAACATCTATTATAAGTCGGAAACCACGTTGCCCTACAAAGCCGGGCTGCACGACGAGAACGGCTACCTCCTCGGCGGGGCTGCCGATGACGTTGCCCTCGAGAACGGCCTCCGCTTCCATGTCGATTGGATGGGCGGCCAGAAGACGGGCTTCTTCGTGGATCAGCGCGACAACCGCGCCTTGCTTGAGACCTATGCCCACGGACGTCGCGTGCTCAATATGTTCTGCTACACGGGCGGATTCTCGTTCTACGCCATGCGGGGTGGAGCAGCGCTCGTCCACTCAGTCGACAGCAGTGCCCGCGCCATCGACATCACCCGTTCCAACGTGGCGCTGAATTTCCCTGACGACCCGCGCCACGAAGCCTTAGCCGAGGATGCCTTCCGGTTCCTCGACACCATGCCCGGTTGCGACGATGCCGAGGGCTACGACCTCATCGTCCTCGACCCGCCCGCCTTTGCCAAGCACCGCGATGCTCTCCACAATGCCTTGCAGGGCTATCGCCGGCTTAATGCCAAGGCTTTTCAGAAAATCCGTCATGGGGGAATCCTTTTCACATTCAGCTGTTCGCAGGCCGTCAATAAAGATCAGTTCCGCACGGCCGTCTTCACCGCCGCTGCCCAGTCGGGCCGCAGCGTGCGCATTCTCCATCAGCTCCATCAGCCAGCCGACCACCCCGTCAGTATCTACCACCCCGAGGGCGAATACCTGAAAGGGCTGGTGCTCTATGTAGAGTGAGTGGTTATCTCAGTTTTCTTTACTTTGTCTTTTGAAAGAGTCTGGCGGCCAGGGCACCGCTGATGTTGTGCCACACGCTGAAGATGGCGCTTGGGATGGCGGCTTGCGGCAATGAAGAAAAATGCAGAACAGCCAGCGAGGATGCAAGGCCACTGTTCTGCATGCCCACTTCGATGCTGACAGCCACGCACTTGGGTTTCGGCAGGTGAAGAAGACGGCCCAGCAGGTATCCGATGGCGAGGCCCAGCAGATTGTGTGCCATCACAGCCAGAACAACTACCAGCCCGCCGACGAGAAGACGGTCGGCATTATGTGAAACGACGATGCCCACGACCATGGCGATAGCTATCGTTGAAAGGGCTGGCAGGAAGGGCTGAGCGATTTCGGTGGCGCGGTGAAGAAACCGTTGGCACAAGAGTCCAGCCACGATGGGGGCGATGACGACATACAGTATGCTCAGCAACATGCCTACGGTATCGACATCAACCATTGTCCCTGCCAGCATCCAAACCAACAGGGGCGTCAGCAAGGGGGCCAACAAGGTGGATGTAGCCGTCATGCCTACCGACAAAGCCAAGTCGCCGCCCGCAAGATAGGTGATGACATTCGACGCCGTTCCTCCGGGGCAACAGCCAACAAGGATGAGGCCGAGCGCTAACTCCTTCGGCAGGTGAAAGAGCCACGACAATCCCAAAGCAAGCAGTGGCATAACCGTGAACTGTGCTAGACATCCGATGAAAATATCCTTCGGCCGACGTAAGACCACACGGAAATCGCTTGGAGAAAGTGTCAATCCCATTCCAAACATGATGATGCCTAAGAGTGGATTGATTGTCCGTGTATTCATCCATAAGAAAGATGCAGGGAAGAACAATGCCAATGCGGCCACCGCCAGCACCCAAAATCCCATCCAACGGGCTATGAATTCGCAAATCTTTTTCATTTGCTTAAATTAAGCAAAGAACTACATGCTATTTCTTATGACGGGAGAGAAGCTCCGTTTGGAGGTCGGCAAGGGTGACGCCCACCTGCTCGTTGAGGACGAGAAGGTGATAGAGGAGGTCGGAAGCCTCTTGGATGTACTTGGCACGATTGCCGGTGGTAGCCTCGATGATGGTTTCGACGGCTTCTTCGCCTACCTTCTGGGCCATGCGGTTGAGACCCTTCTCGAAGAGATAGGTGGTGTAGCTGCCGAGGGGCATCTTCTTGTGGCGGTCCTGCACACAGCGTTCCAGCTCGTAGAGAAATCCCTCAGTCTCAGGCGTATCCCAGCAGGCAGTGGTGCCGCGGTGACAGGTGGGGCCGTCGGGCACAGCCTTGATGAGGAGGGTGTCGGCATCGCAGTCGGCATACATCTCTACGACGTGGAGGTAGTTATTGGAGGTCTCGCCCTTTGTCCAAAGGGTTTGGCGACTGCGGCTGTAGAAGGTGACGAGGCCGGTTTCCTGAGTCTTTTGGAAGGCTTCGGCATTCATGTAGCCTAGCATGAGGACACGCAGCGTGGCGGCATCCTGAATGATGACGGGCAGCAGGCCGTCGGGGTTCTTAGAGAGGTTAAAATCTTGGAAGGTCATGGGAATTTATGGGAATTATGGGGGAGATTAGATTCTGACGGGGATGTGACGGTTGTGGAGTTCTTGCTTGAGAGAGGGGATGGTGAGGACGCCGTCGTGGAAGAGGCTGGCGATAAGGGCGGCATCGGCACGGCCCAGCGTGAGGACGTCGGCAATGTGGTCGATGCTGCCTGCGCCTCCAGAGGCGATGATGGGGATGGAAAGGCCGTCGGACAAGGCGGCGTATGTGTCGCAGGGATAGCCGGCGAGGGTGCCGTCGTGGTCCATGGAGGTGAAGAGGATTTCTCCTGCACCGCGTTCCTGGGCTTCGTGAGCCCAGGCGAAAAGCTCCACGTCGGTAAGCCGTCGTCCGCCGTGGGTGGTGCAGCGCCAAGTGCCGTCGTCGGTTGTCTTCGCATCGATGGCAACGACCACGAACTGGCTGCCGAAGCGCTCGGCCAACTCGCTGATGAAAGCGGGGCGGGCGAGGGCGGCGCTGTTGATGCTGACTTTATCGGCACCGGCAGACAGCAGACGTTCGGCGTCGTCCATGGTGCTGATGCCGCCGCCGACGGTGAAGGGGATGTTGATGGCACGGGCAATGCGCTCGACGAGTTGGGTGAAGGTGTGGCGTCCTTCGTGGGTGGCGCTTATGTCGAGGTAGACAAGCTCGTCGGCGCCCTCGGCTGCATAGCGGCTGCCAAGTTCGACGGCATCGCCCACGTCGCGCAGTCCGACGAAGTGAATGCCTTTGACGGTGCGGCCGTCTTTGACGTCGAGGCAGGGGATGATTCGTTTGGAAAGCATTATTCTTTACTCTTAATTCTTAACTTTTAGCTCCGACGAAATCTCGTCAAGGGTGATGCGAGATTCGTAGAGAGCTTTGCCGACGATGACACGGGGCAGACCAAGAGCGTCAAGACGACGGATATCGTCCATGCTGCTGATGCCTCCACTGACGGTAAAAGTCACTGTCGGGTAGGCTGCTTGCAAGCGTGTGTAAAGGTCGAAAGAAGGGCCATTGAGCATTCCGTCGCGACTGATGTCGGTGCAGATGACTTCTAAAAGTCCGTACGGAAGGAAGGCATCGATAAGGGCATCAACGGTTTGGACAGAGTCCTCCAGCCAGCCGCTGACAGCTACGCATCCCTCCCTTACATCGGCTCCGAGAATAATTCGCTCGCCTCCAAACTCTTCTAACCATGCACAGAAATCATCGGGCTGACGAACTGCAACGCTGCCGCAAATGGCATGACCTGCACCGGCTGAAAAAACACTGCTCAATGCATCGCGGTCTTTGATGCCTCCGCCCCATTCAATATCGAGGTCGGTAGCCGAGGCAATGGCTTCCAGCACATGGAGGTTGCAGGGGCGGGCAGCCTTTGCACCGTCGAGATCGACAAGGTGCAGACGTCGGATGCCTGCATCGGCAAAGCGGCGCGCCATATCAAGCGGTGAAGCATCGTAAGTGCGCTGACGGTCATAGTCGCCTTGCGAGAGTCGGACGCAGCGGCCGTCAATGAGGTCTATGGCAGGGATGATTTCAATCATGGGATTAAAGGGAAAGGAAGTTGCGAAGGATTTGTTCACCCACAGGGCCGCTTTTCTCGGGGTGGAATTGTGTGCCGATGAAGTTGTCTGTCTGAAGTGCCCCGCTAAATGGAACGCCGTACTCCGTTTGAGCAATGGCGCAGTCGCAAAACTCAGGGTAATAGGAGTGAACGTAATAGACGTAACTCCCTTCATCGATACCGCTGAAGAGTGGGCTACGCAGGCTTGTTATGGTGTTCCAGCCCATGTGGGGAACCTTCAATGACTGGAAACGGACGATGCGGGTAGGGAAGATGCCTAGACACGTGGTGTCGCCCTCTTCAGATGACAGGCACATCAGCTGCGTGCCGATACAAATACCGAGAACGGGCTGTGTGAGGGTGGGGATGAGCGTGTCAAGACGACGGGAGCGCAGTTCGTTCATGGCCGTCCCTGCTTCGCCCACGCCGGGGAGCAGGACGTGTGAGGCACGGCGGATGGTGTCGGCATCAGCTGTGAGCACGCAGTCGGCAGCACCAATGCGGTTCAGCGCATTGATGACAGAGCGGATGTTCCCCGTGTTATAATCGATGATGGCAATCATTGTGTTAGAGTAGGCCTTTGGAAGAGGGGAGTTCGTAATTAAAGGGCTGGCGGTAGATAGCTGCACGAAGGGCACGGGCAAAAGCCTTGAAGACCGCCTCGGCCAGATGATGGTTGTTTTCGCCGCGGGCTTTGATATGGAGGTTGCATTGCATGGCAGCGCAGAGGCTTTGGAAGAAGTGGCGGAACATTTCGGTGGGGGTGTCGCCCACATATTCACGGGTGAAAGTGACGTCCCAACTGAAATCAATTCGCCCTCCGAAGTCGAGAAGCACCACTGCATCGCACTCGTCCATGGGTAATGCGAAGCCATAACGCTCGATGCCACGTTTGTCGCCCAGCGCTTGCAGCAGAGCTGTGCCCAGGCAGATGGCTACATCCTCCATGGTGTGGTGCTCGTCTACCTCTAAATCGCCATGCGCACTGATGCTGAGGCTGATGCCGCCATGATGGGCAATCTGGTCGAGCATGTGGTCGAAGAACTTAAGCCCCGTATCAATGGCTGATGGCGTAGCATTATCGAGGTCAACGGAAACGGTGATTTGTGTCTCGCGGGTATTACGGGTAACTGTAGCCGTGCGGCACGAACGGCGCAGTTGTTCCGTGATTTCTGCCCAATTATTATGGAAAAGGATGCCCTGCGCACCGAGATTGCGGGCTAATTCCATGTCAGTCTCTCGGTCGCCGATGACGTAGCTGGCCTTGAGGTCATAATCCCCCGTGAGGTATTTGCCGAACATGCCAGTCCGGGGCTTGCGGGTTGGAGCATTGTCCTCGGGAAAAGAGGTGTCGATGAGAATGTCATCAAAGACGACACCCTCGCTACGAAGCGTACGCAGCATGAGGTCCTGCAGCGGCCGATAGTCCTCCATGGGGAATGACTCAGTGCCGAGGCCATCTTGATTCGATGCCATGACCAACTCGAAGCCGAGCGTAGAGAGCGCCTTCAGCGCGCTGATGGCACCGGGGACGAAGTCGAATTTGTCAAGGGAGTCTATCTGATAATCCACAGGAGGCTCAACGAGGATGGTGCCGTCGCGGTCGATAAAGAGGGCTTTTTTCATATACTTTTTGACAGTTAACGGTTTATTATTAGGAAAAAGCGGAGACAATGGAAAGCATATTGTCGTTTTCAGCGGGAGTTCCGATGGTGATTCGCAGGCAATCCTCGCATCCCTTGACATGGGAGCGGTTGCGGACGATGACACCTCCCTCGATGAGCCGGTTGTAAAGTCTGTCGGCATCTGTTACCTTTACCAATAGGAAGTTGGCATCGGATGGATAGACTTTGAGTACGCAGGGAAGGGGGGAGAGTGCCTTTGCTACACGCGTGCGTTCCTTTTTTATAATGTCAACTTCCAAGCAGACATCTCTGGCAAGTAGCCTTTCGGCATGTTCCATAGCGGAAAGGTTGATGTTGTAGGGATATTTGACGTTTGAAAACAGCTGCATTATTTCTTTTGCCGCAAAGGCGAGGCCTAGACGTAATCCTGCCATACCGTATGCTTTGGAGAGAGTTTGGAGGACAATCAGATTCGGATGTTTGTCCAAAAGGGTAAGCAGACTGGGCTGTTCAGCAAAGTCGATATAGGCTTCATCGACAATGACCATGCCCTCGAAACGATTCAAGAGTTCTTCTATCTGCGCCAAGGGGAAGCAGTTTCCCGTAGGATTGTTGGGTGAGCAGAGGAAGAGCAGTTTGCTGTGTTCGTCGGCTTGGGCCAATAGGATGTCAACGGGTAAGGAGAAGTCAGAATTCAGTTGCACCTCCCGCAATTGGATGTCGTTGATATCAGCTGCCACACGATACATGCCGTAACTGGGACGGATGGCAATAGCATTGTCCACCCCAGGAATGCAGAAGATTCGAAAGCAGAGGTCTATGGCTTCGTCGCTGCCGTTGCCTATGAATATGCACTCAGGGGCAATGCCCTTAATGACTGAGATGCGTGCCTTGAGCGCCTTCTGACGGGGGTCGGGATAGCGGTTGTAGCCATTGTTGAAGGGATTCTCGTTGGCGTCGAGGAAAATGCCGATGTCCCCCTTGTATTCATCGCGGGCGGTGGAATAGGGGGCAAGCGAAGCAATGTTCGGTCGGACGAGGGAAAGAATATCTTTCATGGGGCAATTGTTCTTTTATCTTTTTACTCTTACTTTGACGGCATTGGCATGAGCATCAAGACCCTCGGCCTCGGCCATGCGGATGATGGTTTCGGAAAGACTTTCAAGCCCTTCTACAGATAATTCCTGATAGGTGATGGCGTGCATGAAGCTGTCTACGCCAATGCCATTATAGGCTTTGGCATAGCCCATGGTGGGCAGCGTGTGGTTCGTGCCCGACGCATAGTCGCCGGCGCTTTCGGGGGAGTGTTGTCCGATGAAGATGCTCCCAGCAGCGGTAATGCAATCGGCAATCTGCCATGGGTCACGGGTCTCGATGAGCAAGTGCTCAGAGGCATAGGCATTGGCGAAACGAACAAAGAGCTCAAGACGCTCAGCCTCGTTGGGTGCATCAAAAACAACGATGTGACTGTTAGAGAGAGCCTTGTCGGCTACGGTGACACGGGGCAGGAGGGCTAATTGACGTTCAAGCTCAACGTTGATGTTTTTTGCCATTTCCATACTTGGGCAGACCACCATAGCTTGGCTGTCAGGACCATGCTCGGCTTGCGAGAGCATGTCGGCAGCAATGAAGGACGGCGAGGCAGTTTCATCGGCTAACACCATGATTTCTGAGGGGCCTGCAGGCATATCAATGGCTGTCCCCTCGGTACTTACCATTTGCTTGGCTTTGGTCACATAGCGATTGCCTGGGCCGAAGATTTTGTTCACAGGGCGAATGCTCTCTGTGCCATAGGCCATAGCGCCAATAGCTTGAGCACCACCTAGTTTATAGACGGTTTCGATGCTGCACAAGCGGGCTGTCCAAAGAACGACGGGGTTTACCTCTCCTGCATTGTTGCAAGGGGTGCAAAGAATGATTTCAGGGCATCCAGCAAGACGTGCGGGGATAGCCAGCATCAGGATAGTGGAGAAAAGCGGGGCGCTGCCTCCTGGAATGTAGAGGCCAACACGACTGATGGGGAGCCAACGCCGCTGACAGCTGACTCCAGGCATAGTCTCCACTTTGAACGACGAAGGGAGCTCAGCTTTATGGAATCGTTCAATATTGCTTTTTGCCTGAATGATGGCCTCTTTCAATTCAACGGATACCAGCGTGGAAGCACGTTCGAATTCGGTTTCGGAAACGAGGAATTCATTGGGGCAGGCTCCATCGATTTCCTCTGTAATAGCGTGGAGGGCTTTGTCGCCGTCAGCCTTTACACGTTGGAGGATAGCGCGGACACGTGTCTCGATAACGCTGTCGTCAAACTCGGCTCGCTTGCAGAGCGCAGGCCAAGTAGCGGGGGAAGGATTTGTAATGATGGAAACCATTTTACTCTATTACTTTATCTAACTGAAGAACGAGAATGCCTTCTGCGCCGAGGGCCTTGAGTTTTTCCACCTTTTCCCAAAGATCGATGTCCTTGACTACGGAGTGGAGCGAGCACCAGCCTTCAGCGGCAAGGGGCATAACTGTCGGACTGCGTAGGGCAGGGAGGATGCGGATAGCCTCGTCGATTTTGTCGGAGGGAAGATTCATCAGAATGTATTTCTTCCCACGACTGTTGGAAACAGCGTCGATGCGGAAGAGCATGGAGTCGAGAATGGCTTTTTTCTCCTCCGTGAGATTCTTGCCGCCAATAAGCACAGCCTCTGATTCGAAAACGCGTTCCACCTCAACCAAGCCGTTGGAAATGAGTGTTCCACCTGAAGAGACTA
>CAMYYY010000074.1 GCA_947303715.1 uncultured Bacteroidales bacterium | reverse complement strand
TCACAACTTCACAACTTCACGCTCTCTCCCGCAGGGCTGCGGGATTTATCGGGCGCGTTGTCCGGTTTATCGAGGGCGCCATCTGGCTTATCGGGGGCACTACCGCCCAGAATGTGAAGGTATTATCTTCAGTCGAGGCTAAGGACAGTTTCACCGATGGTGCGGACGGAGTCCATGTCGTGGGTATTGATGACGGTGGTGATAGCGGCCTCGTGGGTGATGGAGTGGATGAGGGCGTCGATGGTGCGTGCGGTAGCGGGGTCGAGGCCCGAGGTGGGCTCGTCGCAGAAGAGGTAGCGGGGGCGGAGGGCAATAGCGCGGGCGATACCGACGCGCTTCTGCATACCGCCGCTCAGTTCGCTGGGCATCTTCTGGAGGGCATCAGCCATGCCGACGCGCTCCAGACATTCTACTGCCCGCTCACGACGCCCGGCTTCGCTGAGAGGCGAGAACATGCGGAGGGGGAAGAGGACGTTGTCGAGCACACACATGGCGTCGAACAGGGCGGCACCCTGAAAGAGCATGCCCATCTCGCGGCGGAGGGCGGCAAGCTGACGACGGGGCAGGGCGAAGAAGTCGCGGCCGTCGTAGAGCACCTGACCGCTGTCGGGCGTCAGCAATCCCACGAGACACTTCATCAGCACGGTCTTGCCCGAGCCGCTGCGCCCTATAATGAGGTTGGTGCAGCCCGTTTCAAACGTGGCGCTGACCTCATTCAACACGTTTTCGCCATCAAACTGCTTTGAGATATTCCGGATTTCAATCATGATTCTTAGATTGAAGATTGAAAATTGAAGATTGAAGATTATTCAGTGGATTTTAGGGTTTTAAGGATGTTGATTAGGGTGCCGGTCAGATTGTTGTTGTCATTAATTATGGAATCATATTGTTCTTTGGTCAGATAATTTGTTTCGTAAAGAAGCTCTAACCAATATTCTGTTTCATTTGATTCTTTTAAGGCTATGTTAAGCTTACTCATAAAGTCGGCTTTACTTTGAGCGTTTATACTTTCCCGAACATTAGCTCCGATACTTGTGCCACAACGCAGAAGCTGTTTCGATAGTACATGCTCTTTCTTTTCTTCATTCAGATATTGATATAAGCGAATTATCCGAATGGCGAAGTTCTTGCTGTTTATCAGAATCTTATTTTCTTTATTCATCCTAATTTTCAATTTTCAATCTTCAATCTTCAATCCTCAATCCTCAATCTCATTTCAGCAGGCTTGTGAGGAGGATGTCGGCAAAGAGGATGAGGATGCTGCTGTGGACGACGGCGCGGGTACTGGCACGGCCGACCTCGACGGAGCCTCCACGGACGCTGTATCCCTGATAGGCTGAAACGCTGCTGATGATGAATGCGAAGACGACGGACTTGATGAGCCCCGCCCAGATGTACCACGACGAGAACGAGTGCTGCAAGCCCACCTGCAGGGTGTCAGGCGGCAGAATGCCCGTAATCCAGCAGAGCAGGAAGGCGCCCGCGAAGGCTGCGGCCACGCTGACGATGTTGATGACGGGGATGAACGCCACAAACGCCACCACCTTGGGCAGGATGACATAGCCGGCGGAGTTGACGCCCATGACGTCGAGAGCATCGATCTGCTGGGTGATGCGCATGGTGCCAATTTCAGAAGCAATGCCCGACCCTACCTTGCCGGCCAGGATAACGCAGACGATGGCGGTGGAGAACTCAAGCAGGATGACCTCGCGGGCGGCATAGCCGATGGCGAAACGGGGCAGCCAGGGGTAGCCGAAGTTGAGCACAATCTGCAGCACCAGCAGCACGCCGATGGCGAGCGACACGATGAGCACCAGCGGCAGGCTCTCCACGCCCAGCCGCCACACATCAGCCGCCAGCTGACGACGGAACAACTGCCCGCTCTGCGGACGTGCCATGGCCCGGCTCATCACCACCAGCCAATCGCCAACTTGACGTAATCCCTGCAAAATCATCTTGTTTTCTTTATTAATGACAAGTCTTGAAGCAAACAATTATCAGTGAACAGTGAACAGATGATTGCCCTCCATTCGATGCATCAGGTTTTATCTGTTCGCTGTTCACTGTTCACTGATCACTAAAATTTTCATTCTTCAATCCTGTTTCGCCTGCGAAGATAGAGGTTTTCGGGGGAAAGTGCAAATTTTGTTTGGAATTAAGAGTTAAGAGTGAAGAAAAAAAGGGCTTTTTCGTTGTGAGAATGAAAAAAAAGTAGTACCTTCGCAGCTGAATAAGAATATAGAGATTGTACGCGCATGAGAAAGTTCGCCCTCATCTTTGCCCTCCTCTGTCTGCTGAGCCTCGGCCTGGCAGCGCAGGAGACGTACACAAACCCCATCATCGACCGTAGCCTCCCCGACCCCACCGTCATCCGCGACGGCGACGGCACCTACTGGCTCTATGCCACCGAGGACATCCACAATGTGCCCATCTACAAGAGCACCAACCTCGTTGACTGGACGTATGTGGGCACGGCGTTCACCGATGCCACACGGCCGAAGATGGTATCGGGCGGCGGCATCTGGGCACCGGAAATCAACTATGTGGGCGGGCAGTGGCTGCTCTACTACAGCAAATCGACGTGGGGCGGCACCTGGGAGTGCGGCATCGGCGTAGCCACGGCACCCGTACCCTGCGGACCCTTCACCGACCACGGCGAGCTGTTCATCAGCAAGGAAATCGACGTGGAAAACAGCATCGACCCCTTCTTCTTCACCGATGACGACGGCCGCAACTACCTCTTCTGGGGTAGCTTCCACGGCATCTACGGCATTGAGCTGACAGAGGACGGCCTCGCCATCAAGGAGGGCGCACAGAAGCAACAGGTAGCCAGCGGATTCATGGAGGCCACCAACATCGTAAAACGTAACGACTGGTACATCCTCATCGGCAGCCAGGGCACCTGCTGCGAGGGCGCCAAGAGCACCTATCAGGTGGTGCTGAACCGCTCGCGCAAGCTCTTCGGCCCCTATGCCAACCGCTCAGGCAACCGTGCGCTGGACGGCGGTTTCTCCACCATGATGAACGGCAACAACGTCGTTGCCGGCCCTGGACATAACTCGCGCTTCGTCAAAGACGATGCCGGCACCGACTGGATGATCTACCACGGCTACCTGAAGAAAGACCCCGATGCCGGACGCCTCACCTTCATGGAGCCCATCGCCTGGGACAAGGCGGGATGGCCGACGGTGAAGAACTCGCACCCCTCGGCCTCGGCAACACGGCCCGTCATCGACCCGTCGCTGCACGAGGGCGGCAAGAGCGAAGTACCCCTGGCCGACCCCTTCATCCTGCTTGACGGCGACACCTACTACGCCTACGGCACCCACTCGGCCGACGGCATCGAAGTCTATACCTCGGCCGACCTCCTGACGTGGGAATGCAAGGGACTGGCCCTCGACAAGCGGAACACCACGGAAACGCGCTGGTTCTGGGCACCCGAGGTCTATAAGCGGGGCGACACGTACTATATGTATTACTCTGCCAACGAGCACCTCTTCGTCGCCACGGCCGACAGCCCCACAGGGCCGTTCAAACAGCATGGCGGCTATATGCTGGAATCGCTCATCGGCGACGAGAAGTGCATCGACAGCACCGTCTTCACCGACGACGACGGGCAGATGTACCTCTTCTTCGTCCGTTTCACCGACGGCAACGTCATCTGGAGCTGCGACCTGGCTGCCGACGGCCTCGGCCCTGCCGAAGGCACGCGACTGCGCCGCGTCGCCGCCGTCACCGTGGCATGGGAGAAGCAGCTGGGCAAAGTGGCCGAGGGCCCGTTTGTCATCCGCCACGGAGGAAAATACTACCTCACCTACTCCGCCAACGACTACCAGAGCCCTTGGTACGGCGTGGGCTACGCCACCTCGGCCGACATCCTACGCGGCTGGAGCAAATACCGCCACAACCCCATCGTGCAGAACGTCGAGGGGCTGTTCGGCACCGGCCACCACTCGCTGTTCACCGACAAGGAGGGACAGATGCGCATCGTCTTCCACGCCCACCACAGCACGGGCGCCATCCATCCGCGCATGATGTACATCGGCGCCATGACCTTCGACGACAGTGGCGTCCTCTCCCTCACGACCGACTCCCTCATCCGTCCCCGTCTGAAGGACGACACGGGCATCGCCCCGCTCAATTCCTCTACTGAAGGGAAGGACATCATCTTCGACACAGCCGGACGACGGCTCTTCCCCGACGCTGCCGCACAGGGCAAGAGCGTCCGCATCAGAAAGAACAAGAAATTCTTTAATCACTAATTTATTAATTCTTTAATTCAAAAAAGTATGAGAAAAAGTTTACTTCTTTTCGGAATGGGTTTAATGGCCGCACTTACCGTGGTGGCTCAGCAACCCAAGAAAGACTCTCCCTGGACGGGCACCGTACTGCCTGAAGAAGGCGGCACGTACTACATGTACAATGTAGAGACGGGTCTCTGGCTACAGCACAACCGCAAGCAGATGGACTACTGGACCACCCATGCCGAGTTGGACAAGGTGGGCTTCGACGTAATCATCAGCCCCCGCGAAGGTGGTTTCTGGCAGCTCGACCCCCGTTTCGGCCATAACCACAGCATCAACGCCCTCACCAACCAGGGCTATCTGGACACCGGCGATGAGGTCACCGACTGGACCATCACACCGTTCCCCAACCCCGCCGGCTACACCGCCCAGAACCTCTACATCATTGAGGCCATGGACGGCGGCATCGTCCTCGGCTACGAAATGGGCGACACGGACGACGAGACCTACCTCTCCTTCTCACTCGACGGCTTCTGGCAGTTCGTCAGCAAGGAAGAGCGTATGGCCGACATGATGACCGCCACCAAGGACAACCCCAAGGACGCCACCTGGCTGGTACCCGGCTACGACTTTGCCAATCAGGACGAGCGCAACAATGGCTGGAAGAACGAATTCAAGGGCGCAGGCAACAACCAGATCAACGGCCGTATGTACAACCGCGCCGTCGAGAGCTGGAGCAACAGCGTCGGCTCGTTCTATCAGGACATCACCGGTCTGCCCAACGGCACCTACGGCCTCACGCTGCAGGGCTACTACCGCGACGGCTCCACCAATGCCATCGGCCCCAAGCATACTGACGGCAGCGAGGTCATCCGCGCCTACTACTTCGCCAACGAAGTCAGCGCTCCCCTCATGTCTATCTGTGAAAACGGTGTCGAGGACTACATCGAAGGTGCCTTCGAGGACACCTACGACGACGGCTACTGGTATCCCGGCGACGGCGGCAAGGCTCTGGGCAACGCCGCACAGTGCTTCTACATGGGCTACTACTGGAACCCCGAAATCCAGGTCATCGTCACCAACGGCACCCTGCGCATCGGCGTCAAGAAGGATGCCGGCGTGGGCGACGACTGGACGGTGTTCGACAACTTCCGCCTCACCTACTACGGTGACAATGTGGAGATTGACGTGCTCCGCGAGAACCTGAAGAAGGTCATCGCCGAGGCCGACACCTACGAAGGCATTAAGCCCCAGTTCTTCCTCGATGCCTACAGCGCTGCCGTGGCTGCCCTTGAGTCTGACGACGCTGAGGTTATCGGCAACGCCATGCAGAATCTGAACAACTCCCTCGCCATCGTCTTCGCTGCCGGCCCCGACATCGAGAACTTCAACAAGACCATCGACATCTGCCGTGCTGAATTGGAGAAGAACCCCAACAACAAGTATTTCAACTATTCCGAAGCCATCAGCGAAGCCCAGCAGGTATTCAACAACGCGTCCTCGGCCGAGGACTACAACCATGCCCTTCGCATGCTGCAGATTGCCCGCAAGCTCAACAACGCTGAGCGTGGCGGACGCCGCTGGGAAGGCAGCGAGCCCGCTGCCGGCGAGAAGTACTACTTCTACAACGTCGGTCAGGGCCGTTTCCTCTGCGGTGGCGACGACTGGGGCGCACATGCTGCCCTCGGCTGGCCCGGCATCGAGATTCTGCTTGAAGAGAGTGAGCTGGGGGGCAACTGCTACCGCTTCGACACCTATCTCTACAACGGCGATGACCTCCACTACCTCAATTTCGGCGGCTACATGGATACCGCTGGCAATGACTGGGCTCTCGAACCCGTTGGTAACGGTGTATTCAACATCGTCCGCGCCGACAGTGCCACCTGCCTCCTCGGCTACCGCCCCGGTACCGACTGCCGCGTTGACACCGACTTGACCGGTGCCGACAACCCCGACAATCAGTGGGTGCTCGTCAGCCGCGCTGAACGCGATGCCATCGCTGAAACCGCTAACGTCAACTATCCCTACGACATGAGCTACCGCATCGGCATGCCCAACTTCAGCCAGCGCGAGGACTTCGATAACTCTGGATGGGTCATCGCAGAGGATCCTACCGGCACCAACGGCATATGGGGACGCGACAGCAACCTCCCCGACTTCACCTACGAGTGCTGGAGTAAGACCTACTTCGACATGAGCCAGATTATTTACGACCTGCCCAACGGCTGGTATCTCGCAACCGTCACCGGCTACTACCGCGACGGCGACCACAACAGCAACGATATTGAAGGCGAGCACATCCCCGGCCACATCGAGAAGTTCGTCAACGACGAGCCGCTCGACCCCGCCGCCTACTTCCAGGTCTTTGCCAAGGAGGACTACGAAGTGCAGCTGCCGCTGCTGACCGACTACCGTGACATGGCTCCCGGCCAGGGTGCCGTCACTGCTGCCGGCGAAGTTCCGCAGTGGGTCTATCAGGCTGTCGACTACTTCCAGAACGGCCTCTACAAGGTCAGCCTGCTGGTCGAGGTGGTGGACAATGAGATGACCCTCGCCATCAACAAGGATCTCGAGAACTATCACGACTGGGTGGTGGTAGATAACTTCCGCATCATCTACTACGGTACAGAGGAGCCCACAAGCATCAAGGATGCCGTAGCCGTTGAACCCGTCCAAAACGGCAAGATTTACAACCTGCAGGGTGTCGAGATCGCCCAGCCCGCACGCGGTCTCTACATTCGCGACGGCAAGAAAGTTCTTGTGAAATAATCATTCCCTTTTTATTCCCAAGCGGGGGCGCACCAACCACGTCCCCGCTTTTTTCAAATCCACATTGCGCCCCATGATAATTTTTAAGCCACTGTTTTCTTTCGGTCTACTTATTCTGACATGCAACTCTTACGCCCAGACAGCCGACCTTTTCGAGCCCTATAAGGCCATCGAACTCCGTCTGCCTTCTGTGCCGCTCATACTGAACGACCCCTACCTCTCCATCTGGTCGCCTTACGACCGCCTCACCGATGGCACCACCCGCCACTGGTGCGATGCTGAGAAGGCATGGGACGGCTTGCTGCGCGTCGACGGCACCACCTACCGCTGGATGGGCACTGAACGCGACTGCCTCCTCACGGCCATCGCCCCCATGACGGACGAGACGACGTGGTCAGGCCGCGTAAGCCACACCACCCAGTCGGGCACCGGCTGGGCAGCCCCCGACTACGACGACAGTTCTTGGTCCGTTGAAGAAGCCGCATGGGGCACAGCGGGCGAATATCCGCGCGTCAAGCACGTGTGGAAGGACACTAACAGCGACATCTACATCCGCCGTACCGTCACCATCACGACCGCCGACCTCGAGCGCGAACTCTGGGTGATGTTCTCACACGATGACGTCTTTGAACTTTTCGTCAACGGTACCCGCATTGTCCGAACAGGCGAAACTTGGCTGCAAGGCGAGAAACAGCGTCTTACCGATGCCCAACGTGCCCTGCTGCATGAGGGCGACAACCTCATCGCAGCCCACTGCCACAACACCACAGGCGGTGCCTACGTCGATTTCGGTCTCTACGCCAACACCTGGCAGAAGGTGGGCGATGTCACCACCGCAACGCAGACTGCCGTCGATGTCCTCGCCACCAACACCTACTACACCTTCACCTGCGGCCCCGTTGAGTTCAGCGTCGTTTTCACCGCCCCGATGATAATCGATGACCTCGATCTCCTTTCCATGCCCATCAACTACATCTCCACACGCGTCCGCAGCATCGACGGTCAGCCCCATACGTGCCAGCTCTTCATTGGCACCACACCCCAGATGGTCGTCAACGAGATGACGCAGCCTACCGTCAGTACCCTTGTTACTGAGAATGGCACGGAGTATATCAAGTCAGGCTCCGTCGCCCAGCCCGTCCTTGGCCGCGCGGGCGACCAAATCACCATCGACTGGGGTTGGCTCTACATCCCCGCCATCGATGGCACCGTCAGCATTGCTCCGTTGGGCGATATGGAGAATGCCTTCCTCACCACTGGCGCTCCTGCGGCCTCCGCCAAGGAGGTTACCACGCAGAACGAGTCGCAATTCCCCTGCCTCGCTTACGTCCACGACTTCGGCACTACTGCCGACGCCTCATCGTTCATGATGGTTGGATACGACGAGGTTTATGACATCCAGTATTTCAAGAAGAACTACAAGGGTTACTGGGCGCGCAACGGTAAGACTATCTTCCAAGCCTTCGACGAGCTACGCACAGGTTACGCCGACATTATGGCCCGCTGCCGTGCCATGGACGCCCGCATCTACGACGACGGCCTCGCCAGCGGTAACGCTCATTACGCCGAGCTACTCAGCGCCTCATACCGTCAGGTTATCGCTGCCCATAAACTCTTCGAGGACGACGGCGGACGACTTCTCTTCTTCTCGAAGGAAAACAATTCCAACGGTTGCGTCAACACCGTCGACCTCACCTACCCCTCCGCACCGCTCTTCCTCATCTACAATTATGAGCTCCAGAAGGCCATGATGACCAGCATCTTCGAATATAGCCTCAGCGGCAAGTGGAGCAAGCAGTTTGCTGCCCACGACCTGGGAACCTACCCCCATGCCAATGGACAAGTCTATGGCGGTGACATGCCCCTCGAGGAGAGCGGCAATATGCTCACCCTCGCCGCCACCATCTGCCGCATGGAGGGCTACGGCGACTGGCTGAAACGCTACTATCGTGTCTGCAAGCGCTGGGCCGACTACCTCGTCAAGTACGGCCAGGATCCTGCTGAGCAGCTCTGCACCGACGATTTCGCCGGCCATTGGGCACACAACTGCAACCTCTCCATCAAGGCCATTATGGGTGTGGCTGGCTTCGCCGAAATCCTCCGCCAGCGTGGCGACGAGGAGTTGGCTGCCACCTACCTGCAGACAGCCGCTGATATGGCCGCCCAATGGGAAGCCGACGCCCGCGACGGCAACCATTACCGCCTTGCTTACGACCGTGCCGGCACCTGGAGCCAGAAGTACAACATGGTGTGGGACAAGATGTGGGGCACAAATCTTTTCCCCAACGATGCCATGACCACCGAGACACGCTACTACCGCAGTCGCCAGAACACCTACGGCCTGCCCCTCGACAGCCGTGCCGACTACACAAAGAGCGACTGGATTATGTGGACGGCCGCCATGGCCGAGAACGACCGCGCCTTCATCCAGTTCATGGAGCCCCTCTACCGCTACGTCAACACCACCACCTCGCGTGTGCCGCTCAGCGACTGGTACGACACCAAGACGGGTCGCTGGGTTAGCTTCCGCGCCCGCTCCGTCATCGGTGGCCACTGGATGAAAGTCCTTATGGACAAGTTTGCCGACCTCACCGCCATCGCCTCACCTATAGTTTCCACCCCCTCCCCTGACGAATACTTCGACCTCGCTGGCCGCTCCGTGAGCACCCCTTCTACCAAGGGAATCTACATCGTTAACGGGAAGAAAGTACTGGTGCGATAGGTATCACCCTATAAATACCCTTTCGAACAAAACGGAATAATGAAAAGAGAGACGCGGCATGCCGCGTCTCTACATTTTTATGCGGGGAAGGCAAGGGTGAAGAGCGTCAGGGGCGGATTGCTGTCACACGTGAGCGTGCCGCCGTGAAGCTCCATAATACGGCGTGAGAGGGCGAGGCCAATGCCCGTACCCTCTTTCTTGGTACTGTAGAAGGGTTGGAAGATGAGTTCCATCTGCGTAGGTGGAATGAGGGGGCCGTTGTTGCTGACGACAATGCGAATGCCGTCGGCAGGACTGCCCGAGGCTAACAGGCTGACGTGTCCGTCGGCTTGTCCCTCGATGGCATGCAGGGCGTTGCGGATGATGTTGAGCAGCGCCAGACGTATCAGCTTCTCATCAGCATGAACGATGAGGTCCGCACCTTGGGGGCTGATGTCGTAGTGGATGCGGTTGGCATCAGGCTCACCGCTGAGCGCCACGCGCAGGCCATCGAAGAGGGCGCGCACAGAGAAGTCCGCCCACAGCGGCTCCGGCAAATGGGTCAGCTCCTGATAGTGGCCAAGGAAGCTGCGGATGCCGTCGGCCTGCTGGTGGATGATGGCAAGCGACTCCTTCATATCCTCGTCAGAGATGGCGTTGCTCTGCATCCAGTCCGTCAGCGAAATGATGGGGGTAACGGAGTTGCGCAGCTCGTGGGTCATCACGCGGAGAATGCGGTCGTAGTACTGCCGCTGCGACTCCATGGCATAGCGGTCGGCGCAGTAGGAACGGAGCACGCGGTTCATGTCGTCAAGCACAGTACCCAGCACAGGGTCGTCCGAGCCGGGGAAGCGCATGGTAGTGTCACGGCTCTCCATCGCCCCGACGAAATACTCCGTCTGGCGCAACGGCAGGCGTATCAGCTTCCACAGCCGCCGTATCATCCACAGCCACAGCACCACGAAGGTAATGGCAAGGAGGGTGAAGATGACGTGTGAAAACTGAAAGCTGAAACGACTGAAATCCGTGGTGCAGGCCGCGCAGATGCAGAGTGTCGCGCCGACAGCGGCGATGGTCATAAGGACAAGCACTACGACCACGTGGCGGGTGAAGTATCGACTATTGGAGGCCATAGCGTTTCAGTTTACTATATAGCGTCGTCCGGCTGATGCCCAGTGCCTTTGCAGCCATGGTCATGTTGCCGCCACATTCGCTCATCACCTTGCGGATATGCTCGCGTTCCAAGTCAGTAAGAGGTGAAGACCCACCCCCAAGCCCCTCCCGTGAGGGAGGGTTGCTCTCCCCCGATAACGGGGGAGTCGGAGGGGGTGCAAAGACCATTG
>CAMYYY010000073.1 GCA_947303715.1 uncultured Bacteroidales bacterium | reverse complement strand
GCGCATAGGCAAAAATAAACAGCATCATTATCGACAAAAAGATGTTCTTTGTCCCGTGTCCTTGCTCTACGCATAAGAGTTCGACCGATATAAACAGATTTTAATTCAATAAATTCATACGCATATACGCAATCTATCTTATCATTATGAAAATCAAGTCTTTCGTCCCTTAGCCAAGTGAATTCATCAAGCCAGCCGTTTGTCCTTGCCTTACCATACGCGGTGCCACATTTATCATGAAATTCACCTCTAGTTTTATATTTTTTGCTTTCTTCTGCACAACGAGCTTTAGTCCAATAATTATAAGGTTTTTGTGGAGATTGAAACCATGTGTAGTCATCAAGCCAACCATGATTTAGTGCAGCTTGATATGCACCAACATTTCCTCTGAACATGCTTAATCTTGAATCGTATTTCTTTGCAAATTCAAAACATTCTTCATAAGTAAAGGGGGAGTGCTGCTTAACAATGAACCAATCATAGTCTTTTATCCATCCATTTGCTCTTGCTTTTCCGTATGCGCTTCCATTTCCTTTCTGAAAATCGGATGAACATTTGTAATTTCTTGCTATATTATAACAATCTTCATAAGTATATGGTTTGTGCTGTTTTCTTACAAACCAAGTATAATCATTAATCCATCCATTTTTCCTTGCAACATTATAAGCGCTTCCAAATTGTTTCTGCATTTCTGAAGTGCACGAACATTGCCTTGCCAATTCAAAGCATTTTTCGTAATCATATATCTTTTTACTCATAATTCGGATGGAATAAAAGAGATGGGAGATTTTCTTAAATCAAATTAAACATAATGCCGATTATGGGAATTACCTCATTTTTTCAAGATAGTCGATTCTACGCTCAAGCTGATTAATCTTATTCAGCAAAACAATTAAAACAATTATGGCAATCATAGTTAAAGAATTTTCGTGCAAAAATAAAAAACAATGAACAAACGAACAAAAAATCGGAAGAAAAACATTACCTTTGCCACTGCAATATGGAACGGAAATTTAAACGGAAATTTTTTGGGCGTGTCTAATAGTCGTATGAAGCATTACTGGAAATTGTCATTCCTTATATATATTGGATGTGCGCTGGCAACATCGGCAAGCGCCAGCCCAGCAGCGGCAACCAACGGTGGCCCCGTGGCAACGATGCAGACTAACCGCACGTTCACGCCGCTCGTCCATACGCTGCAGACAATCGTCAACGACGACTGGATGATGCCCGCCGTGCTCGTCATGGGCAGCGACGACTACGTGACGCTGTCGTTTGACTACTTCTCACACGAATATCACCGCCTCTGCTGCCACCTCACACATTGCGACGCCGATGGACGTCCCTCGGAGCTCAACGAATCGGAGTTCATGGACGGCTTCAACGACCGCCCCATTGACTATTACCTTAATTCACTGAATACCACGTTTCTGTATACCCATTATGCCGTCGATTTCCCCAACGACAACGTGGAGATGAAGGTGTCGGGCAACTACCGTGTGCTGGTGTACGACGACGACCAGAACGCCTCACCTGAGGCTCTCGCCTACAAGGGCCATCCCGTGTTGGCCGAGGCTTGGTTCAAGGTGGTGGAACCGCTCGTAAACGTCAGAGCTGAAGTAAGTTCCAACACCGACATCGACACTCACGTGGCCCACCAGCAGGTGACGTTCGCCATTGACCATGCCGACTACACTATCGAGCGCCCCGACCGTGAAGTGAAGGTGCTCGTCTGCCAGAACAACCGCCCCGACGTCGCCGTCACAGGCATACAGCCCACCTACATCCGCCCTGGGCTGCTGGAGTACGTCCACAACCGATACCTCATCTTCCCCGGTAATAACGAGTTCCGACGCTTCGAGGTCATCAATATGCACTACGGCTCGCAGAATGTCGACAAGATTGACTTCTACGAACCTTATTATCACGCCGTTCTGATGTCAGATGCCGAACGCAGAGCCTACAGCTTCGATGCCGACCACAACGGACGCTTCCTCGTCCGCTACAACCTAGCTGAAGATAACGACACCGAGGCTGACTACTTCTTCGCCCATTTCACCCTCGAAGTCCCCCACCCTCGCTCTAATGGCGAAATGTACGTAACGGGCTATTTCTCAGATTATAATCTTACCCCCGACTACCGCATGACCTACAACGCTGCCACCTCGGCCTACGAATGTGCCGTGCTGCTGAAAATGGGGGCATACGACTATCAGTACGTCTTTGTAGAAGACAACAAATCAGCCACAAAGCCCTTCGACGGCAGTTTCTACGAAACGGAAAACGAATACACAATCTATGTCTGGCACCGCCCCTTCGGCTCACGCTACGACCAGCTGATTGCCGTGGAGCGTATCAGCTTCTCGCAGGAATGAAAACTGACGCACACCCAGCGTGGCACGCCGTTTGCAGTAGGTGAAGAGAAAGAAAAAAGATTTAAAAGGTATTACAACAATTAATGAATAATTCATTTACCACAAAGATAGCGGAAGTCCTCGTCTATAGCGCCGAGGAGGCACGTCGTCTGGGCAGCCCCGCCATTGCCCCCGAGCACCTGCTGCTGGGACTGCTGCGCGACGGACTCAACGAGGCCACCTTCCTTTTGGAAACCATTCACGTCGATCTGCACCGGCTGCGTACCGTAGTGCTGGAGGGGGCAGCACAGCCGCAGGACACACCCCTGCCCTCCCCCTCAACCGCTGACACACCTGACGAAATGTCACTCGACCCCACTGCCAGCCAAATAATGAAACTGGCACAGCTGGAGGCACGCTCCGACAGACAGGAGGTGGCCGACACCCAGCACCTGCTGCTCGCTCTGTTGAAACAGAAGGACAACCGGGCACGCAGCGCACTCCACTTCATGGGCATCAACTACAACCGTGTCCGCCACGAACTCGACCTCCGTGCCAACGAAAAGAATAACAGCTTCAACCACAACAACGATGACGACGATGACGAGGACGACCTCCTCTTCTCGCCCCGCTCCGACAGCGGCGCACGGAAATCCAGCCAGAAAGCACGTGCCACCGAGGTGGAGGGCGACAACGACACCCCCGTGCTGGACAACTTCAGTGTCGACATGACGGCTGCTGCTGCCGAGGGAAAACTCGACCCCGTCATCGGACGAGATAAGGAGATAGAACGTCTGGCACAAATCCTCAGCCGACGGAAGAAAAACAACCCCATGCTGATCGGCGAGCCTGGTGTGGGCAAATCAGCTATCGTCGAGGGACTGGCCATGCGCATCGTCGAACGCCGCGTGTCCCGCATGCTTTACGACCGCCGCGTCGTGTCACTCGACATGGGTGCCGTCGTCGCTGGAACAAAATACCGCGGACAATTCGAGGAACGCATCCGCGCCATTATCAACGAATTGAAGAACAACCCCGACATCATCCTCTTCATCGATGAAATCCACAACATCGTCGGTGCCGGCAATGCCAGCGGTAGCATGGATGCTGCCAATCTGCTGAAACCCGCTCTGGCTCGCGGCGAAATAAAGTGCATCGGTGCCACCACGCTGAACGAATACCGCAACAGCATCGAGAAAGACGGTGCTCTGGAACGCCGATTCCAGAAGGTACTCGTCGAACAAACCACTGTCGATGAGACAATTCAAATACTCCGCAATATCCACGACCGCTACGAGGAGCACCACAATGTGCGCTACACCGACGAGGCACTGGAAGCCTGCGTCAAGCTCTCAGAACGCTACATCACCGACCGTTCATTCCCCGACAAAGCCATCGACGTGATGGACGAAGTGGGCTCACGAGCTCATTTGGGGCAGGTAACGGCTTCTCCCGAAATGGAACAGAAAGAACGTGAGCTGGCAGAAATCACGGCAAAGAAAAACGAGGCTGTCAAAACCCAGCACTTCGAGGAAGCAGCCGAACTCCGTGACAAGGAAAAACATCTTCAGGAAGAGTTGGAGGTGATGTCCCAGCAATGGACTAAGCAACACCGCGATGAGGAACGCATCACCATCGACGAGGAACGTGTGGCGGAAGTTGTCTCCATGATGTCAGGAATCCCCGTGCAGCGTATTGCCCAAGCAGAGGGCATCCGGCTGAAGGGAATGAAGGCAGAGTTGAACAAACGAGTCGTCGCCCAACAGCCTGCCATTGAGAAACTTGTCCGTGCCATCCAACGTAACCGCGTAGGGCTGAAAGACCCCAACCACCCCATCGGAACCTTTATGTTCCTTGGCCCGACGGGTGTCGGCAAGACGCTGTTGGCCAAGGAGCTCGCTGCCTATATGTTCGGCACCGTGGATGCCCTCATTCGCATCGATATGAGCGAGTATATGGAGAAATTCACCGTCAGTCGGCTCATCGGTGCCCCTCCGGGCTATGTGGGCTACGAAGAGGGTGGACAGCTAACGGAGCGTGTTCGCCGTCGCCCCTACTCCATCGTGCTGCTTGATGAAATTGAGAAAGCTCACCCTGACGTCTTCAACATCCTGTTGCAAGTCACCGATGAAGGACGCCTCACCGACAGCTACGGACGTGTCGTCGATTTCCGCAACACCGTCATTATCATGACCAGCAATGTCGGCTCACGACAGCTGAAGGACTTCGGACGCGGCATCGGATTCAGTACCCAAGCTCATGTGAGCGACAAGGAGCTCTCGCGCAGCGTCATACAGAAAGCCCTCAACAGGACATTCTCACCCGAATTCATCAACCGCATCGATGAAATCATCACCTTCGATCCGCTCGACAAGGAAGCTATTTCCCGCATCGTTGATATCGAAGTGGACAAACTCGTCAACCGCATTGCTGCCTTGGGTACGAAGGTGGAAGTGGAAGCTTCCGCTCGTCAGTTCCTTGCTACGAAGGGCTACGATCCGCAGTTCGGTGCCCGCCCCCTGAAGCGTGCCGTGCAAAACTATTTGGAGGATGAGCTCTCGGAATTGCTGATTGAGCAGTCACCCTCCCCCACTTCCATCGTGGTTGTTACCGCCCCGGAAGGTGCAGAGAAACTGAGCTTAACAGTCAACCCCCCTAAGGCTCCTAATGACCTTAACGCCCTGGAAGACGCTAATGACTCAGCTGAAAGTAAAATCTAAAAAACCACATAAGCCATGAGAGAGATTAAGACCATAGGAGTGCTAACTTCCGGCGGCGATGCTCCCGGAATGAATGCTGCCATCCGTGCGGTGACACGTGCTGCTATTTCCAACGGATGGAAAGTAAAAGCCATCTACCGAGGCTACGAGGGCCTTATCAACAATGAAATCAAGGACTTCACCACAGAGAGTGTCAGCAACACCATCCAGCGTGGAGGCACCATCCTCAAAACCGCTCGCAGCAAGGATTTCATGACACCTGAGGGACGGAAGAAAGCCCATGCCAACATGCGCTCACACGGCATCGATGCCCTAATCGTCATAGGTGGAAACGGCTCATTGGCAGGGGCTCAGGCTTTTGCCCGTGAGTTTGATGTGCCCTGCATCGGACTGCCCGGAACCATCGACAACGACCTCTACGGCACCGACAGCACCATTGGCTACGACACCGCTCTCAACACCATCATGGACTGCGTGGACAAAATCCGCGACACGGCAACCTCGCACGACCGCATCTTCTTCGTCGAGGTGATGGGACGCGACGCTGGCTTCCTTGCCCAGAACAGCGCCATTGCCGCTGGAGCCGAAGCCGCCATCATCCCCGAGGACGATACGGACATCGACCAACTGGCACAGTTCATCGGACGAGGCATCCGTAAGAGTAAGAACAGCAGCATCGTCATCGTTTCGGAAAAGGACGGCGGCGCCATGCACTATGCCGAGCGCGTACGCAAGGAGTACCCCCAGTACGATGTCCGCGTCACCATTCTCGGGCACTTGCAGCGTGGCGGCACACCGACGGCACAAGACCGCATTCTGGCCTCCAGACTTGGTGTGGCTGCCATCGATGCCCTTAAGGAGGGACAGCGCAACGTGATGATTGGCATCAAGAACGACCAGATTGTCTATGTCCCCATCGAAAGGGCTATCAAAATCAACAAGCCCATCGACCGCGAGCTTATCAACGTTCTGACCGTACTCTCCATCTAATGATTGGGCAGCCACAAGTCTATGAGCGGCTTAAGGAGCTCGGCATTGAGTTTATCTATACCGAGCATCCCGCTACCCCTACTATCGAGGACGGCCGCCCCTATTGGGGCAGTCTTCCAGGCACCCATTGCAAGAACCTCTTCTTCCGCAACCACAAGGGAAACAGACACTATCTGGTTGTCTTTCAATGCGACCACAATATGGGCATCCACGATTTGGAACATCTGCTCCATCAGGGGAAGCTAAGTCTGGCTTCCGAATGGCGCATGGAAAAATACCTCGGCTTGAAGCCCGGCTCCGTAAGTCCCTTCGGATTGATTAACGATGCCGAGCACCACGTGTACGTCTTCCTCGACGAGAATCTGAAGAACTACACTCACCTCTCCTTCCATCCCAACGACAACCGTGCCTCGCTCAACATCACGTTGGAGGATTTCATCCGCTACATGGACGCTTCGGGCAATGGTTACGAGTGGATTAAACTCTACTGAATGAAGCGTTTCCGACTCCTCCTGCTCTTGCTGCTGATTCCCCTTCTGGCCTTTGCCGAGGAGCGGGAAGCCGCGTTCACCTCCTCCCCTATCGACTCTGTGGTGTTTGCTCGGATGAAGGGCAGATCGTATAAGGACGACTGCACCATTCCGCTCAGCGAGCTGCGCTATCTGCGGGTGCTCCACTATAATCTCGACGGGAATGTCTGCCAGGGAGAACTGGTGTGTAACAAGGCCATTAGCAACGACTTGCTCGAAATCTTTGAAGTGCTTTTTAATGCCCGCTACCCCATCGAACGCATGAAGCTCATCGATGACTATGATGCCGACGACGAGCGTTCCATGACAGCCAACAACACCTCGTGCTTCAACTTCCGCACCATAGCCGGCACGAAAAAACTCTCAAAGCATAGCCGCGGCATGGCCATTGACATCAATCCGCTCTACAATCCCTACGTCGTCACCCGCTCAGGCCGCACAGTCATCAGCCCCGCTGCCGGAAAGCCCTACGCCAACCGCAGCCTCACCTTCCCCCACAAGATTGACCGTAACGACCTCTGCTACCGCTTATTCATCGAGCATGGTTTCCGCTGGGGTGGAGCCTGGCGCAGCAGCAGGGACTATCAGCACTTCGAGAAATAACTACTTCTCCTTCCCCCTTATCTTGTCGATTATCAGCGCGATGGCTCCGTCGCCCGTGACGTTACCCGCCGTGCCGAAGCTGTCGATAGCCATATAGATGGCAATGACGATGCCCTGCATGCTGGCATCGAACCCCAGCATGGAGCTGATGAGCCCCAACGCTGCCATGATGGCCCCTCCCGGCACACCCGGCGCCGCCACCATCGTGATGCCGCACATCAGCACAAAGCCCGCATACGTCTGGAAATCCACCGGCATGCCCAGGCTCAGCGAGATGGCATAGCAGCACGCCACTATCTTCAGGATGCTGCACGGCATGTGGATGGTGGCACAGAGCGGCACCGTGAAGTCAGCCACATCGGGCGAAACGCCGTTTTTCTTCGTCTGCGCCAGCGTCACGGGGATGGTGGCAGCGCTCGACGACGTACCCAGCGCCGTCACGTAAGCCGGCATCATCGTCCACAGCGCCTTGAAGGGATTCCTGCGGGCAACGACCCCCGCCAGACAGAACTGCAGCAGCAGCACCGTCACATGCATGGCAATGATGATGAGGATAATCTTGATGAACATGCCCAACACGGCCGCCACATTCCCCTCGGCACCCATTTTCAGGAAGATGCCGAAGATATAGATGGGCAGGAAGGGGATGATGACTCGCGTGATGACGGTCGTCACGATGCCGCGGAAATCCTCCATGCCCCGCTTCAGGGCCGTGCCGCCTGTAGCCACAATGCCCAGACCGATGATGAACGCCAGCACCAGCGCCGTCGTGACGTTGATGAACGAAGGCATTTCCACCGTGAAATAGGGCGCCAGTCCACCGCTCATGTCAATGCCGGCAAGGGCCGGGGCCGCGCTCCCTATCAGCGACGGATACACCACCGAGCACGTTGCCCACGAGAACAGCCCCGACAGCACCGTCGAGACATACGCTATCAGCGCCGTGATGAGCAACAGCCGCCCCGCGCCGCGCCCCAGGTCGGCAATGCCGGGAGCTACCAGGCCGATAATAAGCAGGGGGATGAACATCCCGAGGAAGTTGCTGAAGATACTGTTCACCGTCACGAAAATCCTGACGGCCCACACGGGGAAGAACAACGAGCACACAATACCCAGCCCGATGGCAATGAGAATCCTCGGTAGCAGCGACAATCTGAATGGCTTCTTCATTTTTTTCTGCATTTTCTGCAAAGATACGACAAAAACTTCATATATTTGCCGTCGGATTAGAAAAAAAGCATCACCCACTATGAAAAAATTCCACCTCCGCTGGAAGGGCATCGCCCTCCCCTCGCTCCTCGCCCTGATGGGCCTCCATTCACTCACCGCCTGCGGCAGCCACCAGCCCAAGGACGCGTCAAGCACCGCCGACACGGCCGAGGTTGACGTCTTCAAGACCAAGAGCGGCAAGACCATTCGCTTCCACGCCCTCATGCACGGCAGCATCCGCATCGAATACGACGGCAAGGAAATCGAGGTCGACCCCGTCCGCAAGCTGGGCGAGCGTACCATCGACTTTGCCGCCCTGCCCAAGGCCGACTACATCTTCGTCACCCACGAGCATGGCGACCACCTCGACGCCGAGGCTATCCGGCTGCTCACCGATGAAAAGACGCGCCTCATTACCAACCAGCGCTGCGCCGAGAAGCTCGGCAAGGGCGAAGTGATGGCCAACGGCGACCACCTGAAGCTGTCCGACGATTTCTACGTCAAGGCCGTGCCCGCCTACAACTACACCGAGGGACGCACCCAGTTCCATCCCCAGGGGCGCGACAACGGCTTCGTCCTCACCATCGACGGCCTCCACATCTACATCGCCGGCGACACCGAGGACATCCCCGAGATGAAAGAGCTCCACGACATCGGCATCGACGTCGCCTTCCTGCCCTGCAACCAGCCCTACACCATGACGCCCGAGCAGCTCGTCCGCGCCGCGCGCATCGTCCGCCCCCGCGTCATCTTCCCCTACCACTACGGCCAGACCGACGTCACCGTCATCCCCACTCTGCTGAAGAACGACGACATCGACGTCCGCATCCGCCACTACGAGTAGAAGACACCGAGTCACCGCGACACCGCGGGGGGGGATAGTGCCTATAGTACCCTATAGTTTCCTATAGTACCTATAGTCCCTATCCCCCCCCTCTTTTTATTGCAGCAGCTCGCTGGGGAGGCGCTTGACCTGGAACCTCGTCAGCGTGTCGGCCTTCATGAGCGTCGACGGGCGGAAGCGGATATTGACGCCATTGATGTAGCTCGCGGGATCGAACGATTCGGCGGGGATGACAGACTGGGCGAAGCACTTGCCGCGCAGTTCGGTGTAGAAGATACCGAAGTCGTCCAGCACCACGTTCTGTCCCGCCAGCAGTGCCGCTTTCGCGTACTCCTTGAGCGAGGTGACCACCGCCACCACGTCAGCCTTCGAGAAGGTGCTCTTGGTGACGATGCGCTCCACGATGTCGCGCGTGGAGAAGATGTCCTTGTTCACGGCGCGGTCACAGGCGTAGTCCACGCCCTCCGCGCCACGGGGGTTTGCACACCCCACTACTTTGTAAGGTATTGCCATAGTTGCTCTCTTTTTTTAATGGTTAATAGTTTTCTATAGTTCCTATAGTTTACTATAGTTCCTATAGTTTTTTAGGCCAGCAGTTCGCTGGGGACGCGGCGGAAGGTGGCGCGGGCGCGCACGTAGGCCTTCAGCTCGGGGGCAGGACGGAAGCGGACAGTCGCTCCCTTGATGTAGCTTGCGGGGTCGAACGAGTCCGTGGGAATCACTGACTGGGCGAAGCACTTGCTGCGCAGGGCGGCGCGGAACGTGCCCAGACCCTCCATCTCCACCGTGTTGCCGTTGCGCACCATGCGGCTGATCTCCGTCAGGTACGCTTTCAGGATGCCCAGCACGTCGCCCTTGGTGACCGACGTTGCCTCGTTCAGGTCCTCGATGAGCTGCTCGGTCGTGTAGTCGCCCGTCTTCGTGCGCGAGTTGCAGGCATAGTCCACGCCCTCGGCACCTTTCGGGTTAGAGCATCCGATGATTTCATACGTAATAGCCATTTTTCGGTTCAGTTTTTTAGATTAGGTTGATACTCAGTTTTCTCCCTTCATCCTTACGGCCTCGGCATAGTGCGCGATGTGGCGGCGCAGCCGCATGTCGGGGACGAAGCGGAGCATATACTTACGGACGAGCGTGTCGATGCGGAACTCCCGCTCCTGCGTCTCGGCGAGTGTGCACTGTCTCGACTTGATGCAGATGCGGAATCGGCCGAAGTCCCGGAGCTCGACGGTCTGTCCGGCAAGCAATGCCGTGCGAGTGAAGATAAGCAAGGACTCCATGGCGGCGACGACGTCGGCGCGGGTGAGCGATGTGGCCTCGCTGATGTCGTCAGCCATCTGGTCGAAGCCGTACGTGCCGCGGCTCACCGCCCGTGCCGTTGCCATGCCCTCCGCCTGCGTGCGGGGGTCCTTGTTGCGGATGATCTTGCATAGTATGCTCATAGTCTCTTTCTGTTTCTTTTTCGTTTCTTCGCTTTCGCCTCAGTTCCACGCACGTCGATGTCGGGTTCCATGTGCTTCGAGTGCTATGTCCACGTGCGTGGAATAGTAGGTTTCAGGCTTTTCTTCGGCAAAGATAGCCCCTTGCCGCCAGGTGGCCAAACCCCCGACCGCGCAAAACGGGCTTAGCCGCAAAAAACGGGGTTTTTTGCGGAATGAGACGATAGTGGCCTATAGTGCCTATAGTTCCTATAGTGCCTATAGTTCCTATAGTGCCTATAGTTCCTATCCCTCTATCCCCTTTTCTTTCAGGAGCTGGCGGAGGCGGGCAAGCTCGGCCTGGAGGGTGACCAGCTCGGTGCGGAGGGTGGTGACTTCAGCACGCAGGCGGGGTGCCTCAATGCGGAGGGCTGCCAGCTCGGCATCCTGGGCCTGACGGTAGCCCGTGCGGGCGGCGTGCATCCGCTCCTTGATGCCGCCCTGCTCCACAAACTCCTTCTCCAGATGCTGCAAACGGTGGTTGAGCATGGCATCGGCCTGGTGGCAGAGCGTCAGCGCCGTGTTGGCCATCTCCTCGTCAGTCCACTTCTGCAGGAAGGGCTGGTAGTCCTCGAGCTTGTTGTGTCGCCGGCAGAACTGCTGCATGCTCGCGTCGCGCGGGTGGGCGCTGGTCCAGACGGGCAGTGCC
>CAMYYY010000072.1 GCA_947303715.1 uncultured Bacteroidales bacterium | reverse complement strand
TTTAGTCATTTAGTCATTTAGTCATTTTCTTTTCATGTATCCATCTTCCCCTGACTCTTCAGAAAATGCTTTAATTATATATTATAATATAATATATTATAATATATAATTAATATAATATATATAATAAAATAAAATCACTCATCTCTCCACACCTTCCCGCATCCCTATGTTTGTAAGAGAAAATGACTAAATGACTAAATGACTAAATGACTATTGGATGCCTAACCGCCTATAACAAAGCCATGTCCCGTTCCGACTCCTCTTTTAGCATTCGTGTAAATACGTTAAATATCGCTGAGGCCGTTTTTTTCTACCTTTTTATTTCCTTATTAAAAAAAAAGGCATTATCTTTGCATCGGAAATGAATCTATTACTAACAAAAACCAAATCCCTAATGAAAGCACGCAGAGTACTTATCTCGCTTGCGCTGTTGTTCGGCATCGTGCTGAGCGTCAGTGCACAGACCACCGTCCGCGGCACAGTCGTCGATTTGAACGGTGATGAAGTGATTGGTGCCAACGTGGTTGAAAAGGGTGTGCCTGCCAACGGTGTTATCACCGACATCAACGGCGCCTTCTCCCTGCAGGTGAAGAGCAACCAGGCTACACTTGTCGTCAGCTACGTCGGCTATGCCACTCAGGAAGTAGCCCTCAGGGGCAGGAACAACGTCCGCATTACGCTGGAGGAGGACAGCAAGCTGCTGTCTGACGTCGTCGTCATCGGCTACGGTACGATGAAGAAGGGCGACATCACGTCAGCCGTCTCAAGCGTCAAGCCCGAGGACTTCAACATCGGTAACATCCAGGATGCTGCCGAGCTGGTGAAGGGTAAGGTGGCCGGTCTGAACATCACCAAGGGCTCGGGCGACCCGAATGCCACCAGCACCATCCGCCTGCGCGGTGTCACCACGCTGACAGGTAATCTGGACCCGCTGGTGCTCGTCGACGGTGTCCCCGGCGACATCACCGAGGTGGCTCCTGAGAACATCGCCTCCATCGACGTCTTGAAGGATGCCTCTGCCGCTGCCATCTACGGCACGCGCGGCGCCAACGGCGTCATCCTTATCACCACCAAGGGCGGACAGTTCAACGAGACAGCCAAGGTCACCTATTCCGGCTACATGAGTGCCTCGAACTTCTACGATAACCTCCATTTCATGACTGCTGACGACCTGCGCCGCATCAAGGGCGCCACGGCCTTCAGCGACGAGGGCTTCACGACCGACTGGCTGGGCGCCGTCACGCAGACGGGTCTCGCCCAGAACCACTCGCTCACCCTCGAGGGAGGCTCGGCCAACACCGCCTACGCCGCAGGCTTCAGCTACCGCGACGAGAAGGGCGTGATGATCAACACGGGCAACGAGCGTATGCGCATGCAGTTCGACGTCACCCAGAAGGCCATGAACGGCATCCTGAAGTTCAACCTCAACGGTAACCTCGGCTTCAGCAAGAACCCGCAGAACAACCCCTCGTACGCTTATCGTCAGGCCGTTATCCACAATCCCACGTCGCCCATCTACAACGTGAACGCCGACGGCGAGCAGGATCCCTCGCTGGGCTATAACGAGGAGTTCAACCGCTTCCAGTACTACAACCCCGTGGAAATCCTCAACGAGCAGATTGGCGACACACGCTCCAACGACACGAAGATGACGGGCAACATCACCTTCGAGCCCGTCCAGGGCTGGCGCACCAACCTGATGCTCTCTACCTATCGTTATATGAGCGTGGGCGAGAACTACTACACCTCGCGCTACTACACGCTGGCACCGCAAAACACCCCCGGCAGCACCGACCCTGCCAACGGCTCCGCCTCGAAGTCGCAGAGCGACTACACCTCGAACAACCTCGAGCTCACCAGCGAGTACAAGAACACCTTCGGCGCACACCGCATCGACGCCATCGTCGGCTACAGCTACAACTACAACGTCTATAGCAGCTTCTGGGCTAGCAACGGCAACTTCCCGACGGAGGTCTATCTCTACAACAACCTTTCCGCCGGTACCTACCTGAAGGACAAGGAGAACCCCCGCGGCGGCATGGGCAGCGACAAGAGCGACAACAAGCTCATCGGCTTCTTCGGCCGCGTCAGCTACGGCTACGACGACCGCTACAACATCCTGCTCTCCCTCCGCCACGAGGGCAGCAGCAAGTTCGGCGCCGACCGTAAGTGGGCCAACTTCCCCTCGGCCTCCTTCGGCTGGACCATCAGCAACGAAGAGTTCATGGAGAACGTCAGCTCCGTCTCCAACATGAAGCTCCGCATCGGCTACGGCAAGACCGGCAACATCCCTGGCAGCAGCTACGGCTCGCTCACCATGTATGACTACGACACCTCCTACGGCCGCTACATGAACACCAACGGGCAGTGGGTCACCGGCCTCAAGACCACCCAGAACCCCAACCCGAAGCTCCAGTGGGAAACCGCCGAAGAGTTCAACGTCGGACTTGACATGGGCTTCTTCAAGGACCGCTTGAACGTCACCGTCGATGCCTACCGCAAGGTGACGAACGACCTGCTCTACTACTACACGGTGCCCGTTCCGCCCAACATCTACACCTCCACGACGGCCAACGCTGCCAAGTTCCAGAACATGGGCGTCGAGCTCCTCATCGAGGCCAGCCCCGTCCGCACCAGGGACTTCGACTGGAACACCACCTTCACCGCCTCACACAACTCCAGCCTCCTCGTCAGCCTCTCCAACGAACTCTACGAGACCGACAGCTACCTCAACTGGGGCGGCGTGGGCGACCCCATCAGCGTCAGCACACACCGCATCGAGGAGGGCAAGCCCTTCGGTAACTTCTGGATGCTGAAGTCCATCGGCGTCAACGACAAGGGCAAGTGGGTCATCGAAAACCCCAACGCCGTCACCCAGCAAGGCGACAAGTGGCTTGACAAGGACGGTAACGAGACGGATAAGTACGTCGTCTATTCTACCCAGTACAACAGCGACGAGTACCGCCAGTACTGCGGCAACGGCCTGCCCAAGGCCTACCTCAGCTGGGGCAACTCGTTCCGCTATCGTCACCTCGACCTCGGCATACAGCTCAGCAGCCAGCTCGGCTTCTACATCTTCAACAGCCAGCGCGCCTTCTACGAGAATAACTCCATTGCCTACAACCGCCTCTATGTGGCAGCCGTCGGCAAGCCCGTCGTCGATGTCAAGACGGGGCAGAAGACAGGCGAGGTGGCCAAGCTCTCCACCGCCCAGCAGCAGTGCGTCGTCAGCGCCTACCTGGAGCGGGGCGACTACGTGAAGATTGACAACGTCACCCTCGGCTACACCTACGACTTCAAGGGCAACACCCGCAAGTACATCCAGAGCGTGCGTGGCTACGTCTCCGGCGAGAACCTCTTCTGCTTCACCGGCTACACGGGCCTCGATCCCGAGCTTGGTAATGGCGACCCCTTCTCCGCAGGACTCGACGAGCGCGACAAGTATCCCACCATCCGCAGCCTTACTGCCGGCGTTTCAATAACCTTCTAATCCCCTGACAGCACTATGAAAAAGCAACTCAAATATACCGCAATCGCTGTTCTGACGGTGCTCCTTGCCGTTTTCGGCACCTCCTGCACCGACCTGAGCGAGACTGTCTATAGCAGCCTGACCGAGGAGAATGTCGACCTGACAGAGGAGAGCACCCTCGAGGCCCTCTCTGCCTCCGTCTATTCCAACATCCGCTTTATGTACTGGGGCTACTACGGACTCATGGACCTTACCGAGGAGGCCTGCGACCTCTACGTCATGCCCTCGAAGATTGGCATCGGCTGGGGCGACTACTACATCAGCTACCACAAGCACGAGGTTACCAGCGAGAATGCCAACATGCACTCTACCGACTGGTACTACAACTACGTGGCTATCACCTATGCCAACCAGTTCTGCCGCGCTATGGAGACCGTCAAGGAGAAGCAGGGCGGCACCCTCACGGCAAACCAGAACCTCACCCTCGCCAAGGTGCGCTGCCTGCGTGCCCTCAGCTACTACATCCTCTTTGACAACTTCCGCTGGATTCCCCTGCTGACAGGTGCCGACGAAGAGCAGGAGGCGGGCTTCCTACCCTCGCAGGCTAATCCTGACGAGGTGTTCGACTGGGTGGAGGAGGAGCTCCTTGCCATCCGCGACGACCTTGGCACGCAGCACGTCTTCGGACACCCCAACCGCTTCGTGGCTGACATGATTCTTGCCAAGATGTACCTCAACCACAATGCCTGGTTCGACAACATCATCAGCGCTGACGAACTTCGTGACGGCAAGCAGAAGGGCGACACCTACCGTAGCCGTATCTCCGACGAATGGTATAAGAAGTGCGAAAAGGTGCTGCAGGACGTTATCGACAACGGAGGCTACACCCTCGAGCCTAACTTCAAGGACAACTTCAAGGCTGACCTGCGCAACTGCACCGAGTGCATCTTCGCCATTCCCCTCGACAAAACCTATGCCTCGCACAACTACACCATCTGCGAGAGCCTTATCACCGCTGGTGCTGCCGCCTACGGCTTCACCAACTCATGCTGGAACGGCGGCGCAGGCATTCCCCAGTTCATTGACACCTATCATCCCCACGACACCCGCTTCGACGACACCTGGGCACACGACCAGCAGTACGCCTACACCGAAGAGGGCGGTGCACAGTCCGGCGACCCCCTCACCACAGCTGAAGCCGACCTGAAGGGCACCGTCAACGTCTTCTACACGAAGAACATCCACAGTGTCGATAACCCTGGCGTCTATATGCTGGAAGGCTACCGCAACGTGAAGCTTGAGATTGTCCCCGGCACCGACGGCACTTGGGGCGACGACGTCAACTTCTTCCGTCTTGCCGACGCCTACCTGATGGCTGCCGAGTGTGCCCTCCGTCTGGGTGGCAAGGGCATCTACAGCGAGACGCAGGCCGTGGAGTTTGTCAATAAGGTGCGTGCACGTGCCTTCCAAGGCCGCAACACCAAGACCTTCAACGTCCCTGCCGATCCCGCTGCTGCCGTGCGCACGCTGGCTGACCTGAAGGCTGGTAGCTGCTACAACTACGGACACAGCGAGTATCACGTGGCTTCCGACTACGATCCCGGCAAGTACACCTCCTACACATGGGATGCGAAGTACTACGACGAAGGCCCTGCCGAGGACGCTCCCTTCCGCGGAGGCAAGGACATCGAACTGGGCGGACTGCTCGACGAACTGGCTTGGGAATTTGTCTTCGAGCACCATCGTCGTCAGGATCTTATCCGCTTCAAGATGAGCAACGGACAGAACGTCTGGAACGGCAAGTCGTGGTTCTGCAAGGATCGTGTGCAGGACATCAACGACAACCACTACAACGCCGGTCCCATCTACATCGAGTACATGAACGGCAATAAGAACCTTGTTCAGATGCCTGGATTCAATTGATGCGCCAATCCCGTAAATTTGAAAAATAACCGCAAAGTTTTATCAATTATTTTATTAACTTCTTAAAATCAACAAAGCAATGAAAAAGTATTTTTATGCACTGCTGGCGCTGCTCGTTGTAGTGGTTGCCTCATGTAAGAAACCCGAACCCGAACCCATCGTTGTCCCTGACGATGACAAGGCTTACGACGTCCTCTATGAGGTGGATGTGAAGTACTACTTCGACCTGGGTTACGGTGGCACGTCGCTGAACTATGCCGACTTTGTGAAGGATGGCAAGCACATCTGGGAGCAGTTCGGCCTGAACAGCGAGGCTGACTTCATCAAGGCTCTCGGTACGGCTGATGTGGCAAACGGTGGAGCACAGACAGACCAAAGCATCAATTTCTGCGCTATCGATGGTTCTACGGGCTATCTGAACGAGAGCGTCTCCACAACGAACGGCTGGGGACACTGGTTCACGGCTCAGGGCGACGTCTGCACCTGGGGCGACAATGCCTACTTCTTTACGGAGGGCTACTTCGTCAGCAGCGAGAATCTTGCCATTACCCTTGGCAACTTCCCTGGCCGTATCAATGCCGGCGAGAAGTACACCATCATCGAGGCTTTTGCTGACGATGAGACTACGGTTGCCGTTCAGTTCAACATCACTGTGACGGACGAGGTTCCCGAGGTGAAACTGAACAAGGTGGGCGAGGCAAAGACCAAGATGAAGATTGGCTTCGACAGCGATTACACTCCCTACGAGATTACCGGTATCGATTATGCCGCTATTGCTCAGGCTATCGGCTGCGAGGTTGGTGCTGCCACATTCTACGGCGTGGATGCTGCCGGCAAACCCAATGCACTCTTCAAGGGCACGGATATCTGGTACAACGCTGACGGTCCCGCAAGCTGGGGCGCAGGCTGCACCATCCACTTCGGCTACGATGCCGACAACGGTATATTCACCACCTGCCTCTTTCCCGACGAGGAACTGATTGGCAAGACCCACAGCCTCACCGTGGCTGTCGCTAACGGCAACAACGCCTTCTTCCAGACGGTTGAGGTTGAGGTTGCAGGCCAGGATACATGGACGGCTGCTGCTACTATCAAGGTGCAGGGCGATGCTGTCGATACTAATTTCGACTTCGCTCCGCTGGTAGCCTACTTCGGCTTCGATAACCTGAAAGCCTTTGTCGAGGCAGTCCTCAGCGGTGACTTAGTGATGTCTCCGCTGAATGCCGACGGCTCTGTAGGCCCCTATTCGCAGAACTACACTCCCAATGATAATGGTGTCTTTGTCCTTGGTTCGTTCTACAGCGTGGCGGGTAATGTCGTCAACTGGAACTCGGGCGAGGATGCCTACTATTTCGACTTCTTCGGCGATAATGCAGGCGATGGTCATGCTAATATCGATGTTACTCCGTTTACCGAGTTGACTGAGGCGCAGGTAGGCCAGACCCTCACCTTCCTCCTCCAGTTCGTCTATGGTGATAAGACGGCTTATGTCCGTGTCAATGTGGCTGTAGAGAGTGCAGTACCTTGGGCTTCCTATGAGGCTGCTGAGGGCAATGTCTTTAACATCAAGATGATGCGCGACCAAAGCTACAAGGCTTTGCGTCTTGACTTCTCTAATGAGGACTTAGCAAGTGCGCTTGGCGTGGAGAATCTGGGCCTTGCGGTTACGGATGGCAGCGTCAAAGTCGCTGGTCTGAATGCCGATGGTAGCGTAGCCTATGGAGATGACGGCACAACGCTGGCAAATACGGGTGAGACTCCCTACGGACATTGGTACAACAAGAGCGGTGATGTCTGCAAATGGGGTACGGAGAATTGCGCCATGTGCTTCAACGTGAAGGTTGAGGATGGCGTTGTCTGCGTCTACACCTGCCAGTTCCCCGAGAACGTGGAAGTGGGTGACTCCTTCGTCTGCAAGCAGCGCTACATGGCTGGCGACAAGAGCGTTGATGTCACCTATAATGTGACTATCGTTGAGTCGCTCTAAGCATCAGCAATAATCCGAGTAGGCTGGGGGAGCGTCCCTCCTCCAGCCTATTTTTAGCCCGCAGAGGTCTGACGTATTGTTAACGGTTCGAATCCGTTGCGGGCTGCACAGATAGGCGTAAGCCAATCCTTTTAATAATAAACAGATAGGCGCAAGCCAATCCTCATTTAAAAAAGAAATATCCAATCAGACGATGAAAAAGTACATTCTATCCCTTTTTTTCCTGCCTCTTTGGGCAGGCGTGTGTCTAACCTCCTGCACGCCGGAGGAGACCGATCCCATGGCAGACTACGACAGCAATCGTGCAGGCGTCGAGTTATCCATCAACCGCAACAGCTGGGATGCTCCAGCTGACTCCTCGCGCGTGGTGCTGAAAATCAAATCCTCTTATCTCTGGTACGTCGATATCCCCGATGAGGCAAAGGACTGGCTCTCCGTCAGCCAGACGTGGGGCGACTCCATCCAGTCGTACAAAATCTACCTCTATGCTGCGGCAAACAACACGCCTGATGTCCGTTCGGCTATCGTCACCATCCGTTCGGGCAAATCGAAGAAGCGCGTTTCCGTCACGCAAGGCGTGCTCCCGCTGATATTGACGGAAGCCGATGTGCCTGACTTTAACAAATACTACAAGCCCCGCGAATTCACCTTCGACATGCTGCGGAGCGACAGCAAATGGAGCTGGTGCCGCAGTAAGCAGAGCGAGCATTTCGTCGTCTTCTGGGACAAACAGTATGGCGAGTATGGCCTCTACGGAGAGCACAAAGGCGCTGCTAACACCTCACCCTCAACGTGCAAGGTTGCCAATATGGCTGTTGATATCGATGACTTGCTGATGAAGGCAGAACTTTTCTACAAGATGAACATCAACACGTTGAAGTTTGCCGATACGGGCAAGGGAAAGTCTGTGCTGGACCGTTACAAGATGGAAATCTACCTTATCTATCAGAGCGAATGGCTGGCTACGGGCAGCGGATACGATAACGTCATAGGCGCCCTTTGGGTGAATCCCAGCACGTGTAAGCCTGTGGGGAGCACCATCGCGCACGAAATCGGGCACTCGTTCCAGTACATGGTGTTCTGCGACTATCTGGAGCAGCAGGGCATGCCCGAGAACCAGCGCCCTAACGCCAACACCACGCAGGGCCCGGGCTGGCGCTACGGCTTTGGCCCTAACGGCAGCGGAGGCTGCTGCTGGTGGGAGCAATGTGCTCAATGGCAGAGCCTTCAGGAGTTCTCGTCGCAGGAGAACTACAAGCCGCAGGCTTTCCAGGGCTGGGCAGGCGAATTCATGTCTTCCACTTCGCTCCACGTCCTGCATGAGCGTCCCCGCTATGCCAACTACTTCATCCAATGGTATTGGACGGACAAGTACGGCATCGACTTCATCGGTAAGCTCTGGCGCGAGTCGAAGTACCCCGAAGACCCCTGTGAGACCTACATGCGCCTCACGGGCATGGACAATGCTGCCTTCAACGACGACATCTGGCGCTATGCCGCCCATTGTGTCACCTTCGACTTCAACGAGGTGCGCAGCTATGGCAAGAACTACGTCGGCGCGGTAGCTACCACGAGCTTCTCAGATGCGGGAGGAGGCTGGTGGCGCATCAGCGACAGCAAGGCACCCGAGAGCACAGGCTCTAACGCCATTCTGCTGAACAACGCTGCAGGCAAGACCGTTACGGCATCCTTCGAGGGGCTGTACGAGATGCAGGGTTCGACCTATAAATGCGGTCCGGAAAGCAACGCGGGCTGGCGTTATGGCTTCGTCTCCTATAACTCTGACGGCAGCACGACCTATAGCGAAATCTTCCGAGAAAGTGGCGGGAATGCCTCGTTTAACGTGCCGTCCAACTCCTCAAAACTCTGGTTTGTCGTCTCTGGCGCGCCTCAAGCCTACGAGCGTCATGCCTGGCCTACGGAGGCAAGCAAGTCCGACACGGATACCGACGACAACAAGTGGCCTTGGAAGGTTTCGTTCTCAGGCACACGTCCCAGCGGGAAATAGTGGGCTGTTCGCGCAACGCAGGCAAATAAAAAAATTAACGCAGGCGAATTAATTTTTAGAATAGGCGAATAAAATCTTAACGCAGGCAAATAAAATCGTAGAATCAAGAAAAAATGAAACGTCGTTTTCTAATCCCAATTACCTCCCTTTCGCTCCTTCTGCTGCCTTTGTTGTCGCTCCTTTCTTGCACCCAGGCGTTCGAGGAGGAGGGCATGCTGGAGCCTGTAGCTGAGTCGGGCGAGTATTTCCTCGAATGGCCCGCCTACAGCCCTACCATCCATTACGACTTCAACAAGGAGAACGGGCAGCTCCCCATTCCGACGAAGAACCTCCCCCTTGCAGGAAACCGGTATTATAAGGTCTATCCTGCCGCAGACGACACGGAAACAGAGAGTTGGTGGTCTTTCTTCGTGGGCAGGAATGCCAATCCGCTTGTGAAGGACAACGAGGTGGCAGCCAAGAATATGCTGGCGCGCCTGAACGAGGACTTCAGCTATATAACCGACGTCATGGGCTGGCCCAGAGACCTCGCTCCTCAGAAGGGCTATCGTAGCGCCGTGTTCCTTTACGGTTCGGGCCTGCCTACGGATAACGCCTCGAATACCGACTTGGGCGGCTGGCAAAGTGCTGTCACATTGGGCGGTACCTCATGGCCTATTATTCTGGCATCCTACTATCCCGTCTATTGCTTCGACCCCGCCTGCAACTACACGGATGCCGAGTCGCAATGTAGCGCTATGGTGCACGAGGGCATTCACGCCATCTTCGCCTCCATGCCCGGTTGTCGCAAGGCCAGCTGGTTCCACGAAGGCGCCAACTGCTGGCTGCAGGCTACGCTTACCTACGAGCGTCAGTATGGTAAAGACTACATTGCCAACGATTTTGGCTGGCTCAGCATGGGCAGCATCATGGCTCCGTTCCAGCCTATTGAGTGCTACTCGGGCTGGCTTACCGACGGAACCTTCGGAGGTCCTGGCGCACAGGGCGTTAACGGCTCTGCGCCTACGGGTAATGTGCGCAAGGTGATAGGAGGCTCGCAGTATAGCGAAGTCTTCCCCACGTTCCTGGGCGAGATTGTCGATTATATGGCAGTCCCCTGGGTGTGGATGAACGCCACGGGCTATGTCCTCGAGGGCATAGCCACGCAGATTGGCGAGGAGCAGATGCACAGGATGATTCAGGAGTATCGCGCCCGTCTGGCACTCTGCGACTTCGGCAAATATACGCAGGCTGTAAAGCACATGTATAACACCTATATGGGTACCATAATCGAGTCGGAAAGCTGGAGCGTCTATAGCAAGCCTTGGCGCTGCACGCCCTACGCTCCTACGGAGGAGGACGAAGAGGGCTGGCTGGTGCCCGATCAGGCTACTACGCCTGGCTGGACGGGGGCAAACATCATTCCCATCCGTGTGGAGAGCAGCCCGCTAACTGTCTCCTTCAAGCCAAACGGCAAGCTCTCGACGGCAGAGAATATGTCGTGCCAGCTTTGCTTCCGTACGGAGGATGGTAAGACTGTCTATGGCAAGCCCTTCAGCGAGGGGAGCTACCGGCTGGATTTCGACAAGTATAAGCCGGCCAACAACGTGGTGTTTGCCGTTGTCTGCAACCTCGACTACATCTATACGGGCAACGTGAATATCCGCAAGAATCACTACGACTATCGCCTGAAGCTCAGCAAAAACGCTACTCCGGCAAACGTCTATGGAAACTGGTTTAACTGGGATGTGAAACAGTAAAGAATACAGCTATGAAGAAGTCTATCTATCCCATATTGGCCCTATGCGCCTTGTTAACCTTCAGTTGTACGAAGGAAGCGGGCTACACGCCTTTTGGCACGGAACTCATAGATTACTCCAATGCTCAGAAGGGAGGCGAGATAACCGTCGTAGAGGAAATGGAGATTAAGAATGCCTTTGAGACAACGGCTTTTTCCGTTTCCAAGAACGACGTCCTGAAGGCTTTCGGCGTGAAGAAGTTACCTGACGATATCGTCTTCTATGGCGAGGATGCCAAAGGCAAAAAACTCTTTGGTCCGACAGACTATAATTCTGTCGCGGGCTTTTATTTTAATAAGGAAGGGTATGTCTGCTCGCCGAGTAGTGCCGATGCCCGCGTGTTTGTCGATTTCACGTTGAGCGCGCTTCGCTTTGCCGTAGGGCAGGTGCCTGAGGCTTGCAAGGAGGGCGACACGTTTACGCTCCACATGGGCTTGGCAAATGCTTACACATATTGCCCTGTTGAGGCTACGCTCTCGTTGGTTAGTCCGGGCGAATGGGCTGTTTATTTCACGCACTCAGACGGCTTGACATATTCCGTCTATGAGACGGTGAAGACAGACTACACGCCTCTCTCGGTCTATATCAACGAGGAGGCTGTGTGTGGCGCCCTTGGACTGGCTTCCTTTGCCAAACTCATTTCTGGCATGAACGCCACGAAGCCTACGGTGGAATTCTACGGGCTTAATGCCGATTGCTCGGAGTATCTGATTGCCGCCAAGGACGGCTCAGGCTCGCAGGCGGGTTATACGGCTAACAATAAGGGGCATTGGTTTAACATGATGGGCAACGTCTGCGGTTGGCGCGATACAGGCTGGTTCTGCTATAGTGAGTGGGATGGTGCCTCCAATCCTATCTTCTTCAACATAGGACAGGCTACTACCGGCGTCGAAGCGGGCATGTCAACCGTCATCCGGCAGAAGTTCGTCCATGGCGAGAAGGAAGCCGTCCTTACCTACAAAGTCCATATTGTAGGCAAAGTCACCCCCGACCTCGGCCCGGACGAATAACGCAAAAAACACTTTTTAAGGGGGAAATACCCCTATAATCGGCATCCTTTTACCCGCGAAAAGCTCTTTTTTCGGGATATTTTGAAAAAAAATGCTAAAATGTTTGGTGGGTAAAAAAACATGCAGTACCTTTGCACCCGCTTTTCGAAAGGGCGCCCTCGGGAGCCGTTTGAGAAGGGCGATGAAGAGCGATCTTTGAGTTAGTTTTCCATACAGACGAAGTAGTACAAGAGCGGCCC
>CAMYYY010000071.1 GCA_947303715.1 uncultured Bacteroidales bacterium | reverse complement strand
CTATGGAACTTTTTTTCCATTTGATGGAATTTTTTGGGAATTTGATTCTATCCGGGCAGTTGACTATTTGGCCTAAAGCAATTCCTGCGATTATCTGCGGAAGCAAATAGTGTAAAATAAAGGGCAGGGGTGTTTTGCGGATAATCAGCTTTTTTTCTTAAAACAAGAAACTAAAACCAAAACTCTTTCATCCATGCCCTCGATGGGACATTTCTCAAAGGTCTTGGTTTTAGCTTATGCTTTCAGGCGTATTCCTTAATCCTTCAGATCAACCTTGATCTGGAGTTCCTCGAACTGCACGGGGTCAAGAGGTCCAGGAGCGCCCAGCATAACGTCGCGTCCCTGGTTGTTCTTCGGGAAGGCGATGCAGTCGCGGATGCTGTCGAGGCCGGCAAAGATGCTGACGAGGCGGTCGAGACCGTAAGCAAGGCCTCCGTGAGGGGGTGCGCCAAACTTGAAGGCATTCATCAGGAAGCCGAACTTGGCCTGTGCCTGCTCGGGGGTGAAGCCGAGAATCTCGAATATCTTCTGCTGCAGCTGGGCATCGTGGATACGGATGGAGCCGCCGCCCACCTCAACGCCGTTGATGACCATGTCGTAGGCATTGGCGCGGACAATGGCGGGGTCGGTGTCGAGCAGAGGAATGTCCTCGGGCTTGGGCGAGGTGAAGGGATGGTGCATGGCCATGAGACGCTGCTCCTCGTCGCTCCACTCGTACATGGGGAAGTCGATGACCCAGAGGCACGAGAACTTGTCGCGGGGACGGAGGCCGAGCTGTTCGCCCACGTAGAGACGCAGCTCGTTCAGCTGCTTACGGGTGCGCATGGCATCGTCGCCGCTGAGGATGAGGATGAGGTCGCCGGGCTCGGCGGCGAAGGCGGCCTTCAGCTGCTGGAGCACCTCCTGGGTATAGAACTTATCAACACTGGACTTCACGGTGCCGTCGGCTTCGACGCGGGCATAGACCATACCCTTGGCGCCCACCTGCGGGCGACGGACGTAGTCGGTGAGGGCGTCAATCTGCTTGCGGGTGTAGGTGGCGGCTCCCTTAGCGCAGATGCCGCCGATGTAGGCCGCATCGTCGAAGACGCTGAAACCGTAGCCCTTCAGCACATCCATCAGCTCCACGAAACGCATGCCGAAGCGGGTGTCGGGCTTGTCGGAGCCGTAGTACTTCATGGCGTCGGCCCACGTCATGCGCGGCAGCGTGGGAATGTCGATGCCGAGGATGGCCTTGAAGAGGTGGCGAATCATGCCCTCGAACATCTGCAGGATGTCCTCCTGCTCGACGAACGACATCTCGCAGTCAATCTGCGTGAACTCGGGCTGGCGGTCGGCACGGAGGTCTTCATCGCGGAAGCACTTCACAATCTGGAAGTAGCGGTCGAAGCCGCTCACCATCAGCAGCTGCTTCAGCGTCTGCGGGCTCTGCGGCAGTGCGTAGAACTGGCCGGGGTTCATGCGGCTGGGCACCACGAAGTCGCGGGCGCCCTCGGGGGTGCTGTTCACCAGCACGGGAGTCTCCACCTCAAGGAAACCTTGTCCGTCCAGGTAGCGGCGCACCTCGAAGGCCATCTTGTGGCGGAGCTCAAGGTTGCTGCGCACAGCCTGCCGGCGAAGGTCGAGGTAGCGGTATTTCATGCGCAGGTCGTCGCCGCCATCGGTGTTGTCCTCGATGGTGAAGGGGGGTGTGGCGGAGACATTGAGGATGTTCAGGGCATCGACGAGGATTTCCACGTCGCCCGTAGGCATCTTGGCGTTCTTATTCGAGCGTTCGCTGACGATGCCCGTCGCCTGCACGACGTACTCGCGTCCCAGGCGGTTGGCCAGCTCGCACTGTGCCGCGTCACGTTCCTCATTAAACACCAACTGGGTGATGCCGTAACGGTCTCGCAAGTCCACAAACGTCATGCCACCCATTTTGCGGCTTCGCTGCACCCATCCGGCCAGCGTCACCTTTTCTCCTGCATTGGCAAGCCGAAGCTCGCCACACGTTCTTGTTCTGTACATTTTCTTTATATAAAAATAAGGTATTTCGATTTCGGGGCACAAAATTACAGCAAGGTGAGGGAAATACCAAATAAAATCCGTATTTTTGCACACGAAAACAATTCGCTCCATGACAACCGCCATTCCGAAACGTCTCCAAGCCTTGTCCGATGCCGACTATGCGGTGTTCCAGCGCAAGCTGTTGCCCTCCGTCAGCGCCGAGCGCATCATCGGTGTGCGCACTCCTGCCCTGCGCAGTCTGGCAAAAGAGATGCTAAAGGAGGGCGAGGCCGATGCCTTTCTTGCCGCGCTGCCCCACCCGACGTTCGACGAGAACCAGCTGCATGCCTTCATCCTCTCGGAATTGAAAGATTTTGAGCGTTGCCTCAACGAAGTGGAGCGCTTTCTCCCCTACGTGGACAACTGGGCGACGTGCGACCAACTCTCACCCAAAAGCTTCCGGCGCCACACCTCGGAACTGCTCCCCCATATAGGGGTTAGCGTTGAGGAGTTAGCGGAAGGCGGATGGCTACAGAGTCCTCACGAATACACCGTGCGCTTCGGCATCGGGATGCTGATGCAGCACTACCTTGATGACGGCACCTTCACCCCGTATTACCTTGATACCGTGGCTGCCATCCGGCGTGACGAGTACTACATCCGCATGATGCAGGCATGGTACTTCGCCACAGCCCTTGCCAAGCAGTACGATACCACGCTGCCCATCCTCACCACACGCTGTCTCGACCCTTGGACGCACAACCGCACCATCCAGAAGGCCATTGAGAGCTACCGCATCACTCCCGAACAGAAAGCAGCGCTGCGCGTCCTAAAAGTAAAAGGTTAGCAAGATGGACTTTGTGGCACACTACGCTTCACCTCTGGGAGCCATGACGATGACTAGCGACGGCACCCACCTCACCGCCCTCACGTTCGACGGGCAATGGCATGCTTCGTGCAAAGCCCCATCTCCAATCTTTAATTTTGAATCTTCCATCCCCGAAAATCCCGTCTTCCAACTTACACGCGAGTGGCTCGACATCTACTTCAGCGGCTCTGCGCCCGACTTCACCCCTCCCCTGCAGCCTATGAACGCCACACCGTTCCGCAGCACCGTGTGGGAGCAGCTGCTCACCATTCCATTCGGACAAACGATAAGCTATGGTGACATCGCGCGGCGCATCGGTTGCCCCTCGGCACAGGCTGTGGGTGGCGCCATAGGGCACAACCCCATCGCACTCATCATCCCCTGCCACCGCGTCATAGGCAGCAACGGCACCCTGACGGGCTACGCCGCAGGCATTGAGCGCAAGGCGTGGCTCTTAAAGAATGAAGAATTAAAAAATATAAGATAACATGAAGAAACGAATCATCACCACCCTTGGTATAGCCATGCTGATGGCTGTTGCCGGCTGGGCACAGGGTGTGAAGCCGCTGCCCACCCTCAGCGTGGAAGGCCGCTGGCTGGTCGACCAGCACGGCAACCACGTCGTGCTCCACGGCGTCATGGACACGCCCAATGCCTGGTTCAACAACGGGCGCTGGGGCTGGAACTACGACACCGACGGACGCAACCGCTGCATCAACTACTTCGAGAAGCTCTTCGCCGGGCTCGAGGAGGCCAAATGCGACGTCTTCCGCCTCCACCTTGACCCCGCCTGGACCAACGACCCCAACAAGCAGAGCGACGGCAAGGAGAGTGGCGAGGCCGACATCTCACGCTTCAGCCAGACGCGCCTGAAAACCTACCTCCGCACCCTCTACTTCCCCATCGCACGCCGCGCAATGAACCACGGCATGTACGTCGTGGTGCGTCCCCCAGGCGTCTGCCCGGGTAATCTGCGTGTGGGCGACTACTATCAGGACTACCTCATGACCGTGTGGGACACCTTCACGAAGAATGACTCCATCCTGCGCTACCCGGGGCAGATCAGTATCGAACTTGCCAACGAGCCCGTGTCACTGAAGAACGCTCAGGGCGAGGACGACCCGCGCGCCCTGCACGACTACTTCCAGCCCATCGTCGACCGCATCCGCGCCAACGGCTTCACCGGCATCATCTGGGTACCCGGCACGGGTTGGCAGGCGAACTACGCCAGCTACGCCGTACACCCCATTGAGGGCTATAACATCGGCTACGCCGTCCACGACTACTGCGGCTGGTACGGCTGCAGCGACGACACCCCCGACCCTGACAACAAAATCCGCCATTTCCACAGCCAAGTGCCCGTTGTGGACTTCGCACCCGTCATCATCACCGAGGTCGACTGGAGCCCCAAGAAGGAGGGCACGGGCCACTACAACGAGCACGGCGATTGGGTTGAGTCAAACTGGGGTACCTGGGCCACAGGCAGCACCTCCAAGTGGGGGCGCGCCTTCAAGGCCCTGCTCGACCACTACGGAAACATCTCCATGACACTCTCGGGCACGTCGTGCCTCATCGACGTCGATACGCTGATTAACACGAAAAAGGTAGTCCCCGCCTTCGACGGCTACGAGGAGGCGTGCGGCAAGGCCTGCATGGACTGGTATGCCGAGTACTGGCAGGTGGACTGGCCCCATGCCGACGACGAGCCGCAGGACGAAAGCCCCGAGCACCAGACCGCCACCCTGCTCACCGCCTCTGCCGAGAGTGCCGAGGTGATGGTGGGCGGCAGCATCGTTGTCCCCCTCACCGCCACCTATGCCGACGGACACCAGCGCGAAGTCACTGGCCTTGCCACCTACAACAGCAGTGCCCCTGACGTCGTTGCCGTACGCGGAGGCTCCCTGCTCGTAGCCTTGGGCGAGGGAAACGCCCGCATCAGCGCCACCTACACCGACCCGCTGGGTAACGAGCTCAAGACCAGCGTCGCCGTGCGCTCCACCTTCTTCCCCTTCGGATCCGATCACATCAACACCTCCCTTTTCGCCTCCGGCACCTACGACGAGAAGACCCACACCTTCCGCCCGGGGCAGTGGGGACAGATGGGCTGGGAGTATCCTGCCGGAGCCGATATGTCAGGCTACAAATATCTCGTCATCAAGCTCGGCGCCACCAGCAGCAGCTCGCACCTCAACATCTTCACCACCGGTAGCATCTGGGGCGAATGCCACTCCACAGCCGATTTCGGGCAGAAGCGCCAAATCGTCGTCAACCTTCAGACCGCCAAGTACACCAACGACACCGCCAAGAAAGGCCAGCCCCTCGATACGCGCAACATTCGCATCGTCAGCTTCTGGGGAACTGGCAGCCAGTCCATCAAGGTCACCGACATCTACCTGACTAACAACGAAGACTACTCCCCCACTTCCGTTACAGCTCCGACACTCGACAATGAAGAAGTTCTCCCCCTCATGGGAGAACGGGAAGAGGGTATTCTGTTTGATCTTCAGGGGCGTCCCCTTCCGGAGGCCAACCACCTCCCCCGCGGCATCTACATCCGCAAAGGCAGGAAAATCCTCGTCCAATGACAGATGCTAGAAAGAAAATGACCCCCATCTCAACCCATTCGGGAAACAGGGATAATGTAGTTTTGTCACCTTCTGGGGAGGGAAGAGGGAACGTCGGCGAGGCGGTACTGGTAGCAGCCGGCATCGGGGTGGAGGTTGTCGCGGACAACACCATCCATGTCGAGTGGAGCCACAGATAGCCAGGCAGGATCTGCAATGCCGCGTGCCCGGCTGAGCGAGTCGAGACGGAAGTCATAAGCAGAGGTAATGCTGTCGGCGTGGCAGAAGTTCTTCCGCCCCCAGACGGTGCTGTCGGGGCTTTCCCAGGCGATGTTGGTGAAGTTGGGGTTACCCTGGTCGATAGAGTTGATGAGGGAGTGCGTGAAGGCGTAACGGGCAAGGGCGGTGAGATCGAGAGAGTCGGTGTGGTCGGCAATGGTGCCGTCGATTTCGTCGTCGCCCGAGCCAGTGATGATACAGTTGGCGAAGCGCGCGCCCGTCATGGGGTAGAGGACGTGCTCATCATCGATATTGCGAAGGCGCAGGGCGGCTCCCTTGCCTCCAGCCCAGCCATAGAAACTGGCCAACGTGCAATGGATGAAGTCGTAATGCCCGCCCAACAGATTGACGCAGTTGCCTCCAGCGTTAGAGAAAAGGCAGTTGATGGCGGTTCCGGTGCGGAGGATGGCCTCCAGGGCGTGGCCCTCAACATTGTGGATGATGGTATTCTCCAGAAGGAAGGAGGAGGATTGAGGACTGGAATCAGTATCAATAATGAACGTGTCAGGCAGCTCGAAGCGGAGGCCATATTGGGCGCTGTGAATGTCGCAGTCGATGAAGATGTTGTCGTGGCTTGTGGAGCCGAAGACGATGCCACCCCACTGCCCGGGTATGCGGTCGTAGGGAAGGTAGCTGAACATATTGTCGAGCCTATCGCCACGGAAACAGATGACAGAATCCCTTGTGCCGAGGGCATGGAGGGTGCCATTGACGCGCAGGAAGGCCTTGTCATGGAAGTAGAGCCCTGTGCCGGCACGGAGGGTAAGCGTCGTGCCACGACTGACGACGAGGCTGTCGTAGACGAGGTAGGGACGGAGGGCGCTGAGACAGGTGTCGCCCGTCAGTACGGTGCCGCGCAGCACCACGGCATTCCAACCGGAAGCCGTCAGTACCACGCGCACCATGGTGCCGCTGGAGAGCATGAACATCAGCGAGTCGCACACCTCGAAGGGGGCATCGTCATCGGACGACGGGGGTGTCACCTCAACAAAGACGAAGAGGCTATCGCCCGCCCGCACCTCGACATCGGAGAACTGCACGCCGTACTGCCCGTCGACATTGACGCGGAAGGGGCTCCCCCACCCGCCTGCCAGGCGGATGTCAGAAAGCTGAAGGTGGGCGTCGTTGGGGTTAAAGACCTGAAAGACGCCTGTTGCCGAGCCCACGTTGCTGAACAGCGTGTCAAATGCAATGGTGTCAGCGCTGAAGCGCAACTCCAGCCTCGGGTCGGAGGCATAGTGCACCTCGTCGGTGCAGGAGAGGAATAAGGGTAAAAGAAGAAAAAGGAGCCTCCCCCATCCCCTCCCAAAGGAGGGGTGACAAGATTTCTCACCTTCCCTTAAAAAAAAGGATGATTGATTGTTTCGGGCTCCCTTCCCTTTAGGGGAGGGATGGGGAGAGGCTTTCATCTTCATTACCTTATTTATTTTTGCGGTGCTGATTCGAGAACGGCAACGAGGTGGCGCCAGAAGAGGTCGGCCGTGGGGATGAGCAGACGCTCGTCGGGGCTGTGCACACCACGCAGCGTGGGGCCGAAGGAAATCATGTCGAGGTTGGGGTATTTCTCCATGAAGAGGCCGCACTCGAGCCCCGCGTGAATGGCACGCACGACGGGCTTCTTGCCGAAGAGGCGCTCGTACTGCGCCACGGTAATGCGCAGGATTTCCGAGTCGGCATTGGGCTTCCAGCCGGGATAGCCCTCGCCCACCTCGGTGTCGGCACCTGCCAGCTGGAGGGTGGCACAGACGGTGCGCGCCACGTCAGCCCGTCCGCTGAGGGTGGAACTGCGCTGGCTGAGCACGATGTGGATGACGCCTCCTTCGGCGCCCTCCTCAAGGCGAATGGAGGCAAGGTTGCTAGAGGTCTCCACCAGGCCGGGGACGTCGAAGTTCATGGCATAGACGCCGTTGAACACGCCCTGCATGGCACGGAGGAAGCGGCGCGAGGTGTCCTTGTCGATAGCCTTATCGGCCGGGTGCGCCGTCTGGAGGAGGAGGCGGGGCGTCTTCTCCACAGCGGCAAACTCGGCCTCCACCTCGGCAGCCACCACGTTGAACAGCACGCACACGGCCTCCTTGTCCTTCATGGGCAGGGCGCAGAGGGCCTGTGCCTCGCGGGGGATGGCGTTGTGCTTGTTGCCGCCCTCGATGTGGCAGAGCCGGAGGTCGAACTGCTCGGCAGTCTGGCTGAGGAAGCGGCAGAGCACCTTGTTGGCATTGGCACGCCCTTTGTTGATATCGTCGCCACTATGTCCACCCATCAGGCCGTCGATGGAGACGCTGAAGAAGAAGTACCCCTCGGGCACCTCCTCGCGGCGGTAGCGGAAGCGAGCATCGGTGCGGCATCCGCCTGCACAGCCGATGAACATCTCGCCCTCGTCCTCCGAGTCGAGGTTGATGAGGATATCGCCCTCCATGAAGCCTGCCTGCATGGCCTCGGCACCCGTGAGCCCTGTCTCCTCATCGACGGTGAAGACGCACTGCAGGGGGCCGTGCTTCAGGGCAGGATCGGTGATGACAGCCAACGCGGCTGCCACGCCGATGCCGTCGTCGGCACCCAGCGTCGTGCCCTCGGCACGCAGCCACTCGCCCTCGACAACGGTGCGGATGGGGTCGCGGAGGAAGTCGTGCTGCACGTCGCGATTGCTCTCGCACACCATGTCCATGTGGGCCTGCAGGATGATGGGCTTGCGGTTTTCCATGCCGGGTGTGGCAGGCACGCTGATGGCAACGTTGCCCACCTCGTCGACCTTGGTGGCAAAGCCATGGCTGCGCCCGTACTGGGCAAGCCAGGCAGAAATCTGCTCCTCGTGCTTCGACGGACGGGGAACCTGACAAATCTCTTCGAAAATCTCAAACAGCCTCGCGGGCTTCAGTTCTGTTTTTCCCATAACAAACACTATTTTTTCGTTATATACTCTTCAAACTTCAGGTTTCAATCTGCAATTTATCTTAAATAACGTAAAAACAGGGCGCATTATTGTTTTTTTGCCTAAATTTGCAGCCGCTTTCGGAAAAAAGAAAGAAAAAGCAATGATTAAAACCCTCATTCTGACCCTCGGAATCGTCGCTGCAGCCATGCTGCTGCTCTCGGTTCGCGTGCTGATTAAGAAGGGCGGACGCTTCCGCAGCCAGCACATCGGGCAGAGCCGCGCCATGCACGAGAGGGGTATCCACTGCGTTCAGGCACAGGACCTCGAAGCACGCCTCCCCAACCCCATGGCAGTGGAAGAGAAGAGACGGATTGAAGATTGAAAATTGAAGATTGAAAATTGAAGATTGAAAATTGAAGATTGAAGATTGAAGATTGAAAACAAAAAAATAATAAAACAACCAATGAAAAAATCGAACTTTGCCTTTTTGGCCGTTGCTGCATCCGTGCTGATGCTCAGTCTAACCCAGTGTAACACCCAGCCCTCCGCATCATCATCAGCCGAGCCTTCCGACTCGTGCCGTCACAGCGGCCTCAACGTCGCCTACGTCGATGTCGACACGCTGCTCACCAGCTACGAGCTCTGGGTTTCCCTCAACGAGGACATGATCAACAAGCGCGAGAACATCACCGCAACCGTCAACAAGGAAGGCGCCGCCCTGCAGAAGGAGATGGAGCAGTTCCAGAACAAGCTCAACAACAATGCCTTCGTCAGCCAGGAGCGTGCCGAAAGCGAGTATAACCGCCTGATGAAGAAGCAGCAGGATCTGCAGGCCAAGCAGGAGCGTCTGGCAAACGAGTTTGCCGTTGAGAGCAGCCGTAACGACCAGGTCATCAGCGACTCTGTCCGCAACTTCATCCAAGTCTACAGCCGCGAGAAGGGCTACGACCTCATCCTCAACAGCGCCAGCGCACTCTTCGTCGGCGACGCCATTCCCAACGTCACCCGCGAGGTTGCCGCAGGCCTCAATGCCCGCTACGGCAAGCAATAAGCTTCGAAAGAAAGTTTAGGAGAGCCCCTCGAACGTCAGAGGGGCTTTCTTTTTGTACCCCTCGCTGGTCATAAAGGCCACGGTGTCGTCTGCCGGATTGGTGATGCGCACGCTCACGAGGGGCACCTTGCCGTCGCTGATGAGGGTGCATTCGGCCTTCAGGCGCTCGCCCAGCTGCGCCGAATGGACATAGTTGATCTGGGCATTGATGCCAAGGCACACCTGCCCGCTGGCGTTAACGACGCCTGCCACAGCCATGTCTGCCAGCGTAAAGAGCGCCCCGCCCTGACAGACGCCAGCGGCATTGAGGTGATTCTCCGTTACCGTCATCTCGGCACGGCAATAGCCCGGGCGGATTTCCGTGATGGCAATGCCCGATGTCGCGGCAAACCTATCGCCAGTATTGAGGGTTTCAAGAAGTGTCATTGGAACTTAAGATACTACAGGAACTTCCAAGGAATTAAAACGTTATCCCGAAGCGCACGACATGATAGCGTGAGCGCAGATTACCCAGGTTGAACTCCACAAGACTCGGCACCGCTGTCAGTCCGTCAGAAGGCGCTTCGCTGCCGTCGTCATAGAGGAAATGCGGATTGGAGAGCATTCTGGTGCCCGTCAGGCTACGCTTGCCAAGGTTGTAGCGCATATAGCCGATGCTGTACCGGCGGAACAGGGTGACACCAATGCCCCACTGGGTAGCGAAGGAGATCTTTGGAAGGTCGTAAGCGGTGAGGAAGCTTCCCTGGTAGTGTACCGTCCCCGCATCCGTGGCAAACGTCTGGTCAATCATTCCCTTCTCTGCGGTAACGACACGGAAGTTTACGCCCATAGCCCCCTCCGTCCATATACGGAAATTGCTGTGGCGGTCCATGCGGAAGCCGAAGTTCAAGTGGGCGAAAATCGGGATATTGTATATTTTCCCTATGTCGGTGTAGGAGAAGCCCTGCTGATAGTCGGCAGCATGCACCTGGGGCGAAAGACGGTTGCGGAATAGGTCGGCCGACACCATCAGGCTTATGTGTTTCCGTAAGGGAATGACTTCCCTGATCCCGACGTTAATGCCCTGTTCGGCAAAGTCAGAGAGGTTTGTGCGGGGCAAGGCCATTCCGACGTAAACGGTTGTCTGGTGATAGTCGATGTACTGCGCCTTTGCGGGCTGGAGAAAACACATGAGCAAAAGGAACCATGCGAGGGAAAGTCTTTTCTTGGTTGCCATAGTAGTCTCTTTTGTTTTTAGAGGTTATGGAATTGTCGTTCAGTGCGTATGGTTGTCGATGGGCCGTGCCCGGGATAGACGACCGTGGCATCAGGCAGGGTGAAGAGCCGTGTGCGGATGGAGTAAAGCAGCTCGGCATAGTCGCCCCCGTGGAGGTCGGTGCGCCCCATGCCCCCGTAGGCAAAGAGGGTATCGCCGGCAAAGAGGACGCCCTCGGCAGCGCAGTAGAAGCAGACGCCCCCACGCGAATGGCCCGGGGTGTGGAGGCACTGGAACTCCAGCGTGCCGCAACGGATGACATCGCCGTCAGCCAATGGATGGCCTATCGTAGGCGGCGTACCGGGATAGGGAATGCCGAAGGCGCGCACCTCGTCGGCATTATGCTCGGCCCACCAGGCATCGCCCTCGTGCGCCTCGCAGCGGATGCCACACTGTTCCTCGGCAAAGGGCACGCCGAAGACGTGGTCGAAGTGGAAATGGGTGCAGAGGATGTGGCGCACCTTCAGCCCCTCAGCCGTCAGGAAACGGGCCAGCATCTGCTGCTCCCCCTGCCCATAGCAGGCAGGGTCGATGAGAAGCGCCTCCCCCTCCTCGTCCCACACCACATACGTGTTCGTGGGGAGCATATTGAACTCAAACACCTTCAGATTCATACGAACTTGTTGACTCGTAGACTTGTTGACTCGTAGACTTGTAGACCTACCTGACTGGTACGAAAACCACCTTCTTCTCCTTAAACCAGGGCTCGCTGAAGAAGCCCTCCAGCGGAATGATGTCAGCCACGTTGCGGAACGTGCCGATTTCGTGCTGCAGTTCGCCCCCCTTCAGGCAGATGACGCCATTCGGGTAGGCATTGTGGCACTCGCGGCTGATGTTCTTACGCGCTATCCTCACAAGGTCAGCCAGGGGCATGACGGCGCGGCTGACGACGAAGTCAAAGCAGCCCTTCTCCTCCTCGGCACGCCCGTTGCGGAAGGTAACGTTCTGCAGGCCGATGGCCGTTGCTATCTCGGTAGCCACGCGGATCTTCTTTCCGACGCTATCCACAAGGTGGAACTGCACCTCGGGGAAGAGGATTGCCAGCGGGATGCCCGGGAAGCCGCCCCCTGTGCCGAGGTCCATCACGCAAGTGTCGGGGCGGAAGCGGATAACCTTGGCAATGCCCAGCGAATGAAGCACATGATGCTCATAGAGGTTGTCAATATCCTTGCGCGAAACGACGTTGATTTTTGCATTCCAGTCGCAGTAGAGCGGCCCCAGCTGGGCTACCTGCGCGCGCTGCACCTCCGTCAGGTCCGGAAAGTAGTTCGTGATGATTGATGCGTCCATCTTTCGGAAAGTTTCGAAATCGGTCACGAAAATACGCCATTTTCCACAATTATCAAAGCAAAACCGATATTTTCTCTCTATTTTTTCAAAAAACGGGGGATTAGGGTTTAACGTTTAATGTTTAATGAACACGTCCTGCGAAGTTCATCATTCATCGTTCAACCTTTGACACGTTGACTTGTTGACCCGTTGGCCTAAGCGGCGGGCGGGGGCTTTTTTCCCCTTTTACTTCACTACTTCACAACTTCACAACTTCACGCTTTAACAATTCTTTAAAGTTCACTGTTCACTAATCACTTCTCCCCTCCCTTACGGGAGGGGTTGGGGGTGGGTCTGCTGGTGGGGTCACCTTAGGCAAGCAGTTCGCTGGGAACTCGCTTCAGCTGGCGGTTGGTACGGATGTACTTCAGCAAGCTGGCCTCAG
>CAMYYY010000070.1 GCA_947303715.1 uncultured Bacteroidales bacterium | reverse complement strand
AAAATTTTTTTACATTATGAAACTGAGGAAACCTTATAAAATCTTTAATATGTTCTACTTCTTTTATGTGGTTAGGTCTGTTGCACTCTTTATAAAACAATTCGCTTTGTATGGTTTCACATTCTCGTGGAAAAGGCAAAGAAAGTTTCCCGCTTAAATATTTTTCCTCAGCACTATATACAAATAAGGATGTATCGCATTCAAAATCGGGTTTCATTCTGTAAAGGTACTTCTTTATGACTTCTTCTATTTCAACTTTTACGTAATTAATTGTTATTTTGTTGAAAAAGAAATCATATCTTTCATTATTGAACCAAATAAAATTTTTATGCAAGCTAGGAAGGAAATTCTTCACGGATGTATTATGCATTAAATCTAAAAAGGAATTGTCAAAAAGTATTCCATCTTTTATTACAATAATTCCATTATCATATTTATCATTGACCCAAAGGCTATTCCTATAATAAAAACAATAATCGTTGAAGTCGTTATCTTTTTCAATTATGCGACCTTTAGTGTTTTCAATATAACGATAAATTTTGTCTGACAAACACTTTCCATCCAAAGAGTAAAACCTAAACTCTTTATGTGGGTCATCATCGTACGTGCCTCCGTATCTAAGTAACATAATGTCATGATAAAACATACATTCAAGACTATATTCATCAGAATTGCTTGCTTTCCTAAGATGGAACCTGTACTTCCCATTCTCATTCTCTCCTTCTTTACTTATAGTCTGATATAGCTCTTGTAAAATCTTCAACTCATCATTATTTAATACTATTCCATCCTCAAATTCTTTTGCAGTAATTGTCGTATCTGAAATATAATGGCGAGGAAAACAATAATCTGAATATAATTTAACCTTTTTTAATCTATTGTTTTTTTCTGCTTTTTGCATATTTTCTATTTCCTCTTGCTGTTTCCTTAGTATGTTAATGGTAGGATTACTATCAGTTGTACAGAATTTTATAAGCGATGTGTCGTTTGTTTTTTCTATCAGTTTTGTAAGACAATCTAAATCATTGACTACAAAGTAATCAACAACCTCTTTATTCTTAACGATGACAACGAAATCACGATTATCCTCTGGAACAGAGAAAAGACATAATTCATGTTCAAAAACGCTTTCTATTTTATATTTTTTCGGTATATCAAATAGTTTTGTAAAGTTAGTAAGATTATAAAAAATGTTTTCATGCTCCACTATTCCCACCCCCATTTCTTTTGGGGCAAACACATCCTTGACATTCGAATCGTACCAATCATTTTTGAAATAGCCATATTTTATTTCGCTATGGTGAATTCTCTCTTTCCCATCTTCACTTATGAAACATTTCAGAACTGGTCCCCTATAATCGGAATCTTTGCCAGGTGCAGAAAAATCTCGATATTCGTTTACGACATAATAACCTTTAGAGGTTCTATATATTTCTTCAACATAATCGGAGCAAGCGTAGCCACGATATAGTATTTTTTTTTCTTTACTTATAAGGTTAGGCGTCATTTTATTACTTTGACTATCTTTACTATAACCTATAGCGATACCGTTGCGCCATTCTCCTGTGTATTCAATTTTAATACCTTCAACTTCAGCACCATAATGCTGCTTGAATTCTTGTTTAGGAGTATAAAAATCTACCATACTATTTTTTTGACTAAAAATTATTTTATTATCATGGATTCGGTGTTTTTCTGTAGTCTCAGCTCCACGGCCTTTGTGTGAGACTGGCTGAGAAACATCATCGTTCATTGGTTTTATGGAGTTGAAGTTTTTCTGTCTGCAAATATAGTGGAAATAATTCGCATTTCCAATACTAATTGAAAAAAACATCTTTTTTTCTTAATAAACCGCAAAGGAATGATTCTTCAGTCCATTGGAATAAATTCGTAGCGTTGGGGAATAAAAACGTAGAGTTACTGTGAGTTTGGTATAAAATGTGGTTTTTCCAAGGGGTATCGGTGGTGTCGGTGGTTTGTCGTTTGGCTATCACATCTGTACGCGTACCCACCGACACCCCCGATACCTGTTGGAACAAACTGCTATTTATACCGGGAATCGAGGGACAGAACAATCTATACACATATGACAAAGGACTGGCACCTATAGCAATCAAAGCTTCAACGGACTGCGATTGACCGTCGATGTGGTGCGTCTGCGTCTGGACGCACTACGTCCATCTGCGGACGCACTACGTTGTGGTCGCAACGTAGTGCGTTGAGCGCACAGAGCAAGGGGCTGACATCATAGCGTTTGATTCTGGCGAGATAGCGTTTGATTCTGACAACGTAGCGTTTACACGAAAAAAAAGATCTCCCTGCTTACAATCCGTAACTTCGCCCTGGAAGGACGACGTTTGCTGGCCGGGAGAAGGTTCGGGATGACGGCTACGAAGAGCTTACGGTTCCTCCATTCCACGGAGAAAGTCCGTCCTCCTACGCGGTTTTCTTTTTGACCCGTCACTCGGAATTACCCGCCATTCTGCTTCTGCTTACAGATTGTAACCTTTTCCTCCACTCCGCTCAAATGACCTTCTCGGTCCGAAAACACCTTTGGTTGAGTGACGGGTTGAAAAGGAAACCGCTCAGCAGAGACCACTTCTTTAGTGGAATCGCTTCCTTCAGAACCCGTCACGCGACGAGAAACTTACGAATCGAATGGGATTCCAGACTCTTAAGAGATTTGATGACGAATCATAGGCACGACTAATAGCTATATGTGATGCGTTATAATTCTGCAAGGCTTGCGGAAAAAAAGTGAAAAAGGTGAGGAAAAGAGGGGAAATGTCAAAAAAAAGCACTACCTTCGCGGCCAAGAATCAATTTTGAAATCGTAAGACCTTATGAGTACACAGAAAAAACTGATGTCCAACTGGCGCTGGTGGCTCTGCTCGCTGCTGTTTGTGGCTACTACCGTCAACTATCTGGACCGCCAGGTGCTTAGCCTCACCTACGAAGAGTTCATCAAACCCGAATTCCACTGGACCGATGCCAACTACGGCACCATCACCAGCTTCTTCAGCATCTTCTATGCCATTTGCTGCCTGTTTGCCGGCAAGTTCGTGGACTGGATGGGCACGAAGCGCGGCTACCTTATTGCCATTTGCGTGTGGAGCGTGGGTGCCTGCATGCACGCGGGTTGTGGCTGGGCCACGGCCCTGTTTGTTGATGGTGTCAGTAACGCGGCTGCGCTGAAGGCTGTGGAGGCGGGCAGCAAGGTGGCGCTGGCTATCTCGACGACATCGGTCTATCTGTTCCTGCTCTGTCGAGGCATATTGGCGCTGGGCGAGGCGGGCAACTTCCCTGCCGCCATCAAGGTGACGGCCGAGTACTTCCCAAAGAAGGACCGCGCCTTCGCCACCAGCATCTTCAACGCCGGTGCCAGCGTGGGTGCTCTGGCCGCCCCGCTCTGCATACCGCCCCTGGCCGTGAAGATGGGCTGGGAGTGGGCGTTCATCATCATCGGCGGACTGGGATTCATTTGGATGTTCTTCTGGGCATTCATGTACGACAAGCCCGAGAAGTCGAAGCACGTCAATGCCGCCGAACTGGCGTATATCAACCAGGACGAGGCCTCTCCCCAGCCCTCCCCTGAAGGGAAGGGAGATGTCCAAGAGGGGACGGGGGAGGCTCCGGAGAATAAAACCCTTGCCATGTTACCCTATTCCTGGGTATTCATTGTTGTGGGTATAGCGGTTCTGCTGGCTTCATTCTTCTTGATTAAGCCTGTGGTTTGGAACATTCTGACTTTTATCCTTTCAATCATCATCCTGAATATCCCGTTTGTGAAGTGTTATAAATATCGTCAGACTTGGTCGTTCTTCTTCGGCAAGTTCTTTACCGACGGCGTGTGGTGGTTCTTCCTGTTCTGGGCGCCGAGCTACTTCAGCAACCAGTTCAAGGCTCCCGCGACTTCTTCGCTGGGTCAATGGCTTATTTTCACGCTTTATCTGATAGTTACTGTAGTCTCCATCGGAGGAGGCTATCTTCCCCGTATCTTTGTTGACAAGAAGGGCATGAATCCCTACGCAGGCCGTATGTTGGCGATGCTTATCTTTGCTTTCTTCCCCATTGCAGCTTTGTTTGCGCAGCCCCTGGGTGTGCATTTCAACTCCCCTTGGTGGCCTGCTGTGCTTATAGGTTTGGCTGCTGCGGGACATCAGGCCTGGAGTGCCAATCTTTTCTCCACCGTGGGCGACATGTTCCCCAAGAGTGCTATTGCCACTATCACAGGCATCGGCGCTATGGCAGGCGGTATCGGGTCGATGTTCATCCAAAGGATTGCGGGTAACCTCTTTACCTTTGCTGAAAATGCCGGTGATTCCTTCCATTTCCTTGGCTTCACGGGCAAGCCTGCTGGTTACTTCATCATGTTCTGCTTCTGCGGCGTGGCCTACCTCATTGCCTGGAGTATCATGAGGACCTTGGTCCCGAAGTATAAGAAAATAGAAATATGATAGACAGATTCCTGCGGTACGTCCGCTACGAGACGACCTCGGCTGAGGATGCCGCAACGACGCCCAGCACCCCTGGGCAGATGACGTTCGCCCGTGCTCTTGAGGAGGAGCTGCGCGGCATGGGGCTCGAAGACATCACCCTCGATGCCAACGGTTATCTGTTTGCTACGCTGCCTGCCAACGTGACGCGCAAGGTACCCACCATAGGCTTCATTGCCCACCTCGACACTAGCCCCGACATGAGCGGCGCGAATGTCAATCCCCGTATTGTGAGGAGCTATCAGGGAGGGGATATCCTGCTGGATGGCAAGGAGAGCATCATCCTCAGCCCCACGCAGTTCCCGGAACTGAACGACCATTTGGGCGAAGACCTTATTGTCACCGACGGGCATACGCTGCTGGGTGCCGATGACAAGGCAGGTATTGCCGAAATCATTTCTGCTGTTGAATACCTCCAGCAGCACCCCGAAATCGAGCATGGGCGCATCCGCATCGGCTTCAACCCTGACGAGGAAATCGGGCTTGGCGCCCATAAGTTCGACGTCAAGGCCTTTGGCTGCGACTGGGCCTATACCATGGATGGCAGCGAAGTGGGCGAACTGGAGTACGAGAATTTCAACGCTGCCTCGGCTCGCATCACCATCCAGGGGCGCAACGTTCACCCGGGCTATGCCAAAGGCAAAATGCTCAATGCCCTACGCATCGCTTCTGAATTGGTTTGCGCTCTGCCTCCCCAGCAGTCGCCCGAGCAGACGGAAGACTACGAGGGATTCTTCCATCCCACATCTGTCAGCGGTACCGTGGATAGCGCCGTCGTCAGCCTCATTATCCGGGACCACGACCACGATATCTTCGAAAGCCGTAAGGCGTTTGTCCAGCGCATGGTGGATAACCTCAACGAGCGTTACGGAGAGCGCGTGGCAACTGTGGAGATAACCGACCAGTATGCCAACATGCGCGAAGTCATCGAACCCGTCATGTACATCATTGATATGGCATGCGAAGCCATGCGCCGTGCCGATGTGGAACCTCGCATCAAGGCCATCCGAGGAGGTACTGACGGGGCACAGCTCTCCTTTAAGGGGCTGCCGTGTCCTAACATCTTCGCAGGCGGCATGAACTTTCACAGCCGTTACGAGTACGTTCCCATCCAGACCATGCAGAAGGCCATGATGACTATCGTTTACCTAGCCTCCATCGTAGCCGAATAATCTTCAAATCCTTAATCTTCAATCTTTCATTCTCAATCTTCAATCTGAATAGTGGAACATCTTCCTCAGTTGATATCTGACCTTGCCCTCATCCTGCTCTGCGCAGGTGTGATGACCCTGTTATTCAAGAAACTCAAGCAGCCCGTGGTACTGGGTTATATTGTGGCAGGCTTCCTTGCCAGTCCCTACATGCCTTACACACCTTCCGTTGCCGATAGTGCCGAGGTGAGCACCTGGGCCGAGATTGGTGTCATCTTCCTTCTCTTCTCGCTCGGACTGGAGTTCAGTTTCCGCAAGCTGCTCAAGGCGGGTAGCACGCCCATCATTGCCGTCATCACCAGCACGGCGTGCATGATTGCCGTAGGCATCCTCGTGGGAGGGCTGTTCGGATGGTCGTTCATGAACGGGCTCTACTTGGGCGGTATGCTTGCTATGTCCTCTACGGGCATCATTGTCAAGGCCTTCGACGACCTCGGCTTGCGCCAGCAGAAGTTTGCCTCGTTGGTGTTCAGCGTGCTCATACTTGAGGATATTATTGCCATTGTCATGATGCTGCTTTTCGGTACCTTGGGCGCGGGCGGCAAGGTCGATGGGGGAGAGTTGCTGATGAGCATGGGCAAGATGGTGTTCTACCTTATCCTGTGGTTTGTGCTGGGCATTTACCTTGTGCCGTTGCTGCTGCGCAAGGGGCGTAGCCTGATGAACGACGAGACTATGCTCATTGTTTCGCTGGCGCTTTGCTTCTTGATGGTCGTGCTGGCGTCGCTGGCAGGTTTCTCGCCCGCCTTTGGAGCCTTCGTCATGGGTAGCATCCTGGCTGAGACTGTCGAGTCGGAACACATCGAGCATCTTGTAACGCCCATCAAGGATCTTTTCGCAGCTGTGTTTTTCGTCTCCGTAGGCATGATGATTAATCCTGCCATGCTGGCTAAGTACTGGCTGCCTATTGTCGTCATTACGCTTGTGGTGCTTGTCATCCGCAGCATCGTGGGTGTGTTCTCGTTCATGCTGGGTGGTGTCGATGTACGCACATCGCTGCAGAGCAGCTTCAGCCTTGCGCCTGTGGGCGAGTTCTCGTTCATCATTGCCACCCTCGGTATCAGTCTAGGGGCTATCAGCGACTTCATCTATCCCATCATCGTTTCCGTCAGCGTCGTTACTACCTTTATGACGCCCACCATGATACGCCTTGCCAATCCCGTTGCCGACTGGATTGAGCCGCGCATCCCCGAGAAGCTGAAGACGGCACTGGCGCGCTATGACGCGGGCTCTACGACGGCTCGCGACGAGAACAAGTGGAAGAAGATGCTCACCGACATGCTCACGCCTATGCTCGTCTATGGCGTGCTGTGTATTGCCATCCTCGTGCTGTCGTCAAAGATGCTCTATCCGTTGATGGATGGTCTGTTGCCCGACAATTGGGCACATCTTGCCACGCTGGCAGTAACGCTGGTGGTACTCTCGCCCTTTATGCGCCCGCTGTTGCTCAAGCATTGCTTCACGCCCAAGTTCTGGGAGCTGTGGAACGACCGTCAGTTCAACCGTGCGCCATTGCTGGCTATCGTGCTGTTCCGTCTGGCTGCTGTCATCGTCATTATTACCGTAGCTGTCAATCAGCACTATCATGCCTCCATTGCCGTGCTCATCGGCATCATAGCTGCCGTGCTCATCTTCCTGCTCTTCTCACGCCAGCTGAAGAACCGCCAGCAGGCCTTGGAGTCCACCTTCTTTGACAATCTCAATTCCAAGGCTGAGGCTGCGGAGAAAAAACGTCCCAAGTATGCTGGAGCCTTGCTGAGCCGTGATCTCCATCTGGCTGAAATCACCATTCCGGATCGCTCTGATTGGGGCGGCAAGAACCTCCGTCAGCTCGACTGGCGTCGGCGCTACGATGTCAACGTCGCCTCCATCCTGCGTGGCACACGCCGCATCAACATACCCCCTGCTGACCTGCCCCTCTTCCCAGGTGACAGGGTGCAGCTCATTGGCACCGATGAGCAGTTACGCCGCTTCTCGGCAGCTCTCAGCGACGAGCGTGCGCGCATCCAGGCTCTGCCTCCCTCGACGGACAAGGAGATGGTGCTGCGTCAGATTGCCGTTACTGCAGGCTCTCCTCTTGTGGGTACCAGCGTCACGGGCAGCGGCATACGCAAGGACGATCGTTGTATGGTTGTGGGTATAGACCGTGGGGAGGAAGACCTGCTGCGTCCCGTTCCTGAGCTGGTATTCCAGGAGGGCGATGTCGTGTGGGTCGTGGGTGAGGATGCCCAGATACGCCGCCTCATGCAGCGTACCGCAGGCAGCTGAGCCGCGTGATTATCCGATAGAAAACTATTCGGGCTGCGCCGTAGATAACGCAGCCCGAATCATTGGGGTGGTGTGCAGTTGCCGCAGGGGGGAGGGCAGAAGGGAACTATTTCGCGAAGCCCATGCCGACGCGCAGGCCGTTGTATTGGGTAAGCAAGGTGTTGAGCAGTTTGAGGGTACTGTTGCTGCTGGCAGCGCAGACGGCTTTCAGGATCTTCAGCAAAGCGTTGGACTGGAAGACGATGTTCAGCGTGTTCTGCTCATAAACGGTGTAGGCTGTGGTCTTGATGAGGCCAAAGGTGAAAGCAATGGTCTTGGCTTGGGCGTCATAGACATAGGTGCCGTTGATGCCGCGTGCGCCCACGTTGAAGGTGCAGGTGCCGTCCTCGTTGAAGGTGATGGAGCAAGCGCCTTCCTTCACGCCTATCTTGGCGAGATAGCTGTCCACCTTGGCTGCCACCTGCTTGGCTACGGCGTCGCTGCCGAGGGTGGCGAGGACATTGTCGCTTTCGAAAACGAAGGCGCTGCCTTTGAAGTTCCAAGTGCCGTAAAGGTTGTTCTCCTTGACGGTGGTGAAGGCGTCGAGGATGGAGCCGAGGATGCCGCTGACGACACCGTCGTTCGAAACGGCCTGTCCGTCGTCGGTAGTCTTACCGTTAGCCCCTCCAAGGGCGCCGAGTACGCCGCTGAGGATGCCCGAGACGTCGCTCACCGTCGGCGTGTCAGTCGATGTCTGCTGCTGGGTGGTAGTCTGCTGCTGGGTGGTAGTCTGCTGCTGGGTGGTTGTGGTGGTCTGCTCGGTGTTGTTTCCGCCGAGGATGGAATTAAGGACGCCGCCCAGGCCCTGCGCCGAAGCGGAGCAGGAGGTCAGTAACAAGGACAGCGTCAGACAGAGGGAAAGGAGTTTCTTCATAATCTACAGGTTTAACGTATCTATTTACTAATCACTATTCACTAATCACTATTCACTACTAATCACTTTTCACTCTCTTTGACCTCCTCTTCGTCCAAGGGTTTAAAGTCGGTAAGTCCTTCGGCAACGAGGATGTTGTACCATTGCACGAGTTTGCGCACGTGGGTCATATAGACACGATCTCGGTCGTAGTTGGGTAGCACCTCGGCGAAGAAGGCTGCCAGCTCGTCGTTCGTGGCCTGTTTGTAGTCAATGTCGAGTGCCTTGCCCTCGGTACGGGCCTTGATGTTCTCCAACACCTGCCAGAGAGGCACCTCCTCGTCGTCGGTGTACATGGCGATGTCGCCCAGCGAGACCACCTTGTCCGTAGCATACACGGGGACGCGCTTGTGGGTGGCGTCGAGGGTTTCAACAATCAGCATACCACGGCCGTTGCTCAACAGCCGGTAGAGTCCGGGCTTGCCGGAGATAGTGAGAATCTTTCGTAACATTATTCTTCTATTTTTTTAATTTTTTATTTCTAATTGAACTACGTTCTTCCTCTGTCGCGACTCTGCATAGACTGTGCAAGCACATCTCTGCTCTCGCTGCTCCATCGGTTCCTAATTTTTAATTTTATAATTCTTCAATTCTTTTATCAGTTCCATTACCTGGGGGGTAATGGCGTCGGCTTCGGCGTTGCGGATGATGAAGTCCACAAAAGGAATTTTCTCCACGTCGGGCATCTGGCTTGACAGTCGGGCACGCACGCTCTCCTCGGTGGCTCCGTCGCGTGCCATAGCACGTTGGATGCGCTCGTCGCGGGGGGTGAAGACGAGAACCGTGACGTCCACATCCTCGCGCATACCTGCCTCGAACAGAATGGCTGACTCTATTCCCACGATGTCCGCTCCCTGTCGTTCGGTCCACGCGCTGAAGTCCTTGCGCACAGCGGGATGCACCAGCGCATTTACGGCATTCACTCGCTCGGGGTGCCCGAACATGAAGTCGGCCAGATAGCGTCGGTTAAGAACTTTTCCGGTCTGGGCGTCTGCAGCCTGGCTATCTGAGGCATACACATCTTCTCCTGCCAGGGCTGTCAGGGCCTCGCGCAGGGTGAGACTGGTGTTCATCAGGCGGCGCGCCTCGCTGTCGCAGTCGTAGACGGGGATGCCCGCTATGCGCAGCAGCTCCGACACGCCGGACTTGCCGCTGCCTATGCCGCCTGTGATGCCGACTTTAAGGGGTCTCATCGATTTCAATCAAATAGTCCACTTCGGCAGGCGAGATGGTGATGGAACGTATGCCGTCAGGCTTCTCGATGAGGTGCAGGCGTGCCTTGCCCCCATCGTCGGCGCCCAGCTCGGTGTAGTCGATAGCCAGCATGAACTGCTCGGGCGTGATGTCGTAGAACTGTTCGAGGCTCACCTGGAACCTGACGCTGGCCTTCGAGGGGAACGTCTTCACCACTACCCCCTCGCGGGGCAGCAGCCAGCCCTTGACGGGCAGCTCGAACGACTTCTCCACGAAGGGTGTCACCTGCACGCTCAGGCGCGCCGTCTCGGGCTCGTAGAGCATGCCGCGCTGGGGGAGCATCAGAGCCACGTCGGTTGTCACGGAGTCCGTCAGTCCTACGAGAGCGACGGGCTCCGTATAGACGCAATTCATGGTGTCAAGCACGTTGTGGGGGGCGTGTACGGTGATGCTGTCGGGGCTGAGCCGCTGGCTGCCGATGACGTGGCTGGCATCGGCGCTGACGCTGCCTGTGAGGCGCACGGGCAGCCTTCGTCCCGCAGCGGGAGCCACGTAGTATTGGATGGTGTCGGGCACGATGGACTGGATCTGGGCTGACGATGAGAGGATGCCCTCCATCAGTTCCTCCAGCGCCGGGCCCGTGATGATCACATGGCCGTTCACGGCGCGGTAGTTACGGCAGTCCACAGCCAGCTGGCGGAACGTGCGGCGCGTGCGGTAGCTCAGGATTCTCTCACCCTTGTCGCGCACCACGAGCGTCAGCTTCTCCGATGGAACTTCGGTGACGATGACGTCAGAGGCCAGGTGCTTCAGCACGATGTCGAAGTTGAACTTCGTCTCGTGTTCCTCGCCCATGCTCACCAGATACCAGTAGAAGAACACGACGACAAAGAAGACGAGGAAGACCAGCAGGTCGTTGTTTTTCGGCTTCTTCATGACGCTAACCCTCTAACCTTCAACCCTTAACCTTTAACCCTTAACCTCTAACCTTTAACCTTTAACCCTTAACCCAGACTCACTTCTTCGTCGGCTGGGGCATGGTGGACGGGTCGGCAAAGACGTTGGCCTTGTCGATGCGGATGCGTACGCCCGAGGCAATCTCCAGCGTCACCACCTCCTTGCCGTTCTCCATATTGATTTCCTTGACGATGCCGTAGACACCTCCGCTGGTGACGACCTTCGAGCCGGGCTGCAGGCTGCGGCGGAAGGCCTCAATCTGCTTCTGCTGCTTGCGCTGAGGCATGATCATGAAGACATACATGATGACGAACAGCAGAATAATCATAAACAAGGGCGATGCGAGGAACGACCCTGCGCCCTGGGCTGCCGTAGGGGCAGCGGCTTCTTGTAGTGGGAACATTGTTTTAGTGTTTTATTGTTTAACGTTTTTTATTTCCATGTGTGATGAACACGTCCTTCGGCTTTTTGTCAGACGTTATTTCTTAATTTCTTCGCTGTGGCATCCAGGATGCCGTTGATGAACGATGCGCTCTGGGGCGTGCTGTAGTATTTGGCAATCTCCACGTACTCGTTCAGCGTCACGTTCAGCGGGATGGAGGGGAACGACGTCACCTCTGCCAGCGCCGTTACCATGATGACGGTGTCCATGAAGGCGATGCGCTCGCCCGTCCAGTTGCTGCTCTGCTCGTCGATGAGCTCGCGGTACGTGCCGGCGTTCTTCAGGGCGCGGCGCAGCAGCGTGCGTGCAAACTCCGGATCCTCCCTGTCGTGGTACTGAGGCTGAAGCGCCTGATCGGCGCCCATCAACGGGTCGAACTGCTTGATGGTCTTCATCACAAACGTATCCACCACCGTCTTGTCGTCGTTCCAGTAGAGGCTCTGCTCCTCAAACAGGCTGTCCAGCTCGTCGTTGTCCATGATGAACTGCTTGTAGATCTTCCTCCAGAGCGCGCGGTCGTCCTCGTAGGTGGGCTCAGCGGGGGCGTTCATGTAGTCGCAGTAGAGCGTGCTGTGCTCAATGGCCTCAAACAGGCGTCGCACCACGTCATCGTCGTCCTTCCACGAGCGCTTCAGCCCCTTCCGGCGCTCAGCCAGCTCGTTGTTCTCCTCCAGTTGGCAGATGAAGCGGTTCCTGACGAAGCGGAGGTTAGGGTTCAGGTCCTCCTCCGTAGGCTGCAGGCGCAGACGGCGCAGCGCCATGCGGTCCTCGGCGAAGTGCTTCACCTCCACCATCAGCAGCAACAAGTAGAGATAGAGGTCGTAGGCCTTGTCCAAGCTGAACGTCAGTTCCTTCTCGGCAGCCCCCGCGTTCGTGTTCTCGCGGAGCAGATAGGCGTATAGAATCTGCACGACCTTCTGTCGAATCAATGTACGGGTAATCATAACACTTTATGAATTGCGCTTGCAAAAGTAGTGCAAGCCGATTGAAAAAGCAAATAAAAATTGATTTTTCCGAGGGTGAGTACTTTTTTCATTTTCCTTAGTTTTTATGATGCAAAGATAATACATTATTTTTTGCCAGTCAGACTTGCTATCCGTAGGTGTCTCTCGCGCCGATTTTGACGTCTTTAAGCCTCCAAGTGCACTCCTTTCCCGTCTCCCTTCCCCCTTTAGGGCGGGGATGGATGGGGGGGACAGCCGTAGAGGTCATGAGGTCATGAGGTCAACAGGTCATTTTCGTTTTAGTAT
>CAMYYY010000069.1 GCA_947303715.1 uncultured Bacteroidales bacterium | reverse complement strand
TCAGTTGGTAGAGCACCTGACTCTTAATCAGGGTGTCCAGGGTTCGAGCCCCTGAGGGTGTACGAGGAGAGGGAAAACGCGCTGGAACTTCGTTCTGGTGCGTTTTTTCTTTGTTTTATTTGCATTATTACCCAGTTTGCACTAACTTTGCAACCTCAATAGATAATACCATTGATATGAGACGAATTCTTAGCTTTGTTTTATTGGTGTTGTTCACAATGGGTATGTATGCCGTGCCGGCTTACCGCAAACCCTTTCAGGCTATGTTGGATAACGGCCGTCCGGTTACCGTTTGTGTGACGGGCGATGAGTTCTTTCATTGCTATGTAGATGAGGAGGGTAACGAACTGGTGCGCTTGGCGGACGGGTGTTTTTCGCGTATGCAATCGCCTTGGTTATCGGCTGCACGCCGTGCTCAGGGACAGCAACGTCGTACGTTGGCCTACGAACGTCGTATGCGCCGTGCCGAGGCTGCCCGCAGAGCGGGAACATACAAGGGTTCAAAGAGAGGTCTGGTGATTCTTGTCAGCTATACTGACGTACAGATACAAGAAGAGCACACGCGCGAGGTGTTTGACGCCATGTTCAACAAGGAGGGCTACAACGACAACGGCCATATCGGTAGCGTGCGCGACTACTTTAAGGCGCAGAGCTACGACCAGTTTGAGATTAACTTCGACGTCGTTGGCCCCTACACGTTGGAGCATGAGATGAAATACTATGGTGAGAACAACTCACGAGGCGACGACAAGCGTGTTGGCGAGATGATTGCTGAGGCCGTAAAGTTGGCTGACAAGGACGTGAATTATAGCAACTACGACTGGGATGACGACGGCGAGGTCGATCAGGTGTTCGTCGTCTATGCCGGCTTTGGCGAAGCCTCCGATCCTACCCATCTGCAAGATTGTGTCTGGCCGATGGAGTGGTGGCTGAACAGCTCGGACTACGGACGCACGCTTCGCATGGACGGTGTGATGGTCAATCAGTTTGCGTGTAGCGGTGAACTACACGGCTCCAAGGGCACACAATTGGGCGGCATCGGCACAGCCTGCCACGAGTTCAGCCATTGCCTTGGCTTGCCCGACTTCTACGATACATCAGGAGGGACAAACTTCGGCCTTGACACTTGGAGCGTCATGGACATAGGCTGTTACAACGGTACCTACGACTCACAGGGATACAGTTTTGCCAACATTCCAAGCGGCTACACGTCCTTCGAGCGCATGGTGTGTGGCTGGCTGGAGCCTGAGGAACTGGTTGACGGTAAAACCATCAAGAACATGAAAGCCTTGACGGATGCGCCTCAGGCATACATTATCTATAACGATGCTTACCGCGACGAGTACTACCTGCTGGAGAACCGTCAGCAGAAGTCGTGGGATACGGCTCTCGGCGGCCACGGAATGCTTGTTATCCATGTGGACTATCTGGCATCAGCGTGGCAAGATAATATCGTCAACAATATCAAGAGCCATCAACGCTGCACCATCATCCCTGCCGACAACAACTACAGGAATTCGGAACTGGCAGGCGACCCCTATCCTGGAACATCGAAGAATACGTCACTCACGGATACCTCGAAGCCCGCAGCCACACTTTACAACGAGGCTAGGGATGGCCGTAAGTTCATGGGCAAACCCATTGAGGAGATAAAGGAGACGAGCGGACTCATCTCATTCCTCTTCATGGGCGGCAACTCCGGCTCTCTGCGCACTCCGGTGGCCGAGGCGGCTACGGATGTGAAGGAGCACTCGTTCGTGGCGCATTGGATCAAGGTGCCGAATGCCACAAAATACACGCTCGCCGTCACCTCAGGCGAAGCAGAGCCTGTCTATATTGAGAATATTGTCGACACCTTCTATGTGGTCGCTGGACTCGACTCCACCGTCGTCCATACCTATCGTGTGAAGGCACTTGCCCCCGGACGCGAGGATTCGGATTGGAGCAACGACATCAGCGTCCGCTTGAAGGGCTTCGGCGAATGGACCGACTGGGAGCCTTATGGCGAGGGCACAGCCGTCTATAAATATTCCTGCATATTCAAGGACTACGGCGAAAAGACCTATCCCATCTTTGTCCGTACGTCGAATTCGAACTCCAACCTACGCCAGTTCCGCCTCTACGGCTGGGGCTATGACGTGACGCTTGATATCGATTACGACACCTCTACCGGCCGTTGCAGCATTGCCCAGCAGTACACCGGCTATACCGACACCTATTATGGCGTCGGCAAGGTCTATGTGTCCGACGATGTGTACTACCGTACGCAGGTGTTGGGCAGAAGTGCCACTTGGCAATCCTATCCAAGCCGCTTCGACGTATCATCCGGAGTGTTCACCCTCTATGTGGCTTACTACGACCTCGTCGACCTGACCGCCAACTGGGGCGAGGGCGTCGAGACTATCGCCGTCAAAGGCAGCAACTTCAAGGATTACTCCATCGATGTCACTCTTGGCTCCTTGACACAGAACGACAACGGTACCGCCACACAGGAGGTGACCATAACCCCGGGCTATAGCGTTGCCTATTGGCGCTATTCCGTCATGGATAGGGAGTTGACGGACGATTCCGCCGTGATGAGCGATATTATCAATGGCATCACCAATGGCGAAATCTCCTCGACTTACGCCGAGGGCGAGCAGCACTTTACCGTTACTGTTCCCAGCGGCACCTACTCGATATTGGCCATCTCTTATGACGAATCGGGCCGTTCGCAGAAATACAAATTCAAGACCTTCCGCTACTATGCGGATAAGGAATGGATTGAGCTTGGCAAAGCCCGTTATACCGACGATGTCCTCGCCCCATTGTTCAGCTTCAATCCGATTACTTACGACGTGGAGGTGCAGGAGAGCGCCTCAACACCTGGTCTCTTCCGCATGAAGAACCCCTACGGCAAAACCTATCCTTACAATGACCCTGGCGATTGGCTGGATGGTGACTTCTACATCGAGGTTAACGCCACCGACCCGCAGGCTGTCCGCATCTCCTTGCAGGATATGGGCGTTGACTGGGGTTACGGCCCGTGTAGGATGACCTCTGTTCCCGGTGAAGATTACTATGGCAAGTACGAGAACTCCGTCATAACCTTCCCAACACCGAACTCCATTATCATCCAGATGGGCAATGATGCCTATAGAGCCAACATTAATGGCGCTTTCCGTCTCGACCTCACCACTTGCGGCATCAGCAGCCCGCAGGACGAAATGGTAAGTAGTAAATCGTCAGATAGTAATTTGTTTGACCTCCAAGGCCGTCCCGTCAGCCAACCGCAATCCGGCGGCCTCTACATCCAGAACGGAAAGAAAGTACTGGTGCGATGAGCGCTTCCTTTCTGAAAGATTGTCTTGCCGATGCGATGTTTCTGCTACTGCGGGAGCAACGCATCGAGGACATTAGGGTGCAGCAACTTTGCGACGTGGCGGGCTATCATCGCGCCTCGTGGTTTCGGAGTTTCCATTCGAAGAGCGAGGCGGTGACTTACAAGATGGTGCGCCTTTGGGAGGTCTATTGCGAGACGCACGATGTGGTGATTCGCGACGGTTTCTCGCTGGATAATGCTGAGGCATTCTTTCAGTATAATTATGAAATTCGCGACACGTTGCGGTTAATGCTCCGTCGTGGATTGATGAACGAGGTGCAGGCCTCGTTCGTCGCCATACTGAAGGAACGCCATGCCGACGACGACGTGCTCAGTTATGAGAATGCCGTCTATGCCTATGCACTATTCGGCATCTTGAAGGAATGGATTGTGCGCGACTTTCGTCAGACACCCGAGGAGATGGCTGTCATTATCCGTCGCACGTTCAGCCATACATAATCCACGAATGTGCATGCTATATAATAAGGAATAGCATTCGACTGCTGCGACTTTTGCTGTTTTATGTCGCAATTGCTTCTTTGAAGTTTGAATTTGTGACAATTAAGTTTGGTGATGTTGACGGCAGGGCATATCTTTGTTGCCAGAAAGTTATTGTTTATTTACCAAACTAATTGTAATCAAAATGAAAAAATCCATTAAACTGATGGCCGTGGCAGTTCTGGTGCTGGTCTGCGGCAAGGCAAACGCCCAGTTGGGCATCAACGTGGGCTATGCTCCTGAAACCTTGACAACCAACATTACGTCGGGCAACACTACCAACTCCTCCTCAAAGGATATGAACGGATTCTTTGCTGGCGTCAACTACAACCTACCGCTTTCCGGCAACCTTTGCTTGTCACTTGGCGCGCAGGGGCGTTTCAATGTCCGTACAAATGAAGAAACTCTCCTGACTGTTACGGCCAAGACGACCGAGACCCAGATGCTCGTTGACATCCCCGTGCTTGTCAACTATGGCCTTAACCTCAATCCGGTGGCGATGCTCTCGTTCTACGCCGGCCCGATGCTGACCTACGCCCTCAGCGGAAACACCAACGTTACCACCCACAGCTCGGCAACAAATCTGCTGGATAGTAACACCGATGTCAATTGGTACGGCGACAACACGAACAACGAGCGCATGAATCTTTCTGGCGTCGTAGGCGTAGCGCTTGATTATGCCTCCTTCCGACTTTTCGGCGGCTACCGCTTCGGCCTGACAGACTTGGACAACCGCGACAACATCAGCACCACAGCCGCTGGCGTGTTCGTCGGACTGGGCATTACGTTGTAGTTTAGTTCATACCCCCCCCTTCAGTCAGACGTCCTTCACTATGCAAAAGAAGAAACTAATTCTTGCCCTATTGGGCGTGGCGCTGCTCTGCTGGAGTTGTAGCAGCTTTTGGAAAAATTTGCAAACCGTCTCTGATGGTTATCAGAAAAGGTTCAACTACCAGGGTGTGCTTGAAAAGAAGTACGCTGCCGACGGGGAATATGCCGTAGAGACTTACTCCGAGGAGTCTGACGAAGAAAGGATAAAGCTCTTCCAAGTCTATTATCCTGCCGAACTGACGACGTCACAGAAGAAGTGGCCTGTCGTCATCATGGCCAACGGCACGGGTATTCGCGCCTCGAAGTACAAGGCTATTTTCCGCCATCTTGCTTCGTGGGGCTTTATTGTTGCTGGAAACGAGGATGAATGGACGTGGGACGGCCGTTCGGTCAGCATGACGCTCGACTTTATTCTTTCCCAAAACCAGTCTGCTGAAAGCCGTTTCCATGACAAGGTTGAACTGCAAGCCATAGGGCTTGTTGGACATTCGCAGGGCGGAGTGGCTGTGTTTAATGCAGTCGGCGGATATGACAATAGCCGTTTTTATAAGGCCCTCTGTTCTCAAAGTTGCACGGCTCCTGTATTGGCAGACAGTCTGAAATGGCCGTACTCGGCATCTTCTGTCGCAGCCCCAATGTTGCTTATGGCTGGTACAGGTGCGGCAGATGCCAAGTTGATATGTCCGTTAGAGTCGATGGAAGCCAATTTCGATGCCATTGAGGGGCAGCCTGTCGTAATGGCACGCTTGAAGGGTATAGATCATGGCGACGTGATTAAGCGCGGCGATGCCTACATGACGGCATGGATGCGCTACTGGCTCTGCAACGACAAGGAGGCTGCCGGCTGCTTCGTAGGCAATAACGCCGAAATACTGAGCAATCCGGACTGGCAGGACGTGGAACGAAAAGGTTTATAGCTGCTTTCGTCTGAGAAAAGGGGCGTTCTTTTTTCGTTTCTTTGATGTTTTGTTTTTTTCATCGCAATGAAAACAATTAATCATTGCGATGAAAACATTTAATCATTGCAATGAAAGATTCTTTTCACTGCAATGAAAGATTCTTTTCACTGCAATGAAAACTTGTAACCATTGCGATGAAAAAACATCATTGTAGCCAAAGTACAGAAAAAGAACCCCTTTCCGATGTGTAGAAAGGGGCTTTCTTATGCCAAAATATCTCACTTGTACAAGACCTTGCGGCCGTTCTGGATGTAGAGGTTGCCAGGTATGGGGTGGAGGACGCGGCGGCCTTGGAGATCGTAGAGGGCATCATCGAGGTCATTGAGGTCGTCAAGGACATGAAGGGCTTTAATGCCTGTGATGATGGCTTGGGTGTGAGCAAGGTCGGCGGTGGTGATGACGTTGGTCTTGCCGATGGTGGGGCGCTGCATGACGTAGGTCTCGCTGCCGCCATCGGGATAGAGGCCGACGGTCTGACGACCGTTCTCGACAGCAGGGTAGTGGAAGCTGTCCGTGGAATTAGGAATGATAAATGAGGAATGAGGAATCTTGTCTTGTGAGGGCGAGGTGAGTAAGACGAAACCACCCTCGGAAGCAAGCTTGAAGTTGGCGTGGACTTGGTTGTAGGGCTCCAGCTTGTCGCACCAGATGACCTTGTAGCCGTAGGCGGGGATGACGTTGTTGACGCCCTCGACGGCGGGAATTTGGAACTTCTGGTAGTTCAGCGTGTCGTCGCTGAGGTACCAGCCCGTGAGGTCGATGTCCTCAGACGTGCTGTTGTAGAGTTCAATCCAATCCTGCTTTTTCCAAAGGTCGTTGATGTAGATGTCGTTTGCGGGGCTGACCTCGTTGATGCGCACGCTCTCTCCTCCATCATGGGATGGGTCGGAAGTGGGTCTTTCGTAAATGGCGGTTAGTTTGACGGTTCCTGAGGAGGGCAGGGCATATTCCTCGTCGGTGGAGACGAACGTGGCATCGCCGCTTGTGGTAATCTCGGCCGAGAGGGCGGCATCCCAGTAGAGGTCGGTGCTGTTGGAGGCGTTGTTGTGGAGCTCTACGGCAATGACGTTACGTCCCTTCTTGAAGAGCGAGGCCTTGAGGGTCATCGTGCCGCTGTCGGGGTTGTTGGGGGCATACGTGGAAGCGAAGGTGTTGAACGACGGAGTGCCGGAGGGCATCAAGTAGCGGCCGGCCTCGGTACCGTTAACGTAGATGACGAAGCCGTCGTCGCAGGTGAAGTCGAGGGTGAAGACGTCGCCCGAGGCGGGGGCATCGCTAAGGTCAACGGTGGTGCGGAAGTAGCTGGTGGGGTACTTGTTGTTGGTGTTGCCGCCGTAGTCGAGGAAGGTCTTGTAACCGCGTCCGTTGCTGGCGTCGGTAACAAAGTAGCCGAGCGGGGCGTTGCCCGTGGGCCAGTGGCTGTCGTTGTAGCCGGAGATTTTCCACGATGTGCCGTCGAGGCTGCCCTGGTCGTAGTAGCGCCAGGCGCTACCGTAGGCAAAGAGCTCTTTCGTCGTGGTGTTCGACGAACTGCTCCAGCCCTTGAAGACATAGCCTGCGGGAGCCTGCGCACGGACGGTGACGGGGGAGAACAGTTTGCCGGAGAAGCGGTTCGTGGGGACGGGGAGGCCGTTGACTGTAAGCCGTGCCTCGGGCGTGTTGGCGCTGAGCGTAGCCGTGACGGCCGGGGTGCCGTTGAGTTTCATCCGCGAGTAGTTCTTCATGTAGTTGATGTTCTTCGACTGGTAGCTGGCGTTGAGGCGGTTGATGAGGTCGTTGGCTGTGCCCCACGGGCTACGCCATTCTTGCGAGAGGGGTTCCTCGATGCGCGTGGCCAGCTCGGTGATAATCTCAGCGCAGCGCGAAGGTTCAAATACGCTGCCCGCGATAAGGCAGAAAGCATCGGTGAACTGGCGGCGGAACTGGGCATTCTGCAGCATGTTGAGGAAGATGGTGACCACCTCTATCTCGGCCGTGAGTTGTCCCTTGAATTCGCCACGCAGGGCATCGAAGGTAAAGATGCGCTTATCTTCGAAAGTGGAGAAGGGGTTGCCGACGCTAAACGAGCCGTCGAGGTCGAAGACGACGAAACGGAACCGTCCCTCCTCGGTGCGGGGGCGGAAGGCCTTGAGGTTGTTCTTCGGCCAGTCCCAGTTGCCGAGGTAGAACTCCAGGGCGATGTAGTTGATGAAGTTGTCGACGTCAACCACCTTCTTTATCTCCTCATAGACGGCATTGTCGCTCGCGTTTTCCGCCAGCCGATACCAGCGGTCGAAGGCATCCTTCGTGCCCGCCATCTGGATGTAGTTGCTGTCGGGCGAAATCTCGAACTGATCTTGCTCCTCGGCGCTGAGGCCGTAGTTGGCGAAGGCGAAGTGCTTGTTGTTCGGTTCGCGCATGTTAATGAGGCCGATGTACGAGCCGTTGATGAAATGCATGACGGGGACGTAGCCTTGGCAGTCGGCATCGAGGCCCGAGCGGGCAATGATTTCCTGCAGGGCGGCATCTTTAATGCGGCAGTCGCTGTCGTTGCCACCATTGCGGATCTGCACGGTCTTGTTGCGGTTGAAGGGCTTCTCCTTGAAGATGGGGTATTCGTAGTAGTTCTTGTGTCCATCGTACTGGCGGTCGGCCTTGAGCTTGAAGGAGTGATGTCCCCAGGCGCGGCTCCAACCACCGCACGCCGAAAGGTTCACCTCCTGATTGATGGCCATAAGGCCGTCTTCGGTGATGAGCTCGAAGTTGACGGGGCGGTCCCAGTCCATGTTCCAGTTGCACTTGGCGTCCTGTCCATTGCCGGCACGGCCGTTGGGGCCTTTAGCGAAGAGGCCGTACGCGCTGCTGTAGAGGTTGTCGTTGGCCGTGGTGACGGAGAGGATGGGGAGCGGATACTCCTTATCGCGTAAGATATAGGAGCGTGTGACAACAGGGCTGGGTAGCATGCCGTCTTTGAAGAAGCGGAAACGATAGACGCTGGTTTTCTTGACGCTGATGGCACCCGTGTTGCTGGTGGTGCCGTTGGCGAGGGTAGGCACGGAGCCGTCGGTAGTGTAGCGCAGGAGTGCGCCCTCCGGGATGGCGACGCTGACTCTGAGGGTGCCTGTGAAGAGCTGTGAGTCCTGCAGCACCTCGGGGGCGGGCAGTTGCTCGTCGGCAAAGGTGGAGCCGTCGTTTGTGGCTTCGGGGCTGGGGGTGGAGGTGTAGCGCCATTCGTCGGCACCATCGGTGACGCGGACGTAGGAGGCGCGGCTGATGCAAGGGGGGTACGCCTGCGAGGCGACGAGCGTGCCGTCGTCGTCGGCAATGTAGAGCGTGCCGCCCTCGGGATTCAGTTCGATGCCCACCTGATAGTGGCCGTAGCGCCAATCGTAGTGGTCGAACCAGAGATTCTTATAGCCGTGGGCGGGGATGGCGCCGATGTCAATGGGTAGACGGAACTTGGTGAGGTTGTCGGGGTCGTCGCTAACGTAGTAGTGCGAGAGGTTGGCGCTCACGTCGGTGGGGTTATAGAGTTCCATGTAGCCGCCGTAGTTCCACGAGGGGTCGAGGTAGGTGTCGAGGTTGGCCACCATGATTTCGTTGATGATGAGCGATTCGGCCGTGGCGCCGTTGTTGGTGACGGTGACGGTACACGCAGCGCTGACGCCGCTGCCGTCGATGGCCTCGGCGATGATGGTGGCCGTACCCTTACTCATGCCCTTCGCCACGCCGTCATCGCTGACGGTGACGACCGAGGCATCGGTAGTGCTCCACGCGAGCTTGCGGAAGGTGGCGTTCTCGGGATAGATGGTGGCATTGATGGTTGCCGTTTCACCAAGGCCGATACGCAACGATGGCTGCTCCATAATGATGCGCTCCACGGGACGGATAGTACCCCAGAGTTCCAGCCGCCAGTTGTCGAAAAGGCACCAGTTGGCCGTCTGCAATTCGTTGCAGTAGATGCCCAGGGTGAGCTCGCCGTCGGTGACATCGACCTCCAGCTCGTTGTGGTACATACCGAGGGTGAAGTAATATTCGCCGCTCTCCATGCTGTTGGGGTAATAGACGTTCTGGCCGATTTCGGAGTTGTAGAGGAGGTGGGCGCCGTTGGCACTCACGGTGGCGTATTCGCCGTAGCAGGCCTTGACAGGGATAGCCTCTTCGTTGGCGTAAAGGTAGGCATTGATACGCTCGTTACCGGCGAAGTGTTGGTTGAGAAGGTTCTGGCTGCTGTCGCCCGGGCGGTAGAGGGCGCTGACGGAAACGCGGTAGTGGCCGTTCGGCAGATTGCGGACGTGCTGATAGGTGTTGAACGTTGCGTACCAAAATTCGCCAGCCCACACCCAGCTTTGTGCATGGCCAATGTCCGAGCCCTCCCAGCCCTCGTTGGAGGCATTGTCGAAGTTCGGGTTGATAATATATTCCGATGTCAGGTCAATCCATCCCTCCTGTGCGTGGGAAAAGGGTACGATAAACAACGTGATGACGAAAAACAAAAAGGATTTATACCTCATGATATCATTACATTCTTTTTTAACCTCTAACCATTAACCCTTAACCTTTAACCCTTAACCTTTAACCTTTAACCCTTAACCCCTAAAGTGTGACGCCGTTTTTGAAAATGGAGATTTCGTGGATGCCTGCCTGCTCGCTGCGGGTGTATTCGCCGCTGGCCACACGGAGGATTTTCTGGATAAATGCGGCAAGCGTTTCGTCCATACTTTGGTTTTCTACCAGCACGCCGGCATTGAAGTCAATCCACAGGGGCTTGCGCTGATAGAGGTTGGTGTTCGTGGAGACTTTTAGCGTCGGCACAAAGGTTCCGAAAGGCGTGCCTCGGCCCGTGGTGAACAGCACGAGCTGGCAGCCCGCAGCGGCAAGCGCCGTTGATGCCACGAGGTCGTTGCCCGGAGCAGAAAGGAGGTTGAGCCCACTGGCCGTCAGGCGCTCGCCGTATTCCAGCACGCCACACACCACCGAACTACCCGACTTCTGCGTACAGCCGAGCGCTTTCTCTTCCAGCGTGGAGATGCCGCCGGCCTTGTTGCCTGGCGAGGGATTCTCGCCGCACGGCTCGCCATGCGAGAGAAAATAGGTTTTGAAATTATTGATTAGCGCAATCGTCTGCTGAAGGAGCTGCTCGCTACCGCAACGTTCCATGAGGATTGTTTCGGCGCCGAACATCTCGGGCACTTCGGTAAGGACGGTTGTACCGCCCTGACGCTCGCAAAGGAAATCGGAGAAGGCACCCAGCAGGGGGTTGGCCGTGATGCCCGAGAAGCCGTCAGAGCCGCCGCACTTGAGGCCTACGCGCAACTTGGCGGCGGGCACCGTCACGCGGCGGTCTTGCTGTGCCTTTTTAATCAGTTCCTCGAGCAGTTGGACGCCGTAATTGACTTCGTCGCCCTCCACCTCTTGGCAGACCATGAATTTGACGCGCTCCCTGTCGTAGTTTCCGCAGAACTCCTCGAAGATGCGGGGCTGGTTGTTCTCACATCCTAAGCCCACGACAAGGACGGCACCCGCATTCGGATGGTGCACCATGTCGCGCAGCACTTTCTTGGTATTCTCGTGGTCGTCGCCCAACTGCGAACATCCGTAGTTATGAGGGAAGTGGAAGATGCCGTCGATGCCCTCGATAGTGCTGCCTAAGTCCTCCTTGACCTTTTCGACGATCTGCTTGATGATGCCGTTGACACAGCCCACCGTCGGAATCACCCATACCTCGTTGCGGATGCCTACTTGTCCGTCGCTGCGCACGTAGCCTTGGAACGTAAGCTGTTCGCCCGATGGCTCAGGCTTACAAAGCCCTTTCGGACGGATGTCGCTATAGTCCAGCGTGCCTACCAGGTTAGTGCGGATGTCCTCGTGGTCGAGGTACGAGCCTTGGCGGATGGCGTGCAAGGTGTGGCCGATGGGAAAACCGTACTTGATGATGTTCTCGCCTTCGGCTATGTCTTTCAAGGCGCATTTGTGGCCTGCGGGAACATCCGTCAGAAGGGTGATTCTCTGATTGTCCACATCAATTACCTCGCCCTTTGACAAAGGCTGTAGCGCCACCCCGACATTATCGGCTGGGTTTATTTTCAGAAACGTCTTCATTCTCTTAGTGATCTCTGTTCACTGTTCACTGATCTCTGTTCACTGATCACTATATTATTCCTTTGACGGTTTCCTTCATTCCCTTTACCTGAATCTGATTCAGGAAGTCGGTGACCATATCCGTGAGTCCGGGAATGGTGTTAAGGTCCTGTTTCGATTCCTTCCAGATGACATCCGTTGCGCCGAGCACGCCCTCTGCCACCTTGCGCGTGTCGCCCGTTGCCCACAGTTCGGCGAGGCGTTGCATGATTTCAGGTGCATCGTTAGGCTGGATGGGCGCGCCGTCAGCACGTGTGCCGCCCTTGTAATAGGTGATAATCGCCGCAAGTCCCAGCACCAGTCCCTTGGGCAGTTCGCCCTTGCGTTCCAAATAGATTTTCAGGCCGGGCAAGTCGCGTGTCTCGTACTTCGGGAAGGAGTTAAGCATAATGGAGGTGACCTGATGATCGACATAGGGATTGTCGAAACGCTCCAGCACGTCGGCGCCGAACTGCTCCAGCTCGGCCATCGGCAGATTGAGGGTCTGCATCAGTTCGTCGAACTGTACCTTCCGGATATACTTGCCCACGACGGGGTCGTGCAGGGCGTCGCGGACGATGTTGATGCCCGACAGATAAGCCACAGGGGAGAGAACCGTATGCGGGCCGTTCAGCAGCGTGACTTTTCGCTCATGGTAGGGGGCTTCGCTGTCGGTGATGATGACGTGGAGCCCAGCCTGGTCGGCAGGGAACTCCTTGCGCAAGGTGCGGATGGACATGTTCGTGGGCTTCTCAATCACCCAGAGGTGGAAGATTTCAGCTTGCACCATCATGTTGTCCACATAGCCGGCACGTTTCTGCAGCCGTCCGATATCCTTGCGGGGGAAGCCGGGTACGATGCGGTCGACCAGCGTGGCGCAGACGTAGTTGTATTTGACAAACCAGTTCTTGAACCGCTCATAGTCCTTTCCGAAGTCCTCCTTCCAAAGCTCAATGTACTGCAGGATGCACTCCTTGAGGTGATGGCCGTTGAGGAAAATCAGCTCGCAGGGGAAGAAGATAAGCCCCTTCTTGGCATCGCCGTTGAAGGCCTTGAAGCGGCGGTAGAGCAGCTGGGTGAGCTTGCCGGGATAGCTGGCGGCAGGGGCGTCCGTCAGATTGCATGCCGGGTCGAAGTGGATGCCCGCCTCGGTGGTGTTGGAGATGACGAAACGGATATCCGGCTGTTCGGCAAGCGCCATGAAGGCCGCGTTCTGTGAGTAGGGATTCAGCACGCGGCTGATGACGTCGATACGGTCGAGCGAATCGACGGCCTTGCCCTCCTGACGCCCTTGTAGATTGACGTGATAGAGACAATCCTGCCCATTCAGCCAGTCTGCCATGCCCCGCTCAATCGGTTGGACGACAACGACCGACGCGTTGAAGTTCGTCCTCATGTTCATGTTCCAGACAATCCAGTCGGCAAAGGCGCGAAGGAAATTCCCCTCTCCAAACTGGATAATTCTCTCAGGAGCTACGCTCTTAGGTGCAGTCTGCTTGTTTAATGGTTTCATATTCTCTTTTTTTCTTTATTATTCTCTTTCAATCTGCAAAGATAGGGTGAGCCGAGCGAAAAAGCAAATTTTTTTGCATTTTCCCGAGGCGACCCCTATCTAAAAGCCCCGAAGGGGATTAAAGATAGTGTAAGCCGAGCGAATCAAATATATTTGAATGGCGGAGTCGTGACGGACGAAGGCAAAGCCAATTATCCGAATGAAACGAATTTCTTTCATAGTTTTATCTGACATCAGTATGACAATATCAAAGAATACCGTTTTTTCATCGCAGTGAAAAGAATTAATCATTGCAGTGAAAACATTTAACCATTGCAGTGAAAAGAATTAATCATTGCAATGAAAACAATCTTTCATTGCGATGAAAACATTTAACCATTGCGATGAAAATTTTCCATCCTTTGATTCTGCACAGACAACGAGCCTTTTACGCATGGCAGAAAAAGCCTTTCTTCAGATGGGAAAATGGCCTTCCGTTCAGCCGGCGCAAAATCTCCCCGCTGCCTTCGCAGGCAACGGGGAGATGGTGATGCATCGTGTCGAAAAAGTAAGCTTATCGGAAGCCGCTTAGCGGTTTTTCCTCGGCCGTGGGCGAAGAGGTTACTTCACCAGTACCTTCTTTCCGTTGCGGATGAGGATGCCCTTCTGCGTGCCATCCACGGGACGGCCCTGCAGGTCGTAGA
>CAMYYY010000068.1 GCA_947303715.1 uncultured Bacteroidales bacterium | reverse complement strand
TATCGAGACAATAAAACAATTCTAAAGTTGTTGCGTTATTAATTTGAATCCTGCTACGTATAAACCGTGATGCGACTGCGACGTTTCAGCAGTTTCAGTATGATAGTTTTCAGTTTTCATGCGAGGGGAGGGAGGCAGGTTTTTGCCGGCTTCGCTCAGAAAATCTCAAATAAATTTGTTCGTTCGTCAGATTCGTATTATTTTTGCAGTTTGAAATGGCATTTTATGTGCTATGCCTTTTATAATAATAAGGAAAATAACAGAATAAACGAAAAATGAATATCTCGTATAATTGGCTGAAAGAGTATGTTCAGACTGACCTCACGCCTGATGAGGTAGCTGTGGCCCTGACCTCCATCGGACTGGAAGTGGGCGGAGTGGAAGAAGTGGAAACCATCAAGGGCGGACTGGCAGGCATCGTGGTCGGCGAGGTGCTGACGTGCGAGCCCCATCCCAATAGCGACCACATGCACGTTACTACCGTCAATCTGGGAGACGGTGGAGAACCCGTTCAGATTGTCTGCGGCGCACCCAACGTGAGGGCAGGGCAGAAGGTCATCGTCGCCACCCTGGGCACGAAGCTTTATGACGGCGACACGGCTTTCACCATCAAGAAGAGTAAGTTGCGTGGCGTGGAGTCGAACGGTATGATCTGCGCTGAGGACGAAATCGGTATTGGTATCAACCACGACGGCATTATTGTGCTGCCTGCTGACGCCGTGCCTGGTACGCCCGCTAAGGACTATTACCATATCAAAAGCGAATACGTCATCGAAGTCGACATCACCCCCAACCGCGCCGATGCGTGCAGCCACTACGGCGTGGCTCGTGACCTCTACGCCTGGCTGGTGCAGAATGGACGGGAAACCAGCCTCACTCGCCCATCGGACGAGGCATTCAACGTCGATAACCACGACCTCGTCATACCTGTCGAGGTGAGGAACACCGAGGCCTGCCCACGCTATGCCGGCGTCACCGTCAAGGGTGTCACCGTCAAGGAGAGCCCTGAATGGCTGAAGCAGAAGCTGACGCTTATCGGCCTGCGTCCCATCAACAACATCGTCGATATCACCAACTACATCCTGCACGCCTACGGTCAGCCGCTGCACTGCTTCGACGCCGACAAAATCAAGGGTGGCAAGGTCATCGTGGAGACGAAGCCCGAGGGCACCCCGTTCGTCACCCTCGACGGCGTGGAGCGCAAGCTCAGCGAACGCGACCTGATGATCTGCAACGGAGCCGAGGAGCCCATGTGTATCGCAGGTGTCTTCGGCGGACTGGAGAGCGGTACGGTGGAGACGACGAAGAACATCTTCCTGGAGAGCGCCTACTTCCACCCCACGTGGATTCGCAAGAGCGCTCGCCGTCACGGTCTGCAGACCGACGCCAGCTTCCGTTTCGAGCGCGGCATCGACCCCAACGGCGTCATCTACGCCCTGAAGCAGGCAGCCCTGCTGGTGAAGGAGCTGGCGGGCGGCACCATCGCTATGGAGATTACAGACAGCTACCCGAACCCCATCGCCGACTTTGAGGTGGAACTGAAATACGACTACGTGGACAGCCTCATCGGCAAACACATCCCCGCTGAGACGGTGAAGAGTATCGTCAGCAGCCTGGAGATGAAGACCGTCAGCGAGACGGCCGAAGGGCTGACACTGAGCGTGCCCCCTTACCGCGTGGACGTGCAGCGCCCCTGCGACGTGGTGGAGGACATCCTGCGTATCTACGGCTACAACAACGTGGAGATTCCCACGACGCTGAAGTCAAGCCTCTCCGTGAAGACAGCCATCGACCAGAGCCAGAAGCTGCAGAACGTCATCGGCGAGCAGCTGGTGGGCTGTGGATTCAACGAGATACTGAATAACTCGCTCACCCGTGCCGCCTACTACGACGGACTCGAGGCCTATCCGTCGGCCAACCTTGTCCGGCTGATGAATCCGTTGAGCGCCGACCTGAACGTAATGCGTCAAACGCTGCTCTTCGGCGGTTTGGAGAGCATCGCCCGCAACGCCAACCGCAAGAACGCCGACCTGAAATTCTTCGAGTTCGGCAACTGCTATTACTTCCATAATGAGAACCGTCGCGAGGCGGCTCCTGCCCAGCCCACCATCGTCGAGGGCATCAGCAAGCCCGACGCCAAGGCCATCCTTTCGCCCTACAGCGAGGACTACCACCTCGGCCTCTGGGTGACAGGCAAGAAGATTCAGAACTCCTGGGCCCATGCCGACCAGGCATCGTCGGTCTATGAGCTGAAGGGCTACGTGGAGAACATCTTCGCCCGTCTGGGCATCCAGCGCCAGGCAATGGTGGTGGGCAATCTGAAGAACGACGTCTTCTCGGCTGCGCTGACCTTCCACACGCGTGGAGGCAAGCTGCTGGCTACCGTCGGCATCGTCACGAAGAAGCTGCTCCGTCCCTTCGACATCGAGAACGAGGTGTTCTTCGCCGACCTCAACTGGAAGGAACTGATGAAGGCCATCCGCAACCACACGGTCAGCTACGTGGAGCTGTCGAAGTATCCCGCCGTGAAGCGCGACCTCGCTCTGCTGCTTGACAAGAACATCCCCTTTGCCGACGTAGAGCGCATCGCCTTTGAGACAGAGCGCCGCCTGCTGAAGGAGGTGTCCCTCTTCGACGTCTATGAGGGCAAGAACCTCGAGGCGGGCAAGAAGAGCTATGCCGTCAGCTTCATCCTGCAGGACGAGAACCAGACGCTCAACGACAAGCAGATAGAGAAGACAATGGAACGCCTCGTCGCTGCCTATGAACAGAAACTCGGCGCCAAACTCAGATAAAGAATAATTACGATTTGACGATTTACGACTTACGAATAATAAACGATTTTTTTTGTTATTTGGCTACAAAAAGTAAATAATATAATAGAAAATTAGCATTATGGGAAGAGCATTTGAATTCCGCAAAGCAAGAAAACTGAAGAGATGGGGCAACATGGCCCGAACGTTCACACGCATTGGTAAGCAGATCTCCATTGCCGTCAAGGCCGGAGGCCCCGACCCCGACAGCAACGCCGCCCTCCGTGCCATTATCGCTACGGCTAAGCACGAGAACATGCCGAAGGACAACATCGAGCGTGCTATCAAGAACGCCATGGGCAAGGACACGAAGGACTACAAGGAGATGAACTATGAGGGCTACGGCCCCCACGGCATAGCCGTATTCGTCGAGACCCTGACTGACAACACCACCCGTACTGTGGCCAACGTCCGTAGTGTGTTCACCAAGTTCAGCGGCACCCTTGGGACTACCGGCAGCCTTGCTTTCATGTTTACCCACAAGGCCATGTTCACCTTCAAGAAGAAGGACGGACTGGATATGGACGAGTTCATCCTCGACATGATTGACTACGGCGTGGAAGAAGAGTACGACGAGGACGAGGACGGCATTACCATCTATGGCGACCCCAAGTCGTTCGCCCAGATTCAGCATCATCTTGAGGAGCAGGGCTTCGAAGTCGTCAGCGCTGAGTTTACACGTATCCCCAACGACCTTAAGGACGTCACCGAAGAGCAGCGTGAGACCATCGACAAGATGGTGGAACGCCTCGAGGAAGACGACGACGTGCAGAACGTCTATACCAACATGCGCCCGCTGGAAGGCGGCGATGACGAGGAGTAATCCCCGCAAACGGCGATGAATAAGGAAGAGCGTGTCTCGAGAGCTGTCGGATATTTCCGTCAGGGCTACAACTGCGCCCAGGCAGTCTGTGCCGCCTTTGCCGACCTCTATGGGCTGACGGAGGAGCAGGCCATGCGTGTTGCTGCCTCGTTTGGCGGCGGCATCGGGCGGATGCACGAGACCTGTGGCGCGGCTTGCGGCATGTTCATCCTTGCTGGGCTCGACTGTGGCGCCACGCGTGCTGAGGATCGCGAAGGAAAGATGCACAACTACGAGGTTGTCCAGCATCTGGCTGCTGAGTTCCGCCGTCGTAACGGCTCGCTGATTTGTGCTGAACTGCTGGGGCTCCGCCCCCCAAGCGATGGCTCGTCAGAGACTCCCCGCAAACGTCCTTGTGCCGATACCGTAGCCGAGGGAGCGCGCATCTTTGCAGAGTATTTCGAGGCTGTCCATGAGATACCTTCTCTCCACAAACCTTTGCAGGATATCGATTTAGCGTGAATATAAATCGTTTGATAAAAACACTATGAACAATAGTAAGGTTTTTCTCTGTTTCTGTTTGTCCTTCTGCTTGACCCTCCCTGTAAGGGGACAGATGAAGATGCTTTCCGGCACGCCGATTTCCAGCCCCAGCGTCGACTACGGTAGTGGCGATAACGTGGCAGCGAATGTCTTCGACGGCGACTTCGAGACCTTCTATGCCTCGCAGGACCGTAGCTACACGTGGGTCGGTCTCGATTTGGGCAAACCCTATGTTATTGGTAAGATAAGCTTTGCTCCTCGTACGAGCTATGCCAATCGTATGGTGCTGGGCGTCTTCGAGGGCGCCAACCAGCCGGACTTTAGCGACGCTATACCTTTTTATATTATAGAGAAACAGCCAACGGAGAAGCGCTTCAACTATGTCGATATCCGATGCAGTCGCGGTTTCCGCTACGTCCGCTATGTCGGTCCTAACGACGTCCGTTGCAACGTCAGCGAGATCCGTTTCTACGGCTCTGAAGGCGAGGGCGACGACACAGGTCTTTGGACCCCTTCTGCATTACCCCTTATCACTATCCACACCACCGATGCTCGCGAAGTAAACTCGCGCAGCACCTATATCGACGGTACCTATTCAGCCATCTATACCACGAAAATTGACGGCTCGCCCGCCCGTTCCAGCGGAGGTACCAGGATTCAGAGCGATACCCTTCAGATTCGCGGTCGTGGCAATGCCAGCTGGGGCTTCCCCAAGAAACCCTACCGCCTGAAGCTTAACCGTGCACGCAAACTCATGGGCATGTCGGCCGATGCCAAGAATTGGACGCTCATCAATAATTATGGCGACAAGACCCTCATGCGCAACCTCTTGGCTTTCGACGTCAGTCGTCGTCTTGACATGGCATGGACGCCTGAGGGTCGTCTGGTAGATGTCATCTTCAATGGGGAGTACAAGGGTACCTATCAACTTTGCGACCAAGTGCAGGTGCACGAGGATCGTGTGGCCGTCACGAAGATGGAGAAGACGGACAACTATGGCGACTTCGTCACGGGCGGTTACCTCATTGAACTCGATGCCTATGCTAGCGGTGAGCCCAAGTGGTTTACCTCCAATACCTATCGCATCCCCATTACCATCAAGTATCCTGACAGCGAGGACATCACTCCCTATCAAGAGGCTTACATCAAGAACCAATGGAACGCTTTTGAGCGTACCGTCTCTTCAAGTAATTATACCAACCCTGAGACGGGCTATGCCTCGATGCTTGATGTCCCCTCTTTTGTCAAGCACTTCCTTGTAGGCGAATACAGCGGCAATACCGATACTTATTGGAGTGTTAACGTTTGGAAGGATCGCGATGACCCCCGTTTCCACTTTGGTCCCGTATGGGACTTCGATCTTGCCTTTGAGAATGATAACCGCACCCATCCCATCAGCTCTATCGGCAATACGTTCATTGCCCTCTCCTCACGTTCGTCAGCAGCCAATGGTGTCAGGAGCCTTATTCCCCGCATTATCAATACTACCAAAGACTTGCAATGCGAGGAGTGGAGCCGTGCACGTCTCGACCGTGGCCTTTCGACAGAGCAGATGCTACATCTTGTCGATAGCCTCGCTGAGAATGCCGATGTTTCTCAGCGGCTTAACTTCATTCGCTGGCCTATCCTCAGTACCTACGTCCATCAGAACTTCCAGGCACTTGGCAGTTTCAGCGCCGAGGTGGAGTCCATGAAATCGTACATAAGCTACCGCATGGACTGGATGGACAAGAAGGTCGGCCTCGATTCCATCTATTCCAATGTCCGTCTTCCTTTGTCTCCCATAGTCAAGGGAAATGTACGCAGCGGGGTAGGGGGCATTCTCCTCGAAGGCTGGCCTGAAGGCACGAAGGTGACCATTAGCGACGTGGCAGGCAGTTTGCTCACTCGTCTTGTCGTGGATGACTTCTTTGTTACAGTTCCTCTTCCTTCTGGCATTTGCGTCGTAAATCTGGTTACACCCGACGGCTCTGTTCACCACGTCAAGGCCTACGTAAGGTGATAATAGATAGGAAACAGCAAAAAAATCGGAAAAAAACTGAAAAAAGTTTGCATGATTGAAAGAAATGATGTTACTTTGCGCGTAGAATTCAATTGTTATAGTAACCAAAAAAAACTTTAGAAACATGAAAAAGATTTTAGTGGCTCTTGTGGCTCTGTGCTTTACCGCACCCTCATTCGCTCAGTTCAGCAGCGATGGCTTCTCACTTGATGAGACTACATTCTATTATGGTACACGTGTCGGTCTCAACCTCTCTGGTCTGTCAGGAAATTATTATGGAACTGGTAATCCTAATTACATGCCGGGTGGAACGAAGGCTGGTATCAACCTTGCTCTTGTCGCCGGTTTCCGTGTAAGCCAGGACATTCCTCTCTTCCTTGAGAGTGGTGCTTACTATTCCACTCGTGGTGCAAAGAAGGGCAAACACATGGCTAGCTTTAGCTACGTTGAACTTCCCGTGTTGCTTAAGTACGGTGTGCAGGTCACAGACGGTGTCGCCCTGTTACCGTTCTTTGGTCCCTACTTCTCCTTCAATGTGGCAGGAAAGTTCCAGTATCCTCTTGATCCCAAAGATCCTGCCAGCAAGGTTGAAAGATATAGAATCTCCAAGGATTACAAGATTGTGGATATGGGTTTCAAACTCGGCTGTGGTGCAGAGTGGAACATGCTCTATCTCGAACTTGGCTATCAGTTTGGTGCTTACAACATGGCCAGACATAAAGAATACGGTCAGGCCGCTCGTACCAGCAACCTCTTCGCCAACTTTGGTGTGACCTTCTAAATTCGTCAGAGGGATTCTGATATTCCCCACTAAAACAATAAGAGACACGGTTTAGGCCGTGTCTCTTTTTTATGTGCTGTTATCTTTCTCAGTCCATGGGGAAGCGGACGTCCCACTCGGCGCGGAGGGAGTCCATAAGGCGCATGACGGCGAGGGTTTCAGCGTGGGGCATGAAGGGGCTTTCCAGCCAGCCGTTACGCAGGGCTTCTTCGCAGGCGTCGACTTCGTATTCGAAGCCTGTCATTTGGGGCGGTGCTTCAAGAGTGCGAATGGGCATGTAGTCGCGGTTGTAGACGGTAGCGCGGAGGGGATTGTTGATGTTTTCGACAATGATGTAACCTTCTGTGCCGCAGATAATACCTTGACGGGGGCAGACGCTGCGTGCACTACTCTGAAGGTTGGCCACGCGGCCGTCAGCATAGAGCAGGGTGATTGTCTCCTGCATGTCCATTCCCGTAGGGCCGTTGATGTTGGCTGAGCGGACATCGACGATATCGGTGCCGAAGCACATGCGGGCGAAGTTGATGGGGTAGATGCCGATGTCCAATAGCGCGCCGCCGCAGAGTTCAGGACGGACGAGGCGTTCCTTCCACTCAATGGGGTAGCAGAGTGAGGCGGTAAGCAGTTGGGGCTGTCCGATAATGCCGCTGTCGATGGTTTCGCGAATGGTAGCGGAGAAGGGCATGTAGCGCGTCCAGATAGCTTCGGTAATAAAGACGCCCTTGCTTTCAGCGAGGCGGATAAGCTGCTCGGCTTCGCGCGCATTAGCCGTGAAGGCTTTCTCGCAAAGCACGGCCTTGCCGTGATTGATAGCCAGCGAGGCATGGGCAAGGTGATGGGAGTGGGGCGTAGCGATATAGACAAGGTCCACGTCAGGGTCCTCCACCAACGATTGATATGAGCCGTAGGCACGGGCAAAGCCGTACTTCGTGGCAAAGTCGCATGCCTTGGCGTAGTCGCGCGAGGCAATGGCGTAGCGCCGTTCAGGCGTGTCCTTCAATGTCATGGCCATCTTTATGGCGATATGGCCGGCGCCAATAATTCCAATCTTCATGGTTATTTGTTTAGTGCCCTTACGGGCAGAAATTATTCAAAATTCTTTCAAAATATTCTTCAAAAATACAAGGGCACAATTATGTTTTATTATAGTGTAGTATTTCTCGCGAAGCGACTCTTTTCTCATTCTTCCACAACAGCCGTACGCGCGGGTTGGGGCGTGATGGTAGACTGAGTGGCTAGGTAGTCGACGAGAAGGTCCGTATCTATTTCCATAAGCTCTTCGCCTTCACCGTCGTGGGGGAAGATGTATGAGGTGGAAATATAGCTGTTCATCGCCACGCGATAGGTGCGGTTCTCTTGGAGCGGCTTACCCTTTAGGTCCGTGATGTCGATGCGTTTGACGTTTCCGTCGTGCGTGTGGATGATGTAGCGTATACCGCCGGGGAGGAGGTCAGCACGTCGGCTGTAACGCTGGTAGGAACGGCGTATCATCTCGCGCAAGTCGGCAGCCGTCATGCGATAGATGAAGACGTTGTTGCAGAAGGGGTTGAGCGTGAAGATGTCACCCTTCGTCACCTTGCCTTTGGGCAGTTGGCCGAGACGTACGCCGCCTGAGTTCTGCAGGGCGATATCAACGCCCAGCCGGTCGATGAGGGCATCCGTCATCACGTTGGCAATTGCCTCCGTACCGTCGAACTGACGGGTGGCCTCGCAGAGGACGTCTTTCAGCGTGTTCTGTTCGTTATAGTTATTGATGAGCGCCTTCACCTCCGCATCCTCCTTGATAGGGCGTGCGAGGTTGATAAGGCTGAAACGTTTGTCGGCAACGGTCCACGGCGAACGGGAGTTGGCGCGTTGCAGGGTCAGCGTGGTCTTGCCCAGGTTTTTGAGCCAGCACTCCGTCTGGGAGATGAGGACGCCATTCACCACGAAGGTGCTGTCGACGCGGGTATGGCTGTGCCCGCCGATGATGACATCCAGTTCAGGCATAGCCTCTGCCAGTTTCTGGTCTTCGTTGTAGCCGATGTGGGTGAGGGCGATGAAGAGGTCGCAGCTGTCGCGCAGATGGCGGTATTCCTGTGCTGTCCGTATAGGTTCGCTAAAGGTCAGCCCCTGCAGTTTCCCTTGATGAGCCGAGGGGAGGTAGTGTCCGTCGCCCTTGGGTGCCGCTTGCGTCAGGCCGAGGATGCAGATGCGGATGCCGTTCTTTTTAAATAAGGTATAGGGCTTTGGCTGGGGCAGGGAAGAGGCGGCAGGGTCGACGGTCCAGTTGGCGCTGAGGGCCGTGAATGTCGCTTGACGCAGACGGTCTGCCAGCAACGACTGACCAAGGTCGTACTCGTGGTTGCCGAAGGTCTCGAAGTCGTAGCCCACGCGGTTCATCAGGTCAACCATAGGATAGCCCTTGGGGTTGTATTGGTCGACGACGGGGTTGCCCGTCCATTTGTCGCCTGCCGAGAGGAGCAGCACGCCGTCGGGGTTCTTCTCCCGCTCGGCATCGACGAGGGTCTTCACTTTGGCAAAGTTGTCGATGCGCCCGTGCATGTCGTTAGTCGAAAAGATGACGATGCTTGCTTCGTTCGGCTTTTTCTTCAACAGGGATGCCCCGCACGACATCGCGCACACCCCTACAAACACCATCAGCAGCACGCTGCTGAGCTGAAATACAATTTGTTTCATTTCTTACACTTTTCTTGTGTTACAAAATTACAGGAAAGCGAGCAAAAAACCAAATGAAACCTCCATTTATTTGCCTGCGCTAATTTTTTATTTGCCTACTCTAATTTTTTATTCGCCTGCTCTGTGCGTTTATTCCCCTGCGCTGGGGAGGGGGCGCTTGCTTAGAAAAGTTCAAAATTTTTTAAGATTTTTCGTCGCTTGTTAGCTTTTTTTCACTATCTTTGCAGTCGGAAATCTATACTGGATACTTTAACCATTTAATAACAATAAGGTATGATGAAAAAATTTACGTTTCACTTTCACCAAGTCCTCACCGCCTTGCTGACGATAGCGGCATTCGCTGTGGGGCAGAGTGCCTGGGCGGCGCCGCACGCCCACTCAGGCAGTACCACCCACACCTCCCTCTCCGTCGCTCCAGACGATGAATGTACGCATGAATATGAATGGATTGAGATATACTAATTAATATTATTATTATTTAACTAAATCAAATTACAATGAGAAAATCATTACTTTTTCTGACGCGGACAGCCACAGCGCTGCTGCTTACCCTGTTTACCGCCACCACAGCCTTGGCAGATGTAGCCCCATGTAATGTTCATTTTGGGGTATCTGAAAAAAAAATGTGGAAGATTTATCTTTCATACGGAGATAATACAGTTGAATTGTCGGGTACCGATGCGGATTATGGGGAAACTCCCAGTTTCACCTTGAACTACGTCACAGCGTATGAACCTACGGTGAAGGTTTATTATCATAGAGAAGATAGGACAGATTATGACTATTTTGAAATACCAAATGTAGATAATTGTCATTACACCGTTAATTACGTTCACCCTACAGGCAATTCCAATCAGGCTAAGGTGATTATTACTACCATAGCAAACCCTAACGAAACTTTTTTTATGGGTCCTGCCAATGGCAGTCCAACAGACCCTTATTATCAATACGTTATTCCGGAAAGCGAAACCATAGAAATATACTATACTCTTGCTTCAACGCCAATCGACAATCTTTTCGAAAAGAACGAGGATGGAGAATACCTGATTACCTGCCTTGAAGACTGGAACAAGCTTGCGGCATACGTTGCAGACGGCAATGACTGCGAGGGATTGACCTTCAAGATGACGGCTGACGTGGGCACGACGGAAGAGCCTGTCACAACAATGATAGGCTGCGTGAAGAAAGTTGACGGCAGCGATGTGAAAATGAGATTTGCCGGCACGTTCGACGGCGGCAACAACACGCTTACCGTTGCCCTGAACTCAGAAGCTAAAGCTAAATACTGCGCTCCGTTTTCCTATCTGCAGAACGCCACCATCAAGAACCTGCACGTAGCCGGCACCGTCACGACAACAGGGGAGTTTGCTTCGGGACTGGTAGGCTCAACAGGACCAGATAATAATCAGACTCTCGGAAAATGCACCATCGACCACTGCCAAGTCAGCGTTGAATTAGTCAGCAATTACGTGATCAGCGGTAGCCGATACGGAAACCATGGCGGATTCATCGGCATCGCCGAGGGAAGTGCCACCATCACCAATTCGTGGTTCGATGGCAAGTTCAGCGGCTCTGACTACTCGTATTCCGCAGGATTCATTGGCATCAATAAAGGAAAAACAACCACGCTCACCAACTGCCTGTTTAACCCCCAAGAATTTGGAGACCTCAACACCATCGGTTCGTGTGAGTTTGTCCACAATCTGAACAGTGGCCAATCCACGCTTACGGCAGCCTATTGGGTCAGGCATTTCGGCGAGCCGGAGAATGCACAGGGCCAAAAGGTAGTCGCTGAGCTATCGGAGGAGATTCAGAATGGCGAAGAGGAATTGAGCTACTACGTCATCACTTTGACCGATGTTCCTGATGGTAACACCTATTACATTGTGAAGCATAATCCTACTTGGGAGGATGTGAAAGCTGCGCTGGAAGCAGGTATAGACTTTGATTTAAAAGGAACCATCGAAGCCGGTACAGAAGACCAGTCCATCGTGATTTCACCGGCGGTGATTCCTTCAGGTGTTGATGTCACCCTCACCCTCAACGGCACCCTCGACCGCGGCATTGCCTTCGGCGAAGCACAGGCTAACGGCTACGTCATCAAGGTAGAGGAAGGCGCCACGCTGACCATCATCGGCGGCACCATCACCGGCGGCAATAACACCGGCGACGGCGGCGGCCTCTACAACGAAGGCACGCTGAACATCTTTGGCACCACCATCACAGGCAACTTCACGGGAGGCAACGGCGGCGGCATCTACAACAAGGGCACGCTGAACATCGATGGAGCCACCATCACGGCCAACCAAGGAAAGACGGCTGAAGGCAAAGGCATAGGCATCTATGTGGCCGAAGGAAGCATCTTCAACGTAAAGGGAAAGGTGCTGATCGACGGGAACTGCTATACCACCTATTCTCCTCAGCAGAAAAAGACTCCGCATAACGTTTATTTGGCAGAGAACGAAGTGATTTCCATTGCAGGCGCATTGACGACCGGCTCTTCTATCGGCGTAGAAGGTACGGACGACGTCGTTGCCTCGTATGCGGATGCAATAGAAGCAGTAAATGAGAATGCCCTCCCCAGTATCTTCACTAACGATACCCAAGCAGGCGTGAAGGCCTATAATGATGGCAAGAATCAGCAGATTCGCTGGAACACGGACAACAAGCGGCTGTTGACAGCTAATGGAATTACCGTCACCCTGCCCACCGAAGTTCCCGTTTACACGGGTTCTGCCATTGAGCTGGAAGGTATTGTCGTCAAAGACGGCGAGACTGACATCAAGGAACATTGCGAATTCACCTACTCGAACAATGTGAACGCCGGCACAGCCAAGATCATCATCTCTGCTAAAGAAGAAAGCGAAACCTACATTGGCTCCAGGACGGAAACGTTCACCATCGCACAAAAGCCGGTTACCATCAAAGCAGATGACAAGACAAAGACCTATGGAAACGACACTCCCACGTTTACAGCCAGCGCTGAAGGTCTTGTCGACGTAGATGCCGAGAGCGTCATCAACTGTACGTTCACTTGCGAAGAAGGCGAGGAAGCCGGCGAATATGATATCATCCCCTCCGAAGCTACCATCATGAACGGCGAAACGAACGTGACAGCTAACTACGACATTTCCTATGCCAATGGTACGCTGAAGGTGTTTTCTGCTGTGGCCTCCGTCACCAAGGGCGAAACGACCACCTACTACACCGACTTTGACGAGGCTGTTGCTGACGCTATGAATGGCAGATATGTCATTGTGCTGCTGGCTAATGTGGAAAATCCATATATCATGTATCCTGGCACGATTAAGGTGAAGAAGAACGAATTCAATCTTACCGTGGAGCCCGACCCGAAGGGCATTTCCATCGGTTACTTCTTCAAGAAAAGTGGTCCCGACAGTGAGGGCGTCACCACCTATACGTTCGCCGAGCGTACAGCAGCTAAGCTGGTTGTGAAGCCTCAGGCTCAGGAGAACCTGACCTACACGGCGCTGAAGCAGAACCTCATCATTCCTGGTGTGGTGAAGGGCGGCTGGCTCGAGTACAGCCTCAATCCGAACACGGGCTTCTCGGAGACCATTCCTGCCAAGACCGAAGCCGGTGAATACTACGTGTACTATCGCGTTGTTCCCGATGAACAGCACTACAGCTACGGTTACGACTACGAACCCATCGAGGTTGTTATCCACAAGGCAACCGTGACGCCCGTCGTCACCATCGAAGGCTGGACCTACGGTGAAGAGCCCAACGAGCCCGTCATTGAAGGCGTTGTCGAGAATGGTGAGGTCACGTTCACGTATGCCGCTAAGGGCAGCGACGAGTTCAGCACCGAGGTTCCCGAGGAAGCTGGCATGTATGTCGTCAAGGCCACCGTGGAGCAGACCCCGAACTACATGTTCAACGACTGCACCGCCGAGTTCAGCATCTCGTGGGGTGAGCTGCTACTTGCTGACGACAGCGACAACAGCGAAGCCATTGACGCGGCTGTTGCCACCGGCAGTCCCTACAACGTTGTCCTCCAGGGCCGCACCCTCTACAAGGACGGTACGTGGAACACGCTGTGCCTGCCGTTCGACCTGAGCGCCGAGCAGATTGCCGCCGGCCCGCTGGCAGGTGCGACCATCATGACGCTTGACGTTGAAGCCAAGGAGGATGATGCCTACCTGACGCGTCTGGAGAACGGCACGCTCTACATGCACTTTGCCGATGCCACCACCATCACCGCCGGTGTTCCCTGCATCGTGAAGTGGGCTGAAGGCGAGAACGTGACCGACCCGACGTTCGCCGGCGTCGTGGTGAGCAGCACCGCCGCCACGAGCGTGACGAGCAACGACGGCAACGTCGTCTTCAAGGGCCTCTTCGCTTCCGAAGGCATCTACAGTGCAGCCAACAACAATCTGTACCTGGCCGATGACAACAACCTCTACTGGCCGACAGCAGAGGACTTCACGGTGA
>CAMYYY010000067.1 GCA_947303715.1 uncultured Bacteroidales bacterium | reverse complement strand
GTTAACTTCCATGGGCAAAGCCCATTAACTTCCACTTTTACTTCATTCTTTAACTTCCGAAAGTTCTACATACTTGCTGAAGAACGACCAAATCTCTTCGCCGGTGTCGATGTCGTGGTCGAACCAGCTGTGGGGGCCGTTCACCACTTCGTAGAGCCACACCTCGCAGCCCGTGGGGCCTCCGGTGTACTTGTGCTTGATGATGGAGCGGCCGTTATCCTTGTTGAGGCCTTCGACGTGCTCGACGGTCTCGAGTTCGCACTTGTTTTTGGCAATCCAATAGCCGATGGCAACGGGCACGGACATGTAGGCTCCCCATCCCCCCTTGTTCTCCAGGTCGCCGTCCCACTCCGAGGTGTGGTCAGCCGTCCCGTGAATCTCGAAGAGCGGCATGGGCTTCGGGGCATCCCTCGTGCGGTAGATCCATTCCATCGTCAGGCCAGAGACCGGGGCCACAGCCTTGAAGGCCTTCTGTTTGCTGTAGGCAGTCAGGTAGCACATCTCGCCGCCGTTCGACATCCCTGTCATGAACGTGTTCTTGCGGCTGAGGTGGTATTTCTTCTGCACATACCGGGCCAGCTGCTCCATGCCGGCGACTTCATCCACCTTCCACCCTTCCTGAAAGGGGTAGCCGACGTTCCACGATGGCTTGCCCTGGGGGTCTTTCCATCCATGCGGCACGCATACGGCAAACTTATGCGCCTCGGCAGCTTTGTTCATCCACGTCTCTTTCGTTCCGGGATTGCCGTAGCCGTGCAGGACGAACACCAGCGGTGCATCCTTCTCTATCCCATCAGGCATGTAGATCCAGAAGCGGCGCATCTGGCCTTGTATCTTCAGGGAATCCAATACGGGTTCTGCCGCGGCACAGTAACCCGCCAGCGCGATAATAGCTACGATAGTTAAAAATACTTTTTTCATATATTTCATTTTTTTGTTTTCATCTTTATGGAGTTCGGGAGTTGAGCTCTTTCTCGATGCAAAGGTAGTCAAAAAAACTATATCTACAAACTTTTTCGGGATTTTTTTCTTAAAATCCGCACTTTTTTAACCAAACCAATCGCCGCTCACTGAAAACCGGATTGCGTAAAGTTGTAAAGTTGTAAAGTGACTATCGTGCGCGCGGTATTTATTATCTAGTAATATATATGGAAATATATTATATAATATATAAATTATATAATATATTTCCATATATATATAGTGCGCGCACACGCAGGAGGCCTACTTTACAACTTTACAACTTTACGCTTTACACCGCGGGCTGCGGGATTTATCCCGCGGACCGTCTGATTTATAGGGCCGTATAGCGGATTCGATAAAGGGGAAAACGGTTAATTCTGTAAAGTGGGGTCTTAAAAAAAGGGTAAAATGGCAGCGTTTTTCCTGTCAAAAATGCGATTTCCGACGCATCGATAGGCAAAAAAACGCACATTTTTGCCTTGTTTTTTGAGCCGTCAACGTAGTTTTGGCATCAAACGCGGCATGACTGTCGGGTAAAACGGCGAGCGTTTTGGCGCGCCGCTGACTCCCACCATTGCATCCCTCCCCCTGCCGTTTCCTCCTTTTTCCATAGTGTAAAGAAATGTTAAAGCGTAAAGTTGTAAAGTTGTAAAGTTGTAAAGTATTTCCCTTTTTCGTTTTTCACCTTTTCTTTTTTCCGTCTTTTTTTCGCCTTTTCCTTGCTTTTTCGCGGGGAAAGCCCTATCTTCGCGCCCAAGAATACTCATAAAATAAATACTAAATAGAAAACAGCACATTATGCACAGTCTGGTAACCATTGCTGATTTAGAGAAAGAGAAGATTCTGTCGCTGCTGGCCTCGGCAGCGCGTTTCGAGGCACAGCCTAACCGCAAGACGCTGGACGGACGGGTCGTTGCCACGCTGTTCTTCGAGCCCTCCACACGCACACGCCTGAGTTTCGAGACTGCCGCCAACCGCCTGGGCGCGCGCGTCATCGGCTTCTCGGACGCTGCCACGAGCAGTTCGTCGAAGGGCGAGAGCCTGAAAGACACCATCATGATGGTGAGCAACTACGCCGACATCATCGTCATGCGCCATCATCTGGAGGGCGCGGCACGCTATGCCAGCGAGGTGTCGCCCGTGCCCATCATCAACGCAGGCGACGGTGCCAACCAGCACCCCTCGCAGACGATGCTCGACCTCTACTCCATCCAGAAGACACAGGGCACGCTCGACGATCTGGACATCTGCCTGGTGGGCGACCTGAAGTACGGGCGCACGGTGCACTCGCTCATCATGGCCATGCGCCACTTCCACCCCCACTTCCACTTCGTCGCCCCCACGGAGCTGGCCATGCCGGCAGAGCATAAGCTCTACTGCCGCGAGCACGGCATCGACTACGACGAACACACCGAGCTCTCCCAGCAGCTCATCGACAACTCCGACATCATCTACATGACCCGTGTGCAGCGCGAGCGCTTCACCGACCTCATGGAGTACGAGCGCGTGAAGAACGTCTATGTGCTGCGTGCCGAGCAGCTGCGCCACACGCGCGACAACCTGCGCATCCTGCACCCCCTGCCCCGCGTGGGCGAAATTGCCTACGACGTGGACGACTGCCCGCAGGCATACTACTTCCAGCAGGCCAAGAACGGCCTCTTTGTCCGTCAGGCCCTGATTTGCGACTGTCTTGACGTGGAAAGTTGAAGATAAAAGATAAGAAATGAAAAAAGAAGAATTGCTTGTTGCCGCGTTGAAGAACGGCACAGTCATCGACCATATCCCCTCAGGGCTGGCGTTCAAAATCGTCGACCTGCTCGACCTGCAGCATGAGCAGAGCAGCGTCACCATCGGCTACAACCTGGAGTCGGAAAAAATCGGGCGCAAGGGTATCATCAAGGTGGCAGACCGCTTCTTCTCCGACGAGGAGATCAGCCGCCTCTCCGTCACCGCCCCCAACGTGGTTCTCAACATCATCCGCGACTACGAGGTGGTGGAGAAGAAAACCGTCGTCATTCCCGACGAGCTGCACGGCATCGTGCGCTGCCCCAACCCGAAGTGCATCTCGAACAACGAGCCCATGGCATCGTTCTTCCACGTCATCAACAAGGAGGAGCGCCTGCTGAAGTGCCACTACTGCGAGAAGGAATTGAACGTATGAAACGGAGTTTCAAGCCAGGGACGATGATTTATCCGCTGCCGGCTGTGATGGTGACGGTGGGCGCGACGCCCGAGGAGTACAACATCATCACCGTGGCGTGGGTGGGCACGCTCTGCTCGAATCCGCCCATGTGCTACATCTCCGTACGGCCCGAGCGCCACTCGTCAGAGCTGCTGAAACGGAACATGGAGTTTGTCATCAACCTCACAACGGCTGAGCTGGCAAAGGCTACGGACTGGTGCGGCGTGCGCTCAGGCAGGGACTACAACAAGTTTGCCGAGATGCACCTCATACCTGGTAAGGCCGAAATCGTGCAGGCACCCATCATCGAGGAGGCGCCACTCAGCATCGAGTGCCGCGTGAAGGACATCATCCCCCTCGGCTCGCACGATATGTACGTGGCTGACGTGGTGAACGTGCTGGCTGACGAACGCTACTACAACCACGAGACGGACAAATTCGAGCTTGCCACGAGCGACCCGCTGGTCTACGTCCACGGAGGCTATTACCATTTAGGTGAGAAAATTGGCAAGTTCGGCTGGAGCGTGGAGAAGAATAAGGGTTAAGGGTTAAAGATTAAAGGTTAAGGGTTAAAGGTTAAGGGTTAAAGATTAAGGGTTAAAGATTAAAAGGTTAAAGATATGAGAAGGTGGTGTTTGCTCATAATGCTGTTTCTGCTTTGCCCGGGCTTGGTGCAAGCGCAGCGATGGAAGAACATCCGCAGCACGTCGTTTAACTACGGTGCTACGGCAAGCTTCAGCTCCACCTTCTACAGCGTCGAACGGCTTTACATCGACGGCACCGACATCAACGACATCACCACGAAGTCCGAAGTCAGCCTGAGCTACACCGCCTTTGCCCGCCTCAACATCCGGCACCACTATCTGCAGACCGAGCTGGCCTACTCCATCAGCCGCTACTCCATCCTCTTCCCCACGGCCCTTTGGAGCCCTGTCGCCACGTCGTCGGACATCTCCACCATCAGCACAGCGCTGTACGGACTGGAGGTGCCCCTCTACTACGGTTACTATCTGGAGAAGCAGGGGCCCTACCGCCTCGCCGTGTTCTGCGGGCCGAAGGTGAACTTCGTCCTCCCCAACCGAAGCCGGCACCTCTTTGAGAACTTCAGCCAGGCCGACATCGACGAAACCATCTGGCCCACCATCTTCAGCGGAGTCATCGGATTCAACGTCAACATCAGCCACATCTTCTTCGACATCAGCTTCGAAGCTGGGCTGAACAACATCAGCCGCTACTTTACCACCATCAACTCGCATGGGCAGATGAGTACGGACAACTTCATCTTCGACCGGCGCAAAAACGGCGTCAGCTTCTCCTTGGGCGTGATTTTCTAAGTCAATAAGTCAACAGGCATTTTTCTTATCTTTTAATTCTTAACAAAATAATAGAATATGATTACCCTCGCTGCCGCCATCCCCTCCGTCAAGCCAGCCGACTGTGCCTACAACGTTGAGCATCTTGTCGCCTTAGCCCACAAGGCCTCGGCAGCAGGAGCCGACATCACCCTGTTCCCCTCGCTCTGCCTCACAGGCGCCACGTGCGGGGACTTGACGACGCTGCCCTCACTCCGTGAGGAGGCTGACCGTCAGCTTACTGTCTTCATGCAGCAGACGGCATCGCTGCGAGGCACATTCATCGTCAGCCTGCCCTGCGGAAACGACGCTGTGCTTACTGTGGCTGTCAATCAGGGCTCCATCGTCAGCCGTGCCCTCGACGGCGAGCTCCTCCCCTTGCTGGATGGCGACGTCCTCGTCCTGCCCGATGCCACACCCGATGTTGCCGGGCACTATGTCCGTTTGCGCCGCACGCTTTTAGCTCGCTCCGAGGAGGAGCATCGTGCCATTGTCTATGCCAACTGCGGTTTCGGCGAATCCACTACCGACTATGTTTTCGGAGGCGGAGCCCTCATCGTCAGCAACGGAAAACTGCTTGCCGAGGCACGTCGTTTCTCCTTCGACGAGCAACTCATCACAGCCTCCATAGACCTCGACGCCCTTTGCGCCGCACAGGCTGTCAGCGCCACGCCCTTCCTGCCCGACGACCAGCCGAGGGACGACTATTTCGAGGAAATCTTCGACATGCAGGCTACCGCCCTTGCCACACGCCTTGTGCGCATCAACTGCCGCAAGGTGGTGCTTGGCATCTCGGGCGGACTGGACTCCACCCTCGCCCTGCTGGTCTGCGTACGCACTTTCGACCGCCTCGGCTACGACCGTAGCGGCATTCTGGGCGTCACCATGCCGGGCTTCGGCACCTCGGGGCGCACCTACCGCAACGCCCTCGCTCTCATGCAGGGCCTCGGCATCACCCTTCAGGAAATCCCCATCCGCGATGCCTGTACGCAGCATTTCAACGACATCGGCCTCGACCCCGCAGCACGCGACGTCACCTACGAGAACAGCCAAGCCCGCGAACGGACGCAAATCCTCATGGATCTTTCCAACAAGGTGGGAGGCATTGTTGTGGGCACGGGCGACCTCTCCGAGATTGCGCTGGGCTGGTGTACCTTCGGCGGAGACCACATGTCGATGTACGGCGTCAACGGCAGCATCCCCAAGACCCTGATGCAGCACCTTGTACGCCATATCGCCCTTACCACGACAGACGCTATAGTCCGCAACACACTGATTGACATCGTCGAAACCCCCATCTCGCCGGAGCTCGTCCCCGAGCAGAAGACTGAGAATTCCATCGGCCCGTATGAGCTGCACGACTTCTTCCTCTGGCACTTCATGACCCGTCGTGCCAGCCCGCGCCGCATCTTCCTCATGGCACGTCAGGTCTTCGGCGGTGCAGAAGGAAAATACACCGACGATGAACTGAAGCACTGGCTCCGCACCTTCTTCCGGCGCTTCTTCAGCCAGCAATTCAAGCGCAGCTGCATGCCCGACGGCCCGCAGGTTACCGACATCTCCCTCAGCCCCCGCGGCTCATGGAGCATGCCCAGCGACATCGCTGCCACCCAATGGCTCAAGGAATGTGATGCATTGTAAACCGTAATCCAGAAAAACGTCAAAAATCCAAATAACACCATGATTATCATCGGCATTGCAGGCGGAACCGGTTCAGGGAAAACCACCGTAGTCCGCAAACTCCAAGAGTACTTCTACCCCGGCGAAGTGGTTATCATCCCACAGGACTCCTACTACAAGGACAGCAGCCACATCCCCGTCGAAGAACGTCAGAACATCAACTTCGACCATCCGAATGCTTTCGACTGGCCCCTGCTTTCCAAGCACATCGAGATGCTGAAGAATCATCAGCCCGTCGAACAACCCACCTACTCCTACCTGACGTGTACCCGTCAGCCGGAAACCATTCACGTCGAGCCGCGCGAAGTCATCATCATCGAGGGCATCCTGGCACTCTGCGACCCGACGATGCGCGACCTCATGGACCTGAAAATCTTCGTCGATGCAGACCCTGACGACCGCCTCATCCGCGTCATCCGGCGCGACGTCATTGAACGAGGGCGTACTGCCGAAGCTGTCATGGACCGCTATGAGCGCGTGCTGAAGCCCATGCACATGGAGTTCATCGAGCCTACCAAGCGCTATGCCGATATCATCATTCCGCAGGGAGGACACAACCATCGTGCCATTTCCATGCTGCGCTCCTTCATCCGGCAGATTCTCGACCAGAAAAACGTGAATCAGTAACACATCCGTTTCTCATGAGCGACAGGAGAGCCACTGAATGGGCATTGGTGCTGGGCGTTGCAGCCTTCATCCTCTGTGCCGTCTGGACAAAACGGCATAGAGAGAGCGAAGCGTGCATCCCAGAAATCGTTGAGGAAGAGCAGGCTATCACAGAAGATGCCATCCTCTACGACACCATTATCACCTACCGCAAGGCTCCTCCCTTCACTATCAGCCCCTACGATGCCATTTTCCGCTACTATGCCGACTCCATCCACTGGGACTGGAAATGGCTGGCAGCCGTGGCCTACATGGAGTCGCGCTTCCATACCGATGCCGTCAACCCCTCCGGTGCAACGGGACTGATGCAGCTGATGCCCCGCACCGCAGCAGCCATGGGTGTTGACTCGCTCAACCTCTCCAACCCTCACGAGAACATCAAGGCTGCCACACGGCTCTTCAAGCGGCTGGATAAGATGTTCAACAGTTCTGCCATGCCCGACAGAGCCTGTATGGTGCTCGCGGCCTACAATGCCGGAGCGGGACACGTCATGGACGCTGCGCAACTCACAGCGAAATACGGCGGTAACCGGAAACAATGGTATGGCAACGTCGAATACTTCATCCGCATGCTGAGCGACCCGAAATACTACAACGATGAAGTCTGTGCCAACGGAAAATTCAACGCTGGCGAGACTACGCACTTTGTCCGCAACGTGTTTGACAAATACATGGAGTACAGCCGACTTGAGCACCTCTATAATGCCGTCAATCACGCTGACACTCTCATAATACCTAAAAAACAACAAGATGATGGACTTTAACCTTGCCCATGCCCATGAGCGCGATGCCCATGTGCACTTCTTCCCCGATACCCACACCTACACCTTCGACGACACTCCCGCCGAACCAGTCAGCATCATCATAGCCTCGTGGTTTCCCACATTCGATGCTGCTCGCAGCGCTGAGCGGAAGGGCACGCCCGAACACCCCAAGGAGAAATACCTCGAAGAATGGGCCGCACGGGGCAACGAGGCGCGCGCAATCGGAACCTTCATGCATGCTCAGATTGAGCAGTCGCTCTTGGGAAAGCCGTGCAGCGACGTCTGCCCGTTCTCCTATCACGGCATCTTTGTCAACACCGAAAAGGAAATCCACATCCACCGCGAGCTGGATGCCTTCCGACGTTTTATGGAGGATAAAAAGCCCATCCCTTATCGTACCGAGTGGAGCATCTGCGACGAAGTACACCACATTGCCGGCACCATCGACTTCCTCACCCAGAACGAGGCAGGCGAGTACATCATGTATGACTGGAAACGAAGCAACAAAATAGGCCTTGTGGGGAAAGAAGGCTTTCAGGTTTGCAGCAAAAACAACTACCATCGTCACGCACACGGCCTGCTCGCCCATCTGGACGACATGCCCTATAATCACTATTGTCTTCAGCAAAACCTCTACCGCCACATCCTGCGGCAGCACTACGGCATCGAATTGGCAGGCATGTACCTCGTGGTGCTACACCCCGACTACGACACCTACCACTGCGTACCCGTCCCCGTCATGGAGGCTGAGGTGCGGATTATATGTTCGCGATGCTCATGATGTCGGCAAAAACACCAGCTGCCGTAACAGCAGCTCCCGCGCCATAGCCCTGAATCATCATCGGATACTCCTTGTAACGCTCGGTCGTCAACAAAATGATGTTGTTCGACCCTTCCAGATTGTAGAAAGGATGCCAGTAGTCCACCTCGCATAACTGCACGCTGGCCTTGCCCTCGTCCAGCCGGGCGACGAAACGCCAGCGTTTGCGCAGTTTCTCCAGTTCCTTGCGGCGCTCCTCGAAGGCATCATCGAGTGTTTCCACCTGCTCCCAGAAATCATCCAACGTTCCCTCAAACATCTCCTGCGGAATGAAAAGATGTTTCTCCACATCCTCCTGCTCAATGGCATAGCCTGCCTCGCGAGCCAGGATTACCAGTTTGCGTATGACGTCCTTGCCGCTGAGGTCGATGCGCGGATCGGGCTCGCTGTAGCCCTTCTCCTTTGCCAGACGAATAGTTTCTGACAAACGACAATCAGCACTAATGGTATTGAAGATGAAGTTCAGCGTGCCGCTCACAATAGCCTCGATGCGCAGGATACGGTCTCCGCTGCCTGTAAGGTCGTTGATGGTGTTGATGACGGGCAATCCAGCTCCCACATTGGTTTCGAACAGGAACTTGACGCCCTTCCGTCGCGCCGTATCCTTCAAGTTGCGATAAACGGCATAGTCCGACGAAGCAGCAATCTTGTTGGCTGCCACGACGCTAATATTGTGTTCCAGGAATTCCTTGTAAAGCCCAGCGACTTCGGCACTAGCGGTGCAATCAACAAAGACGCTATTGAAAATATTCATGCCTACGACTTCGCTGCGCAGACGCGTAATGTTCGATGGCCCGCCCTCCTGCATAGCCTCACGATAATGAGCAAGGTCTATACCTTCGCGGCTGAACACGCCAAAGTGCCCGCTGGCGATACCTACTACGTTGAGCTGCAGGCCACGCTCAGCCATCAACTTCTCGCGCTGCGTGCGGATTTGCTCTATCAGGCTGCTTCCTACCGTACCCACACCGCAAATGAAAAGGTTGAGCACTTTGTATTCCGAAAGGAAGAACGAATCATGAATGACATTGAGCGTCTTGCGCAGATAGTCCTTGCGAACGACGAGGGAGATATTCGTCTCGCTGGCACCCTGTGCTGCGGCAATCACGTTGATACCGTTTCGTCCCAACACACCAAAAAGCTGTCCCGCAAGCCCCGGATTTCCCTTCATGTTCTCGCCCACAATAGCTACTGTAGCCAGATCATCGATAATACTCATGGGATTCATCTCTCCCATGGCTATCTCCTTTGCAAATTCACCGTCAAGAACTGCTGCTGCCAAGCGTGCATCCTCGTTGCGAACACCAATGGAGGTACTGCTTTCCGATGAAGCTTGAGCCACCAGGAATACGCTAATACCGTTCTTTGCCAAAGCGCTGAAAATACGCTGGTTGATACCGATGATACCCACCATGCCCAAACCTGTGACATTGATAAGCGACGTTCCCGTAATACTGGAGATACCCTTAATCATACGGCTCGTGTCCCGCAACTTGTCGCGAATGATGGTGCCGGGTGCAGAGGCATTGAAGGTATTCTTAATTAATATAGGTATGTTTTTGTGGAATGCCGGATAGATGGTAGGGGGATAGACGACCTTTGCACCGAAGTTGCAAAGTTCCATGGCCTCGACATACGAGAGTTCGTCGATGGCATAGGCATTGGAGATAACCTTCGGGTCGGCAGTCATGAAACCATCCACGTCAGTCCAAATCTCCAGCGAATCAGCCCCCAGCACAGCTGCCAGCACGGCAGCAGTATAATCAGAGCCGCCGCGCCCCAAGTTCGTCACGTGCCCCGTTGCCACATCCGATGCAATAAATCCCGGCACTACGGCAGTGGTATCCTTTTTTCCTTCAAACGTCTTTCTTATCAGCTTTTCCGTCTCAGTCTTAGCCAGCATGTGCTTACCGCCCTTATGTTCCGTTTTCATAAAAAGGCGCGAGTCGTAGAGCACGGCATCCTGAATGAGCGTGCTGACAATGAGCGACGAAAGTCTTTCGCCATAGCTCACTACGGTATCCTCCATATTGGCAGACATCTCCTTCAGCAAATAGAGTCCCTGGCAGATATCCTTCAACTCATCCAGTAGCGCATGCACCTTGCGGTAAAGGGTGCGCTTACGGCTGGTTCCCGTAGGAATAACGGTACGAATCAACGTATCGTGACGCTTACGGATGGCCTCGAACTCGGTCTCGTAGCCCATATCGCCTGCTGCAGCCTGATGAGCCATCATGATAAGACGGTCTGTGATGCCGCCAAGAGCCGACACAACCACAATCACGGGCTCCGTTTCTGCCTCAACAATCTGTTTTACCAGGCTGATACTCTCAGCCGTACCCACCGAAGTGCCACCGAATTTCAGTACTTTCATTGATAATTTTGAAAATTTGAGTGCAAAGTTACGGATATTTTGAAAAATATCGCTACTTTTGTGCATAAAATCATAAGCGAAATGGCAAAAACAGGCAAAACAGTCTATGTGTGCAATAGTTGCGGTGAGGATCAGCCCAAATGGTTTGGCCGCTGTCCCGTATGCGGAGAGTGGAACACTTGTGTGGAGCAGGTAGTGTATAAGCCAACAAGCGGGCAAGTCAACAGGTCTGCAGGCGTTTCCTACACTTCCCCTCTCACCTCTGTCCCCCTCACCCTTTCAGAGATTGAGACTACCAGCGAAATACGCCTCAACACCCACGACGAAGAGCTGAACCGTGTGCTTGGTGGAGGGCTTGTGCAGGGTTCGCTCATTCTGCTGGGTGGTGAACCTGGCATCGGCAAATCGACACTCGTTCTCCAAACTGTTCTTCACATGCCCGAACGCCGTGTGCTCTATGTGAGTGGCGAAGAGAGCGCCTCGCAAATCAAGATGAGGGCAGAAAGACTATTAACAAGTCAACAAGAGGAGGTGGGACGTTCAAAGCTGATTTATAAAACTGCTGACTCCTTAAAAATCTTCTGCGAAACGAATCTTGAGAAGGTTTTGGAACAAATCAAGGTTGTTCAACCTGAACTTATTATAGTTGACTCCATCCAGACGATTTGGACGGAAGCAGCAGAATCCTCGCCTGGCAGCATCACCCAAATCCGCGAATGCGCCGCTACTATTCTGAAAGTAGTAAAGGAAACGGGAATTCCTGCCATCCTTATCGGGCATATCACCAAGGAGGGCAGTCTTGCAGGCCCGAAAGTATTGGAGCATATCGTCGATGCCGTCTTGCAGTTCGAGGGAGACCAGCACTACCTGTACCGCATCCTCCGCGCCCAGAAAAACCGCTTCGGCAGCACAGCCGAACTGGGCATCTACGAAATGCGACAAGACGGTCTTCGTCAAGTCAACAACCCCAGCGAACTCCTTCTCACAGACCGTCATGAGGGCATGAGTGGTGTCTGTATTGCTGCTGCTGTCGAAGGCGTACGCCCCTTCCTTATCGAAGTGCAAGCCCTTGTGAGTACGGCAGCCTACGGCACTCCCCAACGTAGCGCTACGGGCTTCGATTTGCGACGCATGAATATGCTGCTGGCTGTTTTGGAAAAACGTGTGGGATTCAAACTTGCCCAGAAGGACGTCTATCTCAATATCGCCGGAGGCCTGCGTGTAAGCGACCCTGCCATCGACCTCAGCGTCATCACAGCTGTTCTCAGCAGCAATCTCGATGTTCCCGTCGACCCCACCTTCTGCATGACAGGCGAGGTAGGACTTTCTGGCGAGATCCGCCCTGTCAGCCGCATCGAACAACGCATCCGCGAAGCTGCCAAGCTGGGTTTCCACGACATGCTTATCCCTACATCGAATGCCGAGCAACTGAAACAACTCCAGACCTCCCTTCCCAAAGGCATCACGCTACATCCTGTCCGCAAAGTTGAAGAAGCCTTCAGAACGCTTTTTGGATAGCCTCCCGTACAATAGGAACCTTAATGGAGGTTTTTTCTGGGTTTATTGTTAAAAAACATTAAAGCGATTGGCGTTTTTGGGAAGCAAGGGAACAAAACAAAGAAAAAAGAGTAATTTTGCGCTCAGAAGCTATCGTGAGATAGTGAGCTAATAGTTATTTAAGTCTAGTTTAGTTTTTGTGTTGGTTTGAAGGGCGTCCCTTTTTTAGGGTAACGCCCTTCAAAATTTTTGTGCTATTGCAGAAGTATGTATCAGCAGTTCCTACAACTCGAAGAACTTCGTGAAAGCACGGCAGACGTACTCCTGATCAAGCACGGAAGCCGTCTCGCGTACGGAGTGCATCCCCCACATGGGGTTACCCATATCCACGCCGCGCATGGGCAATTGTGCCGTAAGAATGTTGCCCAACGTGCTACCTCCGGCGCTATCGGAGTGATTGACAAAATACTGGCAGGGCACTTCTGCCAAGCGGCACACTTCGGCAAAAACGGCTGCCGATTCGGCATCGGTAATATACTTCTGGTTGGCGTTGATTTTGATGACGGGGCCTCCACCCATGACAGGATGGTTCGTCGGATCGTGTTTTTCGGGATAGTTCGGATGCACGGCGTGAGCCATATCGGCACTAATCATAAACGACTGCTCTACTGCCCGGTACAACGCTTCGCCTCCTCCAGCCACGCGCTCCAGCAGATTCCTCAGCACAGGCGAAGCAGCGCCCTGCTTGGTGCCGCTTCCCGTCTCCTCGTTGTCAAATACCGCCAGCACCTGCGTCATAGCCGTAGTGTCGCTATTCAACATAGCGTGCAAGCCAGCATGCACCATCGCCAAGTCATCCAATCGGCCTGAGGAAACAAACTCCTCGTTTAAACCCGTCAGCATAGCCTTCTGCACATCGTAAAGGCTGAGGTCGAAGTCGAGAATATCTGTCTTCGGGACGTCCAATTCCTCAGCTAAAACATTCAGCAGCAGACTGCCCGCCTCCAACTTGTCGTTGATGATGCCCAGAACGGGCAGCATGTCCTTCTGCTTGCTGAGGGGGTTACCCTCGTTCACCTGACGATTGAAGTGGATAGCCAGATGGGGGATAACGAGCAGAGGACGCTCCACGCGGATGCGCTTCACGATGGGACGGAGAGGGTCGTCTGAACGCAGCAACACGCGCCCAGCCACACTCAACGGACGGTCGAACCATGTATAGAGGATGGCGCCGCCATAAACCTCTGTGTTCAGCTTCACTACCCCACCCTCGCAACGCATCTCAGCACGCGGCTTGATGCGGAAGCCTGGGCTGTCGCTATGCGCGCAGATGAGCTTGAAGCCCGCTTCGGCTGGAGCCTTTGTTCCCACGCGGAAGGCGAAGACAGCCGTACCGTTCTTCGTGATAAAATACTGGTCGCCAGCCTTTAGCGCGGGCAGAGGCTGGGCAGCATCCAACCTGCGGAAGCCATGCGCCTCCAGCTGTTCCTCCACATAAGCTGCTGCCAGGAAGTTCACAGGCGATGCATTCAGCAACGCCAACAGACCTGATGTTGTCTCTTTCATAGTAGCTCTTTCCTTATTTTAAATAGTGATTTTTCAGCGTCTGCAAAGATATTGACAAAAATCCACATTTCCAAACGCCTTATCAAAAATGCGAAGCCTCCCGCGAAATATCCCCACAGCCCTTGCGACAGAGCAGGCAAATAAATTTTTAACGCAGGCGAATAAAAAATTAGAATAGGCGAATAAAAAATTAACGCAGGCAAATAAATCGGCAGAGCAAGCCTTAGCTTCCTCGCCTCAAAGCCCGAGAAGGGCAAAATGTGATTTTTTTGAAAATTTTTGCCGATTTTGTTTGTAGGTTCACAAATTTGCCTTACCTTTGCATCCGCTTTCGAAAGAGAGCAACGTTCTTTGAATGGCTTAAAGTTTTGTTGTGCGGCAATAGCTCAGTTGGTAGAGCACGACCTTGCCAAGGTCGGGGTCGCGAG
>CAMYYY010000066.1 GCA_947303715.1 uncultured Bacteroidales bacterium | reverse complement strand
GATAATGACGGACAATATTCCGGTTTCTCCTTCAAGTCTGCTGCACCCTTTGCTATAGCCGCCTTTGCCTCAGCATACATCAGATAGATGTCAGCAAGGCGCATATAAGGAAGATAGCAATGGAAGGTGTTACCATTTTCCCAACCGTAGCACCAACGATCCAATTCGTTACACTGGTGAGGTACAAGCTTTTGGATGAAATAGCCCGTGCTGCTACCGTTGTCAATAGCACGCATGGCACCATCGGTATAAAGGGAGCAATAGTCAAGCTGAAGCTTACGCTGGGCATCGGTAAAGTTCTCTGTATTGAGTACATAGTGGAAACCATCGAACACGATATCGTGATAGAATCGCGGATCGCGGTTCTTGTAGGGATGCTCAGGATCCCAACCCGACTCAGGATTCAGCACATATTCACCGTTCCTTACGAGATATATGGGCTGTCCGTTGGCCATACCGTATTGGTCGATAAGGTTTGCTGTGGGATGGTGAATAATGTTGTCGTGAGGAACGATACCTAAAACCTTGGGACCAAAAATCTTTGAGCAATTCCAGTTGCAATCGTCAGTCTGGGAAAGACCGCGGAAGATAGCCTCGGTAGAACCGGGCTGAAGCCAGTTCTGCCCACGTGTATAGAAGATGTCTGAGTAGTTGGACTCAGAATTCTCATCACGCTCGTGGTCGTAAATGTTAGAATACTTATACTCAGCAAGTTTGTAATTCACGGTTCCTCTTTTTACCATTTCAAGAGCCCTGCCGAGAGCCTCAGCTGCCTTCTCGCAGTAGGCCACATCGTAGTCGTATGTCTTGCCGTTTGAACTGGCACCTAAAAGTTGAGCAACGCCACCCGACTTGGTTTTCTCGACCTCCTTCATGAGCGGGGATCCTGCCCAGAGATAGCACTTGCCAAGGTAGCAGAGAGCCATGAACCTGTTGACGCGCAAGTCGTTTTTGCCTGAAGTCTGCATACCAGCCAAGGTTTCATCCCAAGCATCCGAATCCAGAGGTAGGAGGCTATATGCCTTTTCGAAGTCTTCTGCACAACGGTCGGCACATTCCTGGAACGAAAGGCGGGGCAACTCAGGGATATTCGAAGCCTCGAAACTCTGGTCGATGTAGGGAAGTCCACCGAAGTAGCACATCAATTCGAAATGCCACCAAGCGCGGAAGAAATACATCTGTCCGAGCAACAGGTCGCGCTCTTCGTCTGTGCCGACGAGAGACTTGATGTTTTCAATACCCATATTACACTTACGAATGCTGTACCAAGCACCTTTCCAGAGTGAATATTTATTCGCCCAAGAACCATCTTTGCCGGCACCATTCAGCCAGCATTGGCCGTTGGTCCACCAGTTACGATAGTTGCCAAGATCAACTTGATGATCCATGTGAGCATAGCCTTCAGGGTTATGGACGGCGTCGTCACCCCAATTCCATGAGGTACAATAGTTAGCCATCTCCTTATTGGGAATACAGTCATAAATTTCCTCAATATACCCTTGGAAGTTGCGATAATTCTTGAAAGCCTCATCGGGAGCCACGATAGCCTCCTTCTCCTTTTCGAGCCAGTCGGTACAAGAAGTCAGGGAAGCAACGCCAACCAAAAGGAGCAGCGAACTATACAAAAATGTTTTGAAATTACTATAATATCTCATAACAGACTTATTGACTTGTTGACTTATTGACATGTTGACCTTATTTAATTAAAGGTATAGCTTAACTCCGAGGTTATAACGTCTGACAGTCGGGTATGCGCCGCCGCTGCCACTCCATCCGTAGTTGCTCTCACGATCGTCGGGCATCTTTGTGATGAGGAAGAGGTTATTACCATTCACGTAAACCTTCAAGCTGGCGAAACCGACTTTCTTGACCCAGCCCTTTGACCAAGTATAGGCAAGTTCCACGTTCTTCAGTCGGAAGTACGAGCCATCGTAGAGATACTGCGTACCATCGTTATAGGAAACCTGGCTAGCGAAACGCGGAACAACAACTTTACCCGTTCCGTCTACCGGGTTCCACCAAGTACCGTTGTCGTAAACGGTAAGAAGTTTGTTGTTGAACGAAGGCAGACCCACGTCGCGAGTGACGCCTGTAACACCATACAACTGGGCAAACATGCTCCAGCCCTTCCAGTCCCAGCCGATAGTGGCGTTATAGGTGTGCTCGGGGTTCTCCGTGTAGCCGAAGGGAGCCTGGTCGTTCGTTTCGTCGACCATACCATCGCCGTTGAAATCCACAATATAATGGTCGCCGATGAGCACCTGGGTATCATCCTTCTCACGAGCAGGCGTGCTGTAGAGTTCGTCGTAGGTGTTGATGAAGCCGTTGTCGATAAATGAGACGTATTGTCCCTGAGAATAACCTTCGGCCTTGCGGTATGCTGGAATCAAGGCAGGATCATCCTTTAATAAAATAACGTTATGCGCGTGCGTGTAGTTGGCATTTGCCCAGAAACGCATGCCGTTGTCCAACACCTTGTTGAAGCGAAGTTCAAGTTCGTAGCCGGTATTCTTAATTTTTCCCTTATTGATGTCGGGGGTCATGGCTGCACCATAGTAGGAAGGCACAGAACGGTTAGCTCCGGAGATAAAGATGTCATAACGGTCGTCGCGGAAGAGGTCGAAGCTACCTGCGAACATACCGCTGAGGAAAGCAAAGTCGAATCCGAGATTTTTCTTCTGTACAGTTGCCCAACGGAGGTCAGGAGCGGCTACGGTAGACTCCTTGTATCCTGTGAACGGGCTATTGGAACGATCAAGGTTCATCACGTAAGGACCTATAACGGACCATTCCGTCAAGTAAGCCCAACGTGAACCTGCGCTATCATCACCAATTTCACCAATAGATCCGCGGATTTTCAGCATGTCAATGAGCCTCTTATCCTTAAACCATTGCATGAATTTCTCTTCCGAAATCATCCAGCCTAAGGCTCCTGAGCAGAAGAAGGCGAAGCGGTTAGCGGGCGAGAACTTCTGGGAGCCGTTGTAAGCGCCGTTGAACTCGGCAAAATATTTGCTCTTGAGGTTGTAGGTCGTACGGAACACCCAGTCCTCGCGGCGGAACTCAAGGTCGGCATTGCCGGCATTAATACGACGTTTCCAGTCGCCCATCAACGAGAGGTTATGGATGCCAAGCTGACGTTCCCAGTAGAGCTGAAGCGACATTTCCGTGGAACGGCTGGTGCCGCTCACGCTACCCTCCACCGTCGTCCAGTCGCGGCTTTCATAGAAGTCGAAACCCGTTGTCGGGTCGAGTAGCGTCTCCGGCATAAGCTGTCCGTCCTCAGGAAGCATGTAGGCTCGCTTCGTCGAGTGCAAGTCGGAGATGCCGCGGCTGCCTTCGTTGAACTGGTTATCCCATGAGATCGTTCCGCGTGCAACAAGACCCGGCGTAATGAAATCGAGTTTCTGCTCGAGGTTAAAGTCTGTGAATATGCGGGTAATTGTCCTCAGCTCATAACCTGACGTGGCAACGCCCATACACGAGTTCTCGATGTTCGAAACCAGCGGATAGTAACCCCACGATCCGTCGGAGAACCTGACGGGGAAGAGGTTGGGCGCCATACCGTATGCACCCGACCAATGCTGCTGCTGGAAGAACATGCCGTCGTTGCCCCAATAGTAGCGCGGAGCCTTCTGCTGGGCGTTGGAGCCTGCCAGATTGACCTTGAACTGCGTGGTCTTCGTAATCTGGAAGTCAAGATTCGAACGGACGTTCAGACGGTTGTAGGTATAGCCGCCGGTATAGCCCTGATTATTATCCCAGATGCGCGTCATGTCGCCTTCGTTCTGGAAGTCGAATGCCACGAAGTACTTCACATACTCCGTACCGCCAGAGAAATTGAGGTTCGTATTGTAGGAGAAGGCGAAATCCTTGAACATCTCTTCCTGCCAGTCAACGTTCGGGTAGCGCTCCGCCTGGCTGTAGTCGCCCAAGTAATTGCCTGCGGCATCGTCGTTGGGCTTGACCGTATAGTCCTGATTGTGGAAATTATTGATGAACGTCTGGGGGCGATAATATGACCAAGAGGCGGCGCCGTTTTCCAACGCCAGTTCATGCTCAATAGCCTGGTTGCGGAACATATAGCCGTCGTAGGAGTCGTACTTGCGCGGAAGCTTCGAGACAGCCTTCATGGTGGCGTTGTAGCCCACGTCGATGCGTGCCTTACCCTCCACACCACGCTTGGTGGTGATGAGGATAACGCCGTTAGCGCCCTCCACACCATAGACAGCCGTAGCCGATGCGTCCTTCAGCACAGAGACCGTAGCCACCGAGGTGATATCGACCGACTTAATGTCGCGCTTGACACCATCGACGAGAATCAGCGGCTGAGCGTCCTGGTTCCAGGCGGCAGCACCACGAATGTAGATACGCGGATCCTCTTCGCCCGGCTGGCCTGACGAGGCAATCGTGGTGACGCCTGGGAGGTTACCCGTAAGGGCTGCGCCGACACTTCCGATACCTGCGGCACGCTCCAGCACCTGACCTGTGGTCTGCGTGATGGCACCCACCACCGAAACTTTTTTCTGTTGGCCGAAACCTACTACTACGACTTCCTCCACCTGCTGGGTGTCGTCCTCAAGCGAGACGTTAATGACACGCTGGCGTCCCACGCGAACCTCCTTCGAGGTCATACCCACGTACGAAAAAACCAGCACCGACTGCTCCGAGGGCACCTTCAACTCAAAGTTACCATCGATATCAGTCACCGTACCCAGCGTAGTTTGTCCTTTCACTACTACCGTGGCCCCGATCAAAGGATCCGCAGCATTGTCCGTGACAACACCCTTTACCACGACGTCGTTCTGGGCATGCAGCATAGTACTGAATGCCAGCAGCATAACAATCGCGGAAATGGTCTGCCTGATCCGTTGCCTCAAATCCTTTGATTTTGACAGTTTTTGACTCATAAGCTATGCTATTAGATATGAAGAAATTTAAAGTATATACTATTTCGGCTGCAAAGATAGAAAAGAATAGCGAAACAAAAAAGAAAACAAAGAAAAATAGATAAACAAAATTTCACGAAAAGACGCCTGTTTTAGTTTTTATTAATAATTGGAGGGCTTCCATCTTCTCGTTCGTGTTTCTATAGATAGCTATAAATCAATTTTTATGGATCCAGAAAGGGTAATTCCCAAGCAAAGAAAAACGCCGGCTCAACAAAATGAGCCGGTTAACAGTTTGACGGATGAAATCAAACGGTTACAAAAGGCAAGGCTTGTCCCGTCCTGCCTCGTCAGATGACGACTGCCGTACCGCTTGTGGCAACCATCAGCATGGAGTTGCTGTTGCCGATGGTTTCGTAGTCGATGTCAATACCCACTACGGCATTGGCTCCCATCGCCTTAGCACGCTCCTCCATCTCCCTCAAAGACGTGTTCTTGGCTTCGCACAGCACATGCTCGTAGCTGGAAGAACGTCCGCCCACGATGTCGCGGATGCCAGCAAAGAAGTCCTTCACGATGTTGGCACCGATAATGGTTTCACCTGTCACCACACCTTTATACTCGCGGATGGTGTGACCTTCAATGGTTGGGGTTGTTGAGAGTATCATTTTCGTATCTTTTTTGGGGTTTCTGTATGTTAGACGTTCAAGCGAGTCGGAAAGTTGCAGTCGGGCACAAAAAACTTTGCCTGCGCTGTGAAATTATTCCCCTATTCTAAATTTTTATTCCCCTATTCTAAAAATTTATTCGCCTGCGTTGTGAATTTATTTGCCTGGAATAAAAACGCAGAGAAAAAGATCTGCAGATTGAGCTGCCATTATTACTCACTAGGACAAAGCACGTTTGCTTCTGTTTCTTTATCAGTAACGATTAAGCGCACGCAATACATTATTTTTTTTAGTGGATAGCGCCGACTCCGTCGTTATAAATAAAATTGATAAAGAATACATGAATAAAATTGGCATCCTGCTTCTGGCTGTGAATACGATGCTCGTCTGTTCGTGCCGCGAGAAAGAGACGAGAGATCTTGCCTGTTGGGTGAACCCCATGATTGGCGCCAGCACCAGCATAGGCGCGGCAGGGGTGTATCACGGATTGGGAAAGACATTCCCAGGTGCCGCGACGCCTTTTGGTATGGTGCAAGTGAGCCCCAACACCATTACAGGCGGGGATAACGGCAGCGGATATAGCGATGAGCACAAGACCATCGAGGGCTTCGCCATGACGCAGATGAGCGGCATCGGCTGGAACGGTGACCTCGGCAACTTCCTCGTGATGCCGGTAGTAGCTGAAGAGGGTGTCCCCCTGCAGACCATAGCCGGCAAGGAAGACGGCTCCGTGAAGGGTTGGCGCTCGACGTACGACAAATCAAGCGAGACGGCTGAGGCGGGCTATTATAGCGTCAACCTGACGCGCTATAACGTCAAGACCGAGTGTACAGCCACCACACGCTGCGGTTTCCTCCGCTTCACCTTCCCCAAGGGCAAGATGAGCCGCATCCAGATTGACCTTGCCCGACGCGTGGGAGGCACGGCTGATGAAGAATCCGTAGAAGTACTCAACGACAGCACCTTCCGCGGACGAATCGTCTGCACCCCCGACGGCGGAGGATGGGGCGACGGACAGGGACAAGCCCGATACACCATCTATTATTATGCCACCCTCTCAGAACCTCTTGTCAATTATGGTTTCTGGAAGGCGGATATCCCTGACGACTGGAGCCGCCATTGTGACGACGTCGTATCGGAACGCTATTTGCAGAGGGTTGCTGAAGCAGAAGTAATACGCGGCGAAAAGTCTTGCTCGGGCAAGCATGTGGGCTTTTTCGTCGAGTTTCCTACGGAGCAGGATAAGGAAGTGACAATGAAGGTAGCCCTCTCGTATGTGGATGCCGAGGGCGCCCGTCGCAACTACTTTGCCGAGGGCGCCAGCCGTACGTTCGACAAAGCCCGTGCCGATGCCCGCGCCAGCTGGAACGACGCGCTTTCGCGTGTCCGTGTGGAAGGCGGCGACGAAGCGTCGAAGACCGTTTTCTATACGGCTCTTTATCACACGATGATAGACCCCCGCATCTTCATGGATGTGGACGGGCGCTATGCAGGAGCTGACGGAGAGATTCATAAGGGCGACGGCACATGGACGAAGCGTACCATCTTCAGCGGATGGGATGTATTCCGCTCTCAGATGCCCCTCCAGAGCTTTATTAATCCTAACGTTGTCAGCGACTTGATTAACTCCCTCATCACGATGGCTGACGAAAGCGGACGCGAGTACTTCGAACGTTGGGAACTGATGAATGCCTACTCAGCCTGTATGCTGGGCAACCCAGCCCTACCCGTCATCGCCGATGCCTGGAGCAAGGGCATCCGCTCGTTCGACGTGCAGAAAGCCCTCGCCTACGGCAAGCGGACATCCCATCTCTTTGGGAACGATTCGCTGGGCTATACGCCAGGCTCGTTGAGCATCAGCCATACGTTGGAATATGCCTACGCCGACTGGTGCCTAGGTAAGCTGGCTGAGTGGGCTGGAGATTCGTCGGCTGAGGAATATCTGGCGAAGGGACAGGCGTGGCGGAATATCTTCGACAAGGAGAAGCGTTGGTTCCGCCCCCGTCGCGCCAACGGCTCGTGGGAGCCGTGGCCCAAAGATGCCCGTACGAAAGAGTGGTATGGCTGCATCGAGTCGGACGCCTGGCAGCAGGGATGGTTTGTGCCCCAAGATATCGAGGGCATGGTGGAAGCAATGGGAGGACATGATGCCGTCGTCGCAGACCTCGACAGCTTCTTTGCCCTCACGCCTGCCGACCTCCATTGGAACGCCTATTACAACCACGCTAACGAGCCCGTCCACTTCGTACCTTATTTATATAACCGTCTTAACCAGCCTTGGAAGACGCAATACTGGACGCGTTTCATCTGCCAGAATGCCTACCACCCCACGGTTGAGGGTCTCGTAGGCAACGAGGACGTGGGCCAGATGTCGGCCTGGTATGTCCTGTCGGCATCGGGAATCCATCCCGTATGCCCTGCCGACGGATATATGGAGATTACCTCTCCCCTATTCCCGAAGGTCACGTTCACGCTGGGCGACGGGGGGAAAGAATTCACCATCATCTGCCACAACCTCAGCCAGCGCAACATCTATATCCGCAGGGCTGAGCTGAACGGACAGGAATACACGCTTTCCCGTCTGCCCGTCGAGGCCATCACAGCAGGTGGCACACTCGACCTTTACATGACCTCAAGCCCCGATACCGGCTGGGGAACGGAATAGATTGAAGATTGAAAATTGGAGATTGAAGATTATCCAAAATGATTAAATAATTAATATTAATATGAAAAGAAAACCATGTATTATCGGAGCACTCCTGGTATTGGCAGGAGATGCCTACATGAACCAGCGCGTGCTCAACTTTGGCATCGCGAAAGGCTTCTAAAAGGGCATAAAGGAGCGAAAAACCAACGTTTTTTGGCCTAAAAACGCAAAAAAAACTCCATTATTTTGGTTTTTCGTTTCCCTACTCCTATCTTTGCCACTTGAAAATTAGTATATAACTATATTTATTAACTTAATATCAATTATGCGTATGAAAAAAATTTTATCTCTCATTGTAGTACTTGTGGCAGCCATCAGCGCCGCTGATGCTACCCCGTACAAGGCCCTCTATGTAGAGGTTGCTGCGGCACCCGAGGGTGCTGGCGTGGTCTACGTCAACCCAAAGAACGAGGAGGATGCCGTTTATGTGTACGACCAGTCCGAAGACTGGGATGAGACCGCCTTCATGAAGTGGGTCGGTGGCGAGAACAGCGATGGTGCTGACTATCCTGGCTGCACGGGCCACACCGGTCTTTTTGAAGTCCTCATTCTGGCTCAGCCCGAAGAAGGTTATGAGTTCGTCTGCCTTGCCGACAAGGTGAAGGAAGACGGTATCTACACCGAGGACGACTGCTATGCCGTCATTCATGGCGAAAGCGCAGTCGCAGGTTTCACATTCGACTTCGACTACACGGGCATCGACAAGGAAGGTGTCAAGATCAACGTCAACAACGTCGAGCATCCGCAAGACGGCCACTCCGAAGAAGGCCCCTCACGCGACGACGTCTACTTGGAGTTCCCCAATTACATGAGCGACACGCCTGACACCTACGTCTACGTCATCTTCCGCAAGGTGGGTGAGGCTCTGCCGAAGTTCGAAGGCGGTACGGACAACATCCGCAACACCAAGGCCGATGTTGACAATAGCCCCGTCTACAACATCCTTGGCCAGCCCGTCAGCCAGAACTACAAGGGCATCGCCATCCGTAACGGCAAGAAAATCTACATGAAGTAGAAAAAAGTCAACAAGTCAACGGACGGAGCAATAAGAGCATAGATGTGCTTGCACAATCTCTGCCGAGTTGCGACGGACGAAGAGCAAAGCTTAACGAGTCAACAAGTCAACGAGTAGCCTTAGGCCTTCCTCCTTCCGACTTGTTGACTTGTTTTTTAAAAACCCCTTTAATCTTTCAACTATTATTCTTAACCCTTAATTCTTAACCCTTAACTAAAAGGTCCCTCTTCGCCCCATTCCATGAAACGCCGTTTCCTCTACTTCTTATTATTTATATTTCATTTTTCATTTCTGCTGGCCCAGCAGACCGATGCCTTCGTGCCGCCTACCGACCTCACGACGAGCCTGCTCATCTGTCAGCCTGGACGAACGTTCTACTCCGGCTTCGGCCATTGCGCCCTGCGCCTCCAATGTCCCTCTCGTGGGCTCGACGTCACGTTCACCTACGCCCTCGACGACAATCTGGCCAACCGCATCGCCATGTTCCGCGGCAATGGAGCCGGGCGTTATTCGTCCGTCAAGACTGAAGCCTTCCTTGAGGAATACGTGCGTGACGGCCGCGGCGTTGTGGACTACCCTATCAACATCAGCGTCGAGCAGACACGCGCCCTCTGGCAAATCCTCGACGGCGAGAACGCCTCACCACGCTACCGCCAATACAACTTTCTCCACACCAACTGCTCGTCGATGTGCTTCTACGCCCTCGAGCGCGTGATGAAGGGCGAGCAGATTGTCTGGAACGGCCTCACGGACGGCTGCACAGGCACCTACCGCAACTTCGTGTGGCACGTCAGCGCCGGCCGCCCCTGGACGGGGCTGTTCTGGAGTACCATCCTTGGCTCCACAGGCGAGCAGAAAGGCCAACTTGAGGACAAGCTCGCCCCTATGCTCATCGAACCTGTCATTACCCAAGCCACCATACAAAGTAAAACTGACAAGACTCAAGCCTCCACTCGCCCCTTCATCGAGGGCGAACCTACGCGCCTTGTCGACCATACACTCACCTATCCCCATAATCCCATCACCCCCACAGTCGTCTTCGGCCTTATCCTCGCCATAGCCGTCGTCGTCAGCCTCCTGAAGTTGAAGAGGTCAACAAGTCGACAAGTCAACAAGTCAACAAGTCTAAGGGTTGAAGGGGCGAAAAAAATAAGGAACGAAGTGCCAACAAGCCGAATGGGCCTTTTCGATGCCCTCCTCCTCGCCTTTCAGTCCCTCGTCGGACTTTTTATCTTCTACCTCAGCTGCTTGTCCCACATGGTAGGCGCGGCCCACAACTGGAATCTGCTCCTCTTCAATCCCCTGCCCCTGCTGCTTTGGCTCTGCTTCCGCCATCGCAAGTGGTACCCCAAAGTCTATCCCCTCTACGCAGCCGTCATCCTCCTTTATATCGTCTCTTGGGCCTGGCAGCCAACCGTCACCCTGCCCCTTGTCCTTTTCGCCCTTGCGCTCCTCGTCCGCATCGCGACAAAAATCTACAAAGTCAAAAAAAACTCGTGAGTTAACTCACGAGTTGAACACTTTTTTATCTTGGAGTAGCGAGAGCAAAATATGCTTGCACAATCTATGCCGATTCGCGACTCGCGACTATTCAGAACTTCACGGGCTTTCCTGTGCGGGCGCTACGGCGAGCGGCATCGAGGATGCGCACCACCATCAGGTTATTTTCAAGTGAACTGAGGTCATAGGGCGGCAGGGTAATCTCGCCCCTCACCACAGCACGCAGGAAGCGAAACGAATCGTTGTAGGGCGACTCCAACTGAGGAGCATCGAAGGGGCCGCTGTCGCGTCCATCAATACGCGTTTCCATGCTGGTAGGTGTGAACTGGAACACGCTACCCTTCGAGCCATAGACATACATATCCTTACGGTTTTTCGGCCAGCACCACGATGCCATAATCTGCACCGTGCAGCCAGGATACTCCACGACGATGGTGGCATCATCGTCCACACGGGGATAGACGTCGGGCTTGCGCTGGGCCAGCACGGCATAGACGCTGAGGGGTTCCTGACCATGCAATAGCCATGTGGCGAGGTTGGCGCCATAGCAGCCGAAGTCGACCACAGCTCCTCCGCCGTTCAGCACAGGATCAGTAAGCCACTCAAGGAACATAGGGCTGCAGCCTATCTCCTTTGGGCCCTGATGGCCGTCATAGATGTTGATGCGCAAGGGCGTGCCTATCTTTCCTTCATCTATGAGCCAACGGGCATGCTGGTTGGTGCTGTACCACGTGGTCTCGTAGTTGGTGAGCACCTTGATGCCATACTTCTCGGCCAGTCGTGCCATACGGCGTGCATCCTTGTTGTTGACGGCCAGCGGCTTCTCCACCATGACGTGAATGCCCCTTGGCGCACAGGCCTCCACTACGGCAAGATGGTCGTAGATGCTTCCGTATGCCACCACCACCTCAGGATGGGTCTCATCAAGCATCTGGCCGAGGTCGGCATAGAACAGGCTGGGGTCGAGGCGCCCCGTCAGGCCGTTATTGTTGCGGTATTCATCGCGCGGCTCGGCCACGCCCACAATCACGAAGTCGCCGCGCCGCATGCGGCTCACCACCTCGCCCAGGTGGCCATGAGTGACGCCAGCTACGGCAAGCCGCAGCGGAGCATCGTCGGCATGCACGGCAGAGATACACAAAACTAGCAGGCAGAGCATAAGCAACCTCCGCTTCATAGTCGCAGAGACTGACCGTTGGCCGTCGCACGGCCTTCTGTTGGAATGAAATGTTAGCATTTTCTTTTTATTATTATATTCTTTTTACTTCAATTTTCAATCTTCAATATATTTCCATCCTCGTTCTCATCGCGAAGTATGGGCAGCTTAATGCCTCCTATAAAATATCTGGCGCAAAGATAACAAAAAAAGACAAAAGAACAAAACAACGAGAGTAAAAAAACAATTTGATTTTTAACGATAATGTTCTCAGAAAGCATCAACCTCTCTGACAGGGAGTACTGCCTATCCATACGACTTTGTGAGCACATACAAGATAAAGAAATCGGCGCGCTATAAAGCGCACCGATAACTAAATGGTAGCATTATAACTATGCGTGAAAAAAACTTTCTTCAGACAATGTTAATGACAATGTCCGTACTATCAGCACCCAAGAGTTTTACTTTACAAACACCTTGATGGTCTGTCCATTGGGGAGACGGACAATGCTCACGCCCTTCTGGGGGGCGGGGATGCGCTGGCCGAAGATGTTGAAGGACTCAGAGGGTGTAGAGGCCGTCTCGAGGGTGGTCTGGATATCGGTGGAACCGGCATCGAGCAGCACCTCGTTAGCGTTGAGCACCTCGCCGGTTACTCTGTTGACGACGTAGGCCACCACGTGGAGTTTCTTGTCCTTGATGAGCTCGAGCACGGGGACGCGACTCGAACCGGCGACCTGGGTGCTGAGGTCGGCCACGAACGTTTCGCCTACGGGCTCACCAGCCTTGAGGACTCTCTGAAGGCTGCCCTCAACGCCGAATTGGGCTCCCCAGGCGGCAATGGCCACGTGGTCGAACTCCATACCTGTGATGTAACTGCCCATCGTGGTGAGCTTCTGCAGGTCGTCACCCAGCTCGTCGGTAGAACCGTTATAGTAGTTGGCCTGGGCCCACTCGCGGCCCGTGCCCGTCAGACCATCGGCCACAAGCACGTAGCCGATACCAAGCGACGAGTCATCCACGTCGTACATGGCCGTCGTGGCGGTCTCAATGTTAACCTTCGTTTTCTCGTTGTCAGTCCAAGTAGCCTTCACCGTGATAGCGACAGGGGCAATTTCCTCCAGGGCAATCATCAGGTCGTATTTCACGCCATAGTCAAAAGTAAAACTGCCATAGTAAGGATCAATATTTTTACTGCGGTTGATGGTGAGACTGGGGAATCCGTCGGCATGGGTGGTCACGACCGAGATGAGGGATTCAATTTCCATCGGGTCGCCGTTGTGTACGGCACAGATGACGGCCTGGTCCTTGAAGTCCTCAGTCAGCTTCTCCATGGCCACCCATCCGCGAGAGCACCATCCGCACCATGTGCCCGTATACTCCTCTACAAGGGGTTTCATCTGAGGCGTTTCGGCGAGCACGATGAGAGTACCCTTAGCCACAGCATCGATTTCGTTGGGCTGGCCATTGACCTTGGTGATGGTCAGCGTGAGGTCATAAATGCCAGTCTTGTCACCTGTGGGAAAAGTCAGATAGAAAGTCTTCTTGGCCAAAAAGCTCTCCACGGGTTCATCGAGAACACAATTCTCCTCCACGACTTTCTGGCCGTTGAAGGCAACCTCATAGGTGAAGTCCGTGATGCCGTTCTTGCCGCTGTTGAGAAGCCTCACAGGGAAGGTCACCTTATCATTCACCTTGGCATACTTCTGCCCGAGGTCTTCCGTAAAGACAGAGACGGCATTGTTCATGAACTTTCCACCGCCGATGAGGACGTTCAGGGCTACGGCATAATAGTCGCTATAGTCGAGCCAACCTATATCACTCAAATAATAATCCGCATTATCGGGATCAGCCTCGGCATACATACGGCAAATATCGTCATAGACCTTGCTGCCATATAGGAATGCACCTTCGACAGGCTCATCGAGATAGGACACCATGAAGGGAAAGGCATCGTTGGCATTAGCGTTCACCCAAGGCATGTAGACAGTGTAATACCATTCAATATACTCATCGTCACTCGCGTCCAGAGGTTCTTCAGGCTCTTCAGGCACGCCTGTAACGACGAAGGAATAACCCACCCAGAGGCCTCCCTCCGGAATCTCGTAGCTCTTGGAAAAAGCCACCTCCGTGTAGCCGTCAAGGACCACATCGGACACATCCACCGGCTTCACCTCCAGATTGGCTTGAGTATAATTTTCTATGGGAGGCAGTTCTGTGCTCACCCAAGCGACGATGTTCTTCGCCTTGGATGAAGGTAGCAGGAAACGGACGCCGTCAACCGTGGCACCTTTGCCGGCAATTCGATTGAAGGGAACGTACATGGCGATGTTGTAGTCGGAATCAAAGCCTATGCCCATGTTGCCAGCTTCACTATCATCACCATAGCCGAACCACATCTGGCCGTCGGTCAACTCAATGCCAGGGCCAAAGGCACGGATTTTCATGGGGCGTACATTCTTGAGGTCAGCCTTCTTCAGCATATGGTGCTGGGAGTTCAGGAATTCATAACGCTGTGGAACTTGTGCAAATGCCGTTCCCACCACAGCGAGGAGCAGCACAACGGAGAGTAATCTTTTTACCATATTCATTTATTTAGAATTAATACTTAAATTATCTGTGTAGCAATTGTTTATCTTCTTTTCAAAGGGTATTCGCACAAAATGCGGCGCAAAGGTAGCAAAAAAGAGCCAAACGTACAAATCAACGAGAGGAAATTTCTCTCAACCTTCAGGCGTTGTTTAATGTAGGTGCTCAGTAGAAAACTGAAAACTGAAAAACTGAAACAAATGAGGGCTCAACGATTGCTTTGGGAAATGGTGAGCAGCCGCCATCCCTTCCACAAGGCCTTTTGAGTGCTGTTTATGGCTTGCGGGGGTGATAAAGTGTTTCAGTTTTTCAGTTTTCAGTTTTTTTTGGGAGCCATACACCGTGATGGTGGAAAGATGGGGGAAAGAGTTTTATTTTATATATATATAATAATATAATATTATATATATATAAAATAAAGTCCTAACCTCACTAAAATACACT
>CAMYYY010000065.1 GCA_947303715.1 uncultured Bacteroidales bacterium | reverse complement strand
AGTAAGTTCGTCGGTAATCTGGCAGGGATTGCCGTCGGACAGATAGAAGTTCATCGTAGCCGTGACGGTGTTGTTAATGACACAGTCATCGCCTCCGCAGCTGGCAAACAGAACCAGCAACGCCAATGACACGAAGGCCGTTAGGCTTATGGCCTTTAACGTCGCAATGGGGAGGTGGGTCATAGTTCCTTTTCGATGTTGTAGCTGTTGCGGCCTTCGGAGTTGCGGCTGATGAGGTCGCCGATGAAGCCCGTGAGGAACATCTGCGTGCCAAGTATCATGCCCACCAAAGAAAGGAAGAACCAGACGCTGTTCGTCAGGTAGATATGGCTGACCAAACGGGCGATGAGAAGGCAGATAATGATGATGAAACAGACGATGAACATCACGGAACCCCACAGGCCAAAGAAGTGCATCGGCTTAACACCGAACTTACTGAGAAACCAGAGCGTCAGCAAGTCGAGGTAGCCATTGACGAAACGGTCGAGACCGAATTTCGTCTTGCCGTACTTGCGAGCCTGATGGTGGACGACCTTCTCGCCAATTTTCGTAAAGCCCGCGTTCTTGGCGAGATAGGGAATATAACGGTGCATTTCGCCATAGACCTCGATGCTCTTGACGACATCACGACGATAACTCTTGAGACCGCAGTTGAAGTCGTGGAGGTTGTGTATGCCGCTGACCTTACGAGCGGTAGCGTTGAAGAGTTTGGTGGGGATGGTCTTCGAAAGGGGGTCGTAACGCTTCTGCTTATAGCCGCTGACGAGGTCGTAGCCGTCCTCGACAATCATACGGCGGAGTTCGGGAATCTCGTCGGGTGAATCCTGAAGGTCTGCGTCCATCGTGATGACCACATCGCCCTGGGCACGGCGGAAACCGCAGAAAAGGGCTGGGCTCTTGCCATAGTTACGACGAAACTTGATGCCCTTCACTTCGGGGTGTTCGGCGTGAAGACGTTCGATGACATCCCACGACTCGTCGGTCGAACCGTCGTTGACAAAGATAACTTCGTAGGAGAATCCGTTCTCGTCCATCACTCGCTTAATCCAAGCATACAACTCAGGCAGCGACTCAGCCTCGTTATAAAGCGGTACTACAACTGAAATATCCATTTTAGGGGTAAGGGGTTAAAGGTTAAGGGTTAAAAGATTTAGGGTGTTTGGTGAACAGGGCGATGAAGAGAGCTGCAATGCTGCCCCAGAAAAGGTTGTTGACCAGCAACTCCATCACCAGTTGAATAGGTTTCAAGGCGGCCACGGACTCGAAGGTTTTCTCGAACGCGTCAAGCTGATTCTGCCATGTCAGTTGGTCCGTGACTCCCTCAATAGAAGTTTCGCGTAACTGGGCAAGGTTGTCGGTATAGGCTTGGGCTAATGCTCCGCCGTCAAGGAAAGCGAAATAGACATAATGTGCCACAGCAACCAACAACGATGCAAAAAAGAAAATCCTCAGTGCAAACGTCCACGCGGTAACGAACGGCATTCCCTCGGGCATCTTCTCCATCTGAAAACGTTTGACCATCCGCCACGCCACAAAAGGCACCAACAGCGTCAAAACGATGAACAGCATCCCTGCCAGACCCGAACGGAAACTCAACGGGAACAGGCAGAACTTCACGATGTAATAGACGCCCAGCAGTGTACCCAACGTCATACTTTTCTGACGGAACAGAGCAGCCAGTTCGCGAAAGTCGTTGTTGTCAGCCCTGCGAATCATCCTACGAGGAGGAAATTGAGTTGTTTCTTCTCCAAATCACAATGGGAGACTTCCACCTTCACAGGGTCGCCCAAGTAATAGCGATTGTGGGTGCGACGGCCGACGAGACAGTAGTTGCGTTCGTCGAACTCGTAATGGTCGTCGTCGAGGTCGCGCATCGGGATGAGTCCCTCGCACTTGTTCTCCGTGATTTCAGCGTAAAGCCCCCATTCGGTGACGCCGCTGATGACGGCATCGAACACTTTCCCTATACGGTCTTGCATAAACTCCACTTGCTTGTACTTGATGCTGGCGCGTTCAGCTGAAGCTGCCAGTTGTTCCATTGCACTGCTGTGGTCGCAAAGCTCTTCGTATTTGGCTTTGGAGACGCTGCGTCCGCCTGCCAGGTAGCGGGCGAGGAGACGGTGAACCATCATATCGGGATAGCGGCGGATGGGCGATGTAAAGTGGGTATAGTAGTCGAAGGCAAGGCCGTAGTGGCCGATGTTGTTGGTTGAGTAGCGGGCTTTCTGCATCGCTTTCAGCGAGATGGTCTCAATGAGGTTTTGCTCACGCTTGCCCTTAACGTCGGCGAGGAGTTTGTTGATGCTGGCAGAAACGGCCTGCTTGTCGCCCGTAGTCTTAAGTTTGTAACCAAAACGACTGATAAAGTGAGCGACATTGTCGAGCTTCTCTACGTCGGGGAGGTCGTGGATACGGTAGGGGAATACCTTCTGTTGCTTCGAGGGTACGGCGCCGATGGTGGTGGCCACGATACGGTTAGCCAGCAGCATAAACTCCTCGATAAGTTGGTGGCTCTCGGTCTGCTCCTTGAGGTGGACACTGATGGGGTGGCCTTTCTCGTCGATATCGAAGCCGACCTCCATGCGGTCGAAGGCGATGGAGCCGTGGGCAAAGCGGTCGGCACGCAGGATTTGTGCCAAGCGATTGAGGGTGAGGAGTTCATTGGTGTAGGGGTCAGAATCCTGCCTTGTCACGCTGTCACGCTTGTCACGGTCTATGATTTCCTGTACCTCCTCGTAGTTGTAGCGGCGGTTGCTGCGGATGACAGTGTGAACAATCTTGTGGTAGCGCACGCGTCCCTTGTCATCCATATGGACGATGACGGCGTAGCAGAGCTTGTCCTCGTCGGGTCGGAGCGAGCAGATGTAGTTGCACAGCCGTTCGGGCAGCATCGGTATGGTGCGGTCAACGAGATAGACGCTGGTGGCACGTTTCTGGGCCTCGCGGTCGATGATGCCGCCTTCCTGCACATAGTGGGTGACGTCGGCAATATGAACGCCTATTTCCCATTGGCCGTCCTTCATACGGCGGATGCTGAGGGCATCGTCGAAATCCTTGGCATCAGCGGGGTCGATGGTGAAGGTGGTGACGTCGCGGAAGTCTTCGCGGCGGGCAATTTCCTCGGGGGTAATGCCATCGGTGATGTGGTTAGCTGCGTCCTCGACAACCTGAGGATAGGTGTAGGGCAGACCATACTCGGCCAGAATGGCGTGCATCTCGGTGGTATTGTCGCCTGTCTTCCCGAGAATGTCCACGACATGACCGATGGGATTACGCGAGTTGCCTGGCCATTCGACGACCTTGACGACGGCTTTGTCGCCTGTGTGACCGCCTTTGAGCTTGCTGTTGGGGATGAAGATGTCGGCTGAGAGGTCACGGCTGCTGCTGAGCAGGTAAGCGCTGTTCTTGCCCACCTTAAGGGTGCCTACGAACTGGCGCCCGATGATGGTGTCTTCCTCTTCCTCAGGTTCCTCGCTGTTCTGTTGGGCGGCACTGATGTGATAGTGTCCCTTGCGGCCTTCTTCGATGTAGCCGTCCTCCAGCATCTCCTGGATGACGTCGGCGGCCAGCATCTTCAGGGGGTGGGTTTTCAGGCGGAGTTCCTGAAACACTTTGTTGAGGGTGATGTCGTCGTACTCCTCGAACAAGTCGGCCATAGCAGCGGTGAGCATACGCTTGGTCATCCGACGGGCCTTTCTTTCTGGTGATTTTCCCATAGTGCGTAGGATTTTATTCGCAAAGATAGACAAAAAAATCGGAATGGTGCACAAGTTTGCGAAAAAATGGCTATTTTTGCATCCGTGAAAGCAACGTGAAGGTGGAAATGGCTACACAACTCTCGTTTTCGTGGGACTTGGATGTTCCTGAGGTCCGTCAGCGCTTACTGGTGACAGGCGCCAGCGGGTTCATCGGCTCGTTTATGGTCGAACGGGCTCTGGAGAAGGGTTTCGACGTGTGGGCAGGCATCCGCAGCACCAGCAGCCGACGCTATCTCCAGGACGAGCGTATCCACTTCATTGAGCTGGACTATGCCAACGTCGACCATCTGCACAACCAGCTGCTGGACTTCAAGCGTGAGCAGGACGGACAGGGATGGGACTACATCATCCACTGCGCAGGAGCCACGAAATGCCCCAACAAGGAGGTGTTCTATCAAGTGAACTTTGTGGGAACGAGGAACTTCGTCGACGAGCTGATGCGCTGCCAGATGGTGCCGAGGCAGTTCATTTTCCTCAGCTCGCTGGGGGCCTGGGGGCCTCAACACGAACGTATGCCTCATCAGCCCATCACAGCTGATGACGAGCCGCAGCCTAATACGGCTTACGGCGTATCGAAGCTCTGTGTGGAGGAGTATCTGAAGGATGCCGAGCGGTTCCCGTGGGTGGTATTCCGCCCGACGGGGGTCTATGGCCCGCGCGACAAGGACTACCTGCTGATGGTGCAGGGCATCCAGCGGGGGTTTGACTTTGCCCTGGGTTTCAAGCATCAGGACATCACGTTCATCTACGTCCGCGACTTGGTGAAGGCCGTCTTCCTGGCGATTGAAAAAGAGGTAACGGAACGTGCCTACTTTGTGGCCGACGGCGATGTGCATACCAGCAAGGACTTCTCGCAGCTGGTCAAGCGGGCATTGGACAAGCGCTTTGTCGTCCGCCTGACGGCACCGCTGTGGCTGGGCAGGGTGGCCTGTGCCATCGGCAGCCTCTACAGTCGACTGACGGGCAAAGCCGTCACACTGAACACCGACAAGTACCGCATCCTCAGCCAACGCAACTGGCTATGCGACACCGAGCCTCTCGTCCGCGAACTTGGTTTCAAGGCCGACTACGACCTGGCCCGTGGTACCCGCGAGACCATCGCCTGGTACTTGGCCGAGGGCTGGCTGAAGACCAAGAAAGACCCCAAGGAACCGAAAGCCCCAATAGTTCCCCGAGTCCTTAACGCCCTTAAAAGCCTTAAGGTTAAGGTTCCCCAAATCCTTAAAGACCTTAAGGAAAAGGCATCCAGCATCGTTAATCGCAAATCATCCCATCGTAAATAAACCAATATGTTATTCTCCAAGGAAACCTACATCCAACGTCGCGCCACGCTGCGCGAGAAGGTCGGCAGCGGCCTCATCGTCATTATGGGCAACAACGAGGCGCCCTGCAACTACCCTGCCAACGCCTACGGGCCTCATCGCCAGGACTCATCGTTCCTCTATTTCTTCGGACAGCATCGCGAAGGGCTGGCTGGTGTCATCGATGCTGACACAGGTCAGGAATGGCTTCTCGGCGATGACATTGACATCGAGGACATCATCTGGACGGGCTTCGTTCCCTCTGTACACGACCTTGCCGATGAGACTGGTGTAGGCCAGTCGGCACCTATGGGCGAACTGAAGCGGCTCATCGACGGAGCACGTGCCAAGGGCCAGACGGTACACTATCTGCCCCCCTATCGTCACGATACGATGATTCAGATTGCCGACCTTATGGGTATCCATCCGCTGGAAACACGCGCACGTGCCAGCGTAACACTCATCAAGGCTGTGGTCGATATGCGTGCCGTGAAGTCTGCCGAGGAGATTGCCGAAATTGAGCGGGCTATGGCCATCGGCTACGCCATGCACACGGCGGCAATGAAGGCTGTGCGACCTGGAAATACCGAGAAGGCCATTGCAGGACTGATGGAGGGCATTGCCGTCAGCCGCGGTGCCAAGGTATCGTTCACCAGCATCGTCAGCCAACACGGCGAGATTTTCCACGGGTCGCCATCGCTTCGCCCATTGGAGGAGGGAAGGCTGCTGCTCGTTGATGCAGGAGCAGAGACGGTGAACCACTACTGCTCAGACAACACACGCGTAACGCCCGTCTCAGGCAAGTTCACCCGCAAGCAAAGGGATATCTACGACATTGTCGTAGCCTGCCACGACCTGGTGATTGCCAAGGCCCGTCCTGGCGTCAAATGGATGGATATGCACTTGGACGTCTGCCGCCTGATGGCCGAACGACTTAAGGACCTGGGGCTTATGCGAGGCAACACGGACGATGCCGTGGCTGCTGGTGCTCACGCGATGTTCCTCCAGCACGGACTCGGACACATGATGGGAATGGACGTCCACGATATGGAGGGTCTGGGTCAGGTCTATGTGGGCTTCGACGACGAGGTCCGTCCCAGCGAACAGTTCGGTACCAATTGCCTGCGCTGCGGACGACGCATCCAGCCTGGATGGGTGCTGACCGACGAGCCTGGCATCTACTTCATCCCAGCCCTGATGGACAAGTGGCGCAGCGAGGGACTCTACCGCGAGTTCATCAACTACGACCTGCTGGACACCTATCGCGACTTCGGCGGCATACGTCTCGAGGACGACCTGCTCATCACCCCCGACGGCTGCCGTGTGCTGGGCGAACAGATAATCCCCTACCACGCTGACGAGGTAGAGGCGTTTATAGCCAGCAACTAAATTCCTCTATTTAACGCAAGGGATAGAGATTTTATTCGCCTGCATTGAGAAATTAACGCAGGCGAATAAAACTACAGATATTGATGTTATTTTGTGGGGTATAAGCCCTGCAAAGGAAGCTTTGCCTCAGCGCAGCTTTGCCTTGGCTGAGCCGAAGCGGAAGTTGATGTCAATCTGCACGGGGACGTGCTGTGCGGCAGTAGAGAGATAGAAGCGCAGCACCTCTTTCTCCTCTTCCTTTGCTCCCTTGTTGGAGAGTATTGTCCCCTTCAGCGAGAAGGCGTGGCACTCCACCAGTCCGCCGCCCTCGGCCTTTATCTGCTGGCGGCCCAGATAGACCAGCGTCTGGCTCAGCACCTTCTTCGAGTCCACGATGGGGAACGTCAGGCGCTGCCCCACGTTGAGGTCGTCGAGGTCGAGACTGCGGGCGTGAAGCATGATGCTGACCAGGTCGTAAGGCTGCTGCGAACCCGTCCATTGGTCCTCGCGCACGTGTCCGTCCACATAGTCCTTCCGCAGGTCCACCTTGTACTGCCCCTGCTGGGTTCGGCTATACCACGCCCGTTCCCACACCACGTCCTTGCCCTCGATGCAGTGCTTCTCGAAGAAGAGCGGCTCTCCCTTTCGCGACACCGTTGTCGTCAGCGTATCGCGCAGATAGTAAAGGTTATCCGCCGTCCCCGACGAGCTCGCCAGCAGCGTAGCCTCCACGGCTTCCTGCCCCTTGTAGGTGATGGGACGCGTCGTTAGGCTGGCTGTTCCCGCCTTAATCCACACGAATTTCCAGTTGAAGTATAGCGTATAGTCCAGCCGCTCGGTGGTGGCAGCCGACAGGGCCAGCCCCGCCCAGATGATGGCGACGATAGTAAATGCAATCCGTTTCATGTCCTCTATTCTTCGTTTGATGGTTTCTATTTTGACCCGATTCAGCTCCTGAGGTTTAATCATCTAAAGTTAAGAGTCAACTATGAACTATGAACTCTTAACTATGAACTATGAACTAAATTCTATTTCTTCTTCTGTTTCTTCCGCTTCTGCTCCTCACGCTGCTGGTTCTTGCTCTTCCGCTCGCGCTTCTCCTTTTTGTTCTTCTTCAGGTCGTCGGGTTTCTGCCGCTCGATGGGCTTGGCAAGGGGGTCCCACTCTTCGGAATAGTCCCAGTTTTCGCGCATCTCGATGGCCTTGCCGTAGTAGAACACCCGTTCGGCCCGCCGACGGTCGTCCCACAGCCCCGTGTCCCACACGCCGTTGCCGTTGTCGTCAGCCAGCAGACGCACGTAGTAGGTGGCAGGCTTCACGAAGTAGAACTCGGCGCGTCCGTCGTCGTCCACTACCGCCTGACGGATGAGCTTGTCGCTCTTGTCAACCAGCTGCGCTATCAGCTGCCCGCCCGCCTGCTTGCCTGCCTGTTGATTGATGGGCCCCAATAGGGTGAGCACAAACGAGCTATACTTCTCCAACGAGTTGAACCTCAAGTTGGTGTCGGTCTTCTTCGACGACAGCCCGTAGATGCCTGTGAATGCTGCTGAGTCCAGCGTGAGCTTGTACTCCTCCTCGGGGCGCCACTCTGCCAGCAGCTCGTACGTCATCAGCTTCGCTTTCTGGCGACGGAACACAAACGGCTCGTCCACCCACAGCGTATCGACTTTACGGACCAGGTGCAGCGCTGAGTCGTTGTACGATGCCAACGGCTCGTTCACCGTTATCGTCACCACGGCATTGAGGTCCATCGACGACCCACCATTCACCTTCACGGGCAGCACGGGGTCCTGCTTCTTCACCACAGTCGAGTCGCCACGTTTCAGTCTCTTCTCCAGCTCTTTCTCCTCTTCCTTGCGTTTCTTGGCCTCCTCGGCAAGCTGCTTGGCACGCGTCTTCTTCGGTACCAGCCGCAGTGTGTCCGTCCGCGGCGACAGCAGCCCCAGCGTGTCCGTAGCCATATACGTCAGGCACATCGACAGCGTGTCCTGATAGTACACCAGCGTGTCGCGCATCCAGTAGGTGATGGTGTCGTTCCGCGGGTTTGCCTCCACGATGTAGGCCGAGTCGCCCTGCGGGAAGTTCAGCGGCTCGATAAGCGGCAGCGTGTCCGAGGGTGTGGAGAATATCAGGGTGAACTTGTTGAGCGCCGTACGCTCGTTCTTCACCAGGTAACGGAACGTCGGTTCCTCAGTAAACGTCAGCAGCACAAGGTCTTCGGGAAGATAGTGTGTGACTGGCAGGATGCGAATCGTGTCGATGGTGAGCGAGTCAATCCACGTGGTGTCAGGCTCCATACGAACCTCCGTCCGCGGCACCACCAGCGAGTCGAGCCAGCCAATGGCTTCCGCCTTCTGGTCGAAACGGAAGTTCTGGTTCATATCCTTCAGCGCATACGCCCTGTAACTGCCTGGCGCAATGCCCCGTATCGTAAACCGTCCTTCGGCATCCGTGCGCGACACGCGTACGAAGGGCAGCGTGGTGAATGCCGAGTCGTCCAGCTCCTCGTGCAGTCCTACCAGCATTCCCTGCACGGGCTCCAGGTTCTGCGCATCCAGCACAGTCCCGCTCACAGCCAGGGTGTCGATAACTTCGCCCGTCGAGAAGGCAAAGGCAAAGTTTCCCAGCGGATTGCCCTCGTTGTTGTCCACGATGGCATCGTTGAAGTCGATGGTGTAGGTGGTGTTTTCTTTCAACGAATCCTCGATGGAAACGGTGATTTTCTTGCCCGAGGTCTTGATGATGGGCTGCTGTACCTGCGGAGGCGAGACCACTATCTTTTCGCTCGCCTTCTCCAGCTTCACGTACTCGTCGAACGACAGCGTCACCTTGCCGTCCTTCACGTTCAAGGCCCCTCGTGCAGGCGTACTGCCCACGAAGACAGGCGGCGTCTCGTCATACGGCCCTCCGTCAGGGTTGCCAATCGACGCACATCCGCCCAGCACCATCAGCCCTGCCAAAACCAGACGGCTCCAGATTTTCCCGCCCTTGCGTGACATAGCGTGACAGCGTGACACAGGGGTGTTTCTGTTGGACTTTATGGGCGATTGGGCCATCTGCTATCTCTTGTTACCTGATTTTCTGTTCTTCTTTTTCTTCTCTTCCTCAGCCTTCTGCAACGCCTTTATCCGCTCTTCCTCGCGCCTCACCTGCTGCGTCACACGGTCCACCAGTTCCTCGCCGTGCAGGTCCGTGTACAGCACCCTGCGCTGCGGATTCAGCAACACATTGGCAGGCAGCTTCGTCACGTTCAACTGACGCAGCATATCCAGGTTCCAGCCTTGGAAACCATTGCCTTGCGTCCACGTCAGCGAGTCCTCACGAACGGCTTTCAGCCACGCCTCCCGCTCGTTGTCCAGACTCACACCCAGCACGGCAAACGGACGTCCACGGAACGAGTCAACCAGCGCACGGTATTCTTCCTGTCCCCGACGGCTCTCCTCGTTCCAAGATGCCCAGAACGTCACCAGCATACACGTGTCGCGGAAAGTGTTTGTATTCAGCACCTTCCCGACGGTATCCCTCAAGTTGTAGTTGCTCAGCACCAAGCCCGAGCTGCTGTTTCTCAGTCCGTTCAGGCGGTTTTTCAAATCCACTACCTGCGGATTGTCCTGCAGGTTGCCGCTCATCTTGTTCATCATTCCGCGGATGTCGCTCACGCTCGGATTCTCCGTCCTGACAAACCGTTCCTGAAGCAGCCACACCGACATCTCGTCATACGGATGCGCCGTGATGAAAGTGTCCGCCAGATGCTGTATTGCTCTTTGGCTCAGCACCGTGTCGCGCAGCAATGCCCTCCACTCCTCTAACAAGGCATTCTGCCTTCCGCCATGTATCGTCAGCCAGCCCTCGGCCGCTGTGTCGCCCGTAAGCGTTGTCGTCACACCCCGTTCGGAAAACACCATCTCGCGATGTCCGTTCGGAAAAGCCACCCACAACGGCGTCACCGTGTCGGGTGTGAACGTGAACGTCCACTTTCCCCGTCGGCCCACCACTGTATCGACCTTGTCGAACCACTCGTCAGCGCCGTAGACTACCAGTGTGTCACCGCCAGCCTTCGCCACGTCAGCATGCAGCACAAACCGCCCGCTCCTGCTATGGCAACTACACAGCAGCAGCACCATTATCAGTAAACTCAGAATGCTCCGAGCAGCCGTGATAGCGTGACAGCGTGACATTAGGGTAGTTCTCTTAAAATCCTGATTCTTAAATCGCAACTAAAATTATCTGGCTGCTCTCTTCCGCTCCAGCGCATCGAGGATGATTTTCCTCATTCGCATCGACTTGGGCGTCACCTCCACGTACTCGTCCTCCTTGATGTACTCCAATGCTTCCTCCAGCGAGAAGATGACAGGCGGCGCAATGTGTGCCTTCTCGTCGGCACCGCTGGCGCGCATATTCGTCAGCTGCTTGCTCTTCGTTACATTGATTACCAAGTCGTTATCATGAACATGCTCGCCCACCACCTGGCCTGCATAGACCTCCTCCTGCGGATGGATGAAGAACTTGCCGCGGTCCTGCAGATGGTCGATGGCATAGGCAAACGCCGTGCCTGTCTCCATAGCCACCATCGAGCCGTTTGTGCGCCGCTCAATGTCGCCCTTGTAGGGCTGGTAGTTCTTGAAGCGATGCGCCATAATGGCCTCGCCTGCCGAAGCTGTCAACACGTTGGTACGCAGCCCGATGATGCCGCGTGACGGTATCTCAAACTCAATGTTGATACGGTCGCCCTGCGTGTCCATCAACAGCATCTCGCCCTTCCGACGCGTCACCATGTCTATCATTTTCGACGCATATTCCTCGGGCACGTTAATGGTCAGCTCCTCGATGGGCTCGCACTTGCGTCCGTCTATCTCCTTGTATATCACCTGCGGCTGGCCCACTTGCAGCTCGTAGCCTTCGCGGCGCATTGTCTCGATAAGCACGCTCAGGTGCAGCACGCCACGCCCGTACACCGTCCATTTGTCCTCCTCGTCGCTCTTCGTCACACGCAGCGCCAGATTCTTCTCCAGCTCTCTGTCAAGCCTTTCCTGAATGTGGCGCGAGGTGACAAACTTGCCCTCACGGCCGAAGAAGGGTGAGTCGTTGATGGTAAACAGCATCGACATCGTGGGCTCGTCAATGGCAATGGGCTCCAAGGCTTCGGGTGCCTCGGCATCGCAGATGGTATCGCCTATCTCAAAGTGTTCCAACCCGATAATGGCGCAGATATCGCCGCTGCCCACGCTCTCTGTGCGCCGGTGTGTCATACCTTCGAAGGTATGCAACTCCTTGATTTTCGCCTTCTCCTGCGAGCCGTCCCTGTGCACCAGTGTCACCATCATTCCGTCCCTCAGCTCGCCTCTGTGGACACGTCCTACGGCAATGCGGCCCGTGTAAGGGCTGTAGTCGAGGCTCGTGATAAGCATCTGCGGGGTGCCCTCCAGCATCGGAGGCGCAGGGATATGCTCCACAATCTGGTCCAGCAGATAGGTGATGTCCGTCGTGGGCGTCTTCCAGTCGGCACCCATCCAGCCCTGCTTTGCCGAGCCGAATACCACGGGGAAGTCCAGTTGCTCTTCCGTGGCATCGAGTGCAAACATCAGGTCGAACACCATTTCGTGCACCTCGTCAGGACGGCAGTTCGGCTTGTCCACCTTGTTTACCACAACGATGGGTTTCAGTCCTATCTGCAGCGCCTTCTGCAACACGAATCGCGTCTGCGGCATCGGGCCCTCGAAGGCGTCCACCAGCAGCAGGCAGCCGTCGGCCATATTCAGCACGCGCTCCACCTCACCACCGAAATCGCTGTGTCCTGGGGTATCGATGATATTAATTTTCACGCCTTTATAGACGATGGAGACATTCTTCGACAAAATCGTGATGCCCCTCTCGCGCTCCAGATCATTACTGTCCAGCACGCACTCGGCGTCAGCCTTGTCGTTCTTGAAAAGGTGTCCCGCCAGCATCATCTTGTCCACCAGCGTTGTCTTGCCGTGGTCCACGTGGGCAATAATGGCAATGTTCCTGATATCCTGTTTCTCCATATCTTGATATCCTGTTTCTTTTTCCTTGTTTTTAAAAAATCGGCGCAAAAGTACTCATTTTTTCTGAAAACACGCGCGTACCTCTTTAAATTATAACAGCCTTTAACGTCTGCGCCGCGGAAAAACAAAAAAACTTATCAATTTATTTGGTGGTTTGCCGAAGTTGCCGTACCTTTGCAGCCGCTTTTGAAAAAAGCAGTGTGTATTTTTTATTTAATTCAAACAACATTATGTATTTAACCCCAGAGAAAAAACAGGAGATCTTTGGACAATACGGAAAGTCTAACACGGACACTGGTTCCCCCGAGAGCCAGATTGCTTTGTTCTCATACCGTATTTCCCACCTGACGGAGCACCTGAAGGTGAACCATAAAGATCATAGTACCTCCCGTGCTCTGACGAAGCTGGTTGCCAAGCGTCGCGCCCTTCTGAACTACCTGAAGGAGAAGGACATCGAGCGCTACCGTGCAATCATCAAGTCTCTCGGCCTCCGCAAGTAAGGCCCTGCAGGGATTCACAGGTACGAAAAACCTCCGCTTTGAACCGCAGCCCGCAGAAAGGTTGCGGTTCATTGTTTTTCAGCACGTAGTGTTGTTTTTCTTCTGATTGTGACGTTTCTTCAGAACGTATACCGAAGCTGAAGGGCAAGGTCCTCGGCGTGGTTCTGGGGAATCAGGTCGGCATCCGAGCTGATTTCATCACGGTCGAAGAAGTGTGTCCATCCCACCTTGACGGTGCAGACCAGGCTGTTGAACACTTTACAGTCTGCCATCAGCGCCCCACGCAGTCCCTGCCCGTAGTACGAACGGTAGTTATAGGCATAAAGCAGTCCGCGCTCATAGCCGTAGAGGCGTGCTGCCCAAGCCGTTGTGTGGAACCACGAGAGCTCGCCATTGACGTGAATGGACTTGACTGGATGCGTCCACGTCACTCTGTCAGCCACGCGGAAGCCGTAGTCCACCTTCTCGGCATTCACCTGGCAGTAGTCCACCGTGCCCAGCATACGCCACGAAGGCGCCAGCGCCACATCAGTTTGCAGGCGGATGCGCTGCGTCACCTCACGGAATAGCCCATCGAACGAATAGCCTGATAACACGTTGCGCTCCTTCACCTTACACCGATAGCGGGCAAGCACCGAAAGCCCCTCGTTCGGGCTGTAGAGGGCCGAGGCCATCAGGTCGGCTCCCTTCGAAGGCTCGTCCACCCGATAGCGCGGCTCAGGGAAGCGGAACAGGTCGGCATAGGCATTGAACCTCCAGTGGCGCAGGCGCTGCACGTCCACCCCCAGATAGAGGCCCCGCTCGTTCCTCACCTCGCCCCCCTCGCGGAAGGCGTTGGACTGGAGACCCCAATAGTTGCGTGAATAATGCCGATGAAGGAGGGTAAACGTCACGCGCTCAAACGGTTCCACGCGCAGGGTGTTCTGCGTTGCCCAGCCTCCGTTGCCGCTCACAGCCGTCTCGCCGGCAAGGGCGATGTAGCGACGGTAGAAGGCATAGTCGGCACTCCAGTTGGTGAAGGTGCGCCCCTCGGGATAATAGGTCTTATACGTCAGATGCCCTTTGTTGATGGCATGGTCATAGCGCTGCCACAGCCCCGTAGCCCCCACGTGGAGCCCGTTCGAGCTGTATTTCACGTGCCCGCCAGCCATCATGCCGCCCACGTTGCCCGCCTTCTGCATCTCGGGCGTGGTACGGTGCTTGCCTGTCGTCAGGAAGGTACTGATGGAGTCCTTCACCATCGACGCGTCGTAGCGTCTGTAGGAGGCAAAGCCCGTGACGTCCAGCACCCCGATGCGCACCGTTGCTGCGGCTCCGCGCAGGTAGTCCGTCTCGTTTGTCCCTCCGTGGCGGCTGATGGGGTCTGCCGTGGCAGAGCGTCCCAAGTTGCTCAGCATCATATTCTTGCCCAACGCGAAGTTCGTATTCATCACCAGTCCCTGCCCGAAGTTCAGGCGGTATGTGCCCAGCGTGAGGTTGTGCAGCCAGCCCAAGTCCTTCACCTGGACGTAGCCCGAGTAGAAGTCGAATCCCTTGCGCCCCAGTAGCTTGCCATCGGGGCCTCGCGTCAGGAAGGGCTCCCCGGCATCCTTCTCCGCAGACAGTCCCCAGAAGAGATGCTCGCGATAGCGGTAGCTGTAGCGCACCGAGCCATACAGCGCATTGCCCCAGTAGTGACGCGAGGGGTGCTCCTCCCACTCGCTCTGCGTGAAGGGCAGATTCCCCGCCCGCGTGTAGAAGGGAACGTCCATCCGGCTCATCAAAGCACTCTTTCCTTTCGTCACCCAATCGCAAAAATCGCCCATTTCATCGGACTTTTTCGGCACTTCGAAGGTCAGGAAGCAGGCCAGCAGCCGACGGGTGTAGTAGTCGAGTGAGGGGATGAGCGCCAGCCCACCCGGCGCATGCAGCGGCCCATCGACGTCGATATGGAAAAGGATGTCCTCCACCTGACGGGGCGACAGGAAGAACAGCTGCTCCAGCTCCTCGCGCGTGGCGGTGTTGATGCAGATGGGGTGCTCGTACCGATAGGCCAGCTCCTCCACGAGGTTCTCCCACTCCGTGCCCTCATCCTCAGCCACGAGGCGCTGCGCCAGCAGGTCGTCCCACACGGAGGCTGGGAGCGACGATTGCCCGACCTGCGCAAGCGCCTCCATTCCCCAGGAAAAGAGGACTAACGACAGGGTCAATGCATTAAAAAGCCTTTTCATGGTGCAAAAATAACTAAAAAAACACAAACAACCCACACGTTTTGTCTCGAAAATGAAACTCTTTGTGTACATTTGCAGCGTGAAACGCATGTATCGACATCTCCTCGTCTTCCTGTGGCTGGCTGCAACGGCGCTTACAGCCTCCGCCCAGGTCTATACCGACAACGCCCTGCCTGTCGATATCTACGAGGGCGACACCATCCCCGTCATCCACATGCGCGACGTCTACATCTTCAGCCCACCCAAGTTCAAGAACCGACGGATGGAGAAGGAGTACTGGCGCAACGTGCGCGACATCAAGAAGACGCTCCCCCTGGCGCAGGAGATTCGCGGCGTCATCATCGAAACCTACGAGTACATGCAGACACTTCCTGACGACAAGGCCCGCGAGATCCACATGAAGAAGGTGGAGAAGGACCTCATGTCCTCCTACACGCCGCGCATGAAGCAGCTGACGCTCCGTCAGGGCAAGATGCTCATCAAACTCGTTGACCGTGAGTGCAATCAGACGGGCTACGACCTCATCGTCGTCTTCCGCGGCAAATTCCGCGCCACATTTTACCAGGCCTTTGCCGCCCTCTTCGGCGCCAGCCTCAAGAGCGGTTACGACCCCGAAGGCGCCGATGCCGAGCTCGAGGAAATCATCTGGCTCGTCGAGAACGACATCCTCTGAGGCATTTCTCCCGTTGTTTCCCACCCCCTAACCTTTAACCTTTAACCGCCCCTCCTCGCTTTCGCCATCGCCCCTTGCTTTTCGCGCGTATAAGCGCGCGTACGCGCGCGAAATCACGCCAGGTGGCGCACATATCATCTGCGGGCTCCGATGCGCTCAGACGCGAGAAAAACCGCCTTAAATCGCACGCCGCGCAAGCGTGGGGATTCCTCCGACGAGTCGCCTTCGATTCCTGAGCAT
>CAMYYY010000064.1 GCA_947303715.1 uncultured Bacteroidales bacterium | reverse complement strand
ATGCTGATTGGAATAGTCCTCGTGCTCTTGCAAGATATGCCACTGGTACGGCATCCATCTGGCTGGGTTCTTGTGTGGCACCGTATGTGAAACATGTGGACGGCGTTGCACAGACCAGCTATTCCATACTTTACACAAATGGGGGATTATATCTTAAAGATAATTTCACTATAGACTCTTATTATTCAGCCAGCGATCTTATTAGTACCATTGCCATGGGGATGAGAGTTCCGTCTCGCGATGAATGCAGGGCAACAAACATCACGAATGGTTATATGGAAAATAATAAACATGTAACATGGCTTTACACGCCCGTTGAACAGATAAAGCAGGTGTTGGATTATATGTATGATATGTCATTGGATATTCAAAGAAGCTACAATTTGCTGTATGGCAAGAGTAAAGGTTCCATTAAGACCCAGGTGGATTTGTGGAAGAGTAACAATACGATGCTTGGCAGTACATATGGAGGAGGCATCAGATGCCCGGCATATCAGGTTGGCTTTGTCTATCAGTCGAAGTGGCTGAACGATAACGATAAAGGCTACGGTGAATACCTGAAATATTTTTCTGGCTATTCCTCTACCCGTTATAACAAGTACGCTGATCAGGTGGCTCTAAGTATTCGTAATTACACCAAAGCATCGGGACGCTCTGATTTTCGTTTTAACTATAATTGGTATTGTAACAACATGAAATCCGTCACACAGGAATACTATCGTTGTAATGCCTACAACATAAAGACGCAACAGTATGTCCTGCTGTCTGGTACGGAGGATAGCTATTCGAAGACAATGACTTGGAAGGACCCCTTAAAGGGATATGACAGTAAGTATACGTGGCCGGTGACCGTACAACCTATTTGGAAATAATTAAAAAAAATATGTCTATGAAAAGAATGAAATCATTTCACTTTAGTCTGTGGCTGATGGTAGGGATTGGGCTCGTTTCGGCGATACCTGTGTCTTCTCATGACGTAAGAGAGTTTACGGGTATTGATACCGTAATTTTGGACAATGGCGTTTATGATGAGAAACCCGATACTTTGGTCATTGATGTCGTACACAAGGGAGACCCAGATTCTGATCCGTCGAATCTTCCTGTGGACTCGCTCTATAATTATTACAGGAAGCGTCATCATGAACAAGATAGTATTGAGTCTCAGACAGAGGATGTACACTTCAATCTTCAGATGTTAGTGCGTAGCTACGGCGATAGCATTGTCATCCGATGGGCACCCGATGAGTATGTGCCATGGAGGTTTCTCAACGGCAAAGGTGTCTATCTCATTCGCTACGAGCCAGAGCTGCAGAAAGCAGGCGAGGATGATGACGAAGAAGAAGAGGTGGAGGCGTTGGCTGGCGATACAATCGCCTTGCTGAAGCCTCTGAACAAGTATGAGTTTGCTAAACTCTTCTCGGACACAGATACAATGGCCTTTGCAGCCATGCAGACCATCTTCGGCGAGGGAACTACGTTGGACAACACGCGTTCGGCCCCTGGCTCGGCTGGTTCCATCATGGAAGTCTATGAGGAACAGCAGAATGTTTTCGGTATGGCTATGGTCATTGCTGAGCGTCGGCGTGACATCGCTACAGCCATGGGTTTGCGTTTTGTGGATAAGAACGTGAAACCGGGCGCGACTTATAATTACTTCCTTACGCCCAACCTCTCTTCAGATGTCTTGAAGATTATTCCGGCTTTGGTGAACTTGGAGAATAAGCCTTATGAACCTAAGCCCTGTACGTTGGAGTTGGAAGATTCCATTGCTGCTGTTGATGGCATCCTGCTCAGTTGGCCTTACACGGACGACTATAGTAGTTTCGATATTGAGCGCCGCAAGCAGGGACAAAAGGACTGGGTAGTGTTGAACAAAAAACCCTATATGTCTATGACAATGGATTTGTTTGAAGACGAGAATCCACCCAGCTTGTTTGCTGATACAAACATGGAGCCAGGTACATATACCTACCGTTTGCGTGGCTATGACTCTTTTGGTGACAAGTCTGCCCCAGGTCCTGAGCATGAGGTGACGCTGCCCGATCTGATTCCGCCTGTACCACCTCGCATCAAGCTTATCACCATCAACCGTGGCGACAGCACCATCACCGCCCGCATCGACTGGACGAAGGAGGCTATCGAACCCGACCTGCTTGGCTATATCCCCTTTTACCAGTTTGGTTCACCAGAGGATGTTGATAACCTGGAATACCAGGCAACGGTGAATACGGCAGACTCGGCCCTTTATGGAGGGCGCTGGGTACCGTTGGTGAAAGACCGTGTGCTGGCACCGAGGGACAGTTCTGTTCTGGTGGATGTGCGTGGACTTAACACTGGCATGGTAACAATTGCTGCCGTTGACTCGGCAATGAATATGACCTACGCCATGCCAATGCCCATGCGTATCGACGACCTTGAGCCGCCATTGCCTCCGACCAACCTGCGTGGACTGGTATCAGCCGAAGGTGTCGTCACCATTGGCTGGACGCCGTCTATTTCGAGGGACGCTTACTATTATGAGGTGTTCTCGGCCAACGATACGACGCATACCTTTGTGTTGGTGCCTAATCAGCAGATGCATCAGGACACATTGTTCAACGACACGCTCTCTCTTGAGGTGAATCATCCCTATAAATATTATAAGGTACGCGCGATAGACTGGGCAGGCAACAACTCGGAGTTCACCCAGCCGTTGCGTGTGATGCGTCCTAACTTCAACCCACCGTCGGAGTGCTTCATCGACACCTCGTGGGTGACGACGGACAGCATCTACATGCGTTGGGTCATCTCGCCTGAAAAGGACTTGGACAAGGTGCGTGTGTTCCGCCGTTTGAGCAACGAGTCGCAGTGGACAATGATCCGTACCTATTATCATGAAGACGTGAATGGAAAACCGACTCTCGAGGTGATAGACCGTCCGACGCCCAATCAAACCATCCGTTATTACTATGCTATAGAGGCCATTAACATGACGGGTGTGAGCACTGGACTTTCCATGCAGGTGTGCTACCTGTTCCAAGGACAGCGGGTGTTTGATGTACCTTTGAAGTTGGATGCTTCGTGGCGAGAAGATAAAGGATATGTCATCTTGGCATGGGATGCGCCAGAGAGACTTCCCATTACTGCAGACTATCACTTTGTGCTCTCTCGTCAATTGGAAGGTGAGAATTTCTTCCGTCCGTACCGCTCTATTAGAAGAGACAAAAATAGTTTCGAAGACAGGCGCATGAAACCTGGCGAGAGTACTGTCTATCGCCTCGAAATACTCTTTGAGGACGGACGACGTACCACACCTTCGAACGAAGTGAAAATAACCATTCCGAAAAAGAAAGAATGAAAACAATAAACTAACACTAATGGCCAAACCCAAGTTTTAGCCTTAGTCTTATGGTTTTATTATAAAATAATTAATTTTGCATCATGATACGATTAAAGAACATTATCTACAGTGTAGCATTCCTGTTTCTCACTGGCTGCGGTGAATACTTCGCACAGGAATGGCCTGAGGAGTACGACCCGGAGATTCTGCCCGATGTGACAGGGTTAGGTGCCGACGAAGGACGTTCGTTCGTCCTTTATGTGGGTGACGAATATAAACTGAATCCTCAGGTGGGTGACAAGTTTTTGGATGACTTGCAGGAAAGCGATAAGGAGATAGTGCTCTCGCGCTTCCATGCCAGTGCCGACTGTGGCGATAGTATCGTCCGTGTTCGTCAGACTGAAATAGTGGCCTTAAACGTAGGCAAAGATGTCATATCCTTCGCGAACTTCGATGGAAGTTGGACGGCCAAGGTTCCAGTCTCTGTTCTGCCGGGGTGGATAAATCAGCGTATGGCTGGTTGGAGGTATGAGACTATCGTCTATGCCAAGGTGACAGTGAATGGCGAAGCTCCTACCACTGACATGAAGTTCGCGGCCTTTTGTGGAGACGAGCTGCGTGGACGTGGCGTGACCCGTACCGTGAAGGGAATTACCTACATGGTGTTCCGCGTCGGCAGCAACACGAATGAGAGGGAGGCCATTCGTTTCGAGGGTTTCGACTCCGCAAGTGGCAGCTTTATCTCCTTTGATGAAACGCTCACCTTCGATGGCGGTACCCACGGTACCCTCTCCAACCTGTTTGAACTGAATGGAAAGAAATAACTATAAAAACGAATGCATATGAAAAAGCAAAAAAACGTCAGGCGCACGATGCTATACATCTTCGAAGCATTGTTGGCCATATCCCTCGTCGGTCTTGTCTCCTGCAAAAAGCCGAAGATAGATGATGAAGATGGCCCTGTATCGGTGAATAACGAAAACGCTCAAGGTGAGATTGTTGTGACTGATACCTACCAGCCTATTGATTGGAATAAGTCGGAGAACCACGTTGACGTGGCAGATGTGGAAACAGGACGGTTCGTTCTGGAATTGGGTAAGGATGAAGTGAAATCGATTACAAAAGGCGACATTCTAACCCTTGATGTGGATTCGGCAATCTATTTACGCAAGGTAATGCGTGTAACGAAGTCCAATGGTCGTGTGGAACTTGAAACTCGTCAGGCTAGTTTGGATGAAGTCTTTGCGGGGAGTACATTCGAGTTTTGTATAGGAACGCCTCCTGATTCCCTTCTCGGAGGAGTAAGCGATTCCATTGTGAATGCCACACGTGCAGAGGATGGCATTAGTCCCAAACCTGTGGTGATTTATCCTTCAGAAGTTCGTTATCAGGATGAAAATGGTAATTGGGTGAAAGAACCCGTTTCTGCAACCCGAATTAAAGAAGGTTGGCACAATTGGAATTATAATGTAAAAAAGACCTTCGAAATGGACAAAACACAATCGACAGACCCTGTTTGGGGGATGGAGCTAAACCTGGATGTTAACATTGATTATGCTGTTTCTTTGACGGGTGACCTTTTGGAGGTTCGTGAGGAGGATTTTGAAGGTGATGAGGAAGCCGCAATGGCGGCTCTTGAACGTAGTAAAGCCAAATGGAAACCAACGTTCTACTGTGATCCCTCTGTATCTGGAAGTGCAGACTTTTATATGAAATTTGGGGGAAAAGTGGATAAATGTCATTACCGCAAATTATTGTGGGAGAAACCAATCAAAACTTTTGTTTTTCTCGTAGGAATTGTCCCTGTTGAACTAGAAATCTGTATAGGTCTAAAAGCCGAAAACGATATGCAAATCACGGCAGGAATAAATGCGCATACTGGTTTGGGGGTTAAGCTTTCCAAACCAATAGTGGCAGGAGGATATAAAAGTTCAACACATGGATGGAAGGGATTCTTTGATTGTGGAAAGCCCAAACTGACAATCGATTTTCCTGCTGTTACCATTGGGGGAGAGCTGGATAATGAGTTTTATTTAGGCCCTTATTTGACTATGTATTTATATCATGCGGCAGGTCCGATTATTTCTCTTAATCCGACAATGCATTTTAATGCGGCAGGGGGGGCAGGTGTTTCGTTTGGTAGTAAAGATATAATTGGGGATATGGATTGGACAGGACCAAATTTGACGTTAGGATGGAATGCTTCTCTTAAATATCAGACAAAGTGGCAATTTGGCGTGGGCGCCAGCCAGGTTCTGGGTGGTGGGGCTTTTGAGTCAAAACCTGCGGCTTTCACCTCGGAACGTACTCTTATGGTCGCCCCTAACAACATCGTATGCTTAAACCCTGGTGACGCAAAGATAGGACAGTTGTGTGAGATGAAGTTCAAAGTGAAATCCTGGGCCTCTTACGTTGTCGGATCAACAACATGGGGAACACTAATTCCCACTCCAGTACAATTTCGAGATACGGAAAAATTTATTTCAAATAAGTCTGGATCAGGTGTAGAGGAAATAAAAGAGGACAAGAATGACGAGGAGTTCACTGATTGGTGTTACAAGTGGACGGATTGGGGCACTGGAGAAGTAACAGTTTATTGGAGACCCTTGAATGAAAACAGCATGTTATCGGCGGTGTTTTTTAACTCAAAAGGGCAACAGGTGGACGAAGTGTCAGTGAAACCCTCCATGGCTCCCGGCGATGCAAAAGCCGTTGATCTCGGACTCAGTGTCTTCTGGGCGAGTAAGAATGTGGGGGCAAAAGACGAAACGGATATAGGTGACTATGTGGGTTGGGGTGATGCCACAGGAAAGGCTACTCGGCAGTGGGAGAAGCCAGAATGGGGCGACTACGTAGAAGAAACTTACAAAGGGCTTGACCCCTATGGTGGCCTTTATCGTGATCGCGGCATACAGAAGGGACGTTACGACTGGGCTTCTATCCAGTGGGGTGGCGAGTGGAGAATGCCATTGAAGGCTCAATGGGATGAGTTAATTAACAAGTGTTCATGGGAATGGGATGATGAGCGAAATGCCTACAAGGTCTCCGGAAATGGTAATTATATTTGGCTACCAGCTGCTGGTTGGGAGTGTGGCAAAACAGGTTTTGGAGGTGTGGGAACAGAACTACATTATTGGTCAGCTTCTCTTAATGATAAGAATCCTTTGGAGTTCTCTTATACTCCAGATGGAGCGTACGGATGGTATACTTGCTATCCAACGGCATGGTATTTCTATGCAAAACCCAAAAAGGGTTCGTCCGGTGGCGCTTTGTCAACGGGTGTTACTATGCGTTGCTATCGTCAATCCATCCGTGCGATTATTCCTAAAGAGCAATAATCGATTGTAAAGTGTGTTCAAACATTAGCTCGACAAAAGTGATGTTAAAGAATGTGGAGCAAACAACCGACTTAGAATAACTATACACCAAACTCCGGCTTTGATTATAGCAACAAAAAAGCAGTTTTTTCCCTCGTGGAAGAATATGGATTATCTCAACATCGCAGGAGTATGTGCGGGTGGAAGCCGTGAGGCTCCGCCCGCACAAGGTTATACTCCACCAAGTCTTGATAATCATTTAAGATGAGGTTTTTCACAAGGAATGCTCAGTTTTGTCAAACGTTGTATTCGTAACGCATTGCGTTCTGTTCGTGACGCAGTGCGTCGTGGCCGTGACGTAGTGCGTTGCGTGCATAACGCACTACGCGCTCAGAGCATTGCGTTGTAAGCTCAGACCAAGGGGCTGGCGGTACAGAATAAGCTTCTGGCGACACAGAAGCAGCATCTGACAACGCAGAAACAGCATCTGAGGGAGTGAAGTGAGAATCCTATACAAAATGTTTGGTCAGAGGTCTGTCATCCGTCATTGGGGTGATAGCCAGGGCGCTAGGCCTCGTTTTTCCCGCCCTTGAAAAAACTCTTTTTGTCCCTTGAATTAGCACTGGGTGAGCAAATAGTCCTAATCGTTGTCGTACGACGCAGAATGTCATGCCGATGACGGATGACGGACCTCCGCCCAAACATTTGTTTTAAGCGATGTTGAGCGAGGCAAGGATTTCGGCAAGGGCTTTGGGGGTGAGTTGCTGAGCAGCGTCGCTCCATGCTTCGTCGGGGGCACAGTGACTCTCTATCATCAGACCGTCGAAGTCGAGGTCGAGGGCTTGTTGGCAGACGTCAGGGATAAGGTCGCGTCGTCCGCAGATGTGCGAAGGGTCGCAGAGGAACGGCAGCTCGGGTAGACGACGGCGGAGTTCAAGGGCGATGTCCCAAAGTGGGGGATTGCGGTAGATGGTTTTTTCGTAACAGGAGAAGCCGCGCAGGACGGCTGTCAAGCGCGTGATGCCTTGCCGCTTGAAACGCTCTATGGCTCCCATCCACAGTTCCAGATCGGGGTTGATGGGGTTCTTGACAAGTACGGGAATGTCCGTGCCGCGAAGGGCCTCGGCTACGGCTTGCACGGCAAAGGGGTTGGAGCTGGTTCGTGCACCTATCCAAACTCTATTGACACCTGCATTTAATGCCGCTTCCACATGGTGAGGGGTGCCGACTTCGACGATAACTTCCATGCCGAGTTCGTGCTGCACACGCTGTAACCAAGGGAATCCTTTGATGCCGACGCCTTCGAAACAGCCTGGACGGGTACGTGGTTTCCAGATGCCTGCGCGAAAAATGGTGATTCCTTGACGAGCAAGTGCTGTGGCGGTGCTCATCACCTGTTCTTCGGTTTCGGCGCTGCAGGGGCCGGCAATGAGAATCGGAGAGGTATTCATGATAGGGTGTTTATCGGTTTACGGGTTTGTTTCGGCTTTGCCGAGGTTTATAGAGTTTGAATTGAATAGGCGGAGGTGAAGACCGTCGCGGACGATGATTTCCTCGCTAATGAGGGTGGAGAGTACGGCATCGATCTGCTCGGTGGGGAAGGGGAGAGTGTCCAGTTCCTCTAAGGGGTGGAGGGCACCGTCGGCAAGGAGTGAAGTGATTCGTTGAGCAATCGTTTCGGCTTCGGATTGACGCAATCCGCTTGAATGATGACGACGACAATTATCGCAGCGTCCGCAGGGAACGGTCTGTTGCTCGCCAAAATAGTTGAGAAGCAGTCGGCTGCGGCAGACGTTGTGGCAAAGGGCATAGTGCTTCATGGCCTTGATGCGTCGTTCGTAGTTGGCCTTGCGCTCTTCATAGATGGCAGGGGTGAAGACCAGTTTGTCGCTCTCTGTGCGAGCACGCAGCCAGGTAATCGCAGGTGTGCGGCGGGCAGGGACGTAGCTGACGATGCGGGCACGGCTGAGGCTGATGAGCGCCTCGAAAAGTCGGGCATCATCGAAGCCGCATTGGCGGGCAAGGTATTTTTCGTCGATGAAGGCGTAGTCGGTGAAGATGCCGGTATAGAGGCGTAGGAGAGCGCGGATGACGGTTTCCTGGTCGGGCGTTTCGTTAGGGTTGCGATAGAGTTCGTCGCGGCGGACGAGGAAGGTGAGGCGCGAAGCATATTCCACCTCATCCTCATAGAGTAGATAGCCCATTTGGGTGAGGAGGCGCAAAGCGCTCTCGGTCTGAATCATGGGCAGATGGTAGTTGTGGCAGAAGTCCTCCAGGTGGAAGTCGTAGCGGCAGCCCTCGCCGTCGCCCAACGCCATAACGTAGTAGTAGCTGAGCTTCTCATAGACCTTGCGGACGAACTCCTTGGACGGGTAGTTCTCGCTGATGCGTCGTGAGAGGCGCGTCTGGTCGTTGGGGTGATAGAGCAGGACGGCGTATGCCGGAGCGCCATCGCGTCCACCACGTCCTGTTTCCTGGAAATAGGATTCGGGGGCTTCGGGCATCTCGTAGTGGATGACCATTCGGACATCGGCCTTATCGATACCCATGCCAAAGGCATTAGTGGCTACCATGACGCGAATGTCGCCCTTCGACCAAGCCTGCTGGCGTTCGTCCTTCTCGATGGGTTTCAGGCCGGCGTGGTAGAAAGTGGCACTAATGTCGTGGGAGGTGAGCAGCTTGGCAATCTCCTTTGTTTTGTCTCGACTGCGAACATAGACGATGGCTGTGCCGGGGACGTTGTTCAGAATGTGGATGAGCTCAGCCTCCTTGTTATTGGTCTCGCGAACCACGTAAATGAGGTTGGGGCGCGCAAAGCTCATGCGGAAGACGTTCTCCTCGCGGAAACGGAGCTGGCGCTGGATGTCGCTGACGACCTCGGGTGTGGCAGTAGCCGTAAGGGCCAGCACGGGCACGCTGGGTATGAGGTCGCGTATCTGGGCGATGCTGAGGTACGAAGGCCGGAAGTCGTAGCCCCATTGCGAGATGCAATGGCTCTCATCGACGGCGATGAAGCAAACCTTCATCTTCACCACCTTGGTGCGGAAAAGCTCGGAGCCAAGCCGTTCGGGGGAAATATAGAGGAACTTGTAGTCGCCGAGGATGCAGTTGTCGAGCGTGTTGAGGATGGCCTCGTGCGACATGCCTGTGCTGATGGCGCAGGCTTTGATGCCGCGAGCCTTCAGGGCTGCTACCTGATCCTTCATCAGGGCTATGAGGGGCGTGATGACGATGCAAATGCCCTTCATCGCCAATGCCGGCACCTGAAAGGTAATGCTCTTGCCCCCACCTGTGGGCATGAGGCCCAACGTGTCACGTCCGCTGCCGATACTTTCGATGATGGGCTCCTGAATGCCTCGGAAGCTATCGTAGCCGAAATACTGATGAAGAATCTCTTTGTAGGTCATCACTCCTGTTCCGACGGCCGGATGCTTTCGATCTGCAGTTGGACTTCGTTGCGTTTGTGGCTGTTCTCCTCCAGCGTGTAGCAGATGTCGAACGGATGTTTCGATTTGATGAAACGGGCCTGCTCGCTTTGTCCGAAGGCGATGCCGTTCATGACGCGTAACGAGTCGTTGTCGACCATCTCCAGCTTGATGTGGTCCTGGTTGCGGCCGACAACCTTGCTGGTGCCGTAGTCATAGACCTTTCGGGTACAGAAGATGGGCTTGGGGTTGTCGGGGCCGAAAGGCTCGAAACGGCGTATATCCTTGAGCAGCTTCATGCTGATGTGGCGGAACGGCAGCTCTGCGTCGATATTGAGAATGGGTTTTGATTGTCGGGGCAGGATGTTTTCCGAGACGTATTTCTCGAAGCGGCGGCGGAACTCAGGCACGTTCTCCTCTTTCATGGAGAGCCCGGCGGCGTAGGAGTGTCCGCCGAAGTTTTCCAGCAAGTCGCGGCAGCTCTCGATAGCCTTGTAAACGTCGAAGTCAGCCACGCTACGGGCTGAGCCAGAGGCCAGATTGTTTGTCTTTGTGAGCACCACCGACGGGCGGTAGAACACCTCGGTTAGGCGGCTGGCCACGATGCCTATGACGCCGCGATGCCACTCTTCGTTATAGAGCACGATGGAATGTTTGTCGGCCAGGTTCTCCAGATGGTCCACGATGAGGTTTGCTTCTTCCGTGGTGGCCTTGTCAAGGTCCTTACGGGTGTCGTTGAACACGTCAATCTGCCGCGCCTGAGCCAGCGCCTTGCGGTAGTCGGTCTGTGTGAGCAGGTCAACAGCCATTTTACCCGTCTGGATGCGTCCCGAGGCGTTGATACGAGGCCCGATTTTGAAAATGAGGTCGTTAATGGAGAGTTCCTTGCCCGTCAGCCCGCACACTTCTATAATGGCCTTGAGGCCGACGCTGGGGTTGTGGTTCACCTGCCGCAGACCGTGATAGGCCAGGATGCGGTTCTCGCCCGTGATAGGCACGATGTCGGAGGCAATGCTGAGGGCAACGAGGTCGAGCAGGGGGATGAGTTGGCTGAACTCGATGCCGTTGTTGAGGGCGAAGGCTTGCATCAATTTGAATCCCACGCCGCAGCCTGACAGGTGCGGACAGGGGTAGTGGGAGTCGTTGAGCTTGGGGTTAAGGATGGCGACTGCGGGGGGAAGCTCTTCGTCCTGCACATGGTGGTCGCAGACGATGAAGTCAATGCCTATCGACTTAGCGTAGGCAATCTCCTGGATGGCCTTCACGCCGCAGTCGAGGATGATAATCAGCGTTACGCCCGAGTCGATGGCGTATTTGAGCGCCGGAGTGGAGATGCCGTAGCCCTCCTCCTCGCGATTGGGAATATAGTAGTCAATATTCGAAGTGAACCGGCCTAAGAACTTATAGACCAGCGTAACTGCCGACGTTCCATCGACGTCGTAATCACCATAGACCAAAATCCGCTCTTTTCTTCCTAATGCCAGGTTGATGCGATCCACGGCTTCCTTCATGCCGTCCAACAGGAACGGGTCGTGGAGCTGCGTCAGGCTCGGACGAAAGAAATGGCGAGCTTCCTCAGCACCGTGGACACCACGTTCGACCAGCAATCGGCACAGCACTGAGTGGATGCCCAGCTCGTGGGACATCTGCTCCGCCTCCTCGAGCACAGCGGGCGTAGGAGGCTGATAAATCCATTCGTAGTTCATTATGTATGTTTTTTTGTTTTGTTTGCATAAACAAGGGTGCGGCCTTCCGACCGCGATTATTGGGGTTAAACATTTGTTCTCTTTGCGTTTATGCTTTCAAAGAAGCCTATTCCCGCAATTTGAACGTGTAAAGGTAAACAAAACAAATCGCAAAAACTAATTTTTTGCGTTGTTTTTAAATTTTTTTTATACTAATAGAATTTCTCTATTTAAAAGAAAAGGCGGACGTGGATTTGCTGGGAGTTGTCCATGACGCCCTCGGTGAAATGAAACGAAGCCGTGACGCGGCAGTCGACGTTGCTCATTCGGAGCAGGATGGCGGAGATGTCGGCGCGGTCGTAGTGGGGACTGCGATAGTAGGAGTCGCCGCGATGGAGCAGCGTGCCGTAGAGCTCGTAGTCGCTCATCAGCGGGTCGCCGTGATAGCCCCGATATCGAAGCTCAAGGCCAACGGGAGAATGGAAAAGAGGCATTGAGAGAACGGCATCGAAGAGTGCGCCGTAAGGAACTTTCCACACCTTGTCCGTGCGGTCGCGGTTGAGAGAGGTCATGAGGCCGGCTGTGACGTTTAAGACACAGCCTCCCCCGGCAAGCTGGAACCTGGCGTAGGGATTGAGCATCAACTTATCGTAGACCTTGTCGGGGGTAATGCCCTTACGGACGGAGAAGTGGGTGAGGCGGATGTTGTAGCCCAGATTGAACGGGCTTGCCACCTGGCATTCTCCGTCGGAGACAATTTCGAAAATCTCCCGCTCAGTCGTGCTCTGACAGCTTAGCCAATCGCAATAGAGCTCCACAAATGCGCGTTGGGCATGATATTGGATAAGCGCGCCGCCCAGATTGGGGGTGTAGTAGCGCAAGGCTTCGTCGACAAAGATATCGGGCAGTTCGCGAAGGAGCAGGCTGCGGGGGAAGGAACCGAAGGCGCCTGACAGGCGGGACCCGTTGTAGCGGTAGTAGAGTGTCCAGTCGCTGGCGCTGAGGCCCTTTTTGCCAAAGTCCTTGATGACATAGCCGCCTGCTGCTGCGCTATGGTTGCCCCAGCGTAATCCCCAGTCGGTACTGAGGCGGGTGCCGAAGTACGTGCATGAGTACTGATAGGGGCTCTTCACCTCGCGGTTGTCGAAAAAGCCAAAGATATCCAAGTCATAAAATGACTGGCTCTTCTGCTGCCCGAAGACCTCCGTCATACCCGCCTGAAAGAGCATGAGAAGGAGGGCTAAAGTCAGTATTTTTTTCATAAATTCGCTTGTTTTTTGCAAAGGTAATAAGAAATCAAAAAATAGGAGTTAGGAATAAGGAAATATTTTGTACTTTTGTCCCCCAAGAAGGAAAAACCTTTTGCAAGATGAATGATAAGAACGAGGTTCATGATGATCCATCACGCAAAGTGCCTGATGTCCGGCACTATGCTGACGGTACGGCCAGCGTACTACGCAAGGTCGTTGTTTATGCTGAGTTGCGTTTCTATCAGCGTAGCGATGTGCTTTATCAACTGACTCAAGTGTTTTGTCGGAGATATCTACCAAAGTATGGTGATCGGACGGTGGACCAGATGGTTCAGGCGGCTCGGAGCACGAAGCAAAATATTGCAGAGGGGAGCAGCGACGGGCAGACGTCGATGGAGGTTGAACTGAAGTTGCTGGGAATAGCTCGAGGAAGCAATCTGGAGTTATTGGAGGATTATCAGGATTACCTGAAGTATAAAGGTCTGACTGAGTGGTTCGGGAATAATCCACGTTTTGAGCTGTTGCATGCCTTTTGCGTAAATCATAGCCTTTTCGAAGATTATCGGCAGCTATTGCCGAAAATGGATGATGAGGAACTGGCGAATATGGCCATTTGTCTTTGTCATCAAGTGGATAAGGCATTGACAAGCTACATAGCCCGGAAAGACCGTGAGTTCACTACGGAAGGCGGTATTCGTGAACGTATGACTGCTGCGAGGCTTGAACAGCGGAGCACCCAACGCGAGATTATCGTGCGTCAGGCAAAAGAGATAAAGATGCTCCGGGAAGAGGTGAATAAACTGCGTGAGTTGTTGTCAAGGACTTTCCCGGAAATTCCGGAATCTCCGGAAAATCCGGAAAACCAAAAAACATAATATGCCAATCAATAATAATATTCAATATGATTTCAGAACGTTTGGCTGAGCTGCGCCGTATGATGCAGCGCGAAGGATGGGACGCGGTAGTCGTGCCTGGTAGTGATCCTCACAGTAGCGAATATCTTCCTGCCCGCTGGCAATTGCGGCAGTTCATTTCGGGCTTTACGGGCTCCTACGGCACCGTGGTTATTACCCCCTCTCATGCCGGCTTGTGGACCGACACTCGTTATTTCATTCAGTTCGATAAGGAGCTGGGCGGCACGGAGTATGTGCTTCACAAGCTGCGTGTGCCTGATGCCGTACAGCCGTGGGAATGGCTGGGCAAGGAACTGCCTCAGGGCGGCGTGGTCTGCATCGACGGCTCGTGCATGAGTGTGGCCGAGGTGGATGAATACCGTCAGGCCATCGAGCCGAAGGGAGGGCAGCTTGATAACCGTCCCGACTTCATCGACGCGCTGTGGCCCGACCGTCCTGCCACGCCCGACGACCCCATTTGGGTGCTCGATGACATCTATACCGGCCGTAGTGCAGCCGACAAGCTGTCGTGGCTGCGCGGCTGCATGAAAGAGAACGGCTGTGAGGCCATGCTGGTGAACAGCCTCGACGAGGTGGCGTGGCTGCTCAACATCCGCTCGGCCGACATCGACTTCACGCCCGTCGTTATTGCCTATCTGCTGGTGGAGCGGGGGAGAGCCACGCTTTTCACAAACCCCGCGAAAGCCGCGTCGTCTGCCGTCCGTCAGCATCTGGAGGCGGTTGGCTGTGTCGTCAGGCCCTACGAAGAGGTTACGGATGTCCTGCGCAGCCTCTCCTTTGCCACGCATCTCTGGGTGGACGGTAGCACGCTGAACGAGGCCCTCTACGAGTGTGCGACGGATGCTCTGAAGGAGAACGTGGTGAACCGTCCCTCGCCCATCCGGCTGGAAAAGGGCCTCAAGAACGACGTGGAGCTGAACGGCTTCCGCCGTGCCTACCTCAAGGACGGCATCGTGCAGACGAAGCTGTTCAAGTGGCTGGAGGAATCGCTGGCAGCAGGTGTCCGGCTGACAGAAAAGGATGTTGCCGACAAGCAGATTGAGCTGCGCCGCGCCCAGGGCGAGTATGTGGACGAGAGCTTTGCCCCCATCTCTGCCTGGGGCGAGAATGCCGCCCTACCTCACTACGAGCCTACGCACGAGGTGTGCAGCGAGGTACATGCCAAAGGACTTTTCCTGCTCGATTCCGGCGCGCACTACCTGCATGGCTCAACCGACATCACCCGCACCATCCCTCTCGGCCCGCTCTCCGACCTGGAGCGCGAGGATTACACGCTGGTTTTGAAGGGCATGATAGGGCTGGCGACAGCCGTCTTCCCGCGTGGCACGCGCGGCGCCAACATCGATGTGCTGGCCCGCATCCCGCTCTGGAAGGCCCTCCGCAACTTCGGTCACGGCACAGGACATGGCACGGGTCATGTCCTCTGCGTGCACGAGGGGCCGCAGGACTTGCGTCAGAACGTCTATGACCAGGCCATCCTGCCCGGCATGGTGACGAGCGACGAGCCCGGCCTCTACCGCGAGGGCATGCACGGCGTCCGCCACGAGAACGTCATCCTCTGCCGCGAGCTGGAGAAGAACGAGTTTGGCGACTGGCTTGGCTTCGAGACCCTCACCTGCACCTACATCGACCCCTCGCCCGTGGTCGTGGAGCTGCTGACGCAGGAGGAGCGCGACTGGCTCAACAACTACAACGAGTACGTCTATATCCGCCTCCTTCCCCATCTGACCGACGACGAGAAGCGTTGGCTACGAGGGAAGACGTATAAACTATAACGTGCTGTCTGAACGAGTGGCCTTGTAGTGGAAAGCTCTGTCAGGAAGAGCGTCTCCGTCTCAGCGTCTCAATTAAAAAAAGGATACCATCAACATCGTAATCCCTTCCTTCTTACGAATATAACTATTTAATAATTATATATATATAATAATAAATAGGTATGAAATGAGGAGTATGCATACCCTTTAAAAAACAATTGAGACGCTGAGACGGAGACGCAGAAAATATTCTAATAGTATGGTTCCCAAATGGTTATTCTCTGCTCGGCGGCATCATTTCGGTAATTTCAAGTCCAAATTGACGAAAAAAGACGCATTTTTTCCCCTGAAAGACCTCAAAAAACGGGTGCAGACGGGCGATTCCGATGATTTTTCCTGCTTTTGCGTTCTGTTGACCCTGTCGAGATTTTGAGTCTCACGACGCCTATCACGAGCTGAGCGATGCCAATAATTCGTCTCAAAGGCCGTTTGGGGGGTAGGGAATCACTAGTGGTCGAAAGATTTAACTAATTTAAACAATTAATAGTCAGCTCTTT
>CAMYYY010000063.1 GCA_947303715.1 uncultured Bacteroidales bacterium | reverse complement strand
CGTGATAGGTGAGTTCGGCGTCGAGGATGGGGAAGAAGAACTCGTTGTCGTGTTCCACGTTCTTCAACTTGAGATTTCTCATGGTGACCGTCTTTGTTCCATCTTCATTGGTGACAATCTTCAAAGTGCCACTCTTGGCGACATAACCGGTTTGGGGTGTGAGGGTCCAGAAATCAAAGTCAGTTGCGACGTGGACACAGGGTAGAATCGGTAGGTATGGGGTGAATAAATAACCCAGCTGGTATTCGCCATCGACGGTTTCATTTCCTACGAAACTGACAATAAATGACCTCTTGTGATTGGCAGACATGAACAACATGGAATGGACACCTGCATATTCACCGATGCTGTTCATTCCTCCAATGGAAGTAATGCCGGCAAGGCCGATAGGGCTCGCAAATCCATCAATGACAAACTTGTTGTCTTTGTGAATGATGAAGGGTTGCAATACGTCATTGAAGTTGACGGAGAGGCTGATGTTGGCATGGTTTGCGTTTGACGCGGTGCATTGTGACAAAATGACGGTGTAAATGCCTTTGTTCTCGGTGATGGAGAGTTCGCCGCTGGTCCAGTAATAAACATCTCCGAAAAAGATGCTGTCAGCATCAAATACGAACTGCAGTTCGCCCAGATTGAAGTTTCTTAGCCCTACCACACGAGGATTACCCGCTTTGGAGTCGGACATCTGATAGGTGCCAGGGACGATGTTACCGTCGAAAATCACAGCAATTCCCTTGTTATCAGCAGCGGTCATTGCCTTTGAGGCTAGGACGATGGCATTTTTCTGGTTGAAATTGACTGCGTTGGCAGTGGTGATGTTGACGGTTTCATTTCCGACCGCCATAGTTCCATTTTCAACCTCGGGATTGACGGTGGGTTCTTTTTCACAACTGGTACTGATTATGGCAATACCACAAAGAAGCATCACACATAAAAAAACGTTTTTCATATCAATGAGATTTAAATGAGGGTTCTATTTTTACTTTTATGCTTCGGAAGGGAGTAGAACCCATTTTCTCCTAGCCTCTGCATTGTCACTTTGACGATGCAAAGATACAAAATGTTTCCGATATGGCAATCCTTTTTTTGTCAGATTGTCGATGCTTTTTTAAGGAGGGGGAAGTGTCTTGTTGATCTTGTTCGCATTAACACGCAATCCATTTTGCGTGGCATTTCTTGGTTTGGATCAGTCAGCAGATGATGTATGCCAGTTTTTCCGCGCGGCAGCGCATTTCCAAGAAAAATCCTAATCTTTTCAATGTATTTTTGTTCTTAAAAAAGTGTGCATAAAAAAGAAGGTCGTCATCCCGACGACCAATCTTTCAACTTTAAAAATCTAATACCATGAAAAACACGGTGCAAAGGTAGGGGTATTTTTTATTGCCACCAAATAAAATGGCGAAAAAATATGTTCTTTAACATGTTTTTAACACAAAGGGTGCCTTTTTGCTTTATACACCTGCCAATTCGACTACTTTGTCGATGGCAACAGGAAGGGCATCGGGATTCTTACCTCCGGCTGTAGCGAAGTGAGGCTGGCCGCCTCCACCGCCCTGGATGAGCTTGGCGGCTTCGCGGACGAGCTGCCCGGCATGGACGCCGTGCTTTTGGACAAGGTCGTCCGAGGCGCTGACGGTAAGCATGGGCTTACCCTCGAAGACAGAGCCAACGACAACCAGGGTGTTCTCGGGGCTTTGGTTGCGCAGACGGAAAACAATGTCCTTAACCACATCTGCCGGCAGAGGCAGGCGGGCTGTGACAATGCGGACACCTGAGGCCGTGACGTTGGCATTCTTTGCCAGTTCATCGGCAAGGGCAAGGGCACGCTCATGCTGGGCTTCCTCAATCTGACGTTTGAGGGCACTATGTTCGTCAAGTATTTTGCTGATGGCTGCATGGAGGTCGTGAGCTCCAGTAAAGAGCTGGCGAAGAGAGTCAATCTCATCCTGGAAATGATCAAGCACTTCCTCTACTTTAGCACCCGTGACGGCCTCGATGCGGCGCACACCTGCAGCAACGCTACTCTCCGAAAGGATTTTCATCATACCAATCTGACCCGTGGCGCTGACGTGGGTGCCGCCACAGAACTCGACGCTGCTGCCGAATTGGACAACGCGGACCTTGTCGCCATATTTTTCGCCGAAGAGGGCGATGGCACCCAATTCACGGGCCTGGTCAATGGGGAGGTCGCGGTAGTCGGTAAGGGGGACGTTGGCACGGATCTTGGCGTTGACAAGATGTTCTACCTGACGGATTTCCTCGGGAGTAACCTTTTGGAAGTGGCTGAAGTCGAAGCGGAGGCCTTCAGCGTTAACGAGCGAGCCGCGCTGCTCCACGTGAGAGCCGAGGACGGTGCGCAGGGCTTCGTCAAGAAGGTGGGTACAGGAGTGGTTGGCTGCTGTGGCTGCGCGTTTGTCGGTATCGACGCAAGCCATCCAGTCGCTGTCGAGGGGCAGGGTGGTGAGGTCGTCGGAGGTGATGTGGACGGTGAGGCCATTCTCCTTCTTTGTGTCGGTGACGTTGATGGTAACGGGATGGTCGTTGCCGTCGTCGCAAACGAGGACGCCGATGTCGCCAACCTGACCACCGGATTCGGCATAGAAGGGAGTGACGTCGAGGACAATCTGCCAATAGGAGCGGTTCTTCTGCGTGACACGACGGTAGCGCAAGATGTGGCAGTCGTGTTCGGTAGTGTCGTAGCCGACAAAACGGGTTTCGCCTTCGCGGAGGACAACCCAGTCGCCGAGGTCGCTATGGGCGGCATTGCGCGCGCGTTCCTTTTGTTTCTTCATCTCGGCGTTGAACTCATCGATGTCGGCCGTGAGACCGTTCTCGCGAAGTATGAGCTCGGTAAGGTCGAGGGGGAAGCCGTAGGTGTCGTAAAGCGTGAAGGCCTCTGTACCGCTGACGACGGTCTTGCCGCTCTGACGGGCATCGGCAATGATGCGGTCGAGGAGACGGATGCCAGTATCGAGGGTGCGGAGGAAAGCTTCCTCCTCCTCACGGATAACGCGCTCAATCAGTGTCTGCTGGGCTTTCAGTTCGGGGTAGGCATCGCCCATGCTGGTGATGAGGGTGGGGATGAGGCGATACATGAAGGCCTGACGCTGTCCGAGGAAAGTGTAGCCGTAACGTACGGCGCGGCGCAGGATGCGGCGGATGACGTAACCAGCCTTGGCATTGCCAGGCAGCTGACCGTCAGCCACAGAGAAGGCGATGGTGCGCACATGGTCGGCCACAACGCGCATGGCGATGTTGGTCTTTTCCTGCTCAGCCGGAATGTCAGGATGTTCTGGATTCTCTGGCAGATACTTCATGCCCGAGAGCTGCTCAATGGTGTGGATGAGAGGCTGGAAGACATCGGTATCGTAGTTGCTGGTCTTGCCCTGAAGGGTACGGACGAGACGCTCAAAGCCCATGCCCGTATCAATAACCTTGGCGGGAAGGGGAGCAAGGGTGCCGTCGGCACGACGGTCGTACTGCATGAAAACGATGTTCCAGATCTCAATGACTTGCGGATGGTCCTTGTTGACGAGTGAGGCGCCGGGAACAGCAGCCTTCTCGGCAGCGGAGCGGCTGTCCATGTGGATTTCGGAGCAGGGGCCGCAGGGGCCGGTGTCGCCCATTTGCCAGAAGTTGTCGTGCTTGTTTCCGTTGAGGATATGGTCTTTCGGCAAGTGGCGTTCCCAGAAACTGGCTGCCTCGTTGTCGCGCTCGATGCCTTCGGAGGGGCTGCCTTCGAAAACGGTGGCGTAGAGGTCGGCGGGGTTAAGGTGAAGCACATCAACGAGATATTCCCATGCCCAGTCGATGGCCTCCTTTTTGAAGTAGTCGCCGAACGACCAGTTGCCGAGCATCTCGAACATGGTGTGGTGATAGGTGTCGTGGCCGACCTCTTCCAGGTCGTTATGCTTGCCGCTGGCACGGAGGCATTTCTGCGAGTCGGCTACGCGGCGATATTGTGGTACGGCATTGCCGAGGATGATGTCTTTGAACTGGTTCATGCCTGCATTGGTGAACATGAGTGTGGGGTCGTCCTTGATAACCATGGGTGCCGAAGGCACAATCTGATGTCCTTTTGAAGCGAAGAAGGACTTGAATGATTCGCGGATTTCGTTTGCTGTCATAAGGGTTATTATGCAAATAATGCTGAAAAAGTTTGCAAAGATAGTGAGGTTTCCGTAATTTTGTCGCATGTTTATCGAAAAATCGATATTCTGGCAGATAAAATTTGTGAACAATGAGCGAAAACAAGCATAAACTGACTGTTCGTCGTGTGTTGTGGACGGTGATGCTGATGGCCTTGGCAGCTGCGGTGACGTACCTGCTATTCGGCACCTCGCGTAAGATCCGCCACCTCCAGCAGGAGAACTCGGCTTTGCTGACCCAATACACCATTCTTTCACGCCGTTTGGACGAGGCGATGGACGTGATGAGCGACATCCAGCAGCGCGACGACAACCTTTATCGTGTGCTGCTGATGGCCGACCCCGTCTCGGACAAGATTCGCAGCGCGGGCTACGGCGGCACCAACCGCTATGAGGCGTTGGAGTCGTTGGACGATGCCGGGCTGGTGGTGAACGTGACGCAGAAGATGGACATGCTGACCAAGCAGCTTTATCTGCAGTCGGAATCCTTCAACCAGGTAGTGGGCTTTTTCAAGAATCACGAGGATATGTTGAACCATCTGCCTGCCATTCAGCCTATTTCGAACAATGACCTCAAGCATACGGCCTCGGGCTACGGCTCGCGCATCGACCCCGTTTATGGCACCGTCCGCTTCCACTTCGGGATGGACTTCACCTGCGATATAGGTACGCCCGTCTTTGCTACGGCTGACGGCACGGTGGTGTCGACTGACTGGGAGCAGGGTTACGGCATGACTGTTGAAATCGACCACGGATACGGCTACCGTACCCGCTACTGCCACCTTAGCAGCTACCGCAGCCGTGTGGGGCAGAAGGTGAAGCGCGGAGAACTGATTGCCCTTTCCGGAAGTACGGGCAAGAGCACAGGGCCTCACGTTCACTACGAGGTTGTCCAACGCGGACAGAAAGTCAATCCTGTGAACTTCTATTTCATGGATCTCGATGCCGAGCACTATGAACAGATCGTTCGTCTGGCTGAAAACCACGGCCGTATGTTGGATTAAAGGCAATCGCAAAATCATTGGATTATGGAAAAGGACCTAAAACTATACTATTCCATCAAGGAAACTGCACAGATTGTCGGCGTGCCCGAATCGACTTTGCGTTACTGGGAAAAACAGTTCCATGAGCTGCAGCCGCGCAAGACCCAGGGTGGCGCACGCCAGTACACGAAGGAAGACCTGAGCCTGCTAAAGCTCATTGCCCATCTGCTGAAGGACAAGGGGCTGACCATTGCCTCGGCCAAGGAACGCCTGAAGAGCACAAAGCAGCAGGTAGTGGATTCGTCGGTCGTGGTGGAGCATCTCAAGCACGTCCGCGATGAATTGCAAGCCATGTTGGACGAACTGAAATAAACGCGATATGAAAGCGATGAGACGATGGGTTGTGAGCGTCTGCCGGTTATCAGTAGCCGTGCTGTTGGCAACGCTGATGGCGGGCACCGCATGGGCACAACGACCGACGGACAAGCTCGACCGAGGCCTCGTGGCCGTCAAGACCAGCGGAGGCATATTCACCTCGTGGCGCATCTATGGCGAAGAGTACTACGACGTGGCCTACAACCTCTATCGCGACGGGGTAAAGCTGAACGACACGCCCCTTCGTGTCAGCAACTACGTGGACGCCTCGGGTACCACGTCCAGCCGTTATGCCGTAAGCGCCGTCGTTCGGGGTGTGGAGCAGGAGCCCTGCGCCGCCGTCACTCCTTGGGAACGTGGGTACCTTGACGTCCCCCTGCAGCCCGTGCTCAGCCGGAGTGGGGCAGATGTCACGTCGGAATACGTGGCTAACGATGTCTCGCTGGGCGACCTCGACGGTGATGGCGTCAGCGAGCTCCTCTTGAAGCGAATCAATCAGGCCGATGCCAACGCGGGCTACCCCGTCAGCGGCACCAACTACACCATGCTCGAAGCTTATCGCCTCGACGGCACACGCCTCTGGTACATCGATATAGGCCCCAATATGGTCAGCGGTAGTAGTGTGGAGATAAACCTTGTGGCTTACGACTGGGACGGCGACGGCTGTGCCGAAGTGTTGCTGCGCGGCGCTGACAATATGATTATCCACTACCGCGATGGCAGTGAGATGAAGCAGCAGCTCGTCGGCAGCGCCACCTACAACAGCCGCGGCTCTGTCAACCACGATGACGGCAACATGGCCTACACCCACGAGGGCGCCGAATACCTTATCTATTTGGAGGGCGCCACAGGCAAACCCTATCCCATCGGTTCGGACGCGAGCCGACCCTACATCGACTTCCCCTTGCCCCGTGGCAACGCCTCCGACTGGGGCGACAGCTATGGCCATCGTTCATCGAAGTATTTCTTCGGCGCTCCCTTCCTCGATGGCCGTCACGCCAGCATCTTCCTGGCACGTGGCATCTACACCAAGCATCATTTTGCCGCCTTTGACGTCAACCCCGCAACGCACAAGCTGACGAAGCGCTGGGAGTGGAAGAGCGACGGACTCCCTGGCAGCTGGTACGGGCAGGGTAACCACAACTACATGGTGGCCGATGTCGATTGGGACGGACGCGACGAAATCGTCTATGGCAGCATGGTCATCGACGACAACGGCAAGGGGCTCTCCACTACGGGCTTAGGTCACGGCGATGCCATCCATTGCGGAGACCTCGACCCCTACCGCCACGGACAGGAGATTTTCGCTTGCAACGAATCCAGCCCCAACAACAACTACCGCGATGCCACCACCTCCAAAATCTATTTCCGCGAGGTAAGTGATCGCGACGACGGCCGTGCCATGGCGGGCAATTTCTCTAACCAGTGGCTCGGCTCGCAAGGTGTCAGCGGCCATTCGGCAGGCGTCATCAGCCTCACCTCCGATGCCGTCGTCAGCACCAACAAGGGCGGCATCACGCAGAACTTCCGCATCTACTGGGACGGCGACCTCTGTGAGGAATCCCTCGATGGCGATGCCACCGAAGGTAATGCCGTCATCTGGAAGTACGGCCGTGGCTCCATCTTCTCCACGTCGGGCACGAAGCTCTGCAACTGGACGAAGAACACCCCTTCGGCGCAGGGCGACATCCTGGGCGACTGGCGTGAGGAACTCATCCTTCGCACAACGGATAACAAGTCACTCCGCATTTACACCACCACCGACTATACCCCTTGGCGCAACTACACCCTCTGGCACGACCATCAGTACCGTCAGGCCATGGTGTGGCAAATGTGCGGCTACAACCAGCCGCCTCACGCCAGCTACTTCCTCGGGCAGCTGGAGGGCATCACCGTTGCACCCCCGCCACTCACCATGACGGGCCGCACGGAGATTCCCAATGGGGGTACCATTGAGAAGGAACTCGACGGCACCCACGTCCTGCTCTGCGAGACGGGCGACATGACGGCTACCCTTGCCGAGGGTGCTCAGCCTGCCATCCTCACCGACAACGCCCCCACTTGGGTGCAGGGCAACAACGACAACAACAACATCACTCGCAAAGTCTACGTCCATTCGCTCTCGGGACACCTCTCGGGACCGACGCGCTTTGTCAAGCAGGGCGACGGCTACCTTTATTGGGAGCCGGGCGACCATACCCACAGCGGCAACACCGACATCTGGGCAGGCACCGTCAACATCGTGGGCGCAATGCCCAACAGCCGCGTGTGGGTGAACCGCTTCGCCACCCTTGTGGGAGACGCGGACTTCGGCAAGAGCGTGACGGTGGAATACGGCGGAGGACTCCTCCTCGAGAACGACTACATCGACTGCATCTGTCCCGCACGCATGACGATGGACAGCCTGACGCTGGCCTTTGGGGCAGGGATCCGGTTCCGTCTCTTCTCCTCGGAGGTGGAGTGCGACAGCCTGGCCGTCCGTCAGGTGCTGACATTGAAGACCACCACCAACACCGCCGCCCCGGCCTATACCGCCCCTGTGTTTGGGTTTGTCACCTTGGGCAACTACGAGAACATCGACCCCTCCAAGCTCACTCCTGGCCGCTATCCGCTTATCCGCGTGCCGAAGATTGAGGGAGATATTCAATCCATCAAGCTGGAGGGACTCAGCGGAGTAAATGCCAAGCTGGACTATGCCGACGGCGTGCTCTCGCTGGTGGTGAGCGGCGTGCGCGAGGCCTCCACCGTTGAATGGACAGGCGCTGAGGGCAGCACGTGGGACTTTGCCCAGACGGCCAACTTCCTCCTTGACGGCGAATCCGACGTCTTTGTGGCGGGCGATAATGTCCGCTTTACCGATTCGGCCGAGCAGTTTAATGTCAACCTCTCGGGCGAGATAATTGCCGACACGGTGCTCTTCGACTACACCCAGTCCTACACCCTCGGCGGCACGGGCACGCTGGCGGGCTCGACGAAGCTTGTCAAGCGCGGCACGGGCACCCTCACCGTCAGCGGCGACAACAGCTACACCGGCGGCACACGCATCAGCGGTGGCACCGTCCGCGTCAGCAAGCTCTCCAACCCCTACAGCGAGACGGGCAACCTGGGCGGCATCGTCACGAATAGCAACCTGTTCGTCATCGAAAACGGCGCCACGCTGCAGGCCACGGCTGCCGTCGAGATGGGGAGCCCGATGAAGCTGGAGGGCGATGCCGGCGGCATCATCAACAACAGCGCCGACTTCGTCATGGACAAAGCCTTCGCAGGCACCCGCCTCACCAAGAAGGGCAACGGCTGGCTGAAGTTGAAGACAAACAGCAATTCCCTCAATCGTTTGGTGGTGAGCAGCGGAACGGTAGAAGCCTCCTGCACCACCCCTGCTGCCATTGTGGAGATGCAGGGCGGCACGCTCAATTTCACGGGCGATTCCTCCACCCCCATCGATGTCCCTGCGGGCAAGACGGCCACGCTGAACTGCTATGCCGACCGCGGCACCTACAACAACCGCCTCACAGGCTCAGGCACCCTCACCGTCTACTATCCGCTTGTGAAAGGCAACGGCTGGAATGCCACCCGTGCCGCCTTCAATGGCGACTGGTCGGCGTTCGAAGGTATCGTCAAGCCGACGGGCCTCAGTGGCGACGGCCGTTTCTGTCTGAATAATGCCAAGGGTATGCCCAAGGGCACCTTCAATATCCCCTCCGGCGTGGAGGTGCAGAGCACGGGCAAGACGTACAAAATCGGCGCCGTCATCGGCACAGGTCGTCTGGGTGGTTCCTGCTCGCTCAGCAGTTCGGCGGCCAGCGCCAATGCCTGGCAGGTGGGCTCGCTCGGCACGGACTTCGAGTTCGGCGGCGTCGTCACCGGCTCGGGCACCCGCTTCGAGAAGGTGGGCGCAGGCACTATGACGCTGACAGGGCAGGGGAGCGACCATAGCGGCACCAACACCGTCAGCGAGGGCACGCTCTGCCTCAACAACAGCAAGGCCACCAAGCCTATGCTGGGCACGGGCGCGCTCACCGTCAAGAGCGGTGCAGCCCTCACGGGAGCCGGCAGCCTCAGTAATGCCGTCACCATCAGCAGCGGCGGCTTGCTCCGTCCAGGCGTCAAGGAGACCTCCGTGAGCGGCACCCTCGACTTCGGCGCCCAGCGTGTCGTCGTCGCCCGTGGTGCTACTCTCCAGTTCTTCATCTCCAGCCAGAGCCTCTACACGAGGCTAACGGGCATCGCCGACTTCGTGATGAACGGCCACTTGGTTATCGTCGTCCGCGAAGGCATCAGTGGCCTCACCGTGGGCAAGGAGTTCCAGCTGTGGACGGCCGAGGCGTCAGACGTCAACCCCGAGTCGCTCAGCCTGGGCGCCCTTCCCGAAGGTCTCTATTGGGACATCACCGACCTCGCCTCGTCGGGCATCCTCCGCATTACCGACGACCCCGAGCTATCCGTCCATCCTGCCACCGTCGCACCCGTTGTCATCCGCACGGAGTACTACGACCTCAACGGACGTCCTGTCAGCATCGAGAAGGGTGTCAAGCCTCGTGGCATTTACATCGTACGCCGCCATCTCTCCGACGGCACGGTGCAGGTGCAGAAAGCAAAGATTAACTAAAAAAGACGCCGCCATTAACACTTCATCCCGTTGGATATGAACATTGCCGTTGCAGGAACAGGATATGTGGGGCTCTCCCTTGCCACGCTGCTGGCGCAGCACCACCATGTTACCGCCGTCGACGTCATCCCCGAGAAGGTTGCACTCATCAACCGGCGGCAGTCGCCCATACAGGATGAATACGTGGTGAAGTATCTGGCGGAGAAAAGCCTCGACCTTACGGCAACCCTCGACGGGGCAGCCGCCTATCGCGATGCTGACTATGTGGTCATCGCTGCCCCCACCAACTACGATGCACAGAAGAACTTCTTCGACACACGTCGTGTTGAGGAGGTCATTGACCTTGTGCTCAGCGTCAATCCTGATGCCGTCATGGTCATCAAATCGACTGTCCCCGTGGGCTATACGCGCAGCCTCTATGCACGCTATGCCTCCAAGTTTGCAAGCACCCCGTCCCTCTCCGGCAAGAAGCTCAACCTCCTGTTCTCTCCTGAGTTCCTGCGCGAGAGCAAAGCCCTCTACGACAACCTGTACCCCTCGCGCATCATCGTGGGTTATCCCAAGCCCGTCCGCAGCGCGGAGCCTGATGGCGCTGCCGCTGCCCTCGCCGCCATTGCCGCGCCCGACGTTGAGGATAAGGCGCGCCGCTTTGCCGCCTTGCTGGTGGAAGGTGCCGTCGGCAACGACCCCGCAGCGCCCGATAAGGGCATCCCTGTGCTCTTTATGGGCTTGAAGGAGGCCGAGGCCGTCAAACTCTTCGCCAACACCTATCTGGCCCTCCGTGTCAGCTATTTCAATGAACTCGACACCTACGCCGAGGTCAAGGGCATGGACGCCCGTGCCATCATCGAGGGTGTTGGCCTTGACCCGCGCATCGGCACCCATTACAACAACCCTTCCTTCGGCTATGGCGGCTATTGTCTGCCGAAGGACACCAAGCAGCTGCTGGCCAACTACGACCATGTACCGCAGAACATGATGTCAGCCATCGTCGAGAGCAACCGTACCCGCAAAGATTTCATTGCCGACCAGGTGTTGCGCCGCGCCGGCTACTACTCCGCCTCCAGCCAGTGGGACAGCGAGAAGGAGCACTCCGTCACCGTCGGCGTCTACCGGCTGACCATGAAGTCCAACTCCGACAACTTTCGCCAGAGTTCCATACAGGGTGTCATGAAACGCATCAAGGCCAAGGGCGCTACGGTCATCATCTACGAGCCCACACTGCCCGCAGGCACCCGCTTCTTCGGCAGCGAGGTGGTGGGCAGCCTGCAAGAGTTTAAACGTCGTTCCGATACTATCATTGCCAACCGCTACGACGATGCCCTCGACGATGTCGTCCAGAAAGTTTATACCCGCGACATCTTCCGCCGTGACTGATGCCCGGCATATGTCTGTCATTCCCCCATCCCTTATAAGTATTCAGACCATGCGAAAAACTGTTATCATTCTCTTCTTGTTATTGACGATATCCTCAGCCATCGGCGCACAGACGGTTATGGTGGATGCTGCGGTGGTTGATGCTCACGTCTCGCCCCTCATCTATGGAGCGGGGACGGAGGATGTGAACCACGAGATCTACGGCGGCCTCTACGACCAGCGCATCTTCGGCGAAGGCTTCGAGGAGCTGGCGGTGATGAGTGTCCGTAACTTTACCGCCTACGACAATCTGTGGTCCGTCTCGGGCGACCGCGTGCAGCTGGCCGCCTCGCACGGCAAGCTCATCAGCCACGACGCCCACGTCCGCAAGGGTAGCGTCGAGGCGGAGATGCGGCTCGAGGGCGCCTCGTCCATCGGCGGCTTCATTCTCGAGGTCAGCAATGCCGGCACAGGCATGGACACCTTCGACGGCTATGAGGTAAGCCTCGATGCCTCCACGGGCGAATTCGTCTTCGGCAAGCATCGGCAGAACTGGCAGCCCATCGCCCGTTTCCCTGTCCAGTTTGGCGGTAGGGGCGAGTGGAACACGTTGCGTGTGGAGGTCGATGGCGCCACGTTTGTCTGCTTTGTCAACGGCACGCAGGTGTACGAATACACCGACAAGAACAGCCCCCTCAGCGGCAACCTCGTCGGCCTGCGCAGCGTGAACGGCTCCGTCAGTTTCCGCCATTTCACGGTCGATGGAGTGGCCATCCCCTTCGAGGGCGAGCCTGCTGACCTGGCGGGCTTTCGTCAGTACGACGATATCTGGACCCTCTCCGACGACGGCATACTCAGCATCGCCACCACCCGCCATGGGAAGATTGTCCGCGAGGCCATGCCCCTGACGCGTGGCGAACTGGAGGTGGAGGTGCGCATCGACGGCGCGGGTGCTATAGCGGGATTCATTTTTAACGTCAGCAGCGCCGGCAACGGTGCCGATGCCTTCAACGGCTACGAAGTAAGCCTGAACGGCAACAGTCGCACCTTCGTTTATGGCAAGCACCGTCAGAACTGGACCTCCATCACCAACAAGGGTTTGTCCTTCGTCCCCTCCGACTGGAACAAGATGCGCATCTCCTTCGACGGCGCCCAAGCGAAGTGCTTCATCAACGACAAGCTGGTCTTCGAGTACGAGGACAACACCTCCACGCCCCTTGTGGAGGGGCTGATAGGCCTGCGCAGCTACGGCGGCCCTGCCAGCTTCCGCCACCTGACGATTGACGGCAACGAGGTGCCCTTCCGCTACGTCCCTGTCGGTCTTTCGAAGATGTGGGATGCCGTGGGCGACGGCACGTATGTCCACGACGGCGACCACCCCTTCACGGGCCGTTATGCCCAATGCATCAGCGGACGTGCGGGCGACGGAATAGCCAACCGAGGGCTCAACCGCTGGGGCATTGGCGTGAAGGAGGGCGAGCCCATGCACAACGTCCTCTACCTCTGTGGCCGCTTGCCTGAGGGCGCTTCGGACGCTGGCCTTCGTGCCAGAGTGGCGCTGCAGAGCATCGACGGCCTGAAGGAGTATGCCAGCGCCGAGATTACAGGCATCACGGCCGACTGGCAGCGCTTCGAGGCCGATCTGCTGCCCAATGCCACCGATCCCTGCGCTCGCTATGTCCTCAGCCTGGCAGACGAGGGTACCCTTTGGGCCGACCAGGTGCTGCTGGCTACGGACTCCTATCCCTTCCGCCGCGACATCACCGACGCCTTCCTGGCCGAGGGACTCACCTTCCTGCGCTACGGCGGCACGATGGTCAACGCTGCCGACTACCTGACGCGCCACATGGTGGGCAGCCGCCTGGAGCGCGAGCCCTACGACGGCTACTGGTACCTCAACGCTACGAACGGCTTTGCCATCCCCGAGTTTGTCGAGTTCGCCCGCCTTATCGGCACCGAGCCCGCCTTTGCCATCAACATCGAGGACAACCCCGCCGACGTCCTGCGCCTGCTGGAGGAGATTAAGGAGTTCCATCCCCGCCTGCTGCAGATTGGCAACGAGGAGTGCATCGGCACCACCGCCCGCAGCGCCTACGAGCACTATGTCGAGCGCTTCCTGACCCTCTACGACGCCATCCACCCCGCATGGCCCGACGTGGAGTTCGTCATCGCTGCCTGGTGGCGTCCTGAGGAGCGTTCCATCATGGAGTACGTCTTCCGCGCCCTCGACGGCAAGGCGGCCTACTGGGACTACCATCCCTGGACGGAGACAGCCTCGCAGGCCGCAGCTACCGAGAAGGTCATCAGCCAGATGCAGCAGCTCTTCCTCAAGTGGAACCCCTCCACCACCATGCGCTGCGCCATCTTCGAGGAGAACGGCAACACCCACGATATGGCTCGCGCCCTTGCCCATGCCGTCATGCTCAATGTGGTGCGCCGCACCGACGGCTTCGTGCCCCTCGACAGCCCTGCCAACGCCCTCCAGCCCTGGCAGCAGAACGACAACGGCTGGGATCAGGGGCAGATTTTCTTTGATGCCTCGCACACGTGGATGCAGCCGCCCTATTATGCCCAGCAGATGGCGTCCGCCCACCATCAGCCCCTGCTCGTGCACGCCGAGGTGACGGGCTCCAGCCTGGACGTGACGGTGACGCGCAATGCCGCCGGCGACACGCTCACCATCCATGCGGTCAACTACTCCGCCTCGCGCCGCAACCTCGCCCTTACGCTCCACCATTTCGGCAGCGTGCAGGAGGTGAAGGTCACCTCCCTCAGCGGTTCCCTCAGCGGACGCAACCTGCCCGAGAATCCCCTTCAGTACGCCCCTGTGGAGCAGACGCTGGAGCTTCCTGAGCCGAGTGGGGAAGAGGCTGGCGACGCCTCCGGCGAGCCCTTCACGATGACGCTGCCCTTGGCGGCCAACAGCTACACCGTCTTCGTCCTCACCGCCGACACCCCTTCAGCCATTGTCTATCCAGAGGAGGGGAGAAACCCCAATGACAGCGCGCTCAACGGCAGCCCCTCCTACGACCTCGGCGGACGTCCCGCTGACGCCGCCTCCCGCGGCATCTACATTGTCCGCCGTCATCTCTCCGATGGTTCCGTCCAAGTCCAGAAAATACAGATATAATAATTCGACTTTCGGGAGTTAAAGAACGAAGTTTTAGGAGGAATATGAGCAAAAGAAAACCTGTCGTTCAACTCGTTCCACTGGAACCCTTAGACCGCAACCAGTTTGTCCTCGACAATCAAGAGGCGTTCAAGTATGGTGCAACGGAAGAGTTCGGCCTACGTGATGACCACTTCGAAGAGGATGGTGAAATCATCTCCCGTGATACTATCGAACACGCTATCGATGAGTCGAATGCAGAAACTTATCGTATTGTCTGTGATGGTCAGATTGTAGGAGGCGTGGTAATTCGTATTGACCATGATACCCTTCGTGGCGATTTGGATTTACTCTTTGTCTCGCCCCATGTTCATAGTCGTGGAATCGGATATGCTGCCTGGTGCGAAGTTGAACGGATGCACCCTGAGGTTAAGGTGTGGGAAACTATGACCCCCTATTTTGAGAAGCGCAACATTCACTTTTACGTCAATCGTTGTAAATTCCACATCGTAGAATTTTATTGTGAGCGTCATCAAGATCCGAACTACCCATCAGATTCACCAGACGAAATGTTCAGATTTGAAAAAGTAATGGTTTAAGCACATCAGATTAGCCAAAAACAGTTCTTATAATAATTCAAAGTTTCCATGAAACGAATTCTCCCCCTTCTCCTGCTCGTGTTGCTTTGCGCGTGCGTGAATTCCCCTTCGCCCAAGACCCGCAAAGCCGTGTTGGTCATCGTCGACGGTATACCCGCCCAGACGATGGAGCGATTGCAGCCTCCGACGATGATGTCTATCGCACACCAGGGCCGTTACCACAGGGCTTATTGCGGAGGCGAAATAGGCTCGTATAGCGAGACGCCCACCGTCTCAGCCATCGGATACACCAATATCCTGACGGGCACGTGGATGAACAAGCACAATGTGACGGGCAACGACAATCTCAGTCCCAACTACCACTATCCAACCCTCTTCCGCATCGCCAAAGACCAGTCACGACACGTCACCACAGCCCTCTACTCCAGCTGGCTTGACAACCGCACCGTGCTGCTCGGCGAGAACAAGGACGAGACGCGGGGCCTGACCATCGACTACGTCTTCGACGGATACGATCACGACAAGACCAACTACCCCGACGAGAAGGACGACCTTCACATTCAGAAGATAGACGGCCGCGTGTGCCAGGAGGCCGCACAATCCATCCGCACCGACGCCCCCGACCTCAGCTGGATCTATCTCTGGTACCCCGACGATGCCTTTCATGCCCACGGCCACGGCACCTTTACCGACAAGGCCGTCATGACCGTCGATGAGCAGCTCGCACCCGTGTGGGAAGCCGTGCAGTACCGCATGCGTGAGAAGGACGAGGAGTGGCTTGTCGTCGTTGTCACCGACCACGGACGTGGCTTCGACGGGCACCATCACGGCGGTCAAAGCGCCGACGAGCGCACGGTATGGGTCATCACCAACCAGCGTCGCACCAACCGCCAGTTCTTCCGTCCCACCTTCTCGCACGTCGATATCAACCCCACCATCTGCCAATGGATGGGCTTCCAGGTGCCCGAGGAAGTGGCCTTGGAGCGCGACGGCATATCCTTCATCGGCAAGACCGATATCTACGACCTGAAGGTAGAACCCTACGACAACACCGTGCAACTGCGCTGGCAGCACGAGGGGCCCAATACCACAGCCACCGTGTACCTTGCCACCACAAACGACTTCAGCACCGGAGGCCACGACCAGTGGCAAAAGATTGCCGAGGTACCCGCCAAGCAGAAAAACGTCAGCATCGACCTGTCGCCGTATGGCGATTCCAAGTTCTTCAAGTTTGCCGTCAAGACGCCTTACGTCACCCTCAATCGCTGGCTGAAACGATAGCAGAGTTTAGACCCACCCCCAACCCCTCCCGTGAGGGAGGGGCGCAAGGGCAAACGGGTTACTATTATAGATTAGAGTTTAATTTTGTGAGATTTTGAACTAAATTTTGTCAAATTTCTGCCCCAGAGGGGCACTCCCTGACAGTCTGCGACGCTACATGAATAATCACGAATGGACACTAATTTCTCAAAAATAATTCATGGATAATTTATGGTTAATTCGTGTGGCGCCGCAGGCAAAAAAAATGATTCGTTTCCTAAAAAGCCAAGAGCTTAATTTTGTAGAATTTTGATTTAGATTTTGTAAAATTTGGCCTTTGGCCTTCCTCCTTCGCACCTCGGCCATTCAAACAAGTTTGATGGCACTCGGTTTG
>CAMYYY010000062.1 GCA_947303715.1 uncultured Bacteroidales bacterium | reverse complement strand
CCTGCTCGTTGAGGAACTTCTTCAAGAACTCGGGGTCCTTGTAGTCGATGTACTTAATGCCACTCTTCTTGAAACGGCAGTATTTCTTACGCTTCTTATCTACTACGGGGGGAGTGAGATAACGGATTTCACCTTGTTCCTGTGCCATGATTAAGCCTCCTCTGATTTAGTTTGTTTAAGACTGCGACGCTTCTCGGCGTACTGGGCTGCATACTTCTCCATCTTGACGGTGAGGTAGCGGATGACGCGCTCGTCACGACGGAAATTCACTTCAAGTTTCTCGATGACCGTGGGCTCAGCCTTGAACTCGATGAGTTCGTAGAAGCCGGTCGTCTTCTTCTCAATGGGGTAAGCGAGTTTCTTCATACCCCAGTGCTCTTCATTGATAATCTCGGCGCCCTCGGCGGTGAGAATACCTCTGAACTTGTCTACCGCTTCCTTCATCTGAGCATCAGACAAAACGGGAGTCAAAATGAAAACGGTTTCGTACTGGTTCATTACACTGTTTTTAAGGGTTAATACTATTGCTTTTTCGCCTTTTCCGAAAAAAGCGCGGCAAAATTACTGCTTTTTTCCATAACCTCCAAACATTCCTGCCAGTTTTTTCTGCGGAAAGCACTTTTTCAGCTCCTTCACACATTTTTATGCCAAAAGATTTGAGAGTTTCGATAATTATGCGTTATTTTGCACCACGAAACTTAAAAAAGCTATAGCAAGATTATGAAAGGTTTTCTCCAAAGTCTCGGCATCATCCTGATGATTCTCGGCTCCATTGCTCTCATCCTCAGCTATTTCATGGGTTGGAACAATATCAACGGAGTCCAGTTTGGCGGCGTTGCGCTTATCATTTTAGGCATCATTGTCTATATTATTCTGAACAAGAAGCACCAGTAGTTCCGTCAGGTTGTTGTCCCTCTACCGTCTGAGTAAGCGGCTGCTGCCGGCGCTGATGCTGGCAGCCGTTGTGTTCGCCTCCTGTGTCGAGGAGGTGGGCGGACGAGTCATCCCCATCGGCGACAAGGAGAGCTATGCCGTCAGCGACACCGCCATCCTCTACGTGATGACAGGCGACACGGCGCGGGTCCAGGTGCAGTTTAACCTCGATGCCGACACCGTCACAAGCGTCGACATCCAGCTCATCTTCGAGAAAGCCGCGCAGGCCGAGGACTTCTTCGCCTCCTACTCCACCGACTCCGAAATCGACAACATCAACTACGACGGCTCATTCATCAGCTACACCACCTCCAACTACAACGGCCTCCACCGCTCCGAGATCATCAATATACTAAAAGGCAAATACGTCATCAGCGAAAAGCAGACCGACGCCGTTTCCGACACACCCCACGACTTCACCCCCCGAGCCTTCGCTGCGCCGGCCGACGGCATGTACGTCATCCTCTCCCGTCCATTGGACGACAACTCCACCCTCTTCTGGTGCGGCAGTACCACCAAGTCGCAAACGGCAAAGGGCACCGTTCGCAGCGAAGTCAACCCCTGGCGCCTTTTCCGGGCCAAGTCGTCGGAGCGCAATGCTGCAGGGCGCTGGCTCATCCAGCTGAGCAACGGACGCTACCTGCGCCGCAGCGGCAACCGGCTCGCCCCCCTGGCACTCACCACATGCGCCATGCCCCATCAGGCCACCGCATGGAATCTTCAGCAGGTCATCAACAACTTCAATCTCTGGACCCTTCACACCGACATTACCAGCACGAGCGACTTCTATGGCATCGTTTGCGGCAATGCAGGCGCCATCGACGTCGGCATCAGTGCCCTCGACACCTATTCCTTCCTCGCCTCCCCCGTCACCCTTCAGTTCCAGTCCAAGGGCGAGGTGGTGAACACCATTGAAACCCTTTGGGGCAGCTACACAAGCCTCCCCGTGCTCGATGCCAACACCCATAAGTCCAACGACGAGGGCGAAGGCATCACCTTCATCGGCTGGAACACCGTCCCCGACCAGATTGACGGCTACCTCGCCCCCGGCACCATTGTCGAAGCCGACAACACCACCTACTACGCCATCTTCGTCAAGTCCGAATAAACCCGGCCCCACATTATTCCACAAATCACCCCCCCGTTACGCCTCCCGCACAGCTATACAAGGGGGGGGATACACGTTGTGAACACATTGTTAAAAATGAGATGAGAAAAGTGTAACATTTTCTTCTTCTCAAACCATTACAGAGAAAAAGTCAAAAGAGAGGAATGTTCTGTCAGCGTTGGAGGCCGCCGACAATGTCGAGTATCTCGGCCGTGATCTTCTGCTGACGGCTCTTGTTGTACTGGAGAGTAAGCTCGTCGAGGAGTTTCTCGGCATTGTCGGAGGCTATCTGCATGGCGACAGTGCGGGCGGCGTGCTCGGCGGCATTGGTATCAAGCAGGACAGAATAGATCTTCAGCAGTAACACTTTGGGCAGCAGCGCTTGCAGCACCTCTGCACCAGAAGGCTCAAGGATGCAGAATGAATCGGTATCGGGGACCGAGGATTGAGGATTGGGGTCACCGGCATCCCCGCATGTTGTCCCTCCAGAGGGAGTCCCAGCCTTCGGACGGGGGAGTACAAGGGGCAGGTAGTTCTCAAAGACTGAGGGCTGGGAGGCGGTGGAGGCGTAGTGGTTATAAACAAGGATGACCTGATCGACACGGTCGTCGGCAAATGACTGTATGAGCTCCTGGGCAAGCGAGGCCGCATCTTCATAATTCGGGTGTTCAGCCAAGTCGGGATAGGTGCCGACGATGGTAAGCCCCATGCGACGTGCGGCATCGGAGACCTTACGCCCCACGGTATAGACGTCAAGGTCGGCCGTCTGGAAGCCATGCTGGCGAAGATTCTGCACGATGACGGTCAACTGACGGATGGCGTTGGAGTTGAAGCCTCCGCAAAGCGAGCTGTTTGACGAGAAGGCGACAATGGCCACTCGCCTCGCATCGCCCTTGACGGGCAGGGTCTGCGCCGTAAAACCCTCCTTATCGGCCACAAGAGCACTATCGAAGGTTTCCATTACCTGCTGCGAGGCAAGCAGGTGGTTAAGTATGGCGTGAAGCTGTTCCTCGTAGGGCTGCATGCCGACGGTGATTTGCTGGGCATGATGGAGCTTGGCTGCAGCCACCATCTTCATGGCGGAAGTAATCTTCAGCGTGTTCCGCACCGAAGCAATACGGGTCTTTATTTCCTTCAGACTTGCCATTCTACTCCACCTCTTCTTTTACTTTGATGCGCTGGATGACCTCGGCTGCAACGGCCTCGATGATGCGCTGGATGTCGGCATCAATACGTCCTGCGGCAAGGGGCTCAAGGGCATCGGCACGGTGCATGAGGCGCATACGACTGAGGAACTCGGTCTGGAACTCCTGCACACGGCTGACGGGGATGTCCTTCATCAGGCCTCGCGTGCCGCAATAGAGGATGGCCACCTGCTCGCCCACGGGCATGGGGCTGTACTGAGGCTGTATGAGAAGCTGGTTGTTCTTACGCCCCTTGTCGATGGTGAGGCTGGTGACGGTGTCCATATCGCTGGAGAACTTGGTGAACGACTCCAGCTCGCGATACTGCGCCTGGTCTATCTTCAGCGTGCCGGCCACCTTCTTCATGCTCTTCACCTGTGCGCTACCGCCGACACGGCTGACGCTGATACCCACATTGATGGCGGGGCGGAAGCCCTGATTGAAGAGGTCGGTCTCGAGGAATATCTGTCCGTCGGTGATGGAGATGACGTTGGTAGGGATGTAGGCAGCGACGTCGCCTGCCTGGGTCTCGATGATAGGCAGGGCCGTCAGGGAGCCACCGGGACGCACCCGTCCGCGCAGGCTCTCAGGCAGGTCGTTCATCTTTTCGGCCACCTCCTGCTGGTTGATAATCTTTGCCGCACGTTCCAGCAAGCGGCTGTGGAGGTAGAAGATGTCGCCAGGATAGGCTTCGCGGCCAGAGGGACGGCGCAACACCAGCGAGACCTCGCGATAGGCCACGGCCTGCTTGGAGAGGTCGTCGTAGACCACAAGGGCATGGCGCCCGGTGTCGCGGAAATACTCACCGATGGCGGCTCCCGCAAAGGGTGCATAGTACTGAAGGGCGGCGGGGTCGGCAGCCGTGGCACTGACGACTATCGTGTAGTCCATGGCCCCGCGTTTGCGCAACGTCTCGACGATGCCAGCCACCGTGGAGCCCTTCTGGCCTATAGCCACATAGATGCAATAGACGGGATGCCCCGCCTCGAAGTTGGCACGCTGGTTGATGATGGTGTCGATGGCGATGGCGGTCTTGCCAGTCTGACGGTCGCCAATGATGAGCTCACGCTGTCCGCGTCCGATGGGAATCATGGCATCGATGGCCTTCAGTCCCGTCTGGAGAGGCTCGCTGACAGGCTGTCGGTAGATGACACCCGGAGCCTTGCGTTCAAGAGGCATCTCGAACTTCTCGCCAAGTATTTCGCCCTTCCCGTCAAGAGGATGACCGAGAGGATCGACGACACGACCCACCATCTTCTCGCCTACTTCGATAGAGGCAATGCGGCGTGTACGATGGGCAGTCATTCCCTCCTCAATACGGTCGGTGGGGCCAAGCAGCACGGCGCCGACGTTGTCTTCCTCAAGGTTCATGACAACGGCCATGAGGCCATTGTCAAACTCCAACAACTCGCCAGCCTCGGCATGGGTGAGGCCGCTGAGGCGGACGACGCCGTCGCTCACCTGCAGCACCTGGCCTACTTCCTCGTAGCCGACGCTAAGGTCAACGCCCTGCAACTGCCGCAGCAGCACTTCTGATATCTCGCTTGGTTTTATCTGTTCCATTTTCTCTTGGATTTGAACTATAGGAAACCATAGGTTTTTTAGGGGGCTATAGGACTATAGCGCATCACACTATTCTTCGGTTTTTGTTGATGAGCTCTTGCTTTAGGTGCTTGAGCTGGGAAGAGAGGGAGGCGTCGAGACGCTGATCCTCTATCTGGAGGATGAAGCCGCCGATGAGGGAGGGGTCGATGCTGGTGGTGAAGTCCACATCGGTGTAGCCTTTGTCGTGAAGCAGTGCCAGCAGCTTCTTCTCAAGCGATGGCAAGGGAGCTGCGGAAACCAGCGACGCCGTCGCAATCCCCTTTTCCTGATTGTAGTGAACCAGGAATTGCCGCAGCATAGCCGGAAGATTATCGGCACGTCCGTTCATCGCCACCACACGCAGAAACTGCTGCACCTCGGGGCCGAGCTGGGGAATGCAGGTAGCAAGGATGCCATCGTCACCCTGATGGGCGAGCTCTGCCTGAAGTGCTTTCTGGAGCCGCAGCACATCGGCATGGACACGCTCAAGCGCATTCTGCTGATGCGCAAACACCAGCAGGGCACGGGCATAACGGTTGGCTACCAATCCACTGTTCATTGCGCAGCTTCGTCAATGAGTTTCCCTATCAGTTCTTCGGCCTTCTCGTCATCGGAGAGCGAGCCCCTGACGAGCTTCTCGGCAACCTCCACAGAGAGTTCTGCCACCTGACGGCGCACGTCACGAAGGGCCGTCTCGCGCTGAGCCTCAATATCCTCACGGGCTTGTGTGAGGATAGCCTCAGCCTCAGTATGAGCCTGCTGGCGAGCCTCCTTGAGGATGTCGTCACGCGTCTGAGCCGCTTCGTTGAGGATACGGCTCTGCTCCTGCTTCGTCTCGTCAATGAGCCGCTTCTGCTCATCAGCAAGAGCATCCACCTTGCGCTGAGCCTCACGGGCCGACTCGAGGGACTTCCCGATGTAGTCGCTCCGCTTGTTCACCATGCCGGTGATAATGGGGAAGCCGAACTTCGCCAGAATGAAGAACAGAATGGCAAAGATGACGGTCATCCACACGAGCAGACCGAAATCAGGGGTTACGAGCGACATGGCTTACTTGTTGAGTGCCAGAAGACAAACGAGGATAGCGAACAACGAGGCTCCCTCGACGAGAGCAGCAACAATGATAGCCGTCAGACGATAGCCGTTGGCCGACTCAGGCTGACGAGCCGAAGCCTCCATCGTAGCCTTACCGATTTTACCTATGCCAAAGGCACCTGCAAAAGCTGCGAGAGCTGCACCTATGGCAATTCCTGCTGTTCCGAGGGCAGCTCCACCGGCTGCCTGAAGTACGATTGCTGATAACATAACTTTTTAGTTTTACTATTTAACTTATTTTGTTTTATTACTTTAATCCTTAACCTTTAACCGCTAACCGCTAACCCATTAACCCTCCTCCACCTCCTGCCGGCTCATGCCAATGAACACGGCACTCAACATAGTGAACACATAAGCCTGAAGGAAGGCAACGAGACATTCCAACACATCCATAAACACACCGAACAGCACGGCTATCACGCTGAGCGAGCCGTTGATGACAGGCCCCATCTTGGCCGTGATGAAGATGACGGCAACAACACCCAACAGCATACAATGTCCCGCCATGATATTGGCAAAGAGACGTATCATCAGACTGAAGGGCTTAGTGAAAATACCGATAATCTCAATCAACGGCATCAGCGGCAGCGGTGCCTTGAGGAATAAAGGCACATCGGGCCAAAGGATATCCTTCCAGTAGTGTTTATTTCCGAACAGATTGACAGCAAGGAAGGTGCAGACAGCCAACACCAGCGTAATGGCAATGTTACCCGTCAAGTTTGCACCACCTGGGAAGAAGGGCACAATGCCCATCAGGTTATTGATGAAGATGAAGAAAAACGCCGTCAGCAGGTAGGGCGAATAACGCTTATAGTCCTTCCCCACCCCTTCCTTGATGACATCGTCCTCCACCATCACGATAAGCATCTCCATGATACCGACAAGGCCTCTGGGCGTTTCCTTGAGCACGTCGTGACGGCGGTACCAACGCGCGGTGCCAAGCACAAGCAGCAAAATTAAAGTGCTGTTTATTATCAGGCTAAACACGTTCTTGGTGATGCTGATGTCGAAGGGACGCACAAGAGAGCCATCTTCAGCACGCTCCACCACTTTGCCGTTGTACTTCTCCTCCTGCGAGATAAACAACCCTTCGTACTCCTTTCCATCTTCTATATGATGCGAGGAGAAGATATGCCAGCCCGTGGTCTTTGAACGGACAATGACAGGCAGAGGAATACTGACAGGCCTGCCATTCACCGTAGTGATGTGCCACTCATACGCATCACCTATATGGCCAAAAAGGTACTCCTGCATGTCGAGGTCAGCCGCAGCTGTAGCTTCTGTTTCGCCGGAAAAAACTTCCAGCGGCAACATCATCAGCACCATCAACAGCAAAAATCCAATCCTCTTCATCAGCACATCAACTCTAACCTAATCTCAATCCACACAAACCGTTATCACGTCATTTCTCACCTCAACGAAGCCGCCCTCAATCTCCAGCATCTCCTTAGGGTCGTCCGCAACCGACGTCATCGGCAAATACAGAATGGTACCCTCCGTAAGTGTCGAAATCAGATTATCATGTCCACGGAGCACCGTAAACCGCCCCATGGCACCCGGCAAATCCACCACGCTCACTTCTTCATCAAGCAACGTCCTCTCAGGCGAAAGCACTAATAGTCTCATCGTAGCATTTTATTTCCTTTCTCGATGGCTTCTTCGATGGTGCCGACGTTGAGGAACGCTTGCTCGGGGATATGATCCACCTCACCATCGATAATCATATTGAAACCGCGAATGGTATCGTCAATATCTACCATTACACCCGGCACGCCCGTGAACTGCTCAGCCACAGCAAAGGGCTGCGAAAGGAAGCGCTGCACCTTGCGGGCACGATTCACCGTCAGTTTATCCTCATCGGAAAGTTCCTCCATACCGAGGATATTGATAATGTCCTGCAACTCCTTATAGCGCTGGAGAATCTGCTTGACGCGTTGCGCCGTGTCGTAATGCTCCTGCCCCACAATGTTGGGGTCGAGGATGCGACTGGTGCTGTCCAGCGGATCGACGGCAGGATAGATGCCCAGCTCAGCTATTTTGCGGCTCAGCACCGTCGTAGCGTCCAAATGACTGAACGTCGTAGCTGGCGCAGGGTCTGTCAAGTCATCGGCTGGCACATATACTGCCTGCACGGAGGTAATGGAGCCGTTCTTTGTCGAGGTAATACGCTCCTGCATGCGACCCATCTCCGTTGCCAATGTCGGTTGATAACCCACGGCACTCGGCATACGTCCCAGCAGGGCGCTCACCTCCGAACCCGCCTGCGTGAAACGGAAGATATTGTCAATAAAGAACAAGATGTCGCGCGGCCCATCTGTACCCTCATCGCGGAAGCTCTCAGCCATCGTCAGACCACTCAACGCCACACTCTGGCGGGCACCTGGGGGCTCGTTCATCTGCCCGAACACCATCGACACCTGGCTCTTCTCCACCTCCTTCGGATCCACTTTCGAAAGGTCCCAATGCCCTTCCTCCATGCTCCGCTTGAACTCCTCGCCATAGCGGATGACGTCGCTCTCTATCATTTCACGCAGCAGGTCGTTGCCCTCACGCGTACGCTCCCCCACTCCGGCAAACACGCTGAAGCCGTTGTGGCGCTTGGCGATGTTGTTAATTAGCTCCTTGATGAGCACCGTCTTTCCCACGCCAGCACCGCCGAAGAGGCCAATTTTGCCGCCCTTCAGGTAGGGCTCCAGCAGGTCAATGACCTTGATGCCCGTGAAGAGCACCTCCTGCGTGGTGGTGAGGTCTTCAAAGCGAGGCGGCTCGCGATGGATGGGAAGTGCGCCGCTCATGGAGGGCTGCGACATGCCATCGATGGCATCGCCCGTCACGTTCATCACACGTCCGCGAATCTGCGCGCCAATCGGCATGGTGATGGGGCTGTCCGTAGGAATCACCTCGGCTCCACGTGCTAGGCCGTCTGTGCTGTCCATAGCCACGCAACGCAGCATGTCGTCGCCCAAGTGCTGCTGCACCTCGAGCACCACACGACGTCCGTCCTGCGCACGACGCACCTCAAGTGCATCGTGGATATGTGGCAGAGCCTCTTCCCCACGCTGGAACTGTACGTCCACAACCGGGCCTATGATTTGGCTGATTTTTCCTTTCATGATTTTATCTTTTTTGTCTATGGCCGGAAGTCTATAGTCTATTGCTCTTTACGTCTGAGCGCGTGCGGCATGGCCGCAACATGCAATTGACTTTTTTACGATTGACCATTGATTCTTCTTTCTTTTCCGCCGCGAAGATAATACATCTTTTCGACACTTGCAAGTTTTAGTTTCCGTTTTCTTCATGGACGGCTACTACGACAAGGCTGTCGGCATCCGTACGTGCTCGCAGCCATTGGCGCAGGCGGTCTGCATCCTCGGGCAGCAGGGGGTCGTCGGCAGCCGTATGGACAAGGGCAACGACGTATGGCTGCACAGAGGTGGTGTCGCGGACGGTAGCCTCAGCCGTGCGCGAGAGGCTGAGCGACGTCACCTGCGGGAAGAGGGCTTTCAGTTCTCCACGCAACGCGACGGAGAGACGCTCATAGCGCGTATAGCTATCCAGTTGACGTGTGAGGGAATTGGCTTCAGCCGAGAGTTCGAGCAGGCGCTGATGCTCTGCCTCACGCGAACTGGCGATGCGGTTTATCTCGCCCTGCAGCTGCATCAGGCTGTCGGTTTGCTCTCCCTGAATGATGCTAAGGTCGTATTTGCCCAAGCTGTAGTGTTCCATACGGCGCCGGGCCTCAGCAGTAAGGTTCTCGTCAATGGGGCGCCCCACAGCCACCACCGAAAGTTTCATTGTCTCCTTATCCAGATGGCTCTGGATAATCTGCGTGCCTGTCTGCGTCAGTTCGCCCTTGATGAAGCGGCTGACGTTGCGGTCGAAGACACTCTCGCGTACGGTTCGGACTGTTGTCAGCGCCGCAGGGATAAGGATGACAACGATAATGGCTGGCACAATACGGCGAGCCATGCGGGAACGTTCGGGCAAGAGGTGTTGGTGCTGTTGGAAGTGCAGCAGACGCACACCACACCATGTGGCGAGAGCGATGAAGATAGTATTTATAAAGAATAGGTAGAAGGCGCCGAAGAAGAAATGCAGATTACCCGTTGCCAGGCCGAAGCCTGCCGTACATAGGGGTGGCATGAGGGCTGTGGCAATAGCCACACCTGGTATGACGTTTCCCTTGCCGCCCGTGCAGAGGGCGATGACACCTGCGGCACCACCACAGAAGGCAATGAGCACATCATACAGCGTGGGCGACGTACGCGCCAGCAACTCGCTCTGCACCACCGAGAAGGGCGAGAGCGCAAAATAGATTGTAGCCGTGAGGATACTGATAAGCGTGGCAATACCGAAATTCTTGGCAGCACGTCCCAGCAGGGCAAGATCGTAGGTACCCAGCGCGAGCCCCATGCCGATGATAGGCCCCATGAGGGGCGAGATAAGCATGGCGCCGATGATGACTGCCGTGGAATTGATGTTCAGCCCCAGCGAGGCAATTAGAATGGCACAGATGAGCACCCACAGATTAGCGCCGCGGAACGACACCTCGCTGCTTATCTGGCGGACGATAGTCTCCTCGTCCCCTTTATCGGGCATCATGTCGAAATAAATCCTCGCCCGTTCCACCAATTCTTTTATAGTCATACCTGTCTGCAATTATTTCGGCAGCGAAGATAGCACACATCGTTCAAAAAAGCAAGCAAACCTCCCGCTTTTTCCTCCGCGGAAAGAAGAAAAAAGCTTACATTTAATATGCATTTCCATCCCAAATTATGGAAAAGAGGTGGAAAAAAGAGAATAAAACGACTGAAAATGAATACGCCTGCTATGGAAATGCTTTTTCCATCATTTTTTTGATGCAAGGGGATTTTTTTGCTTTACCTTTGCAGCCGAAAAGCAGTTAGAACAATGAAGAAAAGTCATTCTCTTACAATGTGTGCCACCTTACTGATGGTCTTTTTCGTTTCATGTGGTGGACGGCAGTCAAGGCTACTTTCCTCAGCCGAAGCTTTGGCTTTGGAACATCCCGACAGCGCGGCGACGCTGTTAGCACAGGTCGATACTACCCATCTCACAACAGGCCGTCGGGCACTCTACGACCTCACGCGGGCGCTCATTCATGAAGAGCAATGGCAGCGCCGACACGCCGACACGGCCTCGTGCCTTCATGTCTATGAGACAACGTGGGAGTTCAAGCGCAAGGTGGCATACGAAACCTCCCGGCCCTTCGCCATTGACGCAGCACTCCACCGCGCGTACCTTTACTATGAACACGCCAGCTTTGGCGGAACAATTGGAGAAAACAGGAAGTCGCTAAGCCAGAAAGACAAGACCTCCCTACGACGCTTCGGACGCCTCTGCTATGCCCTGAGCCGCCATTTCTTCGATAGTGATACCCTTTTACAGGCCGACCAGCTATTTCATCTCGCCATCCATTGTGCCGAGGCTGCCGACGACCACGCCACCGCCTTCCGCGCCTATGGCATGTTAGGGCGCCACTTCGTGTATGAACACAACGACTATAGTCTGAAGATGTGGGCGATGCAACAGGCCTTGGCACACTATCGCCTCCAACCTGAAGACAGCAGCCCTTGGCTGCTCACCTTGGTGAACGATTATGGTGAGACAATTCTCATCAAGAACCGCATCGACTTGCACTATTTCACCCTTCTCGTTCGGGCGGCAGAAGCAGCGAAGGCCAGAGATACCCGCACGGCATATGAGGACTTGGACAGTATCTCAGTCGTTCCGTTTGGGTGCTACACCTCTTATCCGATTGTTTCTTCCTCTGGAAGTATAGGAATGAGCGGTGAAAACGCCGATATAGAGGAACATCTCCGCGAGGTCGCCGTTCCCATCGACATGTACGAAGAGGCCATGGCGAAGGTCGAAGGGGACGACTCGAAGAAGCAGCATTGCAAGCTGAACTACGAATATGACATGAACGTGGCTATGCGTAAGTTCTTCATTCAACGCCGCATCTACCTCGCCCCAGGCTATGTCCTCCAGACTACAGCCCTGCAACGTCGCCTATTGGTGGCAGTCATCGTCATCCTTGTTCTCATCGTCATGCTGTCTGTGCTTTTTCTTCAACAGATGCGCCGTAAGCACAGGGAAGAACGTAGGCAGGAAGCAGAACGCCGGGCGGAGGAAAAGCGGCTGGCTGAGGAGGAAAAGCAACGGGCTGAATCCATGCTACGACAAAAGGACACGATGATTGCCACCCTGCGCGGACACCTTATCGACAAAAGCGAGATCATGGAGATGCTTGAGCCTAAAGCGGGAAAGCGCACCCTCGTCAATGCCCAGAACTGGCGTGAGATTGAGTTGACGCTCGATGCCGCAGACAACTTTGTCAGTCGTCTGCGCAGCGAACACCCTTCGTTCTCTGAAGACGATATCCGCCTCTGCATGCTCACACGACTCCGCCTCAGCAACACAGCCCTCTCGGCCATTTACGTTATTTCCGTCTCAGCCGTCCAGCACCGCAAGCAAAAGCTGAAGAAGGAGGGCTTCGGCGTTACCGACCCCAACATAACCCTCGACCAAATAATAGCCAACTACTAACAAGAAAGCGACAGGGAAAACTTCTTCATGGGTTTTTTGAGTTATACAGTTTAATGAAGAGCCAAATCCCTGCCGCTTTCACAAAAGATAGACATAATAGTTAATCGATAATTCATGTAATTTGTAGTTATTAAAAAGTAGCTCTTTATTTATGAAAATGATTCTTTCCCGGCGCGGGACCACCCGTGTCCTGCTCTTCCTGTGCCTTTTCATGAGCACAAATCCTGCTAAGGCCGACATCGTCCGCGGCCGCGTCATTGACGCCGACAGCAAAGAGATCGTCCCGCTGGCAACGCTGAAGTTCGAACAGCGTTACGACAATGGTACCGCCACATACTTTCTATCTGCCGACTCCATCGGAAACTTCCTCTTCTTCGCCGACGGCAAGGGGACGCTGCAAGCCTCCATGCTGGGCTACTACCCGAAATCGAAAATGGTGTTTGCTTACAGCGACAGCCGAAAGGACACCATCGACGTCGGCGCCATCGAACTGAAGATGTCGCCCTACATGCTGGAGATGGTGGAGGTCAACGCCCGCGCCCGCCGCTTCTCGGTCAAAGGCGACACCATAGTCTTCCATCCTGAGGCCTTCCGCCTGCAAGAAGGCGCACGTCTCGACAAGCTCATCCGCCAGCTACCAGGCGTAGAGATCGCAGAGGACGGCAGCCTAACGTGGAACGACAAACCCATCCGCATCATTATGGACGGCGAGAGCCTCTTCGGCGGAAACGACCTCGTCAGTCAGCTGCCCGCCGAAGCCGTCAAGGACATCAAGGCCTACAACAAAGCCTCGAAATTCAGCGAAAGGACGGGGCGAGACGATGGCACCGAGGACATGGTGCTCGACCTCACCATCAAGCCCGGCTTTCTCGACCGCTGGTATGGCGACGTCACCGTTGGGGGTCAGACGCCAGATGACCAAAAGCCTGTCGTCAGCAGCCAGCCCCATTCCAAAGGTCACTACGAAGCCGACCTTCAGACGAACCGCCTCTCAAAGACTGACCCTGCGATGATCTTTATCGATGCCAACAACATCGACCACCATGCCCGCCGCTATATGAATGGCATCAGCATCCGGCAGAACAACGGCTATGGCCAGGAGCAAGGTGCCGCCGCAGGCTATCAGCATAGATGGAAGCGCACGTCAGGCAGCCATGAACTGAACAGCAACTACAGCTTCAGCGGTGGCTTAGCCCACGACGGCGAGTGGCGAGCCTCACGTTCCGAAACCCTGAACTACCTACCTGGTACTGCTGCCCAGCGCACCACCATGGAGGACATCCAACAATCGCACCAGCTAAATCCCTATTTCGGCGCCAATCTCAGTTGGGACATTGACTCATTGAACAGCCTCTGGCTCCGCTGCCGCGCCGAACATGTCACCACCAACAACAACAGGTCTCAGCAGACTGAACAGATCGACATACTCACGCAGCAGGCCCGCACGCTGGAACACATTCGCCGTACAAGCCTTTCGACCGAAGTTTCCTGGAGCCATTTCGTGAAGGAAGGCGCCCTCGATGCCAACGCCGCATTTTCCTACTCTGACAACCAAGAAGAGCTATCGACGGAAAGAGAAATCCAGCATGTTGACTCGCTGAGCTATGGACTTGTTGACCTTTTTAATCAGCACTCCTTCTCCCCGTCCTCACACCTTACAGCACGCGCAGGCGGCCATTGGAAACGTTGGCTGACAGAGCGCTGGCTTGTGGACCTTTCTTATAAGATAGAGCACCAGCGAAACCAACGCCATCAGGATTTCGAGACGAACGGCACCCCCGATGCCGCCAACAGCTACGACGACCGTTACCGCACCACCATCCAAAGCCTCAGCCTCAACTCAACACTTAATCTCGGCACCCTCCAACTACTCCCCAGCTTCTCCGCCCGCTGGCAACGCGAGGCAGAGGATTATTTGCGCGGTCGGCTCGACACCGCCGCCCAGCGCCATCGTCTACTCCTCGACCCCCAAACGCGGGCGGTCTGGAAAATCACCAAGACCACAAGGCTTGAAGGCTCCTACGGCTACGCCACCACGCAGCCACGCCTCATGGAGACGCTCGCCTATCGCGACCTCACCGACCCACTCTACATCGTCGAGGGCAATCCAAATCTGAAAGACACACATACCCACAAGGCAGGCATCATGTTCTCCACAATGTGGGCGCCTCATCAGCTGTCGTTATCGCTCTCTGCCGACTTTGCAGCCAGCGACCACGAAACGCGTACCTCCCTGCGCTACAACCCCACGACGGCTGTCTATTCCAGCCGCCCGGAGAACGTCCGCGGCAGCCGGACGTGGAATCTTCGAATCAACTACGACCAAGGATTCGGCGATTGCATCCGCCTTCAGAACGACCTTCGTCTGGGGTTTGGCCAATCTTATGGCTTTCTCTTGCAGCTACCCACCGATGCTCAGCCCACTCTGAACCTCCAGAATAGCCTACATCCCTACGACCGCCTGTCGGCCTCGTTGGAGTGGCAATGGCTCTCAGTCTCCCTCTTTGCCACGCTCGATGCCAACAGCCTGCACTTCTCTGCCTCACCCGCACAGAACACCACGCTCTGGCAGAATCAGTATGGCCTGAACGCCCGTGTCACACGCGGCAATTGGGAGTTCAGTACCCGCCTCACTCAGAACGACAACAGCGGCTATGTCGTCGAAGCCATGAACCGCCGCTACCTTGTCTGGGACGGCTCTTTCACCTGGAAAATCTTGAAAAGCAAGGCGCGTCTGCGCCTCGAACTCGACGACATCCTTGGGCATAACGACCGCATCTACGCCACGCAGAGCGCCTATCAGCAGACCACCACCATCTACGCTTACCACCACCACTATGCCGCCCTCACTTTCACCTACCACCTCGACGCTAAGGTAAAGGAATAAGGAAAAACAGATTCGTTTTTTTTATACGGGCTTGTAGTAGCGGGTATGAGCTGAGCCTTCCGCAGAAAGACGTCCTTCACCCACGAGACGCTTGAGGATATTAAGGGCATAGCGGCGTGAACAGCCGAACAGCCATTCCACTTCCTTGCGCGTGATGGAGGGATGAGTGCCGAACCACTCCGTAAACTTAGCTTCAATCGCCTCGTCCGTAGGTCCTTGATAAGGTTTCATGCCCGAACTGACGCACACAGCCTTGCGAACCTCCTTCAGCAATTCGGCATCAGGCGTAAAGACGATGTTCTTCACCCTCACCTTGTTTCCGCTAGTGATGTTGTCGTCCAACGTGTGCTCGTGTACTTTGCCTTCGTCGTCCGTCCAGCTGCAAGTAAGCGAGACGTTGAACGTTCCCACATGATCCACCTTCAGTCGTTTGCCGTTTTTCAACGTACGGGCGATGTAGTCGCCAAGCGACGTAAGTACAGCCGCAATATCGGTGGGCGTCAACGTAGTACCGAACGCTGCTTCTTCAGACATCGTTGATGTGCTGACTGTTTCCTGATGAACAGGCGCTACGCGGATGACGGGATTCGATTCAGTTGCCTGTCCCGTAAGGTCCTTCTTCGTAATAATCTGATACGCAATGCTGCCGCTTTGCTTTTCCTTCTTTGTTTTTCTCATTGTTATATTGTTTAGAAGATTACTATTAAGGTGTACCAACGCGTTGATACACGTGTATCAACGCGTTGGGTCACGTGTATCAACGTGTTGAGCCACGTGTATCAACGTGTTTTCCTAACATACAACTGACTTTGCAAAGATACATCTTTCCTATAAAACCTACAAGTGAAAAGCAAAAAAACTGTACTTGATAAGCTTTATCTTTTGGAATAAAATGAAAAACAACAAACGCAGCGGGACGTCCGCCAACCGAACGCCCCGCTCTCGTTTAATCCTTGGTTTGTCTATCGGACAAAGACCTTTCTGAAAGTACTTGTGCCGTCGGCGTTCTTGGATACAACTATATGGAATCCCTTTGAGAGCGATTCTGTCTCCGTACCGTCCATACGATAGTAACGCTCGGCTCTTTCGTCAGAAAATATTCTTCCTATGCCCGTTTCATAATCAGCATAAACCGTCACATCATGAGCTGGCATCGTTTCAGGAACATCAACCCATTCGAAACGAATATAGTCGCCCTCAGGCTGTTCTTCTGGTTTTATGGTTTCTCCATATTCATATTCAACAACCTTATACACGACATCGTCAATCATGTAGGTTAACACGTAACTATTAATCGTAAAGTAACCTATTACGCGTACGTCGTGGGCAGGCATTGTCTCAGGTATGTTGCTCCAGCCGGAGAAAGTGTAACCCTCCTTTGTCGGCTCGTTCTCAGGAGTAATGGCTGCGCCGTACTCTACCTCGTAAAACAAGAATACCTCTTCATCTAAGAAATAAGTCAACTTGTACGTGTTAATCGTGAACGAACCTGTAACTGTTACGTCGTGTGCGGGCATTGTCTCAGGGATTTCGCTCCAGCCGGAGAAAGTGTAGCCCTCCTTTGTCGGCTCGTTCTCGGGTGTAATAACTGAGCCGTACTCTATCTCATACGTCT
>CAMYYY010000061.1 GCA_947303715.1 uncultured Bacteroidales bacterium | reverse complement strand
TCCATGCGCCTATGCCAACGATGTAGCAGGCAACGATAGCTGGGAAAATGCCACACATCTTGAGAACGGTACAACTATGCAGGCTCGTTTGGGTTACGACTACAACAGCTCAATGGATAATAAAGACTGGTATGAGTTCACCCTTGAGGCTGACGGAAGTGCAACATTCACCATCCAGTCTGAAAAAACACTCACCCTTGGTTCGGCAGAAATCCACGCGCTTAAAGCTGACGGAACGGGCACAATGCATCGTACAAGCAAGTGGCTCGACTATCCAGATTCGGCTCTTGTCTTCAAAGCCGACAATCTTGCAGCAGGTAACTATTACCTCTACATGCCTCAAAGAGGAGGCTATGGCGGCTATTCAGTGAAGTCGAATTTCACCAAGAACCCGTACTTCCGCGAGAAGAGGACCAACACCAACTTTGCCTCGCGCATCGAGCTGGAGCAAGGCCAAAGTGTTTATGGCACGTTGGGCTATGAGTACAACAGCGGTGCCCAGACAGAGGCCTGGTTCGATCTGGGCCTGATGCATGGCACGCAGATTGACGTGAACGTAGAAGTAGAGCATAGTCATAGTCTCTCCATCGGAGTCGCCACGTTATATATTTATAAAGGCGACAAGGAGGATGGGTCTCCTATCCTACAGAGTGTGAAGAGTACACGACTGGAGCGCAGCTCAGGCACGATTTCTTATCTTGACAAGAACACGGAGGATAGCCACTACATCTTCTACCTGCCACGCTATAGCGGTTTCGGCGGCTATAAGGTTACCTTCGAAGGTCCGGAGGAGGAAGGTGTGATAGATTTAGCTACGAACGTGAAAGTAATGACGGGTGGTCGCAACACCGTCCGCAAGGGTGTGGCTTGTGAGAATCCAATCACTATCACCAACATCTCGAACGTGAAGAGTGAAAAATTCTTGGTTGCTGTCGCTGCAACGGACGACATCGACATCATCGGTTTCCGCATGAACAGCAACCGCGGTTCAAAATATGTACCGCTGGATAGCGTAACGGTTGTTGATGGTAACGACTGCAACCATACTGCCATCTTCTACGTGCCAAGCCTCGACCCATGGGAAAGCTACACTTTCACTATGATTAGTGAGGGTAAGGGCGATATTGCCTACAGCCGCGAGATGATAAAAGTGGGCAACGGCAGGAATGCGATTGTGGTCAACAGTAGCACCCACGCTATTGTCACCGTCATGGGCTATGTGGAAGGAGCCGACAGACAAGTGTTTGTGAGCGACTACATCGTGCATCGCATCGGCGATGTCTACGACCTGACTGGCGAGCAACGACTGAAACTGTCGCAGCTCTTGGAATCTCTCGAAACAGAAAAGCAGCAGACAGGTGTGGCTGCCTACGGAGTATATTCCCTGCTGAAGCGTGCTTCCGATATGTGTGAAATGGATCTGCTTGACGCTACGTGCAACATCGCAAGCCTCATGCGCTTACGCATAGACTACTGGATGAATCTGATAGACCACACATATCCATGGGACGATATCGACATCATTGATGCAAAGGCAGCTATCACAGACGTAGTGGCATCATGGGATCCAAACGAAATGGTGGGACCACAGGGCGTAGGCGTTGAGCACTACATTGGTAAGACCCAGACGATGAACTACCGCATCTTGTTTGAGAACAAGGCTGAGGCCGGCGATGCTGCTTACCGTGTACGCGTGAGTGACGAGTTAGACGAGAACGTATTCGACGTCTCAACCGTTCAATTCGGTGAGACCAGTCATGACGGACTGGGGTACAACTGGAAGATAAAGCAAGAAGGTAATAAACTCTCATGGGACATCGAGGGTATCGAATTACCACCTAACGTGAATGCTCCTGAGGGCGAAGGCTATGTGAGCTTCTCTGTAGACCTGAAGCCAAATCTTGCCAATGGAACGCAAATCAAGAACAAGGCTACGATTATCTTCGACAAGAACTTCCCAATCGAAACCAACGAATTTGTGAACACACTCGACCTGCTGCCACCAACCACAACGATGTCAAAAGCAACCTTCAATGCAAAAGCTGATACCATCAACGTGATTTGCACCTCTGAGGATGCAGGAGCAGGTGTGAATAGCTATCTGTTCTTTGTATCGAAGAACGGTGAAGACTATGCATATTGTGGGCAGAGTGTAACAGGGAGCATCGGCTACCCAGTCATCGCAGGCACTACTGAGGACATCTACAGCTTCTATGTACTAGCAACGGATAATGTAGGAAACGTAGAGCGTGTGATTCCACAGGCCATTAATGCCGTTACAAGCATCAAGGGTGCCCTTATCGTAAACGACCCGAATACAAATATCAAGGTCTATGCCGTAGATGGCCGCTATGTAGGCGACAGCATCACCGGACTTGCAAAGGGTGTCTATATTGTAGGAGGAAAGAAGCTTATTATCAAGTAAATCGACTTGATGTAGAAAAGGAGGAGGATATGCCAATTGGCATATCCTCTTTTTATCCTAAATCGTTCATTAAAGTGTTTTAATAAAGTCAAGCAATAAAAGCAGTCGATGTCTTGTGAGTGACGGGTCAAAAAGATAACCGCGCAGCAGCGGGGAGTTTGTTATAGGAAACGTAGATGCTTAACCCGTCACTTCTATAGAGACGCCCCATTGTAACGTCTTAACTTCCTAAAATGCTTACGGATTGAAATCGCCCAATGCTTGCTCGAGCTCGGCTTTGAGGGCGTAGTCGGTGGCATCGAGGCGGAAGGGGGTGACGGCGATGTAGCCTTGGTTGAGGGCTACACGGTCGGCATCGGCATCGGAGGCGGTAGCATCGAGCTCAAAGGCGCCTGTGAGCCAGTAGTAGTCGCCACCCCGCGGGTGGGGTCGACGTTCGAACTCGTTCTTCCATTCACCCCAGGCCATGCGGCAGACGCGCAACCCCTTGTATTCGGGGATAGCTGGGAAGTTGACGTTCAGGCAGGTGCCCTTCGGCAGGCCGTGTTCGAGGACGTATGTGGTGATGTGCCGTATCCAGGGGATGAGGGGGGTGAAGTCGGCGAAGGCATCGTGGCTGTCGAGGGAGAAGGCTACGGAGGGGATGCCCTTCATGGCTCCTTCGTAGACCACGCCCATGGTGCCGGAGTAGTGGGCGTTGACGGCGGAATTGTCGCCGTGGTTGATGCCGCCCACCACCATCGCAGGACGCTCGTTGAGCACGTCGGCAAAAGCGAGCTTCACGCAGTCGACGGGGGTGCCTGAGCAGCCCCAGACGGTGACGTCGTCGTTGTCAGTAACCAGCCATTTGTAGACGGGCACGCTGAAGGTGCAGGCGCAGGCCATACCAGATCGGCCCTTGTCAGGGGCGACTACCACCAGTCGGGCCAGCGGGCGAAGGGCTTCGATGAGCGACTGCAGGCCACAGGACTGGTAGCCATCGTCGTTGGAAATAAGTATCAGCGGTTTCATGGGGCAAAGTTAGTGTGATTTTCCACAAAAAAGCGCCATTTATCCACATTTTTTAAAAGTTTAGTAGAATTTGTACATTCGGTAGCCGACTTTTTCACTATCTTCGCAGCTTGAATTAGAGTATAAACGCGAAAAGTATGGGAAAAATCATAGCGCTGGCTAATCAGAAGGGTGGTGTGGGCAAGACGACTACAGCTATCAATCTGGCAGCTTCGTTGGCAACGCTGGAGAGGCGTGTGCTGCTGATAGACGCTGACCCACAGGCGAATGCCTCGTCGGGTCTGGGCGTCGATGTGCGCAAGGTGGAGAATACGATATACGAATGTATCATTGGCCGTTGTGAGCCGGCTGACGCCGTGCGGCAGACGGAAGTCGAAGGGCTTGACATCATCTCGTCGCACATCGATTTGGTGGGGGCGGAGATTGAGATGCTGAGCATCGCCAACCGCGAGACTGCCATGCGTCGAGTGGTGACTGCGCTGAAGGAGAGCTACGACTACATCCTCATTGACTGCTCGCCCTCGCTGGGGCTCATCACGGTGAATGCGCTGGTGGCGGCAGACTCGGTTATCATCCCCGTTCAATGTGAATACTTCGCCCTCGAGGGCATCAGCAAACTGCTGAATACCATCAAGTTGATTAAGCAGCGGCTCAACCCGCCGCTATGCATCGAGGGCTTCCTGCTGACGATGTTCGACAGCCGTCTGCGCCTCAGCAATCAAGTGCTCGACGAGGTGCGGCGCCACTTTCAGGATTTGGTGTTCGAGACCGTCATCCCCCGAGGCGTCCGTCTGGCTGAGGCTCCCAGTCACGGTATCCCCGTGCTGCTCTACGATGCCGATTCGCAGGGCGCAAGGAGCTATCTCCGCCTCGCCCAGGAGATTAAGATGAAGAATGAAGAGTCAAGAACTAAAAATTAAGAGTTAAGAATGGAAGTGCCCCTGTGGGGCAGAAATTTTACAAAATTCAGTTCAAAAATTTGTATGATTTTTTGATTGATTTTGGGGAATTTCCCGCGAAGCGGCAAACAAAAAAAGAAAAAATGGCAACAACGAAAAAGCATACAGGACTTGGCCGCGGGCTTGATGCCCTTATCGATACAGGTGGCGAGGTGACAACGGCAGGCTCGTCCATCATCAGCGAGATTCCCCTCGCACAGATTTCGCCCAACCCCGACCAGCCTCGAAAGGACTTCGACGAGGAGACGCTGCACGAGCTGGCAGAATCCATTCGCACCTACGGCGTCATCCAGCCCGTGACGCTACGTAAGACGGGCGCCGACAGCTACCAGATTGTGGCGGGCGAACGGCGCTGGCGAGCATCGCGGCTGGCAGGCCTCACCACCATCCCCGCATACATCAAGGAGGTGGAGGACAAGAGCGTGTTGGAGCTGGCCCTCGTGGAGAACATCCAGCGTGCCGACTTGAACCCGATGGAAATAGCCTTGGCCTACAAAGGGCTCATCGACGAATTGAACATCACGCAGGACGACTTGAGCGAGCGCGTCGGCAAGAACCGCGCTACCATCGCCAACTATCTGCGTCTCTTCAAATTGCCTGGCGAAATTCAAGTGGCGCTGAAGAACAAGGACATTGACATGGGTCACGCCCGTGCCCTGCTGGCGGTAGACGACTGGGGCGAGCAGCTGAGGCTCTTCCACGAGATTCGCGAAAACGGCTATTCCGTCCGCAAAGTGGAGGAACTGGTGAAGGCTGTCGGCAAAAAAGGGAGTGCGAAGGAGAAGAAAGCCTCGTCCCAGAAGACCAGCACCGACTACGATGAACTGCAGAAACATCTCGCCACCTATTTCCGGACGGATGTGCGACTCTCCATCGGCGCCAAGGGAAAGGGCAAGATTGTCCTCCCCTTTGCCAACGAAAAGGAGCTGGAGCGCATCATCGCTCTATTGGATAAGCTAAGAAAGTGAAGATGAAAAGCATGGAATACAAGATGTCCCATAACTCCCTGACTGGGTTTGCAGGCGTTTCTGCTTGCAGGGCTATCTGTTTTTCATGGTTTTTCCTCTTCTTTTCAATCTTTAATCTTCATTTTTCCATCTCGTCGTCTGCTCAGGTTATCCTCACGGATTCGCTGCTTTCTGCCGCAGCCGACAGCCTGGTGAGAGTCACAGCCGACAGCCTCATGCTGATAGGCGGCGACAGCATTTCCGTCGTCAGCGCCGACTCGTTGGTAGCAGCCGAAGTGTGGTCGCCCGATCCCACACGAGCCACATGGATAGGCATTGCTTTCCCTGGAGGCGGACAGATTTACAACCGCAAGTACTGGAAGTTGCCCATTGTCTATGGCGGATTCCTGGGCTGTGCATACGCCCTGACGTGGAATAACCAAATGTACAGGGACTATTCGCAAGCCTACCTCGACATCATGGACGACGACCCCGCCACAGCCAGCTACGAGGATTTTCTCCCGCCTCACTACAACGTCGCGGCAAACGAAGAGTACTTGAAGCGGGTGTTTAAGAACCGCAAGGACAACTACCGCCGCTACCGCGACCTCAGCATCTTCAGCTTCATCGGTGTCTATGCCATTTCCATCATCGATGCCTACGTTGATGCCGAGCTCTCCCATTTCGACATTTCGGAGGATCTCGGACTGCACGTCCGCCCCTCCCTCATCCCCTCTGTTGACTACTATACCCTGCGCTCAAGCTCATTGGGAGTGAGGTGCAGCTTAACCTTCTGAATATGAATAAACCGCTCGTTATACTCCTTGCCCTGCTGACGCTTCTGCCTGCACAGATTGTAGGCATCCGTAAGAAGCGTGTGCCCGTAATAAAAAGAGACACGATAGTAATTGTGGACACGGTATGGATAGAAGCCGAACCCGCCCCTATGGAGCAGCCTCTCCGAGAGACTCCGCGTTCCGACACGTGGCGCACCATCCGCGATGACTCCATGGCTGTTCTTGAGAGTATGTCGGTGAACCTCGATAGCCTGCTTCACGACTGGCATTCACGCAAATACCTGCTCTACGATAGCCTCTGCGTGGGCAGCGGGACGAACCCCGACTTCCCAGACTCCATCTATCGCCAGCGGCTGGACAACCTGCCCACCATCGTTCCGATGGTCTACAATCAACCCGTCCGCGTCGTCATCGACCGCTACGCCAGCCGTGGCCGGGCGCTGGTTTCGTACATGCTGGGGGTGATGCAGTTTTACTCACCCATCATCGAGCAGGCGTTGGACTTTTACGGAGTGCCCCAAGAGCTGAAGTATCTGCCCGTCATCGAGTCGGCCATGAACCCAGTCGCTGTTTCGCGTGCTGGCGCTACGGGAATGTGGCAGTTCATGTACCCCACGGGCAAATCCTACGGACTGAAGCTGAACAGCCTTGTCGACGAGCGACGCGACCCCATCAAGGCGACATGGGCTGCTGCGCACCATTTGCGCGATATGTACGATCTGCTGGGCGACTGGACGTTAGCTATCGCTGCCTATAACTGCGGTGCCGGCAACGTCAATAAAGCCATCCACCGGTCGGGCAGCGGTTCACGCCCCGACTTCTGGGATATCTACTGGAACCTGCCTCGCGAGACCCGTGGCTACGTTCCCGCCTTCATTGCCGCCAACTACATCATGAACTATTATGCTGAGCACGGCATCTGCCCGATGGAGACTACGCTGCCGCTGGCTAACGATACCGTGATGCTTCACCGCAATGTCTATCTCCAGCAGATTTCTGCTGTCTGTGATATCGACATGGAGGCCCTCCGCGCCCTCAATCCGCAGTACAAGGAAGACCTCATCCCTGGAGCCTATGAGCCCTATTCCCTCCGCCTTCCGATGGACAAAATTGCCGTTTTCATCGACAAAAGCGACTCCGTCTATGCCTATCAGCACGACACCTTCTTCCCCCCTCGGAAGGTGGTGGAACCCCAGCCCGTCACCTCCAGCCGCAGCAGCGCAAGGGCAGGGAAGGGTAGTTTGACCATTCACAAGATTCGCGCGGGTGAATCGCTGGGTACTATTGCACGGAAGTATGGCGTCACCGTTTCGCAGATTAAGAAGTGGAACGGGTTGCGAAGCGACCGTATTACCGCAGGGAAAACCCTGAAAATATACAAGTAACTTTTTCTTTTCTCCAAGGCTATGACAAACGACGAGCAACCTTACATCCCAGACGAAGCACAGGAGGAAGCGCAGATAACTGCCGCGTTCAACGAATTGTTGGACATTTATCTTGCCTCGAAACACCGCAAGAAGCGAGAAATCATCGAGCGTGCCTTCAATTTTGCCCGTAATGCCCATCGTGGTGTGCGTCGCCGTTCGGGTGAGCCCTATATCATGCACCCCATCTCCGTCGCTCGCATTGTCTGCGAGGAGATTGGCCTCGGCTCTACCTCCATTTGCGCTGCGTTGCTTCACGATGTCGTCGAGGATACCGAATACACCGTCGAGGATATCCGCAACATCTTCGGCGACAAGATAGCCCAGATTGTCGAGGGACTGACGAAGATTTCCGGCAGCTTCTTCGGTAGCAAGGACTCTGCCCAGGCTGAGAATTACAAGAAGCTGCTTCTCACCATGTCTGAGGATATCCGCGTTATCCTCATCAAGATTGCCGACCGCCTGCACAACATGCGCACCCTCAACAGCATGTCGGCAAACAAGCAGCTGAAGATAGCCGGCGAAACGCTGTATATTTATGCCCCGCTGGCTTACCGCCTCGGCTTGAACAAAATCAAGACGGAGCTGGAGAACCTCAGCTTCCGCTACGAGCACCCCGAGGAGTACGCTCGGATAGAGGAGAAGCTGGCTGCCACTCAGGCTGAGCGCGATACCCTCTATGAGCAGTTCACCGCCCCTATGCGGCAGCGGCTCGATGCCATGGGGCTCAAATACGTCATCAAGGGGCGCATCAAAACCCCTTATTCCATCTGGAAAAAGATGCAGACGAAGGATCTCCCCTTCGAGGAAATCTACGACATCCTTGCCGTACGCATCATCTTCGAACCCAAATCGAGGGAACTGGAGATTAACGAGTGTTTCGATATCTACGTGGCGCTCTCGAAGCTCTATACCGTGCACCCTGAGCGTACTCGCGACTGGGTCACCCATCCCAAGACGAATGGCTACCAGGCACTCCACATGACGTTGATGAGCCGTCAGACGGAAGAGGAGAAGCTGACAGCCGACCAACAGAAGAAAGCCGTCTGGGTGGAGGTGCAGATACGCAGCCAGCGTATGGACGACATTGCCGAGCAGGGCGTTGCCGCCCATTGGAAGTACAAGGATGCCGAGCGCCAGAACGCTGAGAATGCTGAGGCTGTCATCGACGATGAGGAGCTTGACAAGTGGCTCCGCAACATCCGCGAGATCCTCGACGACCCGCAGCCTAACGCGATGGACTTCCTCGATGCCATCAAGCTCAACCTCTATGCCTCGGAGATTTTCGTTGTTACTCCCAAAGGCGACATCCGCACCCTGCCGCAGGGCAGCACGGTTCTTGACTTCGCCTTCCTCATCCATACGATGGTGGGTACCCATTGTATCGGTGCCAAGGTCAACCACAAGTTGGAGTCGCCCAATTACCGCCTCTCCAGTGGCGATCAGATAGAAGTCCTTACCTCACGTACCCAGCATGTTGACCCTGATTGGCTCACTTTCGTCACTACTGCCAAGGCCAAGAGTAAGATACAGGCAGCCCTGCGCCGCGAGGAGCGTGCTGCGCAGAAGGAGGGCGAGGAGCGTCTGAATGCCTTTTTTGAGAAAGAGGACATGCCCCTCAACAGCATTGCTATCGATAAGATTGGGCAACTGCATGGCTACGACAGCCGCGAGAAGCTCTATGCCGCCATAGGACGTGGTAACATTGTCCTCGGGGAGGTCGAACGCACCGCTGTGCGAGGAACCAACGGCATCACCAGCCTCTTCCGCCGCAAGCCTAAGACGGCGCAGACGGATAAGAAGCCTGTCTCCGCCTCCTCTGAGAATACACCATCCGTTGCCGATACCTTCGATGTCAGCACCATCGACCGTCGCCGCCCCCTGCTGCTTACCGACGAGCTCATCCGTACCCGCTACCACATGGCTCCCTGTTGCAATCCCATTGCAGGTGACGACGTTCTCGGCTATATCGATGACAATGGCCACATCGTCATTCACAAGCGCAATTGCCCTGAGGCTGCCAAATTGAAGGCTGCCTACGGCTCACGCATCCTTGCTGCCACGTGGAACACCAACAAGGTTGTCTTCTTCTCCGCCACTATTGCCATCAGCGGCATCGATGGTCTCGGCGTCCTTGGCAGGATTACCGACATCATCTCGTCGCAGCTCAGCGTCTATATGGAGAAGATTGTCATTGAGGCACACGATGGCCTTTTCGAAGGAACCATCCGGCTACGCGTTCACGACGTTGCCGATATCCGTACCGTCACCACAGCCCTGAAACGTCTCAAGGATGTGTCCTCAGCGACACGTGTTAATTGATTTTATGGTGTTAAAACCCTGATGTGGCTCTGTACATCAGGTAATAGTCCAGTACCGTCATAGCTGCCATAGCCTCCACTACGGGCACAGCCCTTACGGCTACGCACGGGTCGTGGCGTCCCTTCATAGTCAGCACGCCCTCATTTCCCTCGCTATCGACAGTCTGCTGAGCACGCAGCACGGTGGGCGTCGGCTTGAACAGCACCCTGAAGGTGATGGGCTCGCCGTTCGAGATGCCTCCCTGAATGCCCCCTGAGTAGTTGGAGGCTGTGCCGATGGTGCCATCTGCACGGCGAACGAAGGTATCGTTTTGTTCTGAGCCTCTCATGCCCACGCCGTTGAATCCTGCGCCGTAGTCGAAGCCGTGACAGGCATTGATGCTCAGCATAGCTGCTCCCAATGCCGCGTGAAGTTTGCCATAGACGGGCTCGCCCAGTCCTATCGGACAGCCCGTTATCGTGCAGCCCACGATGCCGCCGATACTGTCGCCCTCGCTCTTCACTTGCTGGATGAGGGCTTCCATACCTTCGGGTGTCGTCTCACAGCCCACTTGCTTCAGCCGTGCCTCTACGCTGATGCCCCTTTCGCGCAACACCATCTTTGCCAGAGCGCCGCCCACCACGCGTACAGCCGTTTCGCGAGCCGATGCCCGTCCGCCTCCGCGATAGTCGCGAAAGCCGTATTTCTGGTCATAGGTATAGTCGGCGTGCGAGGGGCGGTACCAACGTTGAGCCTCGCTGTAGTCGCCCGAGCGGGTGTCGGTATTGCGGATAACGAAACCGATGGGGGCACCTGTGCTGCGTCCTTCGAAGATGCCTGAGAGCAGTTCCACTTCGTCTGCTTCCTTGCGTGGCGTCACTAACGCGCTCTGCCCAGGGCGTCGGCGGGCCATCTCGCTGCGGATGAAGTCCTCGTCAATCGTTATGCCGGCAGGCATACCGTCAACCACACCTCCGATAGCTGAGCCGTGCGACTCGCCGAATGTCGTCAGCCGAAAAATCGTTCCGAACGTATTCATCTTTTTCTACTCTAAACTCTTGACTCATTGCAACCTCCACCTTTGCAACCCTCATCGCAGCCCTCTCCGCAGCTTCCGCCTTTGCAGCCTCCGCAGCAGCCTGAGGTAGCAGCCTTCACCTCATCGTCTGAGGCTGTGCACCGCTCGGTCAGCGTGCCCTTGAAGTGCAGGTCCTTGCCTGCCAGCGGATGGTTCAGGTCAATAGTTACCTTATCTTTCTTTACTGCTATTATTGTGGCTTGCAGGCGGTTGCCTTCAGCATCCATTAGCGGCACTATGTTGCCAGGATAGATATCGTCGGCTGGGAATTCGCCATCGACGTAGAAGATACTCTTATCCACGTCGAACACATACTCCTCGTCCCTCGCCCCGTTGGCTTCTTCTGCTTTGACAACGAAGTCAAAGTTATCGCCTACGGCCAGCGGCAGCAATGCTGCCTCGAAGGCGTCGAAGGTATAGCCCACACCCGTTACGAATCGGAATGGGCGTTCGTTCGTGCACTCTTCTACCAGCGTTTCCTCGCCATCGATATCCACGTACAAATCGTACGTCACAGCCATTACATAGTGTTTCATATTCTGTTGTTTTTCAAAAGCGATGCGAAGGTAAGGCAAAAAATGCAAATCGTCAAAACAATTGCAAATAAATTTGCATTATCTCTCGGCTCGCACTCTCTTTAACGGGCATCCGTTAAAGATATTTCTTTTGCTTACTCGTACCTTTAATCCCCTACGGGGCTTTTAGGTAGGCTTCGCCTCGGGCAAATCAAAAAAAACACGTTTTTCTTGCTTTTCCTCTCGGCTCGCACTACCTTTGTCCGAAAAAGGAAGAAAGCGTATGAAAAAGAGTATTTGTTTGGTGCTATTTCTACTGTGTGCGGTATGCCTGATGGGGCAGAATGCCGGGCGTGAGGTGATAAAGCTGAAGAACGGCTCGGTGCTGAAAGGCGAGGTAGTGGGCGAGTTGAGCGACTCTCTTGCCTTGCAGGGTGCTGATGGCTCGATGTTTATCTTTGCCATAAGCGACATCGCGGAGCGGACGAAGGAGGCCGCGCATCATGCTACGGCAACGGCTCACGGCGTGACGTTGCGCACAGCAGAGCCGACGTTGGCTGACACCCTCGCCATCGAAGCTGATTTGCTGAAGTTCCCCCGTCTCACGCAGAATGGGTTGAGGCTGAAAGAGAGGGAGTTGAAGACGTTGTTTGCCGATAATCCTGTTGCGGCGCGGCACTTCAGGATAGCCTCTGATCTGGGGCGGATAACGGAAATTCTGGAGTTTGCCTCAGGGTTTATTCTCGGATGGGAGCTGGTGAATGTGGGATTGTTGAATAAGGAGTTCAACACCCCTTTGGCGTGCATCGGAGCGGGGTCGTTCGTTGGTGCGCTTTGCCTGAACATTGCTGTGAACAACCAGGCCCGTGAAGCCGTCCGCGCCTACAACGACGGCATCGAAAGCCTCGTCTCACCTCGCTCAGACGACCTCAGCCTGAGCATTGGTGCCACCCCAGGCGGCTTGGGGCTAAGGATTACTTTTTAAGTGATTAGTGAATAGTGAATAGTGATTAGTGATTAGTGATTAGATAAATGTTTCCGCATACAAAGGTATTATCTATTCACTAATCACTACTCACTAATCTCTTATTCTGTAATTATGCTGAACTCGGCGCCGCTGGCATAGTCAGAGCCGCTTTGCTCGCTCAGCGCGCGGAAACGGATATAGCGTGCCCTGACGGTATGCGGGAAGAGGATGGTCTGCGGCTGGCGGCTGCGGGGGAACGCGCCCTTGACGATGGGATTTCCCCACGTCTTGCCGTTGGAAGAAATATAGATTTCGTAGTCCTTCACGTGTCCGTTGGGGCTATCCTGACGGGGTGTATAGACGCATCCCTTGATGGTCTTCTGCTTGCCGGCATCGAAGTCCACCCAATGGGGATAGGTGCCCACGGTGATGCTCCACATGCTGTGCCAGAAGGTCGAAGGGTCGCCGTCGGCAAAGGCTTCGGCGCTGCCCTCCGAGGGCTCGATGCTGGAGGCATAGACGACCTCAAGCTGCCCCTCAGGCTTGGGGATGACGGGCATGGTGGGCATGGGTGTGCTGCCGCTGACGGCTGTGCCGCCCTTGGCACCCAGCGGGCGGATGAGGAAGCCGAACTGCGTGGGCTCAGCCAGCGCACGGTCTATGGTCAGGGGTGCACCCTGTCCGCAGCTGTTGCCGCCGAGGCCCGTGACTTTGGCGTCGAGGGTGAGGAAATAATGTTCGCGCTCGGGCAGTTGGTAGGGGTGAGCCGCAAGGGTGAGGTCGACGGCGCTCCAAGGGCTGACGTTGAAGGATAGGGCAGGTGCGGCAGAGGCGTTGTTGGGCATCTCTCTTTGGCTGGCGAGGGTGCCGTCGGCTCCTGCAGAGCGGGGTACGGTAGCAATGATGCTGGCACCGCTGCGGCCTTTGCTGAACGTGAGCCAGCGCGTGCCCTCGTGGTTGCCATTCTCCTGCGGGAAGGTGTATTCAGTAGTGAGTGCTGCAGCGGGCGAGGTGTAGGTGCCGATGTCGGCGCAGGCCATACGGTCGTTGTAGTTCTCCACAGGGCCACGTCCGTAGTAGCTCACGTCGTCCAGCGTCTTGGGGAATTCCATGACGTAGCCCAGACGGCCCAGGGCGGTGTTCTGCCGGTTGGAGGTGATGGCTGAGGCCAGCTCGATGCTGCCGTCAGGATACACCGTCCAGACGACGTTGGAAACGAATTTGAAGGAGGGCTTCTCCGTCTCCTCCTCCTCGATTTGGGGATGTCCGCTGGCTGTTCCGCCGATGAGGCGTGCCGGATGGGGCGCCTGGCTGGTGACGGTGAAGGCGAGCTTGGTGCTGCCGTCCTTCTGCTTCGTCACCTTGGCGGCTGAGGCGGAGTGCTGGAGGTTGTGCAGGCCGTTTGCCATCCAGCTGCCGACGGCCCAGTTGTCGTTGTTCACAAAGGCGCGGTAGGCGTTGAGCTTCGGGCCGCAGCCTTCAGGGATAATCACGCTTCCGTCGTACGAAAGTTTATGGATGGTGCCCTGCTGCATGTCGAACTCCACCTCGAAGCCGTCGCCGCTGACGGTAACGAATGGCGTCTTCGTCAGATTGACAAAATTCCCCGTTTTCATCGGGCTTTTTCCGCTCTGTAGCGTGGCAATGGCAGGCCGTTTGGGGGCACTCTTCAGCGGCAGCTGCTGCTCGGCAACGACGTAGCCTTTCTTTGCCCAGGGGAGGTCTTTATTCTGCAGGAGCTGGATGTTGAGGAAGTACTCGCCGTCGTCAGGCAGGCCGTCGAAGGAGAGGGCGACCTCCTTTTTCGAGCGGGGTGCGATGCGCATATCGCCGACGTAGTCGTTGCGAGTCTGCGAATCGATGTAGTCCTCCTGCACCACCTGTCCGTCGCGTAGGAGCGTCATATGGACGTCGGCGGTAAAGGGCTCGAAGTACTGCTTGTTGAACGCCGTCACCATGCCGTCATGATACGCGATGTCCACGGGCTGGTGGACGCGCTTCACCTCGTAGTATTGCGGCTTGGGCATGCGGTCGCCGAAGATGATGCCGTTCATCACGAACTGCCCGTCGTTGGGCGTGTCGCCGAAATCGCCTCCGTAGGCCAGATAGCGAGTGCCGTCAGGGGTGTAGTTATACATCGACTGGTCCACCCAGTCCCAGATGGCGCCGCCCATGAAGAAGTTGGTGGTCTCAATGGCCTCCCAGTAGTCGGCGAAGTTGCCCAGGGCGTTGCCCATGGAGTGGGCATACTCGTTGATGTGGAAGGGATACTTGATGTTGTAGTCGCCCCTGACGGCGCCGCGCACCCAGGGGATGGAGGGGTATTGGTTCGAGCCGATGTCGGCAATGGTGTTGTTGCGCTCGTACTGCACGGGGCGGCTCTGGTCGAAGGCCTTGATGGCATCGTACACCGCCTGGAAGTTCCTGCCGGGCCCTGCCTCGTTGCCCATGCTCCAGATGACGATGCTGGGGTGGTTGTAGTTCTGGTGCACCATCTCCATGTTGCGTGCCACGTGGGCAGCCTCCCACTCCACGGGGTGCGAGAGCGATGCCGCGCCGTAGTAGTACTCGTGGCTCTCCACGTTCGCCTCGTCCATCAGGTAGATGCCGTAGCGGTCACACAGGTAGTACCAGTAGGGGTCATCGGGGTAGTGGCTGTCGCGGACGTGGTTGATGTTGGCGCGCTTCATCAGGAAGAGGTCCTCCTCCATCATCTCGCGCGTCAGGGCGTGGCCCACGGCAGGGTGGCTCTCGTGGCGGTTCACGCCGCGCAGCTTCACCGTCTTGCCGTTGACGTAGAAGTAGCGCCCTGCCAGGTGGAACTCGTCCTCGTCGGCCGGCGTGTCCTTGATTTCCACCTTGCGGAAGCCCGTGTAGGTCGAGAAAGTCTCCACGTCGCGTCCCTCGTCGTCCGTCAGATGGCCCACGATGGTGTAGCGCCACGGTGCCTCGGCCGACCATTTCCGGGGATTCTTGAGTGTGATGGTGGTGGTGAAGGACATCGTGGTGCCGTCGGCATCCACGTCGAAGGCATCGTCCACGTCGAACGTCTCCACCAGCTCGTTCCCGTCGCTGTAGAGGGCGTTGCTGTAGATGGCGTAAGAGAGGCGGCAAGTGGCTGTCCGGGTGGTGAGGTTGCTGACGGTAGCCGTCAGCGTCAGCGAGCCGTTGGTGTAGTCGTCCATGAGGTCAGGCGTTATGGTGAAGTCGCGCACCTGCACCTTCGGCTTTGCCTCGAGGGCTACGGTACGGAAGATGCCCGGCAGACGGAACATGTCCTGTGCCTCCAGGAACGAGCCGTCGCTGCTTCGGTAGACCTCCACAGCCAGCACGTTGTCGCCGTCGGCACGGACGTAGGGCGTGATGTCGAATTGCGCCGTGCTGCGGCTGTTCTTCGAGAAGCCCACGAAGTAGCCGTTCACCCAGAGGTAGAAGAACGAGTCCACGCCGTCGAAGTTGATGTAGATTTCGCGTCCGTCCCAGCTCTCGGGCAGGCTGAATGTGCGGCGGTACGAGCCCACCTCGTTCCTCACGTTGTAGGTGGTCCAGCTCTCGGGCGGAGTGCGCATGACGCCGCCCCGCCAGTCGTCCACCTTCACCTCATGCCAGAAAATGACGGGCTGGTTCACGTAGATGGGTGTGCCGTAGCGCTGACTGCCGTCCTTCTGCAGGCCCTGGATGTTCCACGAGCCCGGTACGGCGATGTCGTCCCACGCCGCGTCATCGAAGTCCGTGGTGTAGAAGTGCCTGGGACGCTCGTCGGGGTTGGGCGCCCAGTGGAATTTCCACATGCCGTCGAGGCTCTGCCAGTACGCGCTGTTCTCGGGCAGCACGCGGCGTGCCGTCTCTTCGTCGGCAAACGAGAAGAACCACGCGTGGGGCATTTCCTTGTTTAGGGCGAGCTCTTCGGGGCTCTGCCATTCGTTGCCGTTGGGCTGGATGGCGTCGGCATACTGGAAGCCGGCGAGGCCGTCGTCGGCATGGGCGGTAAGGCAAGCGGCTGCGAAGCCGAGCAGGAGGAGATGGTTTTTCATACGGGCTATTACATTTTTTCAAGAATATTGGACGTGCAAATTTACATCTTTTCAAGATTATTGCAACAATAAACCCCATATCTTTTCAAGATTATGGTGCATTTTTTATGTTCCCCACAGCCATTTGTTGGCGGCGGAAATACCTTATTTGCACCAAAAATCCAAATAAAACTACCCTACTTTCCCCCTCGCCTTCGCCTCGTTGACTTGTTGACTCGTTGACCTTATTTAATTCTTAATTCTTAATTCTTAACTCTTAATTCTTAATTCTTAACTAAATCTCCCCCTTTAACCTCTCCCCCTCGTTGACTTGTTGAGCTTCGCTCTACGTCCGTCACGACTCGGCATAGTCCAAACAAGTTTGGCTCTGCTCTCGCTGCTCCGTCCGTTGACTTGTTGACCTTATTTAACTCTTAACTCATAACTCTTAACTCTTAACTAAATTGTTGTGCTCACCTGAAAACTGTATTCTGTATTCGGAAATCAATTGAGGGGAGGTAAAGGTCAACAAGTCACTCTGTTCGGGCTGCAGATTACAAATCCGCTTCTCATAACAGTCGGATTGCAAATCACTAGTGGTCGAAAGATTGTTTTGAGCATTTTTCCTTTTGTC
>CAMYYY010000060.1 GCA_947303715.1 uncultured Bacteroidales bacterium | reverse complement strand
ATGGCGTACAACTGAAAAATATCGTTTTTTTTCTTGGATTTAAACATAGAATGCGTTACGGAAATAGAATTAAACGTTAAATGTTAAAAAGACTGATGGCTTATAATCAATGATTTCGTGGCTTCTTTTGTTGAGTGGTAAGCCGCAAAACAATTGGCATAGAAAGAGCCGTTCTATCCCCAACGCGCGATTCTTTTTTATTTTTCCACTTTTATTGAAAATAATTCCTCATTCCTCGTTCCTAATTCCTATTTTTATTGTAATTTTGCAGTCGATTTCAACCTCCTATTAACTGTAGTCTCCAATAATGAGTACAACTGCTCCTTTCATGGTCTTCTCGGGCACTCGCTCGAGATACCTTGCTGAACAAATCTGTGAGTCGCTGGGCTGCCCGCTGGGCAACATGATTATCACCCATTTCGCCGATGGCGAGTTTGCGGTAAGCTACGAAGAATCCATCCGCGGAAAGGACGTTTTTCTCGTCCAGAGCACCTTCCCCAACGCGGACAATCTGATGGAACTGCTGCTGATGATTGACGCTGCCAAGCGCGCTTCGGCACATAGCATCGTGGCTGTGATTCCCTATTTCGGATGGGCTCGTCAGGATCGCAAGGACAAGCCGCGCGTCTCCATCGCTGCCAAGCTGGTTGCCGACATGCTGATGGTGGCTGGCGTCAGCCGCGTAGTCACTATGGATCTCCATGCCGATCAGATTCAAGGCTTCTTCGATATCCCTGTGGATCACCTCTATGCCAGCAACGTGTTTGCTCCCTACATTCAGAGTTTGAACTTCCCGATGGACGATGTGGTGATTGCCACTCCTGACGTGGGTGGTAGCAAGCGTGCCGCTGCCTATGCCAAGTACTTTAACGTTCCCCTCGTGCTCTGCAACAAGACTCGCGCACGGGCCAATGTGGTGGAATCCATACAGATAATCGGCGATGTGGAGGGGAAAAACGTCATGCTCTTCGACGATATCGTCGATACCGCAGGCACCATCACCCAGGCTGCCGACGAGATGAAGCGTGCTGGAGCCCGTAGCGTGCGTGCCTTTGCCAGCCATTGTGTGATGTCGGGTCCTGCTGTTGAGCGCGTTAATGCCTCGTTGCTGGAGGAGATTGTCTTCACCAACAGCATTCCCTTCGACAATCAGAACGGCAAGCGTTGCCCTCGCCTGAAGCAGCTCTCCATCGCTCCGCTGTTTGCCGATACCATCCAGCGCATTATCAACAACGAGCCTATTAGCGTGAAGTATATTTTCCAGAAATAAAACCAATTATTAACCAAATAAAACAACAAATCCAATGAAGAAATTATTCTTTATCGCAGCAGCTGTCGTCATGCTGGCAGCCTGCCAAAACAAAAATGCCTATACCGTCAGCGGTACTATTGCAGGTGCTCAGGACGGAGACACCGTAGCAGTTGCCGTTCCTCAGGGACGTACTCTCGAGAAGCTCGCTCTGGGCGTTGTCAAGGATGGCAAGTATCAGATCAAGGGCACAACCGACACCATCCAGGTGGTTTATCTTACCGTAGCAGGCCAGCCCCGCCTGCAGCTCTTCCTTGAAGCTGGAAACATCAAGGCTGACATTAACGAAGGCGGTGAGAACCAGGCCATCGGTACGCTCAACAACAATCGCATGGAGGCCTTCAACTCCACCCTCAACGGCATCTTCGAGGGCTATGGCGAACTGAACCAGCGCCTGCAGGCTGACGACGTTACCGAAGAGGAAATCGCTGAAGTCCGCTCGAAAATGGAAGTGATGGAAAAACAGTACGACGAGGCCGTCAAGAACAGCCTTCGCGAGAATGTCGACTGCGACTTCGGACTCTTCCTCCTCCAGCGTTACTCCTACAACTTCGAGGCTGAGGAACTGGCTCCCATCCTCGACGAGTTCGTCAAGAAATTCCCCAACAACGAAACCGTCCTCCGCACGAAAGAAAACAACGACAAGGTGTTGGCTACGGCTGTGGGAAAGAAGTTCATCGACTTTGAGATGGCAAACATGGCTGGTGGAACCAGCAAACTGAGTGACTTCGTGAAGCAGAACAAGGTGACGCTCGTTGACTTCTGGGCAAGCTGGTGTGGCCCCTGCCGTCAGGAGATGCCCAACGTCAAGGCAGCTTATGAGAAATTCGGCGCCAAGGGCTTTGGCATCGTCGGCGTCAGTCTTGACCGCGACGAAGAGTCCTGGAAGAAAGGCGTATCCGACCTGGGTATGGCTTGGCCCCAGATTTCTGACCTGAAGTACTGGGATTGCGAGGGCGCAGCTCTCTATGGCGTTCGTGCCATCCCTGCTACGGTACTCATCAACCAGGAAGGTACCATCCTTGCTCGCAACCTTCGCGGCGATGCCCTTGCTGAAAAGCTTGAGGAAGTGCTGAAATAAAAGTCAAAAGATATGAGGGCCTATAGTCGTCTATAGACCTATCGACCTTTCATTTCTTTTAAGATATTCCTCTTCGTCGTCCTTAGGGCGGGGGAGAGGAATTCTGTTTCCATGATGTCCAATGTCTGGCGTAGTTCAGCCAGTAACTCAGGGAAAGGACGACATTGAAGGTATGCCAGCTTCATCGCAACGGAACGCACTCCGTTAGGCTGGTCAGGGCGCATCATCATGTCGAGGCAGAAATCGAGGAAGTCCGTCCTCACGTCATCACTCTTGAATTGCGTACGCAGCAGGATTGTCATAGTCAGCCTTCGCATGGTGATGCTCTCAGTTCGCATAGCCAGGTCAATGAGCTCGTGCTGTCTGTAAGTCAGCCAATCATCGTCGTCTGAAGGCAGATGAGTCATCACCCAGGCAGCATTATCAGACGTACGTTTGTCCTTGTCGTACAGATAGGAGAAAAGCTCTTCCCTGTCGGAGGAAAAAGAAAGGAGCAGGACGTCGTTTCCGCCAATGTGTCCGCTCAGGATGGTATGCAGATTTCTTGTCATTTCGGCCGCGAAGATAGCATTTGGAGAGTGAATTTGCAAAAAAAGGCTCAAATAAAATTGCTTTTCCTCTCGCTATGCACTATCTTTGTCTCGTGAAACAAAGAAAAATCCCTTCATCGTGAATAAAAACGTCTACCTTGCCTCAAAGCCGCGCTATGAAATCCTGGATGGGTTGCGTGGCGTAGGTGCCCTGTTCGTTGTGGCCTATCATCTGTTTGAAACTTATTTTGGAGGAGGCCCCACACAACCCATCAATCATGGTTACTTGGCTGTCGATTTCTTCTTCGTCCTCTCAGGCTTTGTGGTTGGCTATGCCTATGATGACCGCTGGAGCCGTATGTCCACGTGGAATTTCTTCAAACGTCGTCTGGTCAGGCTTCATCCGCTGGTAATCCTTGGCACGTTGTTCGGCGCACTCATGTTTTACTTGGGGGCTTGCGGGCGTTTCCCTGCTATTGCTGAAACGCCGTGGTGGATGGTTATTCTGGTGATGCTGTGGGCTTTTACGCTTTTACCCATCCCTCCTTCGTTGGATATTCGTGGTTGGGTGGAGACTAATCCGCTGAATGGCCCTGCATGGTCGTTACAATGGGAGTACTTGGCCAATATCCTCTATGCGCTGGTGTTCCGTCGCTTGTCGAAAAAGGCTTTGGCTGTGTGCGTAGGCTTTTTTGCGCTACTCACAATATCGCTCTGTCTGAATCTTGATTTTACCGGATTGCTTGCTAAACGCAGCTATGCTTCCTATACCGTTGTGGGAGGCTGGAGCTTGACGCCCGAGCAGCTGTTGGTGGGACTCACACGCGTGCTCTATCCCTTCTTCTGCGGATTGCTCATTTCGCGTTGTGGCAGGCTGATTAAGGTTCGGAATGGCTTCTGGTGGTGCTCACTCGCCATAGCCTTGCTGCTCTGTATGCCTTGGATGGGGCGTGGTGATGTTCGTTGGACGAATGGCATTTACGAGGCGCTCTGCATCCTGGTTTTCTTTCCCCTTATTGTTTCCGTTGGGGCAGGCAGCAGCGTCAAGGGGGCTCGCTCATCGGCTGTCAACAAGTTCCTTGGCGATATTTCCTATCCGCTTTATATCACCCACTTCCCCCTCATCCATCTGCAGATGGCTTGGGTGGACATGCATCATGACGCTCCGCTGGCCATGCACATCTTTGTGGCTGTGTCGCTCTATGTGCTGGCGATAGCTCTGGCTTGGGCCGCATTCAAGCTCTACGACTTGCCCGTGCGCAGCTGGTTGAGGAAGAAGCTGTGGCCCGAGGCTACCTCGAAGTGATAGGCCACGATGCCAAGGTCCATGTGCGCAAAGAAGCCCAGCCCTGCCTTCACGCTCATTTGGCCTTCTTTATAGGAGAATCGGAACTTCTGCTGATTGATGGCTGTGGGGGCGAGTAGGGCAGCTGCTACGCCATTCTTGAACCATTCAGGAAAGCCCTTCCCTTCTGTGACGGCTTCGAAGGATTTGCTCTTGTGCTGTACGCCCCCATCGACTCCTGTGCCGATGGCAATAACTCCACGCAGTCTTTCGTCGGGAAGAATCTGTATGGCGTCAGGCGTCTTCTTATAAGTCAATCCCACCCAGCATGTGTTCAGCCCCAGCGTCTGAGCCAGCAAAACGACACGCTCTCCAAAGTAGCCCAGCCGTTCGTCAAGGTCTTTGCTCCGCTGTCCAACGAGGGCGATGTAGTTGCGGACATTCTGGAATTTGCCGTAGTGGGGTTTCTCGGCCTGAAAGCCGTTCGGCTCGTTGATGATTAGCTGTAGGTGCAGATTGCCCTCTGTGTTACAACGCTCCATCTCAGCCTTGAGCTTCTCGATTTGCTCTGCCTTCAGAGGAGCGTCAGTATAATGGCGCACGGAATGGCGCGCGAGGATAGCTTCGTGTAGAGTCATGTTGTTTACGTTTTCTAAATTTTCAGTTTTCAGTTTTCAATTTATTAAGTTGAATGGAATTGATGACGTTGTGCCAGATGCAGTAGAACCCGCCTGCAATAGCTGTGACAGGTGTGAAGAATGTGTACGACAGCCAGATGAGGAAGACGGTATTCTTTTGGCCCATCGACTGCCCTGCGGTAGTTGCTTCGCTCAAGACTAAGGGGCTAAAGGCGTTTCGACTTGTTGAGCTTTGCTCTTCGTCTGTTGACTTGTAGATTTGTTGACTTGTTGACCTCCCGATTTGTCTTCCTGTCCAGAACTGAAAAAGGCAGCACACAAGGCTTACGAGGGCGATGGCTGCCAAGTGCCAGAATCCTGCCGTGCTGTGGACGATGCTACGCGTGCTGACGGCAATTGCCAGAGCTAAAGAGATTGTCCAGAGATAAAAAGGCAAATCGCCTGTCTTCAGCAAGAGCTCGTTTAGTTTGGGCAGCGTGTAGCGGATGAGCCAAGCCAGCAGCATGGGGCAGATAAGTAGTGGGAATACCTTCGACATGATGGTCATGAACGCTTGCAAGAAACTCAGTCCCTCCTGCGGATGAATGAGTGGCGCCACAAGGGGTACGACGATGGAAACCACCAGGTTAATCATTACCGTATAGGTGACGAGATGTGCGGCATTGCCTCCCAGCTTGCGGACGACGACAGCAGCTGCCGTAGCCGTAGGGCAGATGAGGCAGAGCATGGCGCTCTCATAGACAATTCGCCCCTCGATATCAGGGCGTAGGATGATGAGCCCTGCCAGCACTCCGAACAGAACCGTCTGAATTAACAGCAGGGGCAGATGCCAAGGACACAGCCGAAGGTCTTTGGGGCGAATCCGGCAGAACGACAGGAACAGCATCATGAACAATAGCGCAGGCTGCACGATGGCAATCACTTTGTTTGCGCCGGCATACACCTCTTGAGGAAACCTCATGGCTACTGCCGCGAAGTATCCCACCACACCCGTCATCATGCTGAGTGGCAGCGCCCAACGCTTTAAGAATCTGTCGTCTTTCATCTTCCAGCTTTTCTTCCTTGCTTCTCTATTTTTATTTGCCTATTCTAAATTTTTATTCGCCTGCGTTATTTTTTTATTTGCCTGCGTTGAGAATTTATTTGCCTATTCTATTTTCCTACCGTTTCAACTTCTCCTGAACGAGCCAGCGAAAGGCGTTGGTGAAAAGGAGATTCTGCGTAGGGTCAATGAACTCCTCGTCGCCATGCCCCATGTTCAGGTATACCATGCGGTATTTCTTGTTCGTCCACACAATAGGGAAGTCGCCATAGCTGACGATGTCCTTGATGCCGAGGGGGTACATCTTGGGCGAGATGGAGAGCAGCACTTCCACATTCTTGTTGGCTCGTGGCGAGGGGGAGAACTGGTAGAATTCGCTGGCAGGTACCACGAAGTTCGTTGGCAACGTGCGGGTTATGGGGTGGTCGGCCTTCTCCACTTCTACCAATGCAGGCTGGGGAGGCCAGTTGTTGCAGAGGAACGCGCCACAGCCCAGGAATTCGTTCAGCCAAGGCCAGCGGGTGTTCCTGTCGTTGTAACCTGAGCCATGAAAGCCCATCCACCCTCCGCCTTGTTCCATGTATTCCTCAAATGCGCGACGTGTCTCCTTGTTTGAGGGTAACGTGTTGAGCATCACCACCACGTCGTATCTCCGAAGGGTATCGAGGCTTGTGGGGCACTCCGTCCGTGTGTCGTAGGTGAAGCCCTCGCCGTAGGAGAGTTTGTGGAAGAAATGGAGTGCCTGACGGTCGAACTCCACGTGGGCTGACTCCGCATAAGGGTCATAGACGAACAACGCACGGAACCTCACGCGATTACCTGCATAGTCGGCAGGGTAGGGTGCAGCCTCGCCTCGCATCAGAATAGCGCAGACGACGTCGCGAAGAGCCTTCTGATGGTCGTCGCCATACTCCCAGTACATCCCTCCACGCAAACGATGGTCTAGAATGTATTGGCACTTGATGCCCAGCGAGCGCTCGTTCTCGTAGCCCATTACCAGTTCGCCCTTATCATTCGTCAAGTAGGGCACCATCGACTGCTCGTGCCAGCACTCCGATATTTTCTTCTTCTCGTTAACTCGTCGACTTGTTGACTCGTTGACCTTTAAAAAAGTGTCTGGGCGTTCGCAATAGCCCATCGTTCCTCGTCCATAGAGCGGCATGCCCAAGACCATCTTTTCCGCAGGGACGCCAGCCCGCAAGTGGGCCTCCACAGCCCCCGAGGTCGTCATCCAGCCCGAGATGTCCGACGGATAGAGTGCCGAATGGTGCTTGGGTGCAGAAGCCATATCGTAGGCCATCACATTCACCCAGTCGAGGTAGTCGATGCAGGCTTTGAAGTCAATATAGGCTCCGTTGGCAACTGTGGCACAGGTCAATAGCTGCTCCTTCCCCAACTCCTGTCGCAAGTCGCGCATCAACAGGGTGAAGTTCCTGGTGTCCTCGCGTGACGAGGAGATGCCTGCCGACGACTGCGTAGGGTATTCCCAGTCGATGTCGATTCCGTCGAGCCCGAACTCGCTTACAACCCTTTGGCAATCTTTGGCAAACGCTTTTCTGTGGTTCTCGTCAGCAGCCATTTCGCTGAATCGCCCGCTGCCCCATCCTCCGATGGAGAGCACAACCTTCAGGTCTTTCTTCTGCTTTTTCAGACTGACGATTTTCCGCAGTCTCTCCTCATTATCGATGCGCACGCCATCGAAGGAGTTGTTCACGTGCCCGAAGGCGTAGTTGATGTGCGTCATGACGTTAGGGTCAGGAATGGTCCTCGTCCACGACGTCACGTACGCCACTACTATTTTCTTGCCGTCGTCCGTTGACTCCGTCAACTCATTTCCTGCAACGGCTCTTGTCACATTCCACGTCAGTAACAATACAATAGCAAGTGCTATCCTGGGTATTTTTGACATGCCTATATTCCTTTTATCCACGTCACTTTACTTTTAGTCGCTTTTTTGCGTCTGCAAAGTTAACGAAAAAAACTCATTCTACAAAGAACTGCTCCTCTACTTTCAAAGATTATTTCCTTGCTCTTTTTCCTGATTCGCCTACTCTGTCTATAAACGCCGCCCCTGTTTTTATAAACGCCGCCCCTGTTTATAAACGAAATCAAACGTTGCAAAAACCCAATCAAACATTTTTTGAAATGAACTTCCCAAACAACATGGGGAATTTCGCTCGCTTATGCGTACCTTTAACGGGACTCCACCCATTTTTGACAGGTTGCGCTTCGGGAAAATGCAAAAAGACTGTTTTTCTTTTTTTTCCTCTCGACTTGGCCTTCGGCCTAGATTGTTCACACTCGGCAAATAGAAAAAATATTCTTTTGTTCTCGCTTAATCGCATTTTTATCTCTATCTTTGCAGGCAGGAAAAAAATAGATTAACGATTATGAAGAAACTATTATTGATTGTCGATGCCCAGTATGACTTCATCAACGGGTCGTTGCCTGTGCCTGGCGCTGAAGAGGCTATGGACGAGCTGAGCCGCTGGATGGACGAACAGGAACGGGGAACGTATGACAACGTGGTGCTTACTGCCGACTTCCATACGTGGGAGCATGTGTCGTTTGGGCAATGGCCCGTGCATTGTGTGGCTCATACGCAGGGGGCTGCCATCTGGCAAGCTGTGTTGGAGGCTGCCTATAAGCTTTGCCCGCAGACGAAGGTGCTTACGAAGGGCACGCTGAAGGGCAGGGAGGAATACTCCATCTTGAAGAATGCCGTGAGCCGCAGGCGACTGTTGCCCCTGTTGGACGAAGCTGAGCAGATTGATGTTTGCGGCATTGCAGGCGACGTCTGCGTGCTGGATACGCTGAAAGACCTTGTTGCCTCGGGCTATAAAAAGAAATTGAACGTGCTGCTGCCCTTCTGCCCTTCGCTCGACGGAGGCAAGGCGCTGGATGATTATGTAAAAAGGTTAAAGATGGGAATGGTTTAACGTTTAACGAGGCTGGCGCGATGGCATCGAAGGACGTGTTCGTTAAACATTAAACCTTAAACATTAAACGAGAAACAAAAAATGAAGAATACAATGAAGCCGATTATCACTCATTTTACTGACGATGATTTGTATAAGTTCAGCATGTGCTGTGCCATTCTGAACTGCTACCCCCGTGCTATGGTGCGTTACCGCTTTGTGGATCGCAACAATACCATCTATCCTAAAGGCTTCGATGCGTTAGTGCGCGAGCAGGTGAAATATCTGGAGGACTTGCGCTTTACGGACGAGGAGCAGGCCTATATGGAACGCCGTTGCAAATACATCCCCACTTGGTTCTTTACCTATTTGAAAGGCTTCCGCTACAATGCCGACTGGGTGAAAGTGGAACAGGACGCAGAGGGACATCTGCACATCAGCTTCGAGGGCTATTGGCACCAGACGGTTCTGCTGGAAGTGAAAGTGCTTGCCATCGTGTCGGAACTCTACCATATCGTCAATGGCGACATCGACAAAGTGGATTACGATGCCTACTACCGGAAATCGTATGACAAGGCTGTGCGGATGCTTGAGGGCGGACTGAAGATTGCCGACTTCGGCTGTCGGCGCCGTCTTTCGCACGATGCTGAGGAGGTGGTAGTACGTGCCTTCCATGATGCATCACAGAAAGTGAAAGGGCCTGGCGTATTCACAGGCAGCAGCACGGTATGGTTTGCCATGAAGTACGACGTGACTCCCATCGGCACCATGGCGCACGAATTCATCTCGTCCATTGCCGGCATGTATGGTCCTCAGGAGGCCAACCACATCGCTATGGACATGTGGCAGAAGACGTTTATTGGCAGTCTGGGAATCTTCCTCTACGACACGTTCGGCTTCGATGCCTTCTCCCATAATTTCTCGGAACACTTTGCCCGCGTGTTTAGCGGGTTGCGCGTCGATAGCGGCGACAACCTGGAGCAGTTGGAGAAAATCTGCGCCAAGTACCGCGAGTTCGGTATCGACCCTGCCTCGAAGCAGGTGGTGTTCAGCAATGCGCTTGATACCGACAGGGCCCTTGCCCTCCATAAAGCTGTGGCAGGACGTGTGCAGGATAGCTACGGCATCGGCACGCACCTGACGTGCGACTTCGGCGACTTGGGCATTCAGCCGATGAACATCGTCATTAAGCTGGTTGCCTCGAAGATTACGGAGAAACGTGAATGGAGCCCCACCTGCAAGATGAGCGAGGACAAGGGAAAATACACGGGCGACAAGGAGACGTTTGAAATCTTCAAAAAGTTGCTTCACATCAGCTAAGCACTTCCATCACACACCGCTTGCAGTCGAAGCGGAGGGGAAACCGGCGTCCATCGGCAGAGACAAGCACAAGAGGGGCTTTCAGATTCTTTTGTGCATGCTGATGCTTAGGGCAAACACCCAGACTGTAGCGCAGGCAATGGCGACACGTCATCAAGACGGCATGAGGGGGTTCCTTGAGCTCAAACGCAGGCTCAATTGATTCTGCTCCTATTTCGCTATAGAACGATTCTGCTTCATGATTGGCTACATTCGCACGATAAGATAAAATAGGTGTTGTTTTATGTTCTGTCTTTGAGCGTGGCTTTGTAGGATGCACGTTGTTCTCTGACTGATTATCTTTTCCCATGCGGCGTGAATGAAGGAAAACCTCTACTGCTTGACGTCGCATATCGCTTAGGACTGAGGAGGGAATAAACATCTCCTGACTCCACTCAATGGAAACATCCTTGGCTTTCAAGATGGTACCTCCCAGTTTGGAGAGTTGCTTGCGGATGTTGTCTGCCTGAGGCGTGTTGGCACACGTCTTCTTCATGGGGAAGCATCTTACTGCCGATTTGCCATCCGTCTCCGAGATAGCAATGGTAAAGCCAAAGGGAATTTCACGGAACGCAATACAGACAGGGATATGGCGGGAGGCTGTTCCTGTATGGGTAAGGTTTCGCTCAAACTCTGCGTCGTAGTTACGATAAAGCATACGGCCCTTAAGTGAGCGCCAGGTGGCATCCGAATCGGGGTTGGGGAAGAGTCGCTCTGACTCGGCACGATTGATGCGGAAACCTACCAGTTTGCCGTCTTCGGTGAAGGCACAGACTCCGTCTCCGTTATGGAAGGGTGAATTGGCGCGGACGGTTAAGTAGTCCTTGCCGACAAAGGTGATGACTCCCATAGGTTCTCCAATGGATTTAGGAGTGTTGAATGATCCTATGTCGTCAGCACGTCCGTGCAGAAAATAATCTGTGAATCCCCTGTTGAAACTTTTGGCAGGATCAGGAGTAAAAGAGAAGGTGACGTCTCCCTTGCTGCTATGTGTGTACTCAGGGCGTCGGGCAATAATTTCGTCCAGTTTCTGACGGTAATAGGAGGTAATGTTCTTGACGTAGCCGACGTCCTTTAGTCGTCCCTCGATTTTGAAGGAGGTGACGCCGGCATCGAGAAGTTCTTCAAGCCAGCGACTGCGGTTCATATCCTTCAGCGAGAGCAGGTGGCGGTTACGGATAAGGGTGTTGCCCTCGGCATCCTCCAGGGAGAAGGGCAGGCGGCAGAACTGGGCGCACTCCCCCCGATTGGCAGAACGTCCAAAGCAATGCTGCGAGGCGTAGCATTGCCCGCTATAGCTGACGCAGAGCGCACCATGCACAAAGACCTCCAGAGGCATGTCGGGGACAGCCTCATGGATGTCGGCAATCTCTTTCAGCGATAGTTCACGTGCCAACACGGTCTGGCGGAATCCCAATTCTTTCAGTAGCCTCACTCTCTCCGGCGTTCGATTGTCCATCTGCGTGGAGGCGTGGAGTGGAATAGGGGGGAGGTTCATGCGCAGCAGGGCGGTGTCCTGAACGATTAGGGCATCCACTCCCATACGGAAAAGTTCCCAGATGAGTTGCTCCGCTTCGGCGAGTTCTTCGTCGTAGAGGATGGTGTTGACTGTAACGTAGATGCGGACGTTAAACGGATGGGCATATTCCACAAGCTGACGAATGTCCTCGAGCGAATTACCTGCAGCCGAACGGGCACCAAAACGAGGCGCTCCGATATAGACGGCATCAGCTCCGTGGTCCACAGCCGCTATGCCGCAGGTCAAATCACGAGCGGGGGAAAGCAGTTCAATTCGTCTTGGCTTCATCCTCGTCTCTAACCTCTGCAGTAGTGATTCAGCCAGTTGGCAAAGAGCCGACGTCCGTTCTCCTGCCAAGTATCCACGATGGGGAGGGTAGGGTCGTTATTGACATAGTAGTTCCGCGGGGGGCAGACGGGGAGTCCACGGGACACATCACGGCGGTACTCATTGTCAAGCGTACGGAGGTTGTACTCCTGGTGCCCGACGAGGTAGAATTCCAGTCCGTCCATACATTCGACGATGGAAATGCCCGTTTCGTTAGAACGTACCAGCACGGTAACGTCTGCGCAGGCATCAATTTCGCTGTTTGTCATGCTGGTGTGACGGCTGTGAGGGATGCAAAGCGGCTCCTCGATGTCTTGGAACAGCGGGTGGTTAGGGATGAGGATGCGCTGGGGAAAGATACCGGAGAGCTTGTGGGGATATTCCTCGAAACGGCTGATGCCGTGGAAGTAATGTAGCGCTGCCTGTGCCCCCCAGCAGACGTAGAGCGTGGGGATTTGGCGTGCCCGCAGCCAGTCCATCAGTCTGCACAATTCGGGCCAATAGTCCACATCCGGAAAATCCACCCAGTCAAAGGGAGCGCCTGTGATGATAGCTCCGTCAAGGGGCTGCGAACCGTCGTCATGTGCTTGGCAGACGGCTTCAGAACCTGTGTAGAGTGCCATGTGCTCAGCGCTGGCGTGGCGCGTCACATGGCTGCTCATTTTGGTGAGGATGAAGTGAACGGGCTCGGCCGACTCCGCACAAATGTGTGCGAAGTCGGCTTCCGTCTCCTCCTTGTTAGGCATCAGGTTCAGCAGCGCAATGTCAAGCATAAAGCACTAACCTTTAATCTATAACTTCTTTACTGTCGCTTTACCAAATCTTTGCGCGGTTTTCGGGAGCAATGTAGAGGGCGTTGTCGGGTGTGACGTGGAAGGCGTCATACCAGGCATCGATGTGGGGCAGAGTGCCGTTGACGCGCCAGCGGCCCAGCGAGTGGGGATCGCTCTTGGTGCGGTTGCGGATTTCCTCATCGCGAATCTGTCCGGCCCACACGGCAGCATAGGCAAGGAAGAAACGCTGGTCAGGGGTGAAGCCATACTTCACTTCCTGCGGCTGATCCTTGGTGGCATTCTTGAAAGCGCGATAGGATACCATCAGTCCTCCGTGGTCTGCAATGTTCTCGCCTAAAGTGAGCGCACCGTTGCCGAAGAGTCCGGGCAGTACCTCGATGTTGTTGAAATGATCCACAAGCACTTGCACGCGCTCCTTGAATTTGTCAGCGTCGCCCTCGGCCCACCAGTCGGCGAAGTTGCCGTCCTTGTCGAACTGACGTCCTTGGTCGTCGAATCCGTGTGTCATCTCATGTCCGATGACTACACCGATAGCACCATAGTTGAAGGCATCGTCGGCATTCATGTCGAAGAACGGATACTGCAGGATGCCTGCTGGGAAGCAGATCTCGTTGGTTGTCGGGTTGTAGTAGGCATTCACCGTCTGGGGCGTCATGTGCCATTCCGTGGGGTCAACGGGCTTCTTGAATTTGCGCTTCAGCATGTCGTTCCACATGAACTTTCCTGCCTCAACCATGTTGGCGTAGAGGTTCTTCTGCGGGTCGATGGTGAGTTCGCTGTAGTCCTTCCATGTGTCGGGATAGCCGACCTTGACGTAGAAGGCATCCAGTTTCTCGTGGGCACGCTGCTTGGTTTCGGCGCTCATCCATTCCTGGTCGTCGATGCGCTGACCCAAAGCAACCTGAAGGTTCTTGACGAGGTTTACCATGCGCTCCTTGGCAGCTGCGGGGAAGTACTTTTCGACGTAGAGTTGGCCGATGGCTTCGCCCATCAGTCCGCTGACAAGGCTCGTGGCACGCTTCCACATGGGCTGCTGCTCCTGACGTCCGCTCATCACGGTGCCGAAGAAGTCGAAGTTTGCTTTGTCGATGGAGGTGCTGAGTTGTCCTGCGCTACCGGTAATGCACTGCCACTCCATGTAAGCCTTCTGGTCTTCCACGGGAACTTCGGCGAGGATGGCTTCCACCTCGTGGATGGGTTCGGGCTGGTTCACATCAACTTCTTCCACACCATTCATGCCGAGGGTGGTGAAGAGGTAGTTCCAGTCGATACCGGGGAACTGCTTGCAGAGGTCTGCATAGCTCATCTTGTGATAGTTGGCAGCGGGGTCACGCATCTGCACATTGCTGTAGCTGACGCGGGCGATGCGGGTTTCGATGCCGAGGATGCTCTCCATCTTCTTCTGTGCCTCGGCCTCGTCGAAGCCACAGAGGGTAAACATGCGTACGATGTGCTTCTTGTACTTCTCGCGGATGGCGGTAGTGGCTTCATCGGTGTCGAGGTAGTACTCCTTCTGTCCGAGGGTCAGTCCACCCTGGCCAACCTGGACGATGTTGTTCTTGCTGTTCATCATGTCGGCTCCGACGTACATGCCGAAGTAGCCATCGACGCCCTCGAAGCTGAGGTTAACCATCTCCTTGAAGAGCTGGCTGCGATCCTTGATGGCAGCGATGCGAGCCAACACCGGCTTGATGGGTTCGATGCCCTCTTTGTCGCGGCGCACGGTGTCCATGTAGAGGTTGTAGAGGTCGGCAATCTTCTGTGCGTTCGTGCCGACGGGGTTTTCCTTGGCGGTAATCTCGTCGATGAGGCCTTTCAGCTGTTCGCGGTTGTCCTCGGCAAGTTTGTCGAAGCTGCCGTAGCGGGCATACTCGGCGGTGAGGGGATGGGTGGCCATCCAGCCGCCACAGGCGTACTGGTAGAAATCGTTACCTGCGACAACGGTAGTGTCGAGGTTCTCAGGCTTAATGCCGGCATTGTTGTCCATGCTTTTCTTCTCTGTGCAGGCCACAACGGCAGTTGCCGCCATAGCCACGATGATTAATTTGTTTCTTTTCATATTACCTTAATACTATATATATTGGTTTGATTTTTAGTTTGCTTGACCTTGTTCTTCGAGTTTCATCATAGCCTCCTCCCATACGCTCTCAGCTGCAGCGAGCTGTTCTTTCAGCTGCGCATAGCTCTCAAACAGGGCAGGGTTGGCAGCACCCGAGGGCGTAGCTATCCAGCCCTCCAGTTCCTTTAGCTCAGCCTCCAGCTTCGTCACCTTCTTCTCGGCTTCCTCAACGGCTTTCTCCAGCTTCCGCCGCTGGCGCTGCTGCTCCTTCCGGGCTTCGTAAGCCTCTCCCCGTCCCTCCCCTGAAGGGAAGGGAGCTGCTTGTCCTGTGGCATTCTTTTCATTGATGGGAACCCTTTCCTGTTGAGCCCCCTTCCCTTTAGGGGAGGGCAGGGGAGAGGCTTGTTGGGTTGGGGTGGGTCTCAGATAATCATATATCCCTCCCAAGTGTTCGCGGACGTGGCCGTCGGCAAACTCATAGACCTTGGTGACGAGGCCGTCGAGAAATTCGCGGTCGTGGCTGACGACGATGACCGTGCCGCCGAAGTCGCGAATGGCGTCCTTCAGCACGTCCTTCGAGCGCATGTCGAGGTGGTTGGTAGGCTCGTCGAGGATGAGCAGGTTGACCGACTCCAGCAGCAGCTTTATCATGGCCAGACGGCTGCGCTCACCTCCGCTCAGCACCTTCACTTTCTTGTCCGAGGCCTCGCCTCCGAACATGAAGGCGCCCAGGATGTCGCGTATCTTCAGCCGGATGTCGCCCACGGCCACACGGTCAATGGTATCGAACACCGTCAGTTCGTCGTCGAGCAGTTGTGCCTGGTTCTGGGCGAAGTAACCGATGGTGACGTTGTGGCCTATGGTCAGTTTGCCGTCGAAGGGAATCTCGCCCATGATGCATTTCACGAGGGTGGTCTTTCCCTCGCCGTTGCGCCCCACGAAGGCCACCTTCTCACCCCGTTTCAGCGTGAGGTTGACGCCGGAGAATACCACGTGATCCCCGTACGCCTTGCGGACATCCTCGCAGATGATGGGGTAGCTGCCGCTGCGCTGTGCGGGCTGGAATTTCAGGCGCAGCTGGCTGCGGTCCTCCTCATCCACCTTGATGGGAACGATTTTCTCCAGCCATTTGATGCGGCTCTGCACCTGCACGGCCTTGGTGGGCTTGTAGCGGAAGCGCTCGATAAACTCCCGCGTCTCGGCAATCTCGCGCTGCTGGTTCTCGTAGGCACGCAGCTGTTGCTCACGCCTTTCGCGCCGCAGGCGGACGAACTCGTCGTACTTCACGCGGTAGTCGTAGATGGTCCCGCAGGAGATCTCGATGGTGCGGTTGGTGACGTTGTTGATGAAAGCCCTGTCGTGGCTCACCAGCATCACGGCCTTGCCGTTGCGTGCCAGGAATCCCTCCAGCCACTGGATGCTGTCGATGTCGAGGTGGTTGGTGGGCTCGTCGAGCAGCAGCACGTCAGGGTGCTGTAGCAGCAGCTTGGCAAGCTCTATGCGCATGCGCCATCCCCCGCTGAACTCGCTGGTAGGGCGGTCGAGGTCCTCGGCGCGGAAGCCCAGTCCCTTCAGCGTCCGTTCCATCTCTGCCAGCTGGCGGTACACCTCGCCCTCGTCAGCCGTGTGGGCACCCTCAAAGGCCGACAGCGCCTCCTCCCTGACGGTGCGGGTGTCAGCCAGACGCATCACCTGCGGGAGGTAGCAGACGCGTGTGTCCTTCGGGATGGCCACGGTGCCGCCCGTCGGCGGCTGCAGACCGGCCAGAATGCGCAGCATGGTTGTCTTGCCCGCGCCGTTCTTGCCCACAAGGGCAATGCGGTCACGCGGGTTGATGACGTAGCTGACGCCCTCAAACAGCGGTTCCACGCCGAATTCCACCTTCAGATTCTCCACACTGATCATGCTGCCGCGTATCGTTTAAGGTACTCTCGTACCTTTCGGGCGGCAAAGGTACAAAAAACGGGGGGATGAAAAAAGGGCGGGGGGCTTTTTTTCTTTTTACTTCACAACTTCACAACTTCACAACTTCACGCTTTAACATTTCTTTACACCATGGAAAAAGAAGGAAAAGGCGGGGAATGGATATCAATAGACGGGAAAATGTCCTGTATATAAGCGTCTTGACAGATGAGATGCTTTGTCATCTGTTCGTAGATGACGCCGTCGGCCATTCCCTCCGTAGTCAGCGGCGCGCCAAAACGCTCGTTGTTTTGCCCGATAGTCATGCCGCGTTTGATGCTAAAATCGCGTTTGATGCCTCAAAAATAAGACGGATCGTGTGTTTTTTGCCTGTTTAAGCCCCAGAAATCGCACTTGTGACAGGGAAAACGCAGCCGTTTTAGCCTTTCTTTCCAAGCCCATTTTGCAGAATTAACCGTTTGCCTCTTCATCAAACCCATTATACAGCCCTATAAATCAGACAGCCCGCCCGATAAATCCCGCAGCCCTGCGGGAGAGAGCGTGAAGTTGTGAAGTTGTGA
>CAMYYY010000059.1 GCA_947303715.1 uncultured Bacteroidales bacterium | reverse complement strand
TCTCTCTCTTCGTTCATTTCTTTTACTAGCCAACTACGCATTTGTCGGATGAACCTTTAAAATGACCCTTGCCCATGCCAGAATCGGCAAGTGAGTGGGCCGTTTGGCTACAATCTCCCTTCAAATGCAATCAAGGACCGCAATTTTGCGATGCAGACATCTGCGCCCCAAAAAGGGTACAACCATCGGAACAAGGGGTACATACATCTCTTTTGAGGCCTATGAGAGCAGGAAATTGAAACAGTTCTTGACTTTTCAGAGCCTTAGCATCTGGGGAAATAAGGTTTGGTAATATCGTATTTCATTGCTGTTCTACTTTTTAGATAAAAAAAGATGGTCTAGCGTTCCAATTCTTTTTGTTCCAATTAAATTTTTGAGGTACCAATAATTCGCATTCTTATATATAACTATCTATATATTAAATATATATATAGTCCTTAATAAGATGTTTTGTACTTAAATTTTTAATTGGAACAGGAACAATTGGAACAAAAGGAAGATTCTTTAGATTCTCACGCTCGGATAATTGAAAATAAATTTGCATTATCACTCGCTTAATCGTATCTTTGAGGCCGAAAAATTGACAACATGCGAAAAAGCAATTACGACAAATGTCCATCAACGGCCGTCGAAGGCAGAGCCGTCGAAGGATGGAACGAAATAAGAGAAACCCTGCAAAATGCTATGGGTGAGGACGCTGTATGGGCTATCGACCTTTACGTGGGCAGCTATGTGGACGATTTCATCCGGCAGTTCCAGCTGAAGGGGCGCAAGGTCGTAGACGTGCGTACCCTGATGCGCCCCGAGGCGGAACTGCGCCAACTGACGAGCCGCTTCATGACGGACGACGTGCTCTTCGGCTTTATGTCGAACATCCGCATCGGAGAGTACTTCGTGCCGGAGCGAATTGAGGCTTTACAGCGACGCATCGATGCGGGCGAACAACTTATTATAATAGGTGCGGGCGCGGGCTATGTGACACCCGAGGACGTGCCCGTGGTGTATGCGGACATGGCGCGCTGGGAAATCCAGCAGCGGTTCCGCCGACACGAGGTACAGGCGCTGGGCATCGACAACCGTGAGGAAAGCCCCTCTGTGCAATACAAACGAGGCTACTTCAACGACTGGAACATCTGCGACAGACTGAAGGACGAGTTGTTCAAGGCAGGGCGCATCCGCTTTTGGATTGACCACAACGTGCGCCAAAGGCCGAAACTCATCACCCACGCACAACTAGTACAGGGGCTGGAGCGAACGGTCAGAAGGCCGTTCCGCGTGGTACCCTTCTTTGACCCGGCTCCCTGGGGCGGACAATGGATGAAGGAGGTGTGCAACCTGGACCGAAGCGAGACAAATTACGGCTGGTGCTTTGACTGCGTACCGGAGGAGAACAGCCTGCTGCTCGACGTGGGCGGTACACTCGTGGAATTGCCAGCTCAGGATCTCGTATTGTGGCAGCCGCGCCAGCTATTGGGTGAACGGGTGTGGAGCCGTTTTGGACGGAGTTTCCCCATCCGCTTCGATTTCCTCGACACTATGGGAGGCGGCAACCTGAGCCTGCAGGTGCACCCTACGAATGAGTTTGCGCACACCGAGTTCGGACTGGCCTACACACAGGACGAGAGCTACTACTTGCTGGATGCAGGTGAAGATGCGGTGGTCTATCTGGGTCTGAAAGAAGGCATCGATCGACAGCAGATGATTGAGGACCTGCGCGCTGCCCAACGAGGAGAGCGTCCGTTCGATGCAGAGAAATACGTGAACAAGCTACCGGCCCACAAGCATGACCACTACCTCATCCCTAACGGCACCATCCATTGCTCGGGCCACGATAGCATGGTGCTGGAAATCAGCTCAACGCCCAGCATTTTCACCTTCAAGTTGTGGGATTGGAACCGCCTGGGTCTGGACGGCAAGCCGCGCCCAATAAACGTGGAACGGGGCCGGCACGTCATCCAATGGGAGCGCACGACGCCTTTTGTTCTCAAGGAACTGTGCAACCACTTCGAGGTGCTGAGCAACGAGGAAGGCGTTATGGAAGAGCGCACAGGGCTCCATCCCAACGAGTTCATCGAGACGCGCCGCCACACCTTCAGCCGAAGCGTGGAGCACGACACGTGCGGCGGGGTGAACGTGCTGAACCTTTGCGAAGGCGAAGAGGCTGTCGTGGAGAGCCCCGTCAAGGCATTCGAGCCCTTCACGGTACACTATGCCGAGACCTTCATCATCCCCGCCGCCGTGGGGCGCTACACCATCACTCCTGCCAAAGGCACAACGTGCAAGACGATAAAAGCGAGCATCAGGCCATCAGAATAATTAGATTAATCATAATAATCAGAAACCATTAAATCGAACACTATGAGTAAAGACAAGAAAATTGTGCTGACGTTGGATGCGGGCGGAACGAACTTTGTGTTCTCTGCCATCGCTGGCAACGAAGAGATTGTAGAGCCTGTGCGCTTACAGGCGGTAACCACCAACACCGAAGGCTGTCTGGCGACTCTTGTGCAGGGCTTCACCACCGTGAAGCAGAAGTTGGATGCCGAGCCTGTGGCCATCAGTTTCGCCTTTCCTGGCCCGGCCGACTACGAACGGGGCGTCATCGGCGACCTTCCTAATTTCCCCTCCTTCCGTGGGGGTGTGGCGCTAGGACCGTATCTGGAGAGCGTGTTCGGCATCCCTGTTTTTGTAAACAACGATGGCAACTTGTTCGCTTATGGCGAGGCGTTGGCGGGTGCCCTTCCGCGCGTGAACAAGGCGTTGGAGGAGGCTGGCGGAAAGCGTCGTTACAAGAATCTGGTGGGTATCACGCTGGGCACAGGCTTTGGCTGCGGCGTGGTGATTAACAAAGTATTGCTTACGGGCGACAACGGCTGTGGAGGCGACGTGTGGTGCACGCGCAACGGCATGTACCCCTTCGTCATCGCCGAGGAGAGCGTCAGCATCCGCGCCGTGCGCAGGGTTTACGCCGAGATGTCGCACGAAGAGATTGGCGACCTCACACCTAAAGATATCGGCGAAATCGCCAACGGCACTCGTCCGGGTAACGCAAAGGCGGCGCAGGAGAGTTTCCGCCAATTGGGTCGGGTGACGGCAGCCGCGCTGGTGAACGTGCTGAATATTGTCGATGGCATCGTGGTCATCGGAGGCGGATTGTCGGCCAACTCGAAATGGATTCTGCCTGGTATGATGGAAGAGTTTGCACGTCCCGTGGGAACGTTCACAGGCCATCTGCTGCCCACGCTCCAGTCGGAGGTATATAACTTTGAGGATCCTGATGGGCGCGCGGCCTTCCTTGAGGACAAGGACGTTTATGTCGATGTGCCGCACACGGACAAGAAGGTGCTCTACTGCGCCCAACGCAAGGTGGCCGTCACGATTTCTGAACTGGGAGCCAGCAAGGCCATCAACCTTGGTGCCTACAACTACGCCATTCAGCAGTTAGAGAAATGAGAAACAAAAAGCTCATTCCCGTCATGCTGTGCTTCTTTGCCATGGGGTTTGTGGACCTCGTGGGCATAGCCAGCAACTATGTGAAGGCCGACTTGGGGCTCTCGGACTCCATGGCCAACCTGCTGCCTTCACTCGTCTTCTTCTGGTTCTTGATATTCTCCATCCCCACCAGTCTGCTGATGAACCGCATCGGGCGCAAGCGGACGGTACTGCTCAGCTTGGTCATCACGGTGGTGTCGATGCTCATTCCTATTTTCGCCCAGCAGTTCTGGCTGCTATTGTTGGCCTTCTCTTTGCTGGGTATCGGCAACGCGCTCATGCAGACGTCGTTGAATCCGCTTGTGGATACCGTCATGACAGGTGGCAAGCTGGCCTCGACGCTCACGTTCGGGCAGTTCGTGAAGGCCATAGCTTCCTTCATGGCCCCCCTTATCGCAGCATGGGGAGCAGCAGGCAATATCCCAGCCTTCGGACTCGGTTGGAAGGTTCTCTTCCCCATCTACATGACCATCGGCATACTGGCTACCCTACTCCTCTACGGTACCCGTATCCACGAGGAGCATCCGGCAGAGAGCGAGCAGAAAGCGAGCGTGGCTGGACAGTTTGCGGGTGCCCTCCGTCTGCTGGGCAACCCCGAGGTGCTGCTCTGTTTCCTGGCCATCGTATGCCATGTAGGCATCGACGTGGGCACGAACACCACGGCGCCAAAGGTGCTCATGGAGCGGTTAGGCTGGACGCTGGAACAGGCGGGCTTTGCTACCAGCCTCTACTTCATCTTCCGTACCGTGGGCAGTCTGATGGGCAGCTTCATCCTGGCGCACATGAAGGAATGGAGTTTCCTCCTTTTCAGCATTTTGCTGATGGTTCTCTCGCTACTAGGGTTGTTTGTGGGGAATACCCAATGGATGCTCTACGGCGCCATCGCCCTAATGGGACTGGGCAACAGCAACCCCTTCTCCATCATCATGGCTCGCGCCCTGCGCGCCGTGCCGGGTAAGGAGAACGAAGCCTCCGGCCTGATGATTATGGGCCTTTTCGGCGGTACCCTGTTTCCCCTGCTGATGGGTTTTGCCAGCGACAGTCTCGGACAGGTTGGCGCCATAGCCGTTATGGCCGTCGGAGTCCTCTATCTCCTCTGTTTCTGGGGAAGCGGAAAGAGGAAGGATGCGTAAGTCTTTTTTAGTTAAGAATTAAGAGTTAAGAGTTAAGAAAAATAGTTTTGCCGTAGGGATACGCAGCCTATGAGACAACCTTTTTTAACTCTTAATTCTTAACTCCTTTTTATATTAATCCTTTGGCGTATTGCCCAGCTTCACCTCCAGCTTGCCGCCCTTGACGACGTCGAAAAAGGGGATGCGGTTGCCGGCAAGCGGCTCGCCATTGAGGACATAATCCTGCACGTAGATGTTGTCCGCAGAATTATCCTCTGTCTCGATGACAAACTCCGAGCCGGGATAGTATTTCTTGTTCAGGCGAATGACCACGCGATCGAACAGCGGGCTGCCCAAGCCGAACGAAGGCTGTGTTGCCGTCAAACCAGTCACATCAAACAATCCGATGGACGAAATAACATACCACGCGCCAAGCTGCCCCTGATCCTCGTCCTGTCCGTAGCCATAGCCGTGGATGCCGTCCGTGCCGTAGAACTCGTTGAGGATGGCACGCACCCACTTCTGCGTCAGCGAAGGACGTCCGGCTTCGTTAAAGAGCCACGAGATGTGCAAGCAGGGCTGGTTACCTTGGTTGTAGAGTGTACGCAAGCCCGCAAAAGCCCCAATCTCCGTGCCTCCGCTGAAAATCTTGGGCTGCGAGAGGGTGAAGATGCTGTCGAGGCGGGCGTTGAACGTCTCTTCCCCCACTTTCTCCACGAGCGCCTTGGCATCGTGAGGAGCATAGAACGTGTACTGCCAGGCGTTGCCTTCCTGGAAGCCGCGCCACACCTGCATGGGGTCGAAATTCTCTATCCAACGGCCATCCTTCAGACGGGGACAAACAAAGCCCGTCTCGGCATCGTAGATACGCTCCCAGCCCTTCGAGAGGCTCATCAGCTGCGCCATATCTTCCGTATGGCCGAGCTGCTGCGCTAACTGTGCCGTGGCCCACGCTTGGAAAGAATACTCCAATGTGTGGGAAGCCGAGAACATAAATGTCTCGTCAGGCCCGTCACCTGCTTCGGCATGGGGCACATAACCGTACTCTACAAACTGGTCTGTGTCGCTCTTGCCCGCTCCCAACGGACGATTCCGACCCTCCAACTCGTTCTTCCGGCAAGCCTCGTAGGCTAGTTCCGTATCGAAGTCGCGGATGCCACAGGCGTAGGCCGCAGCAATCATTAGCGAGAGCTGGTTGGTTCCTACGCCACTCACATAGCGCGAGTTAGCCAAGCCGTCGCCCAGCCAGCCCGAATCCTTATAGACTTGCAGATGCGACGAGATAAAGTCGCTCAGATGCTCGGGATAGGCCAAGGCCCACACCTGCGTCAGGTTCCATTGGCCGCCCCACATGGCATCGGTATTGTACATGTTGTAGGCAGGTCGCCCGTTCTTCATGGGTACACGGCCTACCGTGCCGTCGTGCTTAGGATAGTCGCCGCTTACGTCGCTCATGATGCCGCGCCCGAGGATAGCGTGGTAGAGGCCCGAGTAGAACTTCACCTTATCTTCATAATTCTTCGTCTCCACATGGATGCGGCTGAGGTGCTCCTGCCAGATGTCGTGAGCTTCGCGGCGCACCTTGTCGAAGCTCTTCCGCCTGGCTTCCGTCTCGCGATTCAGACGGGCATTCTCCACGGAGGTAAAGCTGATGCCCACCTTCGCAGTAACCTTCTCCCCTTCCTTCGTGGGGAATGTCAGGTAGAGTCCAGCCCCGCGGCCTTTGGCCTCGCGCACGCTGTCCATCACCACGCGGCCCCTAAAGATACCCCATGCCGTGGGCTTCTTGTCCACCTCGGCCGAGAAATAGATAGGCACCTCGGCTCCCGGCTGGTATTTCTTCACGTATTCAGGGAGCGTCACGACAAAGCCCTCGATGGTGCCGTCGTCGTTCAGCCTGACCTCGGCATCCTTCACGGCGCCGCTCTCCCCCATCCTGTTGCCGATGTTGAAGAGCAAATGACTCTCCTCCGAGGCCGGATAGGTGTAGCGCTGGTAGGCCACGCGCGTTGTAGCTGTCATCTCCGCCTGGATGCCGTAGTCCTCCAGCAGAACAGAATAGTATCCCGCCGTAGCCACCTCGTCATCGTGGTTGTAAGCCGAGCGATAGCCACTCCGGTTTGTCTCCGTGGGACGTCCTGGCACGGTCACCAGTTTACCCTCGGTAGGCATTAGCGTGATGCCTCCCACTTGGAATTCGTGCACGCATGGGAAACCCTCGATGGACGTGTCGCGATAGTCGTAACCCGTCGCCTCCCAGCCGTCCTTATTACCCAGATGTCCGTTCGTCGAAGGCCCTGGCTTAGCCATACCGAAGGGAAGCGCCCCAGGCGCAAAATGAAAATAGCGGCAATGAGCCGTGCCAATCCTCGGCTCCACATACGACACGAGGTCCTCCCCTGTTGTCGTCACGTTCTGGGAACACCCCACGCAGGCCATCATCACGCCCACAATCAAAAGAAGAGAAAGCGTTCTTATCTTCATATTACTCATTAAATTAGTTTTGTTCAATTACCTTATTCGTTCCTCAAAAAACGCCACAAAGTTACATTTTTTGCATGAATAAAACACCATTTCCGACTTTTTTTTGCACATAGACGAATGGATACCTAAGTCTTTCCTTTACACTTACCCAAAAAGCAAACATAATAACTGATGAGGAGGGAAACAGGTAAGTGTTTGGTAAGTGTTCAACAAACACTTACCATGTTTAAGGTATTATATGACAGTTTGTTGGGAGGAAAAAGGTAAGTGTTGGCAGTTTTTTCGAAAAAAGTATAAAAATGCGGATAGGCTCGCACGCCTATATGTTTTTTCAACTTTATCTTATACAGAACTCAGGTACGGCTTTGACAGAAGGGGCGACTGAGCAGATAGAAGGGGACGCTAAAAAAATAGAATCAAACTCTACGGAAATATAATCAAACGTTGGCGGAAGGAGGGGCTTAAATATAGCAAAGGCATCGCGCGATTGCGCGATGCCTTTGACTGCTGATGTTAGCTGTCTTACAGTTCTTTCAGACGGAAGTTGCGCCAGATGACGCGTGTGGGGGCCTGACCGACTTGGAGCATGAGGTGACCCGTTAGCTGGCCAAGGGGCTCGTCGACGATGTCGGCCATGGGGACGCCATTGAGCCATGTCTGAATGTGGCTACCCTCCATGCGGACGCGCATGGTATTCCACTCGCTCGTGCGAAGGACACGGTCCTGCTCGTCGCTGACAACCATCACTTTCTGGAAATTGACAGCGCTGAAGATGCCTCCATTATTCCATCCGTGGGGACCCATCTCGACCTCGCCACCATGCAAGCCACCCTTGTCGTCGATGTAACCGCGGAAGAAGAGGCCCGTATTGCCATCAACCTCCTGAAGAAATTCGTAGGTAAGGTCGAAGTCCTTGTAGTCCTTCGTCGTGCAGAGATAGCTGTTGCGGACTTCGGGACCACCTTCTGTAACGAGATAACCCTGGGGATTGACGGAGCAGCGGGCGTCGCCGATGACTTCCCAACCGTCGAGGTTCTTGCCGTTGAACAACTGCTCTCCCTTAGGCTGGCAGGCAGCAAGAAGTAGCAATAACAATGAAAAATAAATTGTCCTGTTTTTCATAATTCCTGTTTTTTTTATTGTAATTACGGATTTTCCTATTCTTTGATGTCTCCGATGGCAACCTGATATTCGTGCCAGAGAGAGTCGATGGTATAGTCGGGGCCGAGGACGGACTGGATGGCTCCGTCCCAGCTCCATGGAACGACGGTGAGACAGGTGTGGTTCATTTTGCGGATGAAGTCTGGGTCTTTCGTCTCGCGCACCCAGTTGAAGAAGTAGCCGATGTAGCGGTAACCGTCGTGATAGCTGCCACGCTTGGGACGGTCAACCTCGCCATGGAAGCCTCCACACGCCACACGAACAGCATCGGCTGTGCCCTCGATAATCTCCCATACGGCTTTGTTGGGGCCCCCGTAGGGACCGATGCCCTGGGGCTCGAGCTGGAAGGCATGGGTGAGCTCATGGAGCAGCACGCCACGCGTCTCGAAATCGACCTTCGCCGTATCGCCACCCGCAAATGAGCGCTCGACATGATCGGTGCTGTAGAAGATATTGACGAAGCCGCCGCCACCGCCCTTGGCGGAGATGCCCTTGTCAGAACGGATGATATAGTCCAGACGACGCAGCATGGGAATGCTGTCGGTGGGTGACCAATAGAGGCAGCGCATGACCTCGCGAGCCACGCTACGGATGTATGGATCAGGGTCTGGAATGAGCGTATGGTAGATTTGCGAGCCTTTCGTCTCTGGACTCTGGTCGATGAAGCGAATGTCAAGGAGATGGCGGTTCCACTCTTTATCCTCGGGGGTAAGCTCCTTAGCCATACGGCTGGCGATGGATGACGAGACGCTGGCTCCCTTGTTGGGGGCAGGGGTAAGTGAATAGGGTTTGTCGGCTGCGTCAAGCCCACGCTTCTTATTAGGTTTGGAGGCCATGTCGAACTCGATGACGCTGCCTTCGGTGAGTTGGCTGTGAGTGACATAGAGTTTAGAGTAAGGCTGCCCATTGATGCGGACGGAGCGGATGTAGCGATTCTTGTCGCTAACCTTCGGGGCTTTCACCTCGATGGTACGGCCATTCTCAAGCGTCACCTTCATGTAGGGCAGATAGGGGGCTCCGAGAACATACTGGTCCGAGCCGGGGGCGACAGGATAGAAGCCAAGGGCAGAGAAGATATACCAGGCAGACATCTGTCCGCAGTCGTCGTTGCCTCCCAGGCCGCGGATGTCGTTGCGATACATCTTGTTCATGATGGTACGCAGCCACTCCTGCGTCTTCCAAGGTGTGGAAGTCCAGGCAAAGAGGTAGGGCACGTGGTGGCTGGGCTCGTTGCCGTGCACATAGCCGCCAACGAGGCACTCGGAGGTAATATCTTCGTTGTCTTCATAGTATTTCTCTGGCAGATCCATGGCAAAAAGCTGATTCAGCTTGTCGAGGAATGCCTCCTCACCGCCCATGCAGCGCATAAGGCCAACCACATCGTGGGGGACGTGGAAGGAGTAGTTCCATGAGTTACCCTCGATAAATCCTTCGCCGTAGGTCTGGTAGGGATCAAGATCCTTCTTGAACTCCCCGTTACGATAGCGAGGCGAGGCAAAGCCGATGGAGGTGTCGTAGGTGTTGCGGTAGTTAAGGGCACGGGGCAGGAACATCGACACGATGCGGTCGTTGCCCGCAGCCTTCGCCGCAGCATAGATGGTCCAGTCGTCGAAACTGTATTCGAGCGTGTTGGAGGCTGCCGTGCCGTCATTGTCGTACGGAGCATAGCCCAGCCGCGTGTAGTCGCGTACGCTGGGGAAATAGCGGTTCGTGGCAGTCTGCACCATCGCCTTCAGCGCCTCCTCTCGGTCTATGTCGGCACCTTTGACGATAGCGTCAGCAAGTACGGTGACAGCGTGATAGCCCGTCATGCACCACCCCTCGTTTCCCATCAGACTCCACACGGGCAACATGCCCACAACATTCTGCTGCTGATGCTTAATCATGGACTTCACCATGTTAGTGTTGCGCGAGGGCTTCAGCAGTCCCAACAACGGATGCTCGGCGCGGTAGGTGTCCCAGATGGAAAAGACGGTGTAGTTGTCGAAGTCCTCCGCCGTGTGGATGTTGCCATCCAGCCCACGATACTGACGGTCCACGTCCATATAAATGGAGGGATTGATCATGGTGTGGTAGAGTGAGGTGTAGAGCATGGCTTTCTGGTCGTCGGTGCCTGTGCAGTCGATGACGGAGAGTTCGCGTTCCCAAGCGTTGCGCGTCTGCTCACAAATGGTCTCGAACGTCTTGCCCGAAGCCTCTGCATGCAGGTTCTTCAGGGCGCCTTCGGTGGAGACAGCCGAAAGGGCGACTTTCACGACAAGTGGCGTAGCTTCAAGGGATGCAGGCTGCGCTACAGGAGTGGCATTGTTCTGACCGCGATTTCGTCGGCGGTTAGGGACAGCATCGAAATTGAAATAGGCCACGACGTTGCGTCCGGCAATATCGGGGAAGTTGTGATAGCGGTCAAACTTGCCCCAGAAGCCGTTGTACTTCTCGCGCTTCATATCGCGGTAGCCGTAGGTGCGTATGGGTTTGGAGAAGGAGATGGCGAAGTAGGTGTAGTTGGAGCGCGCCCAGCCGTCGGTGATGCGGTAACCCGTGACGAGGGTGTCGTTCTCCACACGGAGCGTGGACCAGAGCACCTTGCCGTCGTAGTTGTAGATGCCGTGCATAAGGTCAAGGATGATGCGCTGCTCAGAGGCATCAGGGAAAGTGTACTTGTGTACGCCTACACGCTGAGTGGCTGTAAGTTGCGCCTTGACGCCGTTATCTGACAAGACCACCTCGTAATAGCCAGGAGAAGCTTTCTCCGTGTCGTGCGAGAAACGCTGGCGATAGCCACCGTCGGGGTTGTCCTTAGTGCCGGGATTGAGCTGCAGGTCGCCTGTCTGTGGCATGATGAGGATGTCGCCAAGGTCGGAATGGCCCGTACCGCTCAGATGGGTGTGGCTAAAGCCAACGATGGTGTTGTCGGTATGCTGATAGCCCGCGCAATACTCATAGACTTTGCCCTGATAATGTCCGTCCACGTTGTGGGGGATGGTATCCGTGTCGGGACTGAGCTGCACGATGCCAAAGGGGGCACAGGCTCCCTGGAACGTGTGGCCCATACCCTCCGTACCAATGAACGGATTGACATACGCGACTTTGTCGGTTGTCTGATCTGCTCCTGCCATCAAAATGGACAGGAAGACGAACGATGTGAATAGAATACTTTTTTTCATAGAGATATGTAATTTGTTTTTACTTCACCTTTCAAGACCGCTTACTTCCTTATTATTTAAATAGGATGGCAATCTGCTCGAGGTAGCGGCGGTCGGTATCGTCGAATGTGGAAAGAAACTCGCTATCGATGTCAAGCACAGCCTTGACGTTTCCCGATTGGTCGAATACAGGCACGACAATCTCGCTTCGGGAAGCCGAACTGCAAGCGATGTGACCAGGGAACAGCTCCACATCGGGTACGACAATCGTCTCGCGCCGTTCACGTGCTGCGCCACACACTCCCCTGCCCTTTCCGATACGGGTACAGGCAATGGGACCCTGAAAGGGCCCGAGGACGAGGTCATCACCAACCACGCGATAAAACCCTGTCCACCAGAAATGAAACGTGTCGTGAATGAGTGCTGCCACATTGGCCATATTGGCTATCTCGTCAAGCTCGTTTTCAACAAGCGCACGGGCCTGCTCAACCAGCAAGGCATATTTTGATTCCTTTTCAGAGGGAGTCATACTCTTCTCCATTTCTTTTTACTTTACTAAAAACTAAAACCTTTGTCTGGAGGCATCTCCATTTTTTCAAAGCACTCCAGCCTACTTATTAATCATCCTTTCCTCTGCGAGGCACGGTTGGCACGACGATGGCGGATATCGGCCTTCTTCTTGGCGGCAGCACTAAAATGCTGCCCCGTGATATAGGCCTTCTTCTTTGCCTTCGTCTTCACCTTCTTCTGTTTGTCGTCCTTTGGTGCCGAAGAGCCTGAGAAGCTGATGCCGTGCTCAAGGATTTTCTCGATGTCGTTCATTGCGCATTATTCATCAAATTCGTACTCGAAATCTTCAAGTTCCTCAATATCCTCATAATCCTCCTCGTCTGGGAGAGCAGGGATGGCGAGGTCGTCTAAAGCATTAATCTCTTCCAACTCCTGCTCGGTCTTGGAGCGATGTGCTAACTCCGAGCGACTATGTGCATCCAAGAGCGTAGAGGCGTTGAGCGCCTGCCACAGAATGTCCTTCAGTACCGTGATCCCCAAGCCCGTGACTGCGGAGATGAAAACATGGGGGATGTCGGGCGGCAATCCATCGTCTTCGAGCATACCTATAAGCTCCTCGTCCAGCAAATCGCTCTTCGTGATAGCCAGCACACGCTGCTTGTCAAGCATCTCTGGATTGAAGTTTGCCAACTCACCCAACAGCACGTCGTACTCGTGACGGATATTGTCTGTGTCCCCAGGTATCATGAAGAGCAACACGCTATTGCGCTCAATATGACGAAGGAAACGTAATCCAAGGCCACGTCCTTCAGAGGCACCCTCGATGATGCCGGGGATGTCAGCCATCACAAAAGACTTTCCGTCGCGATAGCTGACTATACCGAGATTAGGCTCAAGTGTCGTAAAGGGATAGTTGGCAATCTTTGGCTTTGCTGCGCTGGTGGCTGCCAATAAGGTAGACTTACCCGCATTAGGGAAGCCTACAAGACCTACGTCAGCCAATAGTTTCAGTTCCAGAATGACAACCAGCTCTTGCATGGGCTCTCCGGGTTGGGCGAAACGGGGTGCCTGACGAGTGGGGGTACAGAAATTGAAATTACCCAATCCTCCACGTCCGCCTCGCAGCAAGATGACCTCTTGTCCGTGCTCGGTAATGTCGCAGAGGTATTCACCTGTCTCGGCATTGTAGGCAACAGTACCGCATGGAACCTCAATTACCTTATCCTCTCCGTCGGAACCAGTCGATTTATTGCGCGAGCCATTGCCTCCATTTCCGGCAAAGACATGACGGTCGTAGCGAAGATGGAGCAGCGTCCAATAATTGCGGTTGCCCCGCAGGATGACATGTCCTCCCCTGCCCCCATTTCCCCCGTCAGGTCCTCCGTTGGGATTGTACTTGACACGACGCATGTGGGTAGAGCCTCTGCCGCCCTTACCTGAGCGGCAGTAGATCTTCACATAATCAACAAAGTTAGTCTCGGGCATTTAGAGAGTCTTAATGTACTCGGTAATGTTCTTTATCATGCCTTCAGGGCCGATTTCATCGGTATAGGTGAATTCTTTCAGGAGTCCCTCCTTGCGGAAGAAGTCGGCCAACGGTTTCGTCTGGTTGTAATATACGGCGAAACGCTTGCGGATGGTTTCCTCGTTGTCGTCTGCACGGCCCTCAATGGTAGCACGACGCAGGAGACGGAACATCAGGATGTCCTCACTCACCTCCAACGAAACGACACAGGCCAGTTTCTCGCCGCGCTCCTGAAGCATAGCCTTGAGCGCCTCGGCCTGAGCAATTGTACGGGGGAAACCATCGAGGATTACGCCCTTGCAGTCAGCAGGGAGGTTATCATAGACGTTTGCAAGAATACCTATCATCAGGTCGTCGGGAATGAGCTGGCCATTGTCAATGAAACCTTTAGCCGTCTTTCCCAGTTCGGAACCATTCTTGATTTCAGCACGCAGGACGTCGCCCGTAGAGATGTGTTCAAGGTGGAATGTCTCTTTAATGCGGGCGCTATAGGTGCCCTTGCCGGAGCCTGGAGCTCCAAAAATAACGATGTTAAGCATAGTATTTGAATTAATTATCGTTTTTAATCATCAACCACAGTATAGATGTCGCGTGAGTTGCGTCCCCAACCATCGTAGTCAAGGCCGTAGCCTACAATAAAATCATTGGGAATCTGAAGGGCAACATACTCCACGTCAAGATCTGCTTTCAAATTCTCAGGCTTAAGTAAAAGAGTGCAGATGTGTATCTCTGCCGGATTGCGCGTACCGAGGTTTTCCAGAAGCCGTTGCATGGTGAGACCACTATCAATAATATCCTCTACAATTACAATACAACGCCCCGTCACGTTCTCCGAAAGGCCGATGACCTCCTTTATAACCCCCGTTGAAAGGGTTCCTTCGTACGAAGCCAGCTTTACAAACGAGATTTGAGCCGGTATAGAAATATCACGGAACAAATCGGCGGCAAACATGAAGCTACCGTTCAACACACCGAGGAACAAGGGGTTCTTGCCCTCTAAATCCTGGCTGATTCGCTCAGCCAGTTTCTTCACTTCCCCCTGAATGTACGATTCAGGAATGGACACAGCAAACTTTTTGTCTTTGATTGTAATTTCCTTCATACCGCTGAAAAGTTTTTTCGGCCAAAATTAATTAAAAAATGCCAACAGACAATAGTATTTGGAGAATTATTTTTGAATATAAGAGTATTTTTGAGAAAAAAGACCTATTTTTGCAGCAGAAACAGAGAAAGAAACGGAAAATGAAACACACAACCTCCATACGTACCCTATTTCTTACGCTAGTTTTCGGGCTACTCTTGTTCCTTCCGTCCGTTGCCCAAACCATCGTCAAAAACTATGAACCAGGTGTCAGTAAGGACGGGATTGTCTATTTCCTTCCCAAGACTGCCATTGATGTCACGCTTACCGCAGCCAAGATTTCCTATATGCCAGGCGAGCTTTGCTCGTATGCCGATCGCTATATGCGCCTTACAGACGTTTCTGATAAGGAGGATGTCCACTACGAGCTACTTTCTGCGAGTGTTACATACCGTGCCCTTGCCGATGAGACGAAATGCTACCATATAGCCTTTAACAACAACTCTATTGCCCCACAAGTAGCTCTTTCTGACGAAGGTACCTTGCTCTCCATCTGTGCTGGCGAGCTGTTCGCCATGTCTTCAGAGGAAGTCAACACACCAACGACGGAGGCCAGATGGGAGGTCAAAGATGCGCGAGCGTATATGACAGAGGAAATGCTAATGGCGACGTCTAAGGCCAAACTTGCCGAATTGGTTGCCCGCGAAATCTATGAGATTCGCGAAAGCAAAAATAGTCTCATGAGGGGCGAGAGTGACTACATGCCTTCGGACGGAGAGGGATTAAAACTGATGATAGAGAATCTTCAGAATCAAGAAGATGCATTACTGAAACTTTTTACTGGAGCCACCACTCGAGAAATTACAACCAAGACATTTTCCTATCTCCCTGAAGGCAATACCACAAAACATGTTGCTGCTCGATTCTCACGTAAGCTTGGAATCCTTGATGCAGACGACATGGCTGGCGCTCCCATCTACCTGGACGTCAAAAACCTTAATCCGAATGCCGATCCTACAACAGGATTAACTCCTGCCGTTCAAAAGAAACAGCTAACCTTAACTGTCAGAAAGAACAAAAAGAACCCCACGAAGGATAATCCTAATGATAGTACCAATACGAAAGGGAAGGTAAACTATTACGACGGTATCGTCTACAATCTTCCTGCTAAAGCTAATGTACGTGTTTATACGGCAAACAACGTGTATGTCGATGAAACGGCTTCTATTCCTCAGTTTGGCACTACCGAAACACTCTCGGCCAAACTTTTCGGAAAGAAAGCCACCACAAAGGTTCAGCTCAATCCCATTACTGGTGCTTTGCTGAGAATCGAGGAATAAAGCAAAGAAAAGGGAAAGGATAATCTGTACAATTACACGTCTGCCCCACAACTTTTGGGGGCAGATGTCGTTTAATAGAGTTTAATTGCTATTTCGGACTACAATGAAAGTTCTCGTAGGTTCCGTCGTCATAGAAGACCTTTATTTCTACTATTTTCCTTGCAGGCTTTTCTATGATAGGAACAGATTGGAAAACAGCATCTTCATGAGGGGAAACAGGTGATTTTTCCTCTCTCTCCTTCGAAAAATCTGCGTCATCCTCCCCATCGGTTGGATTTTTTACATTCTCATCACCAAATAAGCTCCCCATTTCTGAAGATTGCTTCGGAAAAGAGGCAGCATCTTGTTTCAGATAGTCGCCTTCCTGATCCAATAACCATTGTAAGCTGATGTGAGGAAAGGAATGGTGGATTTTCTTCAACATCTCCATGCTAACCCGATTGCGACCTGACTGCAAATGGGAGATCATAGCACGCTGCACTCCCAATCGTTCTGCTAACTGCGAAGCGCTCAAGCCTTCGTTTTCCAAGATGACACTAATTTGCTCGTTTTCCATCGTAAAAATAGGTGTTTTTTTTGGTTGCAAAGGTAAACAATAAAATTTACAAAAGCAAACAAAACTGCAAAAACTTTTTGTAAACAAATTTAGTTTCCAGATTGTGCATTTTGTAAACCACAGATAGACCAATAATAAAGATTTCCCCCGTTTTTAATTAGAAACTACTTTTGATTTTCGCCGTTATTCGCTGAAGATTAAGCAATAAATTATGTATATTGACACAAATCAGACGAACAAAAAAGCGTTATACAAAAAGAATACTATTTGCTTAAAACTAAGTTAAGCTTCAATGAACTAAAACCACTGAAAAACTATCAAGTAAAAGTGCAAATCAAATTTTATAAAAGTCACACTATCGAAATGTATCCCCAATAAACAAATGACAACAAGCACGTATCATCCCCCATTTCTTGATTTGATAATAGTTTAATGGGTACATTTAAACAAATAACGATGCTATACTATCTTAATAGATTTGTTTAATTATTGGGAAACTTGGCTCCTAATTGTTGTTTAGTATATATAAACATCTTTTTTCACTTGATTCGTTCTTGCTCGAAAAACGTCATAAATCGGCGAGAATCGAAAAATCCCTCATTCTCCTCCGAAAAAACAAAAAGAAACGATTCTCAGAGAACCAAAAATCGTCTAACTCACAAAAAGATTAGAACTTATCCCCTATTTCCCCCTTTTCAACCTTTCATGAACTAGAAAAAAAGAAGCATCAGCCTCTTCCCTTTCCCATTAAAAAGCTTGGTGAAGGTCCCAGGCGAAAATAATACGAAGAGTGACGGGTTGTGAAACGTCAATTACACGTACAAAGTGGCGTTTGCTGGGCGGTTTTCTTTTTGACCCGTCACCACAAATTGAAAAATGAAAGATGGGGAATACTGTAAGCAGATTCTGACACATACGATGTCTGACTCTGCGAGAATAGAGTTTGATTCTATTTCGACAGCGCATTCTATGTTTAAATCCAAGAAAAAAAACGATATTTTTCAGTTGTACGCCAT
>CAMYYY010000058.1 GCA_947303715.1 uncultured Bacteroidales bacterium | reverse complement strand
ATAATAACAAACAACCCTATATAGGTGCGGCGAGGGGTGGTATCAGAAAAAACCGGTGATACCGTGATACCTGATACTTTTCCCCGCTCCCCGCCGAGAGGCCGTCGTGAGTGGAATTTTGAGACAAGCCCGAAAAAAAACGGCAGAAAACGTAATTTTTCGTTTTTTTCGGGATACTTACTCTATAGAGGGCATGATGAATGCGGTGCCTCCTCTCCCGCTGTCAATGCCCTGCGCTGCCGTCTCCGTCCCCTGCGCTGCCGTCTCCGTCCCCTGCGCTGCAATCGCCGTCCCCTGCGCTGCCTCCACCAAATCTTTTTTCCGCCAATACCCCATACCCCTCCCCTCAACTTCCAACTCTTAACTCTTAATTCTTAACTCTTAACTATCTAAAGCTATGCCAATTACTTATCAGATTGTGGGTTGCACCAACCCGAGAGGTGCCGAGGGCGTCGACTACGCCACCAACCGCGCCGTGAAGACCGGCGACTATGATTTCAAGAGCCTCGCCGAGGACATCCAGTTTGCCACTACCGTGACGAAGGCTGACGTGGTGGCGGTGCTGACCGCCGCGAAGGAGTTCATCAAGACGCACCTGCTCCAGGGCCAGCGCATCGTGCTGGAGGAGATCGGCGCCTTGCAGGCGAACCTCCAGAGCAAGTGCTTCGCGCAGAGCGTCATCCCCGCCGAAAGCTTCGACCCGTCGAGCTACATCAAGAAGGTGGGCATCCGCTTCCGCCCCGAGGCCGACCTCCTGAAGTACGTCCGCACGAACAAGACGCTGAAGAGAGTGCCCTCTGAGCTGTTGGCCTAAAAAGACCCACCCCCGACCCCTCCCGTGAGGGAGGGGAGGTGGGGGGGGAAGGGTTAAAGGTTAAGGGTTAAAGGTTAAAGGAAGTGCCCCTCGGGGCAGAACCGACGACAAACCGAGTGCCATCAAGCTTGTTTGAATGGCCGAGGTGCGAAGGAGGAAGGCCGAAGGCCAAATTAGGCAAAATTAAAAACAAAATTAAACAAAATAACTCGTTCCCCTTGAATGAGACAAAAAAGATAAGAGTTTAATTTTGAATAAATTTGAATAATTTCTCTGCGAAGCAGACTGAAAGACTCAAGAAGCCCTGGCTTGCATTTGCAGGTCGGGGCTTCAGGTGTTTGTCAGACAGAATGGTTATGCGGTTATTCTTTGGTGAATCGGTAAACGGCCCATGTGGGCAGAAGGAGTAACAGCACCAACGCTATTTCAACCAGTGCGTACGAGCCGAAATAGTCAACCAACGTCTGGAATTTCAGCACGCCGTCAACCAGAAAGACCAAAAGGGCAAACCAGCAGAGAAAGAATAGGGCCGTGTACTTGATTTTCCGTTTCTTCAGTTTCATGGCATGGGTGGATGGGAGATCAGTATTTCCGCAGTTTCAGGCGGGTGGTGGCGTTGTCGAGGGTCATGTCGCGGCGGGTCATCTGGATAGCGAATGAGGCGGGCTGGGCGTGGATGCCAAAGGCGGAGAGGTGGGCGGCGGGAGCCTCGACGGTCTCGTCGGGGTTGGTGTAGTGGTAGGTGTAGAAGGGGCTGAAGTGGAGCGAATCGCCCTGCTGGACGTACGAGCCGATGTACTCGAAGCCGACGAAGCCGGTGTTGTGGTCCTCGGTGAAATAGGAGAGCTTCGCCAGCTCGCACTCAAAACTGATGTAGAGGCGTCCCTCGGGGTCGGTAATCGTCCCCGTCGCCTTGTCCTCGACGGAGCAGACCTGCCAGAACCCGTCGAAGGCGGAGTAGCGGATGTTCTTCTCGCAAGAAGATAAGAGGCTAAGGCTGAGAACTATAGCGAACGCTCTCAGCATGTGAACATTGTTCACTGTCCTCTGATCACTGTTCACTGATCTCTGTTCACTATGATAATGTCTCTTCATCTTCATTCTTGATTAAAATGTCTTTTTCACGCCGATTTGCAGGCCGAGGTTGTTGCCGAGGCGCGGGCTGCGGTCGAGGGCGAGGGCTGCGGTGGCGCTCCAGCCGGCGAAGGTGCGGGGTGTACAGGTCAGCTCAGCCAAGGCGCTGAGGGTGTTCTGCGGGTCGGGCAGCGGGTCCATGTACGACCCCCACGAGCGGACGAACGTGCCCAGCAGCCTGTAACGGAGCGCGGGCGTGGGGTCGCCCGAGATGCCGAGGTGTAGGGCGCGCAGGCGCGTGTCGGTATTGATGAGGGTGTGGTCGGCGTTGTAGAGCGGGCTGTAGAGCAGGGGAGAGCCTGCCGTCATGCCGTGGTGCTGGTACGAGGGGTAGCTGCTGTTGTAGTAGTAGCAGGCGAAGCCGTGGATGCTGGCGGGGAGCGTGGCCGTGGAGCTGTGGTGGATGGCGCCGCACTGGTCGCGCGTGGTGTTGTATTCCACCACAATGGTGCTGACGATGGGGTTGCGCGGCAGGGAGAACTCCAGCCCGTAGAGCCCGTCGAACCAGGGATAGGCTATCCACACGTGGGGCTGTCCCGCCATGTCGCGCGTCTTGTTCCAGGGCGTCATGCCCGTGCGTCCGTCGAAGTAGTGCTCGTAGTAGGCGCGCAGCTGCCATTCCGAGGGCTCGTAGTTGAGGGCCGCGTGGATGCTGCCGAAGTGGTTGCCTGCGGCGTTGTTCTGGTCGGAGACGGTGGAGCCGTCACCCCCGCTCAGCGGGAGGAGCGCCTTCAGGAAGTCGGCTGCGCGACGGGGGTTGGCATAGAGCCGCTTGTCCGCGTCGGACGGGTCGAGGCGCGTGTCGTGTTCCCAGAGCTCCCCGCCGAACTGGCAGTTCATCTCCAGCCCTATCTCCAGCGAGAGGGGGCTGACGTCGCGTCGTCCTACGCGGAAGAAGAAACTCTTCTCGTGGAAGAGCGCGCCCCGGGTGTAGAGGGCGTAGCGTGCGGGGACGACGAACCGGCGCTGGAAGGCATCGTCGGTCGTCCGTCCGTAGCTGACGAAGCCCTTGACGCTGAGCCAGTCGTGGAAGAGGAAGGTGACGGGGGTGTAGTCGGAGATGCCGAAGCGCACCTGCGGGATGGGACGTGCGTTGCCGCTCCACGTCATGCCGCCCGAGGTGAGGAGGGCGTTCTTGCCCTGCGAGGCGCGCTCGCGGCTGCCCAGCGTCAGCTGCCAGCAGTCGTAGCGCACGCCGGCGTAGAGCTGCTGAAGGACGAACTGCGGGTCGCCCCAGCCCGAGGCATCGCTCGCTATACCTATATTTATGTTATTGAGCGTCCCGAAGGCCGCGTCGATGCCGCACTCCCAGTCGAAGCCCTGCGACGTACGGTAATCGCGTAGGACCGAGGTGCGCAGGTAGGCGCTATTCCGTTCGAGCGACGCGAGGCCATGACGGTTTGCCGTCAGCCAGAACGGCGCATGCTGTCCCCCTCCGACGCGTGCGTCCGTCCCCACGTCGAACGTCCACGCCCTATCCTCAGCCCACGCCCACGATGTGGAGAATGGGATGAGAAGCCATAGGAACAACAAAACCTTTTTCACGGCAGACGCTATAGTGAATTGTGATTAGTGAGTAGATAATACCTTCTTATGCGGAAATATTTTTTTCTTAACGCTTAACTAAAAAAAGCCTTCAGTCAATCAGCTCTCCCGCCCCTTGTCGGATGATCTCGGCATCGCCCGTAGTGCAATCGACAATCGTAGAGGGCTCGGTACCGCCCGTGCCGCCGTCGATGACCATATCGACCTTGTCGCCCCAGAGCTCGTCGATGAGTTCCGGCTCGGTGAGGTAGCCGATGTCGTCGTCCTCGTCGTAGGGCAGGGTGGTAGAGAGCAGGGGTGCCTCAATCTGGTTGCAGATGGTGGTGGCGATGGGGTTGTCGGGGATGCGGATGCCCACCTCCTTGCGGTTGCGGAAGATTTTCGGCAAGCGGCTCCCCGCGGGCAGGATGAAGGTGAAGGGCCCGGGCAGGTTGCGGCGCATCAGTTTGAACGAGGCGTTGTCGACCTTCACGTATTCGCTGATGGTGCTCATGTCGGGGAAGACGACGGAGAAGCGGTGCTTCCGCGGGTCGAGCCCCTTGAGGGCGCAGATGCGCTCGATGGCGCGCTCCTTCAGCGCGTGGCAGCCGATGGCGTACGTGGTGTCCGTGGGGTAGATGATGACACCGCCGTCGTTCAGCAGTTCGGCAATCTGCTCCATCACCCGAGGGTTATTGTCTTTGGCAAACAACTTCTGCAGCATGTTCTATTCGGTATTATATCAGTTTTTGGGGCGTAAGAGGTCGAGGAGGAAGGGAGTGTCGGCGGCGGGAATGCCCAGACGGATCAAGGCTTCCGATGGAGGCGTTTCTTCCATGACGGACCAGGTGCGGAGGGCGTCGTCGCGCTGGCCTGTAAGCCATTGCGCGCTGCCGATGAGGAGCAGGTCGTCGTCCGTCAGTTCCAGCGCGGGATTGCCCAGAATGTGGTTGGCCTGTTTCATCGCGGCGTCGGGCTGGCGTTGCATGAGCAGGCTGCGGACGAGGGCGCGAAGGGTGCGCAGGTCGTCGGGGGTGTCGTAGGCGAGACGGTAGAGGAGGGGGAGGGCTTCTTCGTAGCGGGCGAGCTGGATGAGGCACTCAGCCTGACGAAAGGCGAAGCGGGGCACATCGGGCTTCATGGCTGCGAGGTGGCGATAACTCTCGAGGGCCTCGGCCGTCTGTCCCAGGGCACGCTGGCATTGGGCGATGTGATGGAGCGTCCAGAAGTGGTCGGGCTTGAGGAGGTCGGCCATGCGGTAGGCACGGAGGGCCTCGGCGTGGTTGCCGTTGCGCTGGTGGCAGAAACCGTACTTCTGCCAGAGCGTGGCGTCGCGGCTCTCGAGGGCCTCGAAGGAGGTGATGGCGGAGGGGTAGTCGCGCCGCTGGAAATTGAGTTCGAAGAGGGCGAGGAGCGATGTCTCAGGCAGCGCGTAGAAGGCGTGGAGCGCATCGTCGGGTGCCTGCGAACCGCCGTCGGCAAAGGGGTCGGCGTAGGCGCTGCGGGCGGGGCTGAGGTGGAAGAAACGGTAGAGATCCTGGATGTACTGGCGGACAAGGGTGCGCGGCGAGGGGGTGCCCAGCTGACCCGATGAATGGTTGACTTGCTGGCTCCCGAATTCCTCGCGGAGAGCATCTTCCTGCTCGGCAAACTGCGCCTGCAGCATGTCCAGCTGCGCCTTGGGGATGGCAGCCAGCGAGAGGCAGAACGAGTACTTGTCGGAGTTGCAGAACATGCCCGAGCGCATGATGAGGGATTGAAGATTGAAGATTGAAGATTGAAGATTGAAGATGGAAGATTGAGGATTGAAGATTGAAGAAGGAGGATTCTTCTCACGCGAAGGGGAACTTCCCGCAGGCTCATCTTCATTTTCCGACTTCGAATCTTCAGCTTTCGTAAATAAATGGCTGACGGCAGGATGTGTGGGGTCGAAGGGGCGGAACCAGTTTGCCGTTTCGTTGAAGAAGGGGTAGCTCTTCAGCTGCGCGAAGGTGGCCATATAGACGTCTGCGCCGCTCATCTGCAGTTCGGTAAGTTCCTGCAGCTTCTCCTCCAGTCCGCTCTCCTTGAGCCATTGACTCCACTCGGGGTTGCTCTCGTCGGTGAGGTCCTCGGGGGTGATGATGTGCTTGCCCTTGGCCTTGGGGCTGCGCAGCATCGAGGGGATGATTTCGTCCTTCATGCGGCGCTCAATCTGCTCGGTGTCGCGGCTGCGGACAAACTGCAGTTCGACGTCAGTCAGCATGTCCAGGAAGGCGCTGTCGGTGCCGAGTTGGCGCAGGCGCGCCTCGAGGTCGGGGTAGAAGGGGATACGACGTCCGTAGCGGCGCACGGTGATGGCGATGGCGGTAACGGCGCGCACGGCAACGGCATCGTTCTCGGAACTGACGGCCTCGCAGAGCACCTCCACCTTGCGGGGGTCGAAGACGCGCAGCAGGCTGAGCGTGATGTGGCTGATGAGCAGGCAGGCATCCGTCTCACGCCCGCCGTTCCTGATCTGCTGAATGGCGTTGTCCACATCGGCACTCTCCCAGAAGACGGGGGCACCGAAGACTTGCTGATTCGCTGACTCGTTGACCCGTTGACTCCCCATCTCCACCTTGTCGCTGAGGATGAGCGTGCGGCCTATGAGGCGGGTGAAGACGTGCTGCCGCTCAGGGTCATCGACACCCTGGCGGAAATAGTCGAGGAGCATGTCGTAAAGGCTGGAAATGTCGTGGTACTCCTTGCGGAGTTCCCACGACATGTTAGGCTGACGGACGGAGGGTTCCAGCTCGTTCAGCGCTTCGCGCAACCGCCCTTGGACGGCAAGGTCCTCGATGGTCACCTTTACTTCTGAATGGCTGCGATGCCAGGCAGCACCTTGCCCTCGATGGCTTCGAGGAGGGCACCGCCGCCTGTGCTGACGTAGCTGACCTTATCGGCAAGGCCGAACTTGTTGATGCAGGCCACGCTGTCGCCGCCGCCTACGAGCGAGAAGGCACCCTTCGCGGTAGCCTCGACGATGGCATCGGCTACGGCACGCGAACCGGCCATGAAGTTCTCCATCTCGAAGACACCCGTAGGACCATTCCAGAGGATGGTCTTGGCACCGCGGATGGCATCAGCAAAGGCCTCCATACTCTTGGGGCCGATGTCGAGGCCTTCCCAGCCGTCAGGAATCTCCTTCGAGAGGCAGAACTGGGTGTTGGCATCGTTGTCGAACGCGTCAGCAACCTTCGAGTCGATGGGGAGCACGAGCTTGACACCCTTCTCCTCGGCCTGACGCATGATGTCGAGGGCGAGGTCGAGTTTGTCCTCTTCGCAGATGGAGTTTCCCACCGTGCCGCCCATGGCCTTCATGAAGGTGTAGGTCATGCCGCCGCCCAGGATGAGGGTGTCCACCTTGCCGAGCAGGTTCTCGATAATCTCAATCTTCGTGGAGACCTTTGAGCCGCCCATGATGGCGACGAAGGGACGATGAATGTCGTTCATCACCTTATCCACGGCGCGGACTTCCTTCTCCATCAGGTAGCCGAACATCTTGTGGTCGGTGTCGAAATAATCGGCGATAAGAGCCGTAGAGGCGTGGGCGCGGTGAGCCGTACCGAAGGCGTCGTTGACGTAGCAGTCAGCATAGTCGGCCAGCACCTTCGTGAAGGCCTTCTGGCTCTCCTTGACGACCTTCTTGGCGGCTTTCTTCTCCTCATCGGAGGCATCCTCAGCCAGCCCGCGGGGCTTGCCCTCTTCCTCAGCATAGAAGCGGAGGTTCTCCAGCAGCAGCGCCTCGCCGTCCTTCAGGGCAGCAACGGCATCCTGAGCCTTCTGGCAGTCGTCAGCGAACTTCACGTCAACACCGAGGCACTCGGAGACGTGGGGCAGGATGTGCTTCAATGAATACTTGGGGTCGGGGTTCTTCTTGGGACGACCCATGTGGGAAGCGATGATGAGACGGCCTCCATCGGCTAAAATCTTCTTCAGCGTGGGGAGCGCCGCGCGGATGCGGGTGTCGTCGGTAATCTCGAAACTCTCGTTCAGGGGAACGTTGAAATCTACACGCACAAATGCCTTCTTTCCGGCAAAGTTGAACTGGTCAAGTGTCATGTTTCAGGGGTTTTTTAATGGGTTTATTGGTTTTTTTTCATTTTTTGCTCGGCAAAGATACGGAATATCTTCTTATTTGTGTATATTTGTGCCGAAAAAAATTTTCTCTTGCTGAAATCAAACCATTGAAACCTTTATATGAAAATGAAAAAAACACTCTCAGCGCTGCTCATAGCAGCAATCGTTAGCAGTCTCGCCGGCTGCCAGTCAGATTCCAAGGTGCCCGCTGCGACGGGGGCCATCCCTGTGGAAACGTCGTTCACCCTCCCCACCCAGGCTGAGCCGGAAGGCGGCTACGTCACCTGCCGCCCACCTGTGGAGGAGCGGCTGTTCGTCTCGAAGGCTGTGGAGGCCAAGATCGAGGTCATCAAGAAAATCCTCACCAACCGTCGCCTGGCATGGATGTTCGAGAACTGCCTGCCCAATACGCTTGACACGACCGTCCACTTCGACGGCGACGAGGATACCTTCGTCTACACGGGCGACATCCACGCCATGTGGCTGCGCGACAGCGGCGCCCAGGTGTTCCCCTACGTGGCGCTCTGCAAGGACGACCCCGAACTGGCCCGCCTCATCCGCGGCGTCATCCTGCGCCAGCTGAAGTGCATCAACATCGACCCCTACGCCAATGCCTTCAACATGGAGCCTACCGGCAGCGAATGGGCTACGGACCGTACGGCCATGAAGCCCGAACTTCATGAGCGCAAGTGGGAAATCGACTCGTCCTGCTACGTCATTCGTCTGGCCTACGCTTACTGGAAGCAGACGGGCGACGACAGCATCTTCCGTACGGACGATTGGACATCGGCTGTGGCGAACATCCTCAAGACCTTCCGCGAGCAGCAGCTCAAGGACGGCCTCGGCCCGTATCGCTTCCAGCGCCGTACCGAGCGCCAGCTCGACACCCGTTGCAACGACGGCTGGGGCGCTCCCGCCAAACCGGTGGGACTTATCGCCAGCGCCTTCCGTCCCTCTGACGACGCTACGACGTTCTCCTTCCTCGTCCCCTCGAACTTCTTTGCTGTGAAGGAACTGCGCAATGCTGCTGAGATTCTGGAGACCGTGCGGCTCCAGGGCACCCGCGAACTGGCTGCAGACTGCAAGGCTCTGGCTAACGAGGTGGCTGATGCGCTGAAGGAGTATGCCGTCTATGACCACCCGAAGTATGGCTCCATCTATGCCTTTGAGGTTGACGGCTTCGGCAACGCCCTGCTGATGGACGATGCCAATGTCCCCAGCCTGCTCGCTATGTCGTACCTGGGCGTAGTGAACGCCAACGACCCCGTCTATATGAACACGCGCCGTTTCGTGTGGAGCGAGGATAATCCCTACTTCTTCCGCGGCAAGGTGGCTGAAGGTATCGGCGGACCCCACGTGGGCTACGATATGGCTTGGCCAATGAGCATCATCATGCGTGCCTTTACTGCCTCAAACGATGCTGAAGGCGATGCCGAAGTGGCCTGGTGCATCCGTACGCTTATTGCTACCGATGCCGGCACGGGCTTCATGCACGAGACCTTCGACGTCAACAATCCCCGCCATTTCACCCGCTCGTGGTTTGCCTGGGCCAATACCCTTTTCGGCGAACTCATCATCAAACTGGTTGACGAGGGTAAAGCCGACTTGCTGAATAATTTGTAATAAGATGAGAAATGAAAAATGAAGGATAATTTGCTTCGCACACCCTGTAGAGACGCATCATGCTGCGCCTCCTTCTCCGCCGCAGGTTTGAGACGCGAGATGTCGCGTCTCTACTGCAAGGCTATTTGTTTTTCATTCTTCATTTTTCATTTCTCATTGTTATTTGCCCAGCATACGGCCTCTGATGAACTTCTTCGCCCTGCGGCGTTGGGCGGAACGAATGTGGTGTTCAGTACCGTTGTTGAGGGCGAGAAGTACCCCATCGTCTGGGGTATGGATGCGGCGTGGATTAGTCAGGATAACGTCAAGCGCGGTATAGCCTTCATCGGCAAGGAGAATATTTCTACCCTCCGCGTCAGTTTCCAGCCTACGGAGCCCCTTGTCGGTGATACGGCATTGACAGCCAAGCAGAGGCAGGACCATAACAAGCGTATCGCCGTAGCTCGCCTGCTCGCACGTCCCTACCTTATTATTAATAGCGACCCGGCTGACGGCGCTGTTGACCCTTACTTTACGGCTAACGGCAAGGCGAATGCCGCCCGTTGGGCCAAGCTTATTGACATCTCCACGAAGGCCTATCAGGCGGCGGGCTACAAGGTCATTACTGTCAGCCCTTTCAATGAGCCCGACTATGGTTGGGGGCAGGGCAGCATGAGCGACTTCCGCGCCATCTGTCAGTTGCTCCGTACCGACTATGCCGACCGCTTCCGCGACATCCGCATCTCCGCAGGGAATACCCTCAACTGTGACAGGGCTTCGGAATGGTACAATTACATGAAACCCTACGTCGATGAGGGCTGTACGCATCAGTTGGCGGGTGGTTTCAACACCTATGCCAATTTCTTCAGCGAAGTTCGTGCCGACGGCAACTATGCTACTGCCGACGAACTCCACAACGTCATGGAGGCTATGGTGGGCGTGCAGTACGGCATGCAGGCTGGCATCTGGTGGGGCTTTGATGGCTTGGCTCGTGGTGAGTTCTGCCGCGCTTCCTTCGGCGACCGCCTTGCCTACGCCGAGAACCGAAGCGCCTGGGCAGCGGCATCGGTCTATCGCAATACGCTCGACAACCGCATAGAGGCATTCCTCGGCACCAGCGAGCGTCAGGCAAAGAACTCCTCATGGCGTTTTGTCTGTACCGACCGCCCCGTCTATTATGATGGTTATGGCCCCACCTACGATTTCTGCGTCGATATGCCCGGAGGAACGGGCTATCAGGACGGGCAGACCAATGCCGAGCGTGTCATCAACATCACGTGGGGCGAGGACGTTCAGCCTTCGCCCATTGATGGAACCTACATGCTTGTCAATCGCAACAGCCGCATGGTGATGTCGCTTCAGAACAACTCTGTGGCTTCCGGCACCAATGTGGTCCAATTCTCGTGGAGCAATCGTAAGACGCAACATTGGGACGTCCGTCCTGTCGATTCCCGTATCGGAGGCGACTTCAGTTACTACACCATTTGTGCGGCGCAGAACGGCTATCCTATCGACGTGTGGAACTGGTCTCTCGAGACAGGCGGTGACATCCGCCTCTATAATGGCAGCCTCGGCACCAACGAGCAATGGTACCTCCAATATGCCGGCGAGGGCTATTACTTCATCCGTAGCCGCCATAGCAACCTCTGTCTCGAAGTGGCTGGCGGCAGCACCTCTTCCGGGGGCAATGTCCAGCAGGGCACCTATACAGGCGATGCCCGTCAGCAATGGAAGATTATTCCCACCACCTCGCGTTGTAAACTCACACCCCCCGAGGCCCCCACAGGGCTGACGGCTGAGGTACAACGTGCTTCCGTCCTTCTCCGTTGGAACACCAATGCCGAGGCGGATATCGCTGGCTACATGGTGTTGCGGGCTGATGTGGCAGATGGTGAATGGAACACCATAGCCCGTATCGTCCCTGACACGCTCTTCATCGACAATACCGTCCGTCCCACGCATACCTACAATTATAAGATAAAGGCCATCGATGAAAGCGACAACCTTTCAGCCTGCTCGGACGTGGTTACTACCGCCTCCTCTGACGATACCCAAGGATTGATTGCCCGCTACGAACTGGACGATACCTTGCGCGACACTACGGCTAACGGCTTTCACCTTGCCTTCTATGGCAACGAACTCTACACGAAGGCGGAACGCTACGTCGTTAGCGGCAGCCATAGCCTGCGGCTTGATGGTACTAACTATGTGCAGGCGCCTTCCATGTTGATGGCCTCCGACCAACTAACCGTCTGCCTCTGGATGTACTGGACGGGAGGTTCTGCAGGAGCCGGTCAACGCATATTTGATTTCGGAACGGATGGCAACAACTGCCTCTACCTTACCCCTTCCGATGGCAGCCACATGCGCTTCGCCATCTGCAAGGGCGGGGAAGAGCAAACCCTTCTTGCCTCGAAGTTCCCCTCATTGAAGATGAGGCATGTGGCGCTTACCATCGCCTCTGATAGCGTGACGCTCTACATCGACGGCGAGCAGGTTGTTGCCACAGCGGATGTCAGTCTCCGGCCATCGGACATCCGTCCTGTGCTGGGTTATATAGGCCGCAGCCAGCAAGGTAGCCATCCTTTGCTCAAAGCCTACATCGATGACCTTCGTTTCTACAACTATGCCCTTACTCCCGCCGAAATTCAGCAGGTGATGACGGACATCGACACGGGCATCGTCCCTCTTGAGAACACTTCAGAGGAGTTGGATATGGGTACATCTTTTGATCTTCAGGGTCGTCCTTTCAGCCATGAGGCGTCACGTTCTCCGTCCTCCCGTGAAATCTATATAAAGAACGGAAAGAAATATCTCATCCGTTGATTGTTCCAAAGAAAAAGAAGCGATGAAAGAAAAAGGCGAAATGATGGACAGACGCGGCTTTATTCGACGGATGGCAGGAGTCGGTGCGGTTATTGCCACCTCTGCTTTGCCCGTCGTGGCAGATGACGAAGAGCCTGCTGCCGCTCCAGATGTGTTTCCCAAGCGAGGACAGTACGAACGCCTCTCCATCAGTTATGGAATCGTGAAAGTAGGCGTGGAACGGCCTTTCTCCGTGCTCCATATTTCCGACACCCACCTTACCGCCGCCTACGATCGTGAAAATGCGAAGAAGCAACAGCTTCACGACAGCCGGACGACTACTTTTGGAGGGCATCAGGAGGAGGCGTTGCGTGATGCTCTCACATGGGCACGGCAACATGTGAACTACGTGGTTCATACAGGTGACCTTATCGATTGGCAAAGTGAGGCTAACTTCGACCTCGTCCGCAAGTACTTCGACGAGGCCTTTATCGGTTCAATGGGCAATCACGAGTTCAGCACGGATATGTGGCTGAGCGACCCGAAGGAGGAACAGACCGAAGCGTACAAGGATAATACCCGCGACATCCTCCAGCAGGTTTATCCTTTCGATGTATGTTTCCAGAGCCAGGTAATTCATGGCGTGAATTTCATCACGCTTGATAATGTCTATGGCTATGTGACCGAAAAGCAAGTGGAGCTCTTTCTGAGCGAGGTAAAATGCGGGCTACCCATTGTGCTTTGTATGCACGTGCCATTTATAACGCCCGATATCTGGCGCGTTACCATGCGCTACTGGAGGGACAAGGGGCCAATGGTGAATGGTGAAATGCCTGAGGCTACGGGCGACTACCTCGTGCAGCAGAACGACCTTGTGACACGTGAATTCATCCATTATCTCAAAACGGAGCCCCTGCTGCGTTGTATTCTGGCTGGACATGAACACATTACCTTCGAGGATCAGTTCTCACCCACGTGCTGCGAGTATCTCGTAGGAGGGAATTTCTTGTTCTGTGGCAGAGAGGTGTTGTTCCTATGAGGCGCACGTTTTTCTTCCTTGTCTTGCTTCTGATGCTTTGTCGGACATCGGCTCAGCAGGTGAACAGCGACTTCTGGGCGGCTACCGATGCCTTGGGCCGAAGCGTAGGGACATATAGCGAGCGGCATCCCGACAAACAGGTTATCCTCTTCTATTGGACATGGAACGAGCGCCACGACGCTCCCGGCACGGAGGTGAAGAACATCAGCGATATTGTCCGTCGTTACCCCGAAGCTATGCGGGATGCTAACCATTCGTCATGGAAGAACCATCCAGGCTATTTCTGGTGGGAAGAGCCGCTGCTGGGCTATTACAAGTCTTACGACCGTTGGGTGTTGCGCAAGCATGCTGAATTGCTGGCTGATGCGAAGGTCGATGCTGTGTTCTTCGATTGCACCAACGGCACGTTTACGTGGGATGCCTCGACGGACTCGCTCTTGGAGGTCTGGGATCAGGCGCAGCGCGATGGCGTCAACGTACCGCGTATAGGCTTCCTTTTGCCGTTCGGCTACTCGGACGCTTCGTTGAAGTCGCTGCGTCATCTCTACAATCGCCTCTATAGCAAGGGGCTTTATCAGAACCTCTGGTACTACTGGGATGGGAAACCCTGCATCATGGCCTACCCCGACAACTTGACCGACAGCCCTACCGATCGTGCCATTCGCGATTTCTTCACCTTCCGTCCCGGGCAACCCGACTATGTGAACGGCCCCGATCCGAATCGCCCGAACCAATGGGGATGGTTGGAGAACTATCCCCAGCATGGCTATGGTCGTACCGCCGACGGACGACCCGAACTGGTGACGGTAGGTGTAGCGCAGAATGCTTGTCCCGCAACAGGCGGCCATTGCAGCGCCTTCAATCTGCCCGGCTCGTATGCCCGGAGTTTCTCCCAACGGAATGGCTTTGACCCGCGTCCCGAGGGCTATCTCTATGGCTGGAACTTCGATGAGCAATGGAGCCGTGCCTATGAACTTGACCCAAAAGCGGTATTCGTGACCGGATGGAACGAATGGATTGCCGGGCAATGGCTGCCCAGCAGCGGATGGACGGGCGATCCGTTCTCGTTTGTCGATGAGTTCGACTGGGATCGGAGCCGCGACCTTGAGCCCGTTCGTGCCTGGGGCGACAGGGGGGATGTCTATTACATGCAGTTCGTCGACCGCGTCCGTCGTTTCAAAGGCATGGATGAGCAGCCAGCCCCCTCGGCACCTTGCCGTATCCGCATGGGCGACTGGAAGGCTTGGGAGGATGTTCGTCCCGTCTATGCCTCTTATCGCGGCAACACCATGCATCGTCATTCGCAGGGCTGCTGCGGTACACCGTACGTGAACACTTCAGGGCGTAACGATATTGTAGAGGCTCGTGTGGCTCGTGATGAAGAGTTCATTTATTTCTATGTCTGTACCAATTCTGCCCTTACGGCAGCCTCCGATTCCCATTGGATGATGCTTTTCATCGATGCCGACCGCGACAAGCAGACGGGCTGGCAGGGATATGACTATGTGGTGAACTACCGCTCTCCGAAGGGGAAGAAGGTGTTTGTCGGCCACAGCCGACAAGATAAATGGCTTTGGGACGACTGCGGAGTGGGGCAGATGCGGGTTGACGATAATCGGTTGATGATTCGTCTGCCCCGTGCTGTGCTAGGACTTAGGGCTGACAATGTGCTCGACTTTGAATTCAAGTGGAGCGACAATATGCAGGACGAAGGCAACATTATGGACTTCTATGTCAACGGCGATGTGGCCCCGGGAGGTCGTTTTAACTATGTGTTCTGTGAGAAAAAATAAAAAAAATTTTTTTTCGCTCTCTTACTCGTTCCTTTAACCTCCGGTTTTAGATAGGCTGCGCCTCGGAACGGACGGAGCAGCGAGAACAGAGTCAAACTTGTTTGAACTCTGCCGAGTCGTGACGGACGAAAACGTAGTTAATTAAAAATAAATTGCATTTTATTTTGTATTTCTCTCGGCTTGCACTATCTTTAATCTTCGATTTTAGGTACTCTCGCTCGGAAAAATAAAAAAAAATTTTTTTTTTCGCTCGCTTACTCGTACCTTTGCAGCGTCCAATGAGGAAAGATGCCGGAGTGGACGAACGGACCGCACTCGAAATGCGGCGTACGGGTAACCGTACCGGGGGTTCGAATCCCTCTCTTTCCGCTGAAAATCAAATGATAGCCTCACGCCGTGGGGCTATCGTTGAAAATAGAGAATATGAGGGTCGGAATAGTACAAATGCAACTGAAGGCGCGGGATGTGCAGGAGAACATCTGCCGTGCCGATGCGCTCATCGATGCTCATCCGGGGGCTGACCTCTATGTGCTGCCCGAGATGTTCAGCACGGGCTTTGATATGGAGCCCGACCAATGTGCCGAGCCTGCTGGCGGCCCATCGGTGCAATGGATGATAGCCAAGGCACAGGAAACGGGTGCTGCCCTCTGTGCCAGCGTGGCAACAGCCGTCGAATTGTTTACCTTCACCAACCGCATGTACTTTGTTACTCCCGAGGGCGATGTCAGCGTCTATGATAAACGTCATCTGTTCTCCTACTCCGACGAGGATCAGCACTATACGGCTGGCAACCGTCGTGTGGTGGCTACGTACAAGGGAGTCCGCTTTCTGCTGGAAGTCTGCTACGACCTGCGCTTCCCCGTCTGGAGCCGTTGTCTTGACGATTACGATGTCATCATCTATGTCGCCAACTGGCCTACAAAGCGGCGTAATGCCTGGGACACGTTGCTCCGTGCCCGTGCTGTGGAGAATCAGGCATGGGTCGTTGGCGTGAACAGAGTGGGGGAGGACCAGCTGGAATGCGTCTATAATGGAGGTTCCGCCATTGTGGATGCCTATGGACGTACTGTTGTGGAGGCTCCTGATGATGAGGAGACCGTCGTCATGGCTGACATCGACATGCAGAAACTTGCTGAATATCGGGCCAAGTTCCCCTCCCTTGGCGATAGCGACAGGTTCGAGATCATTGATAATCTTTAATTCAAAATTCATAAATCCCTGACGATGAAAAACAAGTTTACCGCTCTTCTTATTCTTTTCTGCTGCTTAGTATCCTATTCTATATCCGCATCAACCACCATGGACGAAAAGAAAACTCCCCTTGTACGCATCAGCACCTCGATGGGCGATATTGTCGTGCGTCTTTACGACGATACTCCCATTCATCGTGACAATTTCCTCAAGCTGGCTCGTGAGGGCTTCTACGACGGCACGCTCTTCCATCGCGTCATCAATAAGTTTATGATTCAGGCGGGTGACCCTGACTCGAAGGGTGCAGCTCCTGGCGTTCGTCTTGGTGCTGGCGATGTGGGCTATACGCTTCCTGCCGAGTTCGTCTATCCTACTCATTTCCACAAACGTGGCGTATTGAGCGCAGCCCGTCAGGGCGACCAGGTGAATCCTGAGCGCCGCAGCTCAGGCTGTCAGTTCTACATTGTCACGGGTAATGTCTATACGCCCGGTCAGCTGCAGCAGTACGGCGAGCGTATGCTCCAGCAACGCGGGCAGCAGCTGTTCGACGAGTTGGCGCAGCAGCATGCCGATAGCATCCGTGCCATGTATCAGCGTCAGGACCAGGCTGGATTGCAGAAGCTGCAGAGCCAGTTGACGGAAGTTGTGCAAAGCCGTTTGGCTGAGGAAGCCAAGTCCGTTTTCAACGACGAGCAGGTGGAGGCCTATACTACCGTAGGCGGTACACCCCATCTCGACGGCCAGTATACCGTCTTCGGCGAGGTTGTCGAGGGTATGAATATCGTTAACGAGATTCAGATGGTCGAAACCGACTCGTCCGACCGCCCCACTACCGACGTCGTCATCCTCAAGATGACCGTGCTGGAGTAAAAAACAAATTGCTTATTCTTTTGCTGCCCAGAAGTCGAGATATTGTTGGGCGACTTTGTGGGCATCGTGGTGGCGCTGGACGTAGAGGATGCTCTGGCGGCGCAGTTCGGGGATTCGCTCGGGATGGAGTATGAGGTCCTCTAGGGCACGGTGGACGTCTTCCTCTTCGGGTTGGGTGTTGATGATGGGGCGGAGTTCGTGTTCGCCCAGGAGTTCGTACTGCTCCTCCTCGCCTCCGCTGACGACGACGATGCCGCGTGCCATAGCCTGCAGGGCGTTCATGGCGGGGGTGTAGGAATAGATTTGGTCGAGCAGAACGTCGCAGCCCTCGAGCCGGCGGACATACTCGTCGTAGGGGAGGTTTTCGGCGGTGACAAGCTCCATACGCTCAGGATATTGGGCCTGCAAATCCTGAGCCACTTTCAGCAGGATGTCCGTGCCTTTCAGGGCGCTTCGCTGCCGCTGTATGCCGATGAAAATGCGAAGTTTTAACCCTTCATCCTTAACCTTTAACCCTTCACCGTTAACCTTTAACCCTTCACCCTTCACCCTTATCGGCAGGGGGATGAAGGTGGTTTTCGGGGCAAGGGAGGGCACGGCGGTGTAGGCAACGTAGTATTCGTGGAGGGCGGCGATGATGCCGTCGCAAGTCTCGGCGATGTGTTGGCACGAGTGTACCATCCCCTTGTTGTTCAGCCAGCAGTCAATGTTGTGCTGATTCCAGTCGTGACGGACCTCGTGTGTGGGGGTGTAGAAGTCGCTGTAGCGGAGGGCACGTCGGACGAAACTGTTGTGGATGAAATAGTAATCGTCGCCGAAAGCACCCAGAAAGACGCGGCGGTTGTGCCGTCGGAGCCAGTCGTAGATGCGTATGCCACGCTCGGCCTTCAGTTGGATGAAGTGGACGGGATTGATGAGCTGCACCACATCGTATCCCCGCCAATGGCGCATCTCCCCGATCAGACGGACGAGATAGACGAGCGTGTCGAAGAGCCTGGTGCTGCGGCGCACGAGCTTCACGTCGGCGGGATAGCGCTTCCATTCGTCGCCGTCGGAGACGAGGCGCACGGTATGCCCCTTTTCGCGCAGGGCGCAGGCCAGGGTGTAGTGGAGATTGCTGTATTCGCCGAGGAGAAGGATCTTCATGGATTTGCGATTTGACGATTTACTATTTACTATTTATGATGGGGTGATTTACGGCTTACGGTTTACGATGTTGCTTTCGAGAAAGTGGAGCAGGCGTTGGCCGGGGCGGCTGAGGGAGAGCCGGCGGAAGACGGCGTACTTCCAGCCATAGCGGGCTTGGGGGAGGGGGAAAAGCCCACGGCTGAAGAGGGCAGCGCAACAGTCGTGGTAGCGCTGGCGCCAGTCACCCTGCCGCAGGGCATGGCGCAGGATGTCGAGGCTTAGGAAGCGGATTTTGCGGTCGAGGCCCTCGTGGGGCTGAGGCTCTGTATGCGCCAGGCTGACGATGCCGTCAAGAGCCGCGAAACGGGCGCTGAACAGTTCGTCGGTGTGCTCTGGCGTGGGGCGATGGACGGTCGAGTCGGGGCGTTGCACATAGATGTACCCCACGTCGGGGGTGACGGCCAATGAGCCCGAGCGCCACACAAGGCGGGTGACGAATTCCTCGTCCTCGATGAACGTGTTTTCGGCAAACCGCAGCGGGGGATTCTCCATCAGCGAGCGGCGGAAGCACATCGTGCAGGGGCTGCCGAAGACGGTGTGGCCCTCCATGTAAGCTTTGCCGGATGGGAAGACCCCCTCCCCGCTCCCCCGTGAGGGGGAGGGCTCCCCTCCTTCACGGGAGGGGTTGGGGGTGGGTCGCATAAACCCGAAGATGAGGATGTCGAGGGCGTTCCTCTCCATGACGTCAAGGAAATGTGCAGCGGTGTAGGGCGGGAGGTAGTCGTCGCCATCGACAAAGCGGATGTAGTCGCCCGTAGCCTGGCGGATGCCAGCGTTGCGGGCTGCCCCTTGGCGGGCATGCGGCTGGCGCAGGAAGCTGACGTTCATCTGTGGCTCAAACTCGCGGACGACCGGCTCGGGGCTGACGTCCGACTCATCATCTACCACTATCACCTCATACTCTTCGCGGGAGAGGTCTTGCTCAGACAGGGATGTCAGGCAGCGGCGGATGTCCTCCGGGGGGAGGTTATACGTGGGGATGATGTACGAGAGCTTCATAGCTTCGGAGCGCGGAGGACGCGGAGGCGGACGATAAGGCTGTCGAGTGTAGGGATGCGGGTCAGGTGGCGGCTGAAGTCCGTTTGGTCGCAGTCGCGGCAGCGGCCCATATCGACAAGGCGGTTGAGGCAGGCACGTTTCAGCGGCTTCAGGTGATGCGTCAGGGCGGGCTGCTTCATGCATTCGTCCAACAGGGCGCGGCTGTTGAGGTAGAGCTGCCGGCTGCTGGCGTAGTGGCAGGTATTGCTGATGGAGCCGTTGCGGTTGATGTAGTGGTAGCAACCCTTGGCGGAATAGAAGATGCCGTGGCAGTCGCGCACGATGGACGGCATGACGGCCGTGTCCTCAAACACCTGTCCCACGGGGAAGCGCCGTCCCCGCCAGAGGCTGGCGCGATAGAGCTTGTTGCAGGCATAGCAATGCTCGTAGCCCGCGCGGATAATCCAGTCGTTGAAGACCGCCTTCGTCACCTGCTGCGGGCTGAAGTCGAGCAGCCGTTCGCGCGCCGAGCCCTCGTATTCGCGGATGGGAAACTCCACCATGTCCACGTCGGGATAGATGGTCAGGAATTTCAGGTTGTCGCCCCATGTGCCGATGCCCACGCGGTCGTCGGCATCGAGGAAGGTGATGATGTCGCCCGTGGCCAGGTCGAGTCCGATGTTGCGGGCGCTGCTGAGCCCGCGGTTTTTCTGGTGGACGACGCGTGCCACCTCGGGATGGTCGCGCACGAAGCGGTCGCACACCTCGCCGCTCCCGTCGGTGGAGCCGTCGTCAATCAGCAGCAGCTCCAGGTCGTCCACCCGCTGGTCGAAAACGCTCTTCAGACACCCGTCCAGCCAGGGCTGGGCGTTATAGACGGGGATGATGACACTTAATTTCACGGCTCACGTTGAAAAACTACCGACAAAAGTAATGCTTTTTTCAGAAAAAAAAGCAAATGGAGATTGAAAAATGAAAAAGTGGGAAGGGAAAAGGGGAAAATGAAAAAGTGAAAAAGTTCACCATTTCACCGTTTCACCATTTTACCGTTTAACATTTCATTAACATTTCTGAGTGAACAGCGAACAAATGAATGTTCTGCATCCGACGGTATATTTCCTTTTCCTCCCTTTGAGATTCCAGTGCAAAGGTTGTCAAAACAACTATATCTGCAAACATTTTTCCGTATTTTTCAAAAAAACCGGTTTTCTGAAGAAAAAAACCGGTGAAATGGTGAAACGGTGAAATGGTGAAATCACTATCGTGCGCGCGGCAATTATCTACTATATATATGGAAATATTAAATATATATTTAAATATAATATATCAATTATCTAATTATCTTTCTAATCTAATACTGCGCGCACGCAGGAGACTTTTTTCACCATTTCACCATTTCACTTTTTCACCATTTTTCCCGCAGGGCGGCAGGATTTATCGAGCGGGATGTCTGATTTATAGGGCTATATAACGGATTTGATGAAGGGGAAATGGTTAATTCTGCAAAGTGGGTCTTGAAAGAATGGGCAAAAACGGCAGCGTTTTTCCTGTATCAAGTGCGATTTCTGACGCATCGATAAGCAAAAAAACACACAATTTTGCCTTGTTTTTTGAGTCGTCGAGCGCGATTTTGGCATCAAACGCGGCATGACTATCGGGCAAAACGGCGACCTTTTTGGCGCGCTGCTGACTACGGGGAGAATGGCCGACGGCGTCATCTACGAACAGATGATCATGCAGTCCATCTGTCAGGACGCTTATTTACAGAATGTTTATTCGTCCATTGACATCCTTCCCCTCCGCCGTTTCCTTCATTTTCCATAGGCAGGATTCAAATTAATAACGCAACAACTTTAGAATTGTTTTATTGTCTCGATA
>CAMYYY010000057.1 GCA_947303715.1 uncultured Bacteroidales bacterium | reverse complement strand
GTTTCTTTTTCATTCATTGTTGACTGTTGTGTCAACTTTTTCTAGCGTAAGACAATCTACACGGTTCAGCAGCCAGAAGGTATGGGCCATCTCCTTTCTCAGCTTTTCCGTTGCGAAGGGAAATTTCTCCTGCGTAGTCAAAGCCTGCAGGAACTTGCGGACGTCGGCCTCGTGTTCAAATGTGCCGTTCTCTTTCGTCTTGAAAAATTCGTTGAGGTCGAAGGCATAGTCTATTGTCCCTTCCTCGTCCAGCTCCATACCCTTTTTTACCTTCTCGCGCACGATGTCGCTCATGCGGTAGGTAAAAAGGTTCAGTCTGGGGAGGTCCTGATAGGGGTTGTGGCTGTCGCCGTCCCAGTTCTCTTTGGCCTCCTGCTCGTCCGTATAGCTCCAGTTGAAGATCTGTTTGTCGTCAAACTCACCCGAGGCAATGGCCTTGAAGGGCGTTCCGCTGAGATAGAGGGTGAACTTTCGATTGATGTTGTTGAAAGCACGGTCCGTACGCATCGTATCGACTCCTTCGTGGCTCTCGTCAACAATCAGCATGTCCCAGCACAAGTTCTTAATCCATTCCAGCTTGTTGTAGTTGCCTCCAAAATAGACCGATCCTTTCAACCCCTGCAGGCTCAAAGCATATCTGTCCTGCAAAGTCTTTGTCAAGCTTACGCGGCCATTTGACAAACATATCCCTTGTCATCACGCCTGGACGCTCCCGCAGCGAATCATTATCGCTTACAAAGCAATAGCCCGTTTGGCCGGCCATGTATTTCTCAAAGTCATCGTACCACGAGTTGGCTATCGAAGGGCGGTTGGTGACAATCAGCACATTCTTCGCCTTCATCCGTCGTACCAGGTCGTAAGTCGTGAGGGTTTTGCCGAAACGCGGCTTGGCATTCCAAAGGAATTTTCCTTCCCCATGGTGGGCTTCAAGGTAGGCCTGCGTCATCTCTACGGCTCTCTGCTGTTCGTCGCGAAGCTTATAGCTATAGTGCAGACCTTTCTGTTGATAGTCGCGACTGGCAAACTCCTCGAAATACCGTCTCAGGGCTTCGCCATCAATCCTGAACCATTCCGTATGGTCGTTGCGCTCAACGCCCTTGTATTCCGTCAGGTAGTCGTGAAAATCATAGTCGCGGAAAAAGGTGCAATCGTCGCGATACATGGCGATATCCCTCCACACCAAATCATATTTGACATCGGCCGTGTGCGTTTGTTGTCCGATACGTTTGTGCACGCCCTGTTCCGTATCGCCAATTTTCAGCCATCCATCGTGACGGGCTATCTCGGGCGTGCTGTAAGCATACATCATCCTGACGTATGGATTGAAACTATGTATTCGTGTCGCGTCCATCATGCCATTTCCTTTACTTTGGTACGAATGAAGTTCCGTTCCTGCTCGTCCAAGCCGTACTTGTCAAAAAGCTGCTCGTCTATCTCTGCGATGCTCTTGCTCCAGTCGATGTCAGAGGAAGGGGTGAAGTCCTGAAGAGGGACATGTTCCCATGTTTCTGCTTTGTTGCCCTGCGTAACCTTCTTTATACCCAATAATACTCTTGCAAATTTTGATGTAATATACTTATACAAATTTTGAGCTTCTAACTCGTTATCAAAAGATCCAAATCCTATAAAAGTTTGGGTTATTCCTTCTTTTGGCATGCCAATGACTGGTTTGCTAATCAATCGAGCTGCTTTTTCTCCTAAAGTCCCAGAAGCTCCGTTCGAAAAAGGAACAAAAACTTTGTATTTATCAATCCAAGGTTCTTCTTCTACATATTTCCATTTTATATAACGATAGCTTCTCTCTCTCTTGACAAGTCCTAGTATTCTAATACTGTCACCATGTGAATCCTCGAAAAACAGTTGCGGAAACCGCTCTAAAACAATCTGGCGAAAACGTTTATCTTTTCCGTTTGACCCGATTAGACATTTTAACTCAGGATAGTCTTTATACAAGACTTTAAGGTTAAACTTATTCTGAGAGTAAATGATTTCTTTTATTGATGATTCCATCAGCAAAGAAACTTTACTACTTATGGTAGATAGTTCAGAAAAAGCCAAGAATTCTCCTATTGGACCGACTTTTTCCGTTATATCATGATAGGTCACGGCCAATCCGCCAGGTATTGATATATTAGGGAAGATTCTTCCACTTTCGCCTTCATAATACATCACTTTTAGATGTTGATCATTTAGCATCTTCTTATTCCAATGACTTGGAGTTTTCCCTGCGTTCATTAAAAACCTTGCAGGAGTAATAAGGAGAACCTTGTCACCCAACTTATAAGTTTCATCCATGAAATAATTATATACAGGATCGTCACTTGTGGACGTCTGCTGTGCTTCTTGATTATACGGCGGGTTTCCAATAATTACATCGAACTTCATAATATTTTGAACTTTAATTTGTCTTATTTGTATTTCGTTCACTTTTATGACTTCTCCTTTTTCCCAAACTTTGATGACACAAAGGGGAGCAGAAGCCTCGACGGGTGCTTCGTCGAAGAAGGAGAGCTGAGCCTGCGGCTGTTGGTCCGTCTTTTCTCGAGGTGTGCGATAGGTGAGGCCGTCCATTTGCCAAAGATTCCAAGAAATGATTTCCGCAAACTCCAGCAAAAGGGACGTATCAGGCATGCAGGCGAAACGTTCCACATAGTGGTCAACGAAAGTACGGAGCAGGTTCTCGCGTGCCAATAGCAGGCTGTCGCCTTGCCACTCGTAGCCGTAAGTGCTTTGGAAAGCCTGACGCACCAGGTCGAGCCAGTTCTCATCAGTAGGTTGCTGGCCGTTTATCAGGTGGAGTTTCCTGTCGAGTACTCCAACACGCTCGCTGATAGCAATCGGATTGCCCGTAGTAGCGTCGTAGCGGGATACGAGAAAAGGTGCTTCGCCACATGTCAACTCCAAGCAACGCGTATGGATGTCGATATCCACATAGTCCACCATCATCTTCACCACCCACGAGGGCGTGAATACCTCGGCCATATCCTTAACCCTGTCCGTCTGTTCTCCCTTCGATTTCAGCACACGGGGACGGACCACCGTCCCGTGTTCGCCCGTTATCAGTTGGGGCAGTATTTCAGAACGGTAGTCATACGCTGGGCCGAGCGCCTCGTAATCGTGTGTCGCCCAATAGATGTTTTTGCCTGTCGTATGGTCGCACAGCAGGGTTTTTACCACCTGCGCCGACAAGTCCGACAGGTTGTCCTCCCTGATGGGGGCAAGGGCAGGAGCGATGTCTTTGTCTGGCATTCTTTCGCGCTTATCGTTATAGGCACGAACACTTATCGGGATTCTCCCAGGGCATTCACACAAAGGCCTCTATACACGATAAAAGCGTGTCCGCTCTTACCGTATGTAGAGGCCGTGAGATGCCCATCAAACTGATAAGTGACGTCCACGCTAAAAGCGCGAACAATCACAATTACCGGTCGTTTGATATTTAGAAATTTCTCACGTTTCTACATACTCCAATAACTGCTCATGTCGTTATTGTTTAACCCACTCTGTCACATTGGCGCCTTCGCTAAGGCTTTAGCCAATGATTAGCGCAAAGGTACGCATTTGCGTGGGAACATACAAATAAAAGAGAGAAAAAGATACGAATAGATTGAAAATAGCTCGTTTCGTACTGGAAGGGAAAACGAGCGTAGGTGCCGCCATGCCCGACGGGGAAGTTGGCAGCAAAGGCAGGGACGTGATTGATGCGGGCGTAGTCGTCCATGCCGTTGTTATAGGCGATGTCCGTTGGGCCGCCAAGCATGTAGAGGACGGGGGTATGGATTTTCTCCAGCTGCTCATTGTGGGGCATGGGCATATTGGGCATAGCCATACGTGGGAGTACTGGCACACCGCCCTTCGCACCAGCCTCCCCTTCGCCAGCAAGAATTTCAAGTAAGGGAAGGTTAATGGGATAAGCAAGCGGGACGCGCATCAGCGCATCCCGCTTGCTTAATTGTTGGTTCGTTGAACTGTTTGACTTCCCCTACTTGAAGTTGCTCTCCAGCGTCCAGCCTTCGCGGGCCTTCAGCGAGGGGGATTTGCCGACGAACATTCCACCCGCCGTGCCGTCGTCCTTGAGCTGCCAGTTGAGCCAGGCCGTGGCTACGATGGCGAACTCGCCGCCGTGGGGTTGGGCGTAGGTTCCACCGTGACCGACGGGATAGTTGGCGGCAAAGGCGGGGACGTGCTTGATGCGCTGGTAGTCGTCCATTCCGTTGCCGTAGGCGATGTCACGCTCGCCGCCCAGCATATAGAGGACGGGGGTGTGGATGCTGTTCAGCTGCTCCTTGTGGGGCATCGGCATCCCTGGCATCGCCACATTGGGGTCGACGAAGAGGCCGCTGTTGCAAATCATAATGGTCTTCAGGCGCGGGTCGGCGCAGTTGGCCAAGGTCTGCAGACCGCCGCACGACATTCCCGCAGCACAGATGGCCTGGGGATTGAGACGTCCGTAGTAGGGGCTCGCGGGGTCGGTGTTCTGTGCGAGAGCCCAGTCGAGCCCTTCAATCTGTTGGTCGCTGGTGGACATCGGACCCTGATAGCGTTCGCCCAGCGTGGGCATATAGCCGATGGCGACGACCATATAGCCGTGCGAGGCTATCTCAGAGAGGAAGTTGACGTGCTCCCAGGGGGAGTTAGCGCAGGCGCCATTGCCCCACACGAGGATGGGGAGGGGGTTCTTCGGTCCGAAGGGCTTCAGGTCGGCAGGACGGAAGATGGTGTGGGCTTCGAGGCTGGGCTCGCTGACCATAATGGCCTTGTAGGGGCCTGTTCCGCCGTCCTCGACGGTCTGGCACTCGGTGTAGGTTTCCTTCACGGCTCCCTGGCATCCAAGGAGGATAATTGATACGAGGAATAATGAATAATAAATAGCTCTGCTTTTCATACGATATACCTTATTTAACTCTGAACTATGAACTATGAACTCTTAACTACATCTTTACCATGTCGGAATCTGATAGGGCTCGCGGGGGCCGTCGTAGTAGAGGCTGGCGATGCCTGGGCTGATGATGCGGAGGTCGATGGTGCTGGGGATGGACCCGTCGTAGCCCGAAGGGGCGTGGTCATTGTCGTAACACTGCATCACGTGGTCGTCGCTACCCTGCCCCCACGGATTGCGGATGGCAAAGAGGGCATTGGGGTCGTTCGGGAGGAAGAAGCTGTGGCCGTGGGCGGTGACGGTCTCGTGGCTGCCCATCTTCAGGCCCTGCTTGTTGAAGCCGCCGTTGACGATGAGCCCGTGCTGGATGCTGACGGTGACGAAGAGCTTCAGCTCCTCAGCCAAGCATCGGCCTGGACTGACGGCGAAGCTGCGTCCGTCGCCCGTGAAGAGGGGCGTCATTCCCTCGGCGCCGAAGCCGCCCAACTCGTGACCTGGACGGAATACGTAGAGCCATTTCATAATGGCCTTCTCAAGGATGGTGGCCCACGTGAAGCGGTTGTTCTTGCCCGTCATCTGTGCGGGATAGGCGTCGTTGGTGAAGAGCACCTTGTTGTCGACACCCACCGTAATGCGCTTGCCGTCGGGGTCGAACATCTTGACCTGGAACTCCTTGTCGCTCACCTGCGTGATGATGCTCTTGATGAAGCGCGGATACATATAGGCCATCGTGGCCAGTGTGCTGACGGTGTTGCAGTCGCCGATGCCGTGCTGGTTGCAGTCGGCAGGAAGGGGCGTATCGAAGGGATAGAGGGTGATGCGGCGGGTCATCCAGTTGCTGAAGCCGTCCATCTTGGCGGGCTTGGCAGTGTAGTCGGCCAGCCACTCCAGCTCCTCGGCGGTGGCGCGATGGTCGTTCTTGAAGCCGCTGCCCATACCGCCGCAATCGGAAGCGTAGGTGCGGCCCGAAATCTTGCTGAGCAACTTCGACAGTTCGCCTCCGCACAGGGCTCCGCCAGGCTGTGTAGCCGACTGCGGCCAGGTGCCGACGAAGGTATAGCGGTCCTCGTCAGCCTGCTCACCCTCCACGAAGGTGAGGAAGCGCATAATGGTGTTCGACGTGCTGCCCACAAGCACCAGCACGCGTCCCTCGCCGCCTGTTTCAGGGGTGGTGACGGTGATGGTTCCCGTCTCGGCCGACTTGGGTGTGACCACTGCCGTCCAGCCCTCGTCAGCCATACAGACCACCTGTGTCTTCTCGTCGGCATTGACCAGCGTGTAGTTCACGGTCACCTGCTCGCCAGGGGTGTAGGAGATTTCATCGGCGGCATCGAAAAGGATGTCAAGCGTGGCAAACAGCTGTGCTATCTGGGCCTGAAGAGCCTTAATCTGTTCCAGAATGGCGGCGAACTGCGCACTTGTACGGGCCGAGACGGCTTTGATGCTGTCCTGGATAACGGCCAGCTGCGCGTTCATGTCGTCGGTAGTGGCGTAGCCCTTGAGCATCTCATCGACCCAAGTCTGCAGATTGCCGATGGATGAGCGCAGTGACTCAATTTCCGCCGCCAGCGCCTCTTCCTTATTCATAAGGGAGTCAATCTGCTCCTGCTGCGCGGCATCAGTAGCTTCGAGGAGGCTGACCGTGCCCACCAGCGAATTGTACGTCTCCGTGAGGAGGTTCAGCGACGACTGGAGCGAGGCCAGCTGCTGGTTAATGCCCGATACGGTGACGACCTCGAGGTTGTCTATCCGCTCGCGGAGTTCCGAATCGTCATAGCACGACGTCACCAGGCACAGCAGGCTCAGCACGACGACGTAGAAAAGGTTCCGTTTCATATCCAATGCTTTTTTATGTTAATTTCGAAAGTATGCGACAAAGGTACAACATTTTTCCGTATCTTTACACCCGAAATCAACTTTTTCTCCCAAACACACCGAATTATGCAAAAAAGACACTCCCTACTGCTGGCATTCCTACTCGTGGTGCTCACCGCCTACGGGCAGTCGCTGCCTACGCTACGTGTATTGGCTGTCGGCAACTCGTTCTCGCAGGACGCTGTGGAACAGTATCTCTATGAACTGGCTCACGAGGCTGGCGTCAATCTCATCATCGGTAACGGCTATCGCGGCGGACAATCGCTCGCCTCGCATTGGAAGGACGCCACGAAGGGCACAGGCAGCTTCGAATACCGCAAAATCGTCGACGGCACCAAGACCAACCGCCCCGCCACTGCCCTGCGCTATATGGTGGCCGACGAGCCGTGGGACATCATCACCTTCCAGCAGGTCAGCCAGGAGTCGGGCCTGCCCGAAACCTACGAGCCTTACCTCAGCCTGCTCATCGGCTATGTGAAAGCACTGGCCCGCGTGGACACCGTGCGAATGGGCTTCCACCAGACGTGGGCCTATGCCAAGGACTCCGACCACGGCGGCTTTGCCAACTACAATCGCAGCCAGCACTATATGTACGCCTGCATCGCCTCCAGCGTCGAACAGACCGTCCGCAACCACCCCGAGCTGACCTTCTGCATCCCCTGCGGCACAGCCATCCAGAACGCCCGCACCTCCGAGGTCCTCGCCTCCCACCCTACCCGCGACTTCACCCGTGACGGCTACCATCTTGACTACACGCTTGGACGCTACATCGCCGCCTGCACCTGGCTCGAAGCCATCACAGGCATCAGCCCTGTCGGATTGTCCTATCGTCCAGAAGGTCTCACGGCTGAGCAGGCTGCCGCAGCCCAGGAAGCCGCACACAAGGCCGTCCTCGTCCCCACAAACGTCACGCCGATAAGGTAGGAAATCAGGAAAAACATTTGCTTTTTCGCCCGCGTATTCGTACCTTTGCAGAAAAATCACCGAATAATGGAAAACTTCATTGTATCTGCCCGCAAATACCGCCCCTCGACGTTCGACACAGTGATTGGCCAGAAAGGCCTGACCACCACGCTGAAGAACGCCATCCGCGAGGATAAGCTGGCACACGCCTACCTGTTCTGCGGTCCGCGTGGCGTGGGAAAGACCACCTGTGCCCGCATCTTCGCCAAGACCATCAACTGCGACCATCTGACGCCCGATGGCGAGGCGTGCAACGAATGCGAATCGTGCCGCGCCTTCAACGAAGGACGCTCCCTCAATATCCACGAGCTGGACGCCGCCAGCAACAACTCCGTAGAGGACATCCGCAGCCTTATCGACCAGGTGCGCATCCCGCCACAGGTCGGACGCTACAAGGTGTTCATCATCGACGAGGTGCACATGCTTTCGACCGCTGCGTTCAACGCCTTCCTGAAAACCCTTGAGGAGCCGCCTGCCTACGCCAAGTTCATCCTTGCCACCACGGAACGCCATAAGGTCCTCCCCACCATCCTGAGCCGCTGCCAGGTCTATGACTTCTACCGCATCAGCGTCGGCGACATGGTAGACCACCTGCGGAGCGTGGCAGCCAAAGAGGGCGTGACAGCCGAAGAACAGGCTCTGATGGTGATTGCCCAGAAGGCTGACGGAGGTATGCGCGATGCCCTCTCCATTTTCGACCAGATGGTAAGCTACTCGGCAGGGAACCTCACCTACAAAAGCGTCATCGACAACCTGAACATCCTCGACTACGACTACTTCTTCCGCTTTACCGACCTTTTTCTGGAGAACAAGACATCAGACTGCATCCTGCTCTTCAACGAAATCCTAAGCCGAGGTTTCGACGGCGGCAACTTCATCGGCGGCCTGGCCTCGCATCTGCGCGACCTGCTGGTGAGCCACGATGCTGTCACCCTTCCCCTGCTCGACGTCGGCGAGGAGATGCGCAATCGCTATCAGGAACAGGCTGCACGATGCCCGCAGAAGTTCCTCTACAAGGCCATCCGCCTCTGCAACGACTGCGACCTTAACTACCGCATCAGCCGCAACAAGCGCCTGCTGGTGGAACTGACGCTTATCCAGCTTTCCCAGCTGACCTCCGACGATGCTGACGATGCCAGTGCGGGGCGCCGCCCTGCACAGCTGAAACCCATCTTCGGAACTGCCCAACCCGCAGCTCCCGCCAGCCTGCCGAAGAACAGTACGCAGCCTGCCGTCTCGAATACTCCATGTAATCCGAGCACACCGAATAATCCGAATACTCAGAGCACTCAGAGTACTCCCCAAGCCCCGATAGAGGTGCAAAGAATGCAAAAGGTGCAGGGTGCAGAGGTGCAACAGCCCTCTCAACCCAAGTTACCTCAACGCAGCCGTCTTGGCACCGTCAGCATCCGCGCGAAAAAAGTGGATAATCCCACAGCCGAAACGCCGAACGCCTCCACGGATGACAAAGCCAACGAAATGCCCCTACCGCAGGAAGGCAAGGAGAACACCCTTGCCCCCGACAAGCCCTTCAACGAAGAGGATATGCAGATTGCATGGCGAACGTTTGCTGCATCCCTGCCCCGCGAGGACATTGCCACCGCTGGACGTATGAACGCCCTCCTTCCTCATCTGAAAGAGGATGGAGTAACCTTCTCCGTCAGCGTAGCCAACAACCTGATTGAATCGGACCTGCGGAAGAAGAAATCAGCCATCGAAGCCTATATGCGGAAGGAACTTCACAACAGCCGCGTCACGATGGAAATCGTTGTTTCTGAGGCTGCAGTTTCAGCGCGTCTGCTTACGCCGCGCCAGCAATACGAGGAAATGGTCAAGGAAAACCCCAACCTCCAATTGCTGATGTCAACGTTTGATTTGGATTTAATCTGATTCCTCCTGCGCCGTATGCAGGATGAGCGTCGTGGCGCCGAGGGTGACAATCGCTCCCGACGTAATGCGCACGCGGTCTTTCGGGCCAAGCAGTTCATTCATCAGGAATGTACCCGTCGTACTGTTGTTGTCGCGCAGCGTGTAAACGAGTTTTCCATCCTTCCCTTCCCCGACGTGGATGTAGCAATGCCTGCGGTCCATACTGGGGTCGTTGGTTTCGATGGGCACATCGACTTCCGTGCCCTTGTTGCGCCGCCCGATAAGGTTGTCGCCTTCGCGGAGAGGAAGTTGCTGACGGTAGGCAAAGCCGTTTTCCACAACAGAGACCGAACCGAAGTCCCGTTCCTTTGTCTCGCTCGGACGGCTGGAACCCAAGCGAATCTTAAACTCCTTTTGACAATGCGAACAGACAAAGACCAACGTCTGTCCCTCAGCATACTGTGTCTCATCGAACACCACATATCTGTCGCATTTAGGGCAGCGCAGTCGTTTCATTCGTTGGTGTATTATTTGGCTTTTACCGAGAGCAGCCACAAGTGCTTAAGCGTCTCGCTCTGGCGGAGCGTCTGGATGTAATCTTCGCCCTCTTTCTTGTCCGTAAAAGAAGCAATGGAGATGCGGACGCGGTCATCGCCCGTCACAGATGTTGCTTCTGGGAAGCCTAAATCAATATATTTCTGCACCACAGCATCCGCCCCTTTCATTGAGGGAAGGCTTGCTACAATGACGTGATACACGCGGCTGTTGGCTGGCTTTGCAGGAACGACTTCCACAGCCGTCGGTTCTGGTTGCACAGCAGTAGCTTCTGGTTGAAGAGCTTCTGCCATCATAGCAGTCTCTGTGGGTTCAGCAGCGTTCTCTATTATCTCAGCAGCCCCTGTAGTCTCTACGGACTCAATTGGTTCTAAAGGCTCCATTGCCTCTATGGGCTCCATTACCTCTTCCACCGATGGTGTCGAGAGAGCCGTTATTCCCAACGAAGCAACGTCCGTGTACTTCCCATCGCTGACAGGCAGTGCAAAGACAATCAGCAACAGAATCGCAGCAGCCACCGAAGCAATCCTACGCAGCGTACGCCGTCCGACATGAATGTCAATGGTCCGCTCTGTCTTGGTGATGAGCTTTATAGGACGTGACGATTCAGCCGAACGACCCTGTGCCGCTTGCTCCAGAGCATTCAGGTCGCAAATCGTCAACGCATCCAGTCCGAAAAGCGATGGAGCGGAAATGCCTGTGGTAGCAGGTTCAAACGCAATGTTTCCCGCCAAATCCTGGCGCAAACGTCCCAGCCCAGGAAGCTTGACGGCACCATCAATACCCAAGGCATCACGAAGACGGTCAATGTAAGTTGCTACGACACCCTTCGCCTCAGCAAAACCGATTCCGCCCTTTTGCATCAGATACGACGTGAGCAGCCCGTCGTCGGAAGTGAGTTGCTTATTGAAACCAATGGAACGCGTCGGAGGGAAGAACGAATGTTCACCGTCCACATAATAAGCCTGCTCCGTATGGGCAATAAATGCACCAAAAGACGGAAGAACGACGCAATCGTTCTCCTGCAACAGGGCTACAATATGCTTTCCAAAAGTTTCCACTGCTGCAAAGATATCTCTTTTTTTTGAAGTTTTTTCATTTCTTCCCTCTTTTTTCTGCAAAAAGTGGAAAACTTTTTCTGAAGTTGTTTTTTCCTCGCCATTTTTCCTTAATTTTGCACGCAGAATAAGGAAAGTGATTGCGTATGGAATATAAGGAAACAGCCCTTCCTGGTGTCTTTGTCATCCAGCCCCGCGTGTTCAGCGACAGCCGAGGCTACTTCGTGGAATCGTTCAAACAAGCTGAATTTGAAGAGCACGTCGGTTCGGTCAACTTTATTCAGGACAACGAATCGAAGTCCTGTCGGGGTGTGCTTCGCGGACTGCATTATCAGCGGGGCGATTTCAGCCAAGCCAAGCTGGTGCGCGTCATCAGCGGCACGGTGTACGATGTGGCTGTGGACCTACGCCGTCAATCCCCTACCTTCGGACAACATTTCGCTATTGAACTGAGCGGGGAGAACAAAACCCAGCTCTTTATTCCCCGCGGATTTGCTCACGGTTTTCTCGTCTTGAGCGACGAGGCTGTTTTCACGTACAAGGTGGACAACGTCTATGCCCCACAAAGCGAAGCCTGCATCCTGTGGTCGGATGCAGACCTTGCCATCAAGTGGCCCGTTTCATCGGGTGACCTTATCCTCTCTCCTAAAGACCTGAAAGGAGTTCCTTTCAGCGAAGCAGAGGTATTCTAAGCCAAAATCTTCTCGCAGAGTTCTGCGTCGCTGGGCTTTAAGGCGACAACGGCTTTTCCGTTTGCACCAGAAAACGCATACATATACTCGATGAATACACCTGCGTCAGAGAGCTTGTTAACGTAGGTTGCCAACGCTCCAGGCACATCGGGCATTTCCAGCAGGAACACTTCGTTCACACTGACGGCGAAGGAGTGTTCTATCAGTATCTTCGCAGCCTTTTCAGCATCGCTGACAATAAGCCGCACGATGCCGAATTCAGCGTTCTCGGCAACAGTAAATGCCTGCATATTGATGTCTGCCTTTCCCAAAATAGTTGCCATCTCCGAGAAACGCCCCAGCTTGTTTTGCAGGAAAATGGAAAGTTGTTTGATTTTCATGATAATATCTTTTTTACAGTTTTCTATTGTCCAACACATGCTTTGCCTTGCCCATAGAGCGCTCGATGCTTCCTGGTTCCACGATATGGATGTCAGGCTTGATACCGAGCACACTGACGAGTGCTGCATTCAGTTTCGCCTTGATGGCGTTGATGTTCTTGATGCTGTCGGAGTGATACTCCAGCTTCAGTTCCACATCGATGTCGAAGGTGTCGATGTTGTTCACGCGGTCCAGCGTAATGAAATACTGCCCCGTAAATTCAGGCATCTCCATGATGACAGCTTCCACCTGCGAGGGGAACACATTGACGCCGCGGATGATAAGCATATCGTCCGAACGCCCCATAATCTTTGCCATACGCACAGCGGTACGTCCGCAAGTGCAGCGTCCCCGTGTCAAATGAGTAAGGTCGCGAGTACGATAACGGATGACGGGCATACCCTCTTTCGACAGAGTTGTGAATACCAATTCACCCTCTTTGCCGTCTTCCACAGGCTGCAAGGTGACGGGGTCGATAATCTCAGGATAGAAGAGATCTTCCCAGATGTGGGTGCCGTTCTGGCATTCGCATTCACCGCCCACACCAGGACCGCTTACCTCGGTAAGGCCATAGATGTCGAAAGCCTTGATATGCAGTTTTTCTTCCAGCGCTTTACGCATCCCCTCAGTCCATGGCTCAGCGCCGAAAACTCCAACGCGCAGCTTCAGGTCGCGATCCACATCAGTATCCTTGTCCTGCTCGATGGATTCTGCCAGATAGAGGGCATACGAAGGAGTGCAGCAGAGTACTGTCGAGCCCAAATCCCGCATCATCATAATCTGTTTGGCCGTATTACCCGAGGAAGTCGGAAGCACGCTGCATCCTACTTTCGTAGCACCGTCGTGAGCGCCCAGGCCTCCTGTGAACAATCCATATCCGTAAGACACCTGAGCCACGTCGTCCTTTGTCACGCCATAGGCCGTGAGACAACGTGCCACTCCCTCTGCCCAGTCCTCCAAGTCGCTGGCGGTGTAGGCAGCGACAATCGGCTTCCCCGTAGTGCCACTCGAAGCATGAAAGCGTACGATCTCGTCCATCGGAGCAGCAAACATTCCCGTCGGGTAATAATCACGCAGATCCTTTTTTTGCATGAAGGGCAGTTTCACGATGTCGTCAATCGTCTTTATGTCGTCGGGCGACACACCTGCTTCGTCCATTCGCTGACGGTAAAACTCCACTCGTTCATACGTATAGCGGACAATTTGGCGTAGTCGCTCACTCTGCAAGGCACGCATCTCTTCTGCGCCCATGCATTCCATCTTTTCGTTCCAATATCTCATAAAATCCAAAATTTGGCCGCAAAATTATTACTTTTTCCGCAAGTAACAAAACAAATCATAATTTTTCATGCTAAAATCACATTCATTAACGATTCTCTCGGGAAAAGGCTTAAAGCAAAATATCTCCCATATTTTTTGGCTCTTCACATAGTTTGCCGTACCTTCGCAAGCTGAAATAAAAAAGGAACAGATGATGAAACTAAAAAAACACGTGGAGAATAGGATAAGATATGGATTGATGATTGTCGGAACAACTGCCGCTTTGGTGGGATGCAAACCCGATGCAGACATCATGCAAAAGATGGAAGACGGGTATGTCATCAACACGACGAAACTATCGCCAGAGGTTTTAGGATATGAGGGGACAACTCCAGTAAAGATATATATTTCAGACAATAAGATAAGAAAAATTGAAGCACTCCCTAACCGCGAGACACCCCGCTACTTTGCACGAGTGAAGACATACCTTCTCCCTCAGTGGAACGGCATGGAGGTTTCGCAAGCATTGAAAGCCGATGTGGACGGGGTGACTGGAGCCACCTACTCGTGCAGGGCTGTAAAAGAAAATGTACGCTTAGGATTAGAGTACTACAAAAAACATAAGAGAAAGTAGAAAGAAATGGAAATAAAGCCTTACGTTCATACCGTTCACTATTACGAGACGGATAAGATGCAGATTACGCATCACAGCAACTACGTCCGTTTCATGGAGGAGGCACGTATTGACTTCATGGAGCAGCTGGGATATGGTTTCGATAAAATGGAGGCTGAGGGTATAGCGTCGCCCGTAATGAGTGTAACGTGCAACTACCGCCATCCGACGACGTTCCCCGACAAGATTGTCATCACGCTGCATGTGGAGGAGCTGGCACACTTCAAGATGCGCTTCGGCTATACGATGAAGGTGGACGACACGGTGGTGTGCACGGCATCGAGCCAGCACTGTTTCCTACGCAACGGACGCCCTGTCTCGCTGGAGGATTCGCTCCCTGAGTTCTACAAGATACTGAAGGAGTTCGAAGTAAAGGCTTAATACTACAAACAATCCACAATTTCGTCCAGCGGTTTGCGGGACTTCTCGGGAGCATCATCGTCCGAAGGATAGCCGAGGGGGACGAGGGCCACGGGCTCCAAGCCGTCGGGGAGGCTGAAAGCTTTTCGTATGCCCTCGGCATCGAAGTTGCACACCCAGCAAGTGCCCAGCCCTTGCTCGGCAGCAGCAAGGCAGAGGTGCTCCGTGGCAATGGCCACATCGATATCGGCATGGTCTTTTCCGTCGCTGCGACGCTTCCACGACTGGGTGTGATCGGCACAGCAGATGATGATGACAGGAGCCTCGCGGAACCAGGGACGGTCGTAACAGGGATAGAGGCGCTGCTTGGCTTCGTCGGATTTCACGACAATGAACTTCCACGGCTGGAAATTGACTGCCGAGGGAGCCAGACGGACACAATCAAGGATATACCGCAACTTGACGTCCTCTACAGCGACGTCTTTCTTATAGCCACGCACTGAATAGCGCAGGAGGGAGAGGGATTTGAAGGACATGGGAGATTGAAGATTGAAAATTGAAGATTGAGGATTGAGGATTGGAGATTTTTCATTTTATGCCGCGGGCGGTTTTGATGGCTTCATAAGCTTCATTGACGGCACGGAATTTCTCCGTGGCGTTTTTGACCACCTCCTCCCCTGCCCCGGTGACCTTGTCGGGGTGATAGCGGAGGGCCATGCGGCGGTAGGCTTTCTTCACCTCGTCGTCCGTTGCCGTGGGGGCAATCTCCAGCACGGTGTAGGCCCAGTTGGGGTCCTTGGCTTTCTGATAGAGGGCAGCGAGGGAGTTGTAGTCAGCCTCCGAGAGCCCCATGCCGGAGGCAATCTGCTGGATAACCTGCTGCTCACGGGGGTCGAAGTCGCCATCGACGTTGGCAAGGTCGAGCAGCATGTGGACAATCTCAAGACGGGTGGAATAGTTGACGTTCTCCCCTATCTGTCGCGACACGCTGACGGGGTCAATCTCCCTCTCCAGCAATTGTTTGAGGAGCTGAAGCGCCTGTTTGGCACTTGCTTCGTCGTAGTTGTTGCGCAGATAGGCTTTCACGTGTTCGAGCTCTGATTTCAGCAGACGTCCGTCGGCCTTCATGACGCAGGCTATGAGGACGAGGATGGAGACGCGGATGTCGCCCACTGTGGCACGGCGTGTGGTGTAGGTTGTGCCTGAGCGCCCCGTATGGTCGTACCCTCTGTCGTATCCTCTGCCGCTGTCCGTGCTGTTGTCGGACGAAAGCATGGCCACGCCCTTGTCAACCATCGAACCAAGAATGGCACCCAGAATAGCGCCTATCGGGCCGCTGAGCACAAAGCCCAGCCCTCCAAGAATCCATTTAACGACTGACACAACTTATAGAATTAGGAATTTGATAATGAGGAATTAGGAATTAAGGATTATTTCTTCAACAACTCTTTCAAAGGACAATCGGTTTGACGAAGGCCTGTGGCAAACATCTTCGCATTGAGGCGGGCACCCTCCAGCGAGGTGTGCGTATGGTCGTGCTGATAGTAGGCGCCGGCTTTCTCCTTCGACGCCTCGGGGGTTTTCGCATGGCAATGCTTGTCCAGATAGTCTGCCGTAAGGTTGTGGATATCCACAAAGGGAACGCCCATCTGCTCAGCCACTTCGCCTGCCCATGTGGCTGCACTACCGGGTCGGCGCTCAATGGCGTTGTTGGGCCACTCGTTGCGAGGCGTCATGGAACAGATGATGGGAATTGCGCCCTTTTCGCGGGCATCGCCGATGAACTTGCGCAGATACCAGCCGTAGGTGTAGACCACCTTGTAGCTGAAGTCGCTCTGCAGGCGGTAGACGTGGCTGCTGTCGGCAATGCCGGCAATGTCGGCACGGGCCTTGCCGGCGGCGATGTCGCCCATGTCGTTATGTCCGAACTGGATGACGACGTAGTCGCCGGGGCGGAGGCTGTTGTAGACCTGTTCCCAGCGTCCCTCCTCCAGATAGGTGCGGGCACTGCGTCCGGCCTTGGCGGCATTGACGACGTGCACCAAGGGCTCTTTTGTCTTTTTGTCGTGCAGGAACAGGGCCGAGGTGATGGCCGGGTTGGCCCAGCCCCACATGCTTTCGGGGTTGTCGGGGATGTCCTCGTTCTGCATGGTGCTGTCGCCGCAGAAGTAGACGGTGGGCTTGCCGTCGTCTGCCGTCGGATAGGCGGGATACCAGGTGTCGGGCGGTGTCAGGTAGTCCGCCAGCCCCAGCCCGGGGCAGGCGCTGATGGCCTCGGCAGCCGAGCGGGCATTCAGCCGGGCGCCGAACTCGCTGCTGTGGATTTTGTCCAGATAGAAGTGGTAGTTCACCTTCGCCGCGCCGAAGCGCTCGAACTTGCGTGCCGTGGTGCCCTCGAGGTCGATGAAGGGCACGTTCTCCTCGGCGCAGACCTCCTTCTGCCAGCGGGTGAAGGTCTCGGTCTTGCGTTCGATGGCGCCGTCGCTGCCCCAGCTGTTTCTCGGGGTGAGCGAGCAGAGGATGGGGTGAGCGCCGCGGCTGCGGACGTCGCGGATGAAGCGGCGCATGTATTCGCCGTAGGAGTAGACGACCTCGCGTTCGCCCGTCTCCTTGATGGTGACGACGAGGCTGTCGGTGCCCGTGCCGGGTATGGAGGCGCGTGCGCGGCCGCTGTCGTAGGGGCCGTTGTCGTTATGCCCCAGCTCGATGATGACCCAGTCGCCCTGGCGGATGCCCTTCAGCACGTCGGGCCACAGGCGGCGGTAGAAGGTGCGGCTGCTGGTGCCGCCCAGGGCATGGTTCTCCACGCTGATGCGCTGCGGGTCGAAGTAGAGGTGCGCGAAGTAGCCCCACCCCCACTGGCCGTTGTTGCCGTTGCCCAGGGTGCCCGTGCGCATGGTGCTGTTGCCCACGAGGAAGAGCACGGGGTTGTTGCCCACGCGGCTGCTGCCACTGACGGGGCGTGCCGATGCCGCCTTGTTCAGGCTGTCCAGCGTGAGGTCCGTCACACGGTTCACGTCCTCCACCGGGCGCGGCACCTGACGGTCCGTCACCTGCGCCATCGCCCATGCAGCTACGCCCAAGGCTACGCACATGATAAATATACGTTTCCTTATTGTTCCTTTTCCTATGTTTGTGGAATCCATAATTCCAAAGTGCTATTTTTTCAATGCAAAGATAGGAACTATCTTCGAATATTACCAAATTATTCGAGAAAAAAAAGAGCGGGACACCCATGTCTTGGCAGTCCCACTCTCTTCTTTTTACAATTTGGCTTTACCAGCCGCCCCACACGCCACGGCGCCTTTGGGCATCGCCGCCCGCGCCTGGATCGCCTTCTCCTGTTTCAATGGGAGATTCGGCCAAAGGCATCTGAACGTTTACTACTTCCTGTTCCATTTCTGGCTTTGCATACTTTCTCATCTTACAATTGTCTTTTTACCGTTAATAATATAGATTCCATTCTCTGGATGTTCAACCCTGCGACCTTGCAGGTCAAGGATGATGTCCTTCCCCTCAGGGGAGGATATAGGAGAGGCTTTTATTCCCGTCATCTCCCCATCCACTTGCAGGCGGATGGTGGGAGCGGAGGCAATCACCTGGCTATTGCCGCGCGAGGTAACCTTCAGATAGAATCGCATCGGCTTCATGGTGTTACCTGATGCTGTCAGATTCCATGTGCCACCGCCTAACAGAAAGCAGTCCACCATATCCTCGTAATTGAGCAAGGAATAAGAACTTTGGAATGTGAAGAGTCGCGACGTCGTCGAGCAATCGACGCTATTCTCTGTTGTAGCGTAGAGCGTCGCCTCGTTGACCGTGATAGTCTTCTCCCCCTTCACCTTGGCGCGGATGAGGTACGGATGATTCGCGCGTAGTGTCCCGCTCTTCACCTTGAAACTCTCTATCGTCATTCTGTCAGGCGTTCCGTCATCATCGTCGTCATACTGCTTGGCCCCGTTGATATAGGCGAACTCGAAGTCTTCCAACAACGCCGCAGTCACAGGAATCTCAAACGGCACGTACAACGACTGCCAGTTCGTATTTCCGAAGTTTCTCACATACGAAATCTGCTTCAGCGGAATATCCTGCGCCACCGTCAGCGAGCGGTACGTATCCAACAAAGTTACCGTACTATTCTCGTCATCATCATAATCCAATTGCAGCCCAATCGTATTCCCCTCAGCATCCACCGCCTCGAAGTTATACATTCCTTCCACAATCGTAAAGTTCTTCCATATATCCTGCGAAGCAAGATACGCTGCCTTGCACCCCGTTGGAACGTGAAAGGTAATGATATCTGGATTAGGAAAAGAGGTTGGATAAATCCAAGGAGGTGTAGTACCTAAAAGAAAAACATCTTTTATGCTTCGGCTATCTACAAAGGCATTTTCTTCAATTTCTTCAACAGATGTGCCAAATGTAATACTATTAATGCGATTGCAATTATCAAAAGTCCCTCTGGGAATAATCTTCACAGAATTACCTATAATAACTTCATTAAGATTAAAGCATAGTAAGAATTTTGGCATTGCCTCTACACCATCTGGAATAATAATACTTTCTAAACTACTACAATAGTAAAAAGCGCTTTCATCTATATACGTTATAGAGTTTGGCAAAGAAATATTTTTTAGGGAAGAACAATTTTTGAAAGCATTACTTCCAATTGATTTAACAGAATTACCTATAGAAACACTTTGTAAATTTGTACAACCTTCGAAAGCTTGTTCTCCTATGCTTGTAACGGAATTAGGAATGGTTACATCAGTTATGTTTGAGCATTCACGAAAAACACCCGACTCAAGCATCGTTACAGAATTACCTATAGTAATACTTGTTAATCCAGAACACCAACCGAAAGCAGTCTGACCTAAAGATACAACAGAGTTGGGAATTAGGAAGCTTGTAAGGCCTGAACAATATTGGTATTTGTAAATGCTTTTATGTCAGCTACTTGTGCATTAAACGGTAGAAAAGTGATTACATTGATTCTATGGATGATGAAAATAGTAAAGATTTAACGTTTTTAACTTTTGTAAACCATAAAAATGAAGGAAGCAAGCAGTTTTTGTGTAGATAGTATAGCTTGCATGGAAAAACTTTGGGTGTTTCCGTTCTTTTTAACCTACAAGATACAAAAACTCTTAATAATCTCAAAAAACACATTCATAAGTATCATTTTTGAATGAGAGTTCTTATATTGTCGATTATTTTGTGTATCTTTGCGTTGAAATTAAAGATATTTGCAAATGAAAGATTTGAATCGTATCAAAGTTGTACTCGTTGAAAAGAAACGAACGGCCAAGTGGCTTGCTGAGGAATTAGGCAAGAACCCTGCTACTGTGAGTAAGTGGTGTACCAACGTATCTCAGCCAGATTTGTACACATTGGACAAAATAGCAATACTGCTTGATATTGATAAGCGAGAACTCATCACAGGTAAAGATTAAAACCATGACAGATATTATACAAATTCAAGAGTCAGAGTATGATGCAATTCTGCGACAGGCTGTCGCAGTTATTGATAAGACAAGAGCAATGGTGGCAACAACTGTATGTTCTGCAATCGGTACCGCTCATTGGGAAATCGGAAAGTTACTTCACGACAAGAAGATTGAAAGTAAGCATGGGAGCGGTGTGGTTAATCGCTTGTCTTTTGACTTGAAGCAACGTTATCCACAGATGGGTGTTTCTCCAAGAAACCTATGGGACATGAAGAAATTCTATGAACGTTTCTGTGACAGCGAGCCAAAACTGCGACAGGCTGTCGCAGTTTTACCTTGGGGGCATACTCTGACCTTGATGCGCAAGTTTGGTGAAGATGATAATTCCATATTATATTACGCGCAGGAGATTACGTCTAAAGGTTGGAATCGCGAACTTCTATCTAGTGCCATCTCTTTGCAGATACATAAGAAAAGGAATGAATCATCAGACAACAACTTCGAGCAGACACTACCCGCTACGCAGGCGATGTTTGCCAATGAGGTGTTCAGAAGTGGTTATAATTTGGGATTCCTTGGTGTAAAAAACCCCATTTTGGAAACAGAACTTGAAGCTCGGCTAGTAGAGAAGGTAAAGCAGTTCCTTTTGGAACTTGGCAAAGGATTCACGTATATTGGTAATCAACACGTACTTGAATACAACGGAAAGCGGAGCAAAGTGGACATGCTTTTCTTTCATCGTGGACTGCATTGCCTTGTTGCCATTGATTTGAAGATAGGTGAATTCAGACCTGAATATGCAGGCAAGATGAACTACTATTTGTCATTACTTGACCGTTTGGAACGTAGGGAAGACGAGAATCGTTCTATTGGCATCATACTATGTGCTGAAAAAGATCGTGTAGAAGTCGAATTGGCATTGGAAGAGATGGGCAAACCCATTGGTGTAGCAGATTATCAGTTGATTGTTCCACAGGAGGAGCTAAAGAAAATAGTTGCCGAAGAACTCGAAGCTTTTAGTAAAGAACTTCCTATTTGTACGGAAACAGAGGAGGATTCAAAAAAGAATAACCATGATACTATAAGTGATGCATTTTAACACTTGTAAGGATGAACTCGATTTTAATAGAAGAGGAATGATAGGGGAGTCCTCATGAAAGAGTAAGGACACGAAAAAAAGAGCTTAAGAAACATGGCATTTACAATTATCTGTATTCATCCAATAGTA
>CAMYYY010000056.1 GCA_947303715.1 uncultured Bacteroidales bacterium | reverse complement strand
TGAAACAACCGGCCGGAGCACCCTTTCCTTTAGGGAGGGATGGGGAGAGGCCCTTAACTAAACTGCCGGCGGAGAGTCGGAATGAAATCAGGGCGGAGCCGTAGCCCTGCCCTGACTGCAAACAGAGAGGTGTATGTGCCGCGCTTACTTCACCAGCACCTTCTTGCCGTTCACGATGTAGAGGCCCTTCCCAGGATTAGCGACGCGGCGCCCTGTGAGGTCGTACCACGTCGGGATTCCTTCGCGAATGGCGTCGGAGAGGGGGGCGTCAACCGAGGTGTCGAATCCAGCGAAGCCCAGGGACTTGATCTGAGCGCTGCTAAGGGCGACATCCCAGTAGCGAAGCTCGGCAATGTCAACCGTGCCCTCCTCGCCATTATCGTCGCAGAAGAGCCAGGCCACGTCGTGGAGAATCCACTTGTCCGTATTAGCCGTGAAGGTGGCCAAGACCTTCAGGCCGTCGAGGAAGACAGACATGCAATTTTCGTTGACGACGAAGACGACGCGATGCCACTTGCCTTCGACCAGGCTGCCGCCATAGCCGAGGCCGCTGGAGTTGATGCCAATCATCTTGCCGCTGGTGTAGAGCGAGCCGTCATCGTCGTTGTTCACATGGCTCTGGAAAATGGCGTTGAAGCCGCTTAGGCTCTTGGGACGGATGTCCATGAGGAAGGAGAAGGTGTTGAGGTCGCCACCGCTGTTATGGGCAAACTGGAGGTAGCAGTCAACGGGCACGGTGAGGGCGCCGTCGGAGGCGGAGAGGCCGGCGATGGGGAGGAAGCCGGCTGCTGCCAGGTCGTCGACAAGCTCAGGACCGTTATTTCCCTTGACGGCTCCACGCAGGGTAGCGGTGCCAGTGCCTGCCAGGGGGTCGGAGGGATTGTCGAACGTCCAGATGCTGACGGGGTCGGCGAAGGGCTCGTCCACCCAATTCTGTTCGACGCCGCCCAGCTCAAGGGCGTGGGCATCGTTGAGGGGAACGTCCCAGAAGCGGATTTCAGCCACGTCGTTGTCCAGCGTCTCACCGTCTTCGTCCATAAGCAGAAGCACATCGGGCATCAACGTCCAGTTGGAGCTGGTGCTGGTGCTCTGCCCGATCTTCTCGCCATCGAGATAGAGGGTGGCATAGCCGGCCTTGACGACGAAGAGGATGCGGTGCCACTTGCCCGGCACGATGTCGCCATGATAGCTGAGGCCCGACTGACCTGAGCCGACCAGGCCGTTCTTGATGAAGAGGCCGGCATCGGATTTATTTTCGACGTCGCGCTGATAGAGGGCATTCCAGCCCTTGAGGGCCGAGGGGCGGATGTCGTAGAGGATGGTGTAGTCGCGAAGCTGCTCAAGGCCCAATTGGTTGGCGAGCCAGAGGCAGGCATCGGCAGGGACGCTGACAGCGCCATTGCCAGCCAGAGGGCCTTCGATGGCCTTCAGTCCAGCCTCAGCAGGGTCGGAGACAAGCTCGATGCCGTCGTCGGTGAGCATAGCGGCACGCAGCGTGGCCTCGCCCTCACCCGCCATCAGATTGGCTGGGTCGTCGAAAGTCCAGCGGCCCCAAGCCTCGGGCATGCTGTCGCCCAGCTTGATCTGCGTGACCTCAATCTCCTGCATGTCGAAGAAATCGGCTTCCACAATGATGATGTCCGAACGACGTCCCTCTTCCTCCATGGGCTGGGCGCGGAACTTGTAGGCCTTCTCGCCCACAAACGGCTCGATGTCAATGGGTTCTATCCATTCAGGAAGGTCGAAGGTGAAGGGGATATTGGCATTGACGGTGATGGTGAAGTCGGTCTCGTCGACGAGGCGAATGGGTGTGGTCTGGACCACGAAGAGTTCCTCGACATCGCTATAGACATCGCCGAGCTTCTGGGCATAATTGTCGCTAAGGGCAAAGTCCCAAAGGCGTATTTCAGCCACCTCGACGGTGCCCTCCTCACCATCGTTGTCGGCAAACAGCAGGGCGTCGCCCAGCAGGTCCCAGTAGTCGTGGGGGTCGGGGCTCTCACGGATTTTCTCGCCATCGACATAGAGACGGGCGATGCTGTTCTGCACCACAAAGAGGAGGCGATACCAGCGCTCAGAACTGAATTCGCCGACGTAGCCGAGGCTATTTGACGCGCTGCCGCGGCCTATCTGACTGTTCTTGAAGAAGAGGCCGGCATCGGCGCTGTTGGTGATATCGTTCTGAAAGATGGATTTATAGCCATTGGTGTCGGCAGGACGGATATCGAACATCAACGAGAAGCTGGAGAGGACTTCAGCATCGGTGTTAGCCGAGAGCCAGAGGTAGGCATCGGCAGGGACGCGGATGGCGCCGTTCTCCTCGGTGGGGCCCGCAATGGGTACTATGCCTGCACTGGCGGGGTCGTCGGTAGTTTCAGGGCCGAGCTCGCCTTTGAAGGCGGCACAGATGGCTGACTCGCCTACGCCGTGCATGAGGTCAAAAGGGTCGTTGAACGTCCAGCGGCCTATGGGTTCGGGCACTTCGTCGCCGACGTAGGTCTGCTCAACCTCCACCTCGCAGGGCTCTAATCCCTCGGAAGGATCAACGCCCACGGCCTCGATGACGATGTAGCCCGTACGCTTGCCGGGCTTGGCCATGGGCTTGGCACGGAAGGCGTAGGCCCTTTCACCCGCAAAGGGGACCGTGTCGATGCCTTCTATCCAATCCGGCAGGGTGAAGGTGAAGGGGACATTCGTACTGACGGTGACGGTGAAGTCGAGGTTATCGACAACCTTAACGGAATTAGTCACCACAGTCAGGAAGGGGACATTGGGATCCTCAGGCTCTATCCCTGAAAGATCCTCGACCTGCGCAGTTGTAATACCATATTCCCAAAAGGCGACTTCGGACAGATAGGTGTCATTCATCTCGCCGTCTTCGTCGCAGAAGAGGTAGCAGCCCCAGGGGTCAATTTCCCAACAGCCCTGGCTGGAGGTATGGCTGACAAGATGGCCGTCGACATAGACGCAGAAGTCCCCGTCGCGGTTGAGGATGAAGAAGCGATGCCACGTATCGTCCTCGATTTCACCGTGATAGCCCAAGCCGTTGACGTTGATGCCCACCTGATGTTTGCTGATGAAGAGGTCGCCGTCGTTGGTGTTGCCCGAATTGGTCTGGAACAAGGCGTTATAGGGATAGGCGTCCTCCACCTTCATGTAGAACATAATGGTGTAGTCCTTCGTCGTCTGGCTGCCGTCAGGGCGCACCAGCTTGAAGCCTGCTTCCTTGGGGATGAAGACTGCGCCGTCCTCGCCAACCTCGTCCTTGGTGGATGTGATGCCCACCTCGTCAAGGCTGTTCACCACCTTCACAGACTTATTCCCCACGCTGATGGGCTGCAGGAGGAAGTCGCCTTTCTCCACCTTCAGCAAGTCGTCAGGGTCGGAGAAGGTCCAATGGGCATCAGGCGCCGCATCACTTATTCCTGAGCCAGACGGCGTGGTGAAGGTAGCGGTAAGGGGCACCGACATATTATCGTAGGAGTCCATTGCCACCACCTCAACGGTGTATTTCGTCTTGTCCTCGAGGGGTTTGAGGGAGAGCTTCAGCGTCTGGGGCTTGTCGGTATTCAGGTAGAACTGGGAGAAGAGGAATCTCTCCATAACCACCAGCCCGCCCTTGCTGACGCGGACACGATAGCGGAAGACGCACTCGTCGTCCGTAGCCTGGGGAATGACGAGTTCGGCACTGAAGGGCGATGCCTCAACGGTGAGCTTCGCGCTCTTCGTAAAGGCAGGAGCATTTCCTCCGCTGCGGAGGGGACGGCCGTCAGGGTTGTCGTCGGCATCGCGCTTGTCGGCATACTGGAACATGCTGCCGTCGAAGGGAGCCTTCAGCACCCAGCGGCTTTCGGCACCGATTTCCAGATTGCGATAGGTGTCGTAGCGACGGATTTCAATGTCGCCATTGGACAATTCCGTCAGAATCAAGCCCTCGGTGACATAATCGTAACCCGTCGGATGGATGCCGGCATTGACGGCTCCTGGGTTGATTTCCGAGTAGGTGGTGCTGGCGGTATTGATGACGGTGTAGTAGTTCTGGCGAGGAGAATTCGGGTTGGCGCCCTGATGGATGCTGCGCGGATCGCCCAGAGGATAGTGGCTATGTCCTGCAAACACTACTGCCTGAGGATATTTGTTGAGCACAGGATTCAGCACCTGCATGCCCCACGCTCCGCCAGTCTCAATCTCGGGCCACGAGCCATAGACCGTCCAACGGGGCGGCACATGGGTGAAGACGAAGATGGGCTTGCCAGGACACTCCTTGCTGGCACGCTCCAGATACGACTCCAGCAGCGCCACGTTGTCAGCCGGGTAGGCAGCATTGCCGGCAGAGGCGTCGCCCGTGTCGTTGCTGTCGCCGCTGAACTCGCTGAGGGTAATGAAGGGGTAGCCCTTGATGACCGTGTAGATGTGGTAGGGATAGGGTTCGCCGTTGTTGAAGGCCTTGAGCCCCTCCTGGTAGTTCGACTTGCCGTCGCTGTTGAAGTTGTCGTGGTTGCCCATCATGAAGAGGAACGAGCCCACAGGATTCGTGAAGTTCGTCTTGTCCTGAAAGACACCCACCAGCTGCTCGTACTCTGAAGCTGAGCCGCTGTTGACTAAGTCGCCCACCACAGCCAATACATCCAGACTTCCTTGTGAGGTCAGATTCTTCAGCGCCTGAGGTACTTTCACCATCGGGCCTTCGCCCACACTATTCCCAAAATGAATGTCGGAGATGACGCCAAACGTCAGCGGCTCATTCTCCTGCGCCATCGCAATGCTCCCCAGCAACAACGTCAGGAACAAAAGGCAGAAACACATTTTTCTTTTCATAATTCTTAATTGATTAAGGTTATAGTTGAGTTAAACAAATATGCTTTTCATCTATCTTTTGCAAATATAGCGCTTTTTTGCGTTCGTTGGGATATTTTAAACTTTTTAACATGTTTTTGTTTTCGTTGAGGAACGGATAGCGTATCTTTGCGTCCATTATGAAAAAACACATTCTCGCTCTTTTGGTTATCAGCACCGTTGTGCTGGCAAGTTGCACGAGGGACAACGACCCCCGCCTAGTAATCATCACCTTCGACGGACTGCGCTGGCAGGAAGTGTTTGAGGGCGCCGACTCGGCCCTCATCAACAATACCAGCTTCGTGAAGGACACGGCAGCCTTGAAAGAGGCCTTCTGGCGCAACACCCCCGAGGAACGGCGCATCGCCCTCATGCCCTTCACGTGGGATTATATCGTCAGGAACGGCTATCTCATCGGCAACCGCCACAAGCACAGCCAGATGCAGGTGTCTAATAGCAAGAATTTCTCCTACCCAGGCTACAGCGAAATGTTCTGTGGCTATGCCGATGACGAGCGCATCGACTCCAACGACCCCGTTGCCAACCCCAACTCAAACGTCCTTCAGGCTGCCAATGCCGACCCGCGCTATGCCGGCAGCGTCATGATCTACGGCTCGTGGGAGTCCATCCGCTATGCCGTCAGCAACGATAGCGCAGGCATCCCTGCCAGCGCCGCCTACGAGCCCAATGTGGCCCGCAAGCCCAACGCCGTCCTCCGCCTCATCGACGAGATGCAGGAGGGCATGCCCCATTACTGGGGCTCCGAGCGCTTCGACCCCTTCACCTACGCCTATACCCTGGAGACGCTGAAGACCGATCATCCCAAAGTGATGTGGGTTTCCTTCGGCGATACCGACGAATGGGCACACGACAACCGCTACGACGACTACCTCAAGTCCACCCACGCTACCGATAACTATATCCGTCGCATCGTCGAAACCTGCGAGAGCGACCCCTTCTACCGCGGACGCACCACCTACCTCGTTACCGTAGACCACGGGCGCGGCAACCGACGGGGATTCTCCGATCATGGCGCAGGCACCAAGGGCTCCGAGCAAACCTGGTTCATGGCCTTCGGCAACGGCGTGGAACCGCTGGGCGAAACCTCCGACAACGGCCCCTTCTATACGCAGCAATTTGCTGCCAGCATCGCCGACGTGCTGGGCATCAGCTTCACACCCGACAACGGCGTCAGCCAATCCCCCATCAGCCCAGATTTCAAGGGCACACCCCTCGCAGAGCCCGAGGAAAATCTGGATAAGGGACAGTTCCCCGCCCTCGGCAAGCTCTCATCCCATCGGAATGGCGTGCGCTACACCTATCACGAGGGCGAGGTAAAGAGTGTCGACGAACTTGACAATCTCCCCGTCGTAGGACGCGGCATTCTGCCCAACTTCCAGTTCGACAGCGCGAAGAAAGCGGAATACTTCGGCTTCCAGTACAAAGCCCTCCTGAAGGTAGAGAAGGCAGGGCGCTACCACATCATGTGCGCCTCCGACGACGGCACGAAGGTGTGGCTCGACGGCAAGCTGATTCTCGACAACGATGGCGCACACGGCACCTCGTGGGTTGAGTCCTATGCCACCCTCGGCTCCGGCTTCCACCGCCTCGAAGTCAAATACTTCCAAAAGACAGGCGGCAAGACCCTCGAGCTCACTTGGGAAGGCCCCGACTTCAGCGAAACGCCCCTCCCCTCCTCCGCCCTGTTTGTGGAATAAGTCTTTTTGTCATGACGCAAGAAAACAGAGACATATTGACAAACCTACTCCAGCAGCATAAGAAGTTGGGCATCTCGGAGCAGATAGACTACCAAAAGTTCTATTTGTATTCCATCATTACGCATTCCACAGCCATCGAGGGCTCAACGGTAACAGAAGTGGAAGCGCAGCTCCTCTTCGACGAAGGTATCACCAGCAGTAAGCGCACGATGGTGGAGCAGATGATGAACCTTGACCTGAAAGTAGCCTACGACTTTGGTATGAAGTGGATCAAGCAGCATGAGCCCATCACAGTTGAATGGCTCATTCTACTCGCATCGAAGGTAATGGCCCGCACGGGCAGCGATTATCACTCGATAGGCGGGGATTTCTCTGCTGCCAAAGGAGAGTTGCGCAAATTGAATGTCACAGCAGGTTTGGGAGGCATGTCGTATATGTCTTATCAGAAAGTGCCTGAGCGCCTTGCTGATTTTTGCAAAGAATTAAACAAACGGCGCGAAGCAATTGACGGAACTGATGTTGCCGCTATATACGAGCTCAGTTTTTGGGCTCATTATGAATTGGTGACTATCCACCCTTGGGCAGACGGCAACGGCAGAACGAGCCGCCTGCTGATGAACCTGCTCCAGATTGAGTTTGACGTGCTGCCGACGAAAGTGCTCAAAGAAGACAAGGCCGAATACATACAGGCTCTGATTGACTCCAGAGAGCGGAAAGACATCAGCATCTTCATCGACTGCATGATCCGTTTGCACATTCAGCATCTGAAAGCTGATATCAACCAATTCCTGAAGTCTGTTGAGGAGAAAATGGTCGATAAACAGACTTTGAAGCAGGAGATTGTCGACAAATGGTCGATAAAGCCCTTTTTGGCCGAGAAAATGGTCGATATTCTGGCATTCGTAGCCGACAAAGACGCTATCACCACAGAAGAAATCGTCAAGCACTTTGGCTTTACAGCCACTACCGCCAAACGTTATCTTCGTCAACTCACGGAGTTTGGCTATCTGGAGGCTCATGGCGGCAATAAGAACAGAACCTACAGCAAAAAACGGATGGATTAAGCGCAAGAGTAACCTCCCTGACTAACAAGCTGCTCTCTTTGCCGAATTATTCCCCTACTCTGTCCGGACAGTTGCCTGCTCTGGCAAATTATTCGCCTATTCTAATTTTTTATTCGCCTGTTCTGTCTATAAACAGGGGGCGTGTTTATATAAACAGGGGCGCTGTTTATAAAGAACGATGGATGTTGTGAAATCAGAAGTTTATCGTAAGCCCAATGCCTCCATTGCCTGTAAAGCCGATGTGCATCACAACGTCAGAGGATGCCGTGTTTTTATCCAAGGGAGGACAAGCGTTATAGGCCTCCACAGCCTTCCTAACATATCTGTCTGCTATAAAGCTGATACCCAAGCCAGCGGCTCCAACTCCTGCGCCGATAAACAGGATATTCCAGTTTACATCCACGCCTGCTCCTAAGGCGTTGGCGAAGGCTTGGCCTAAAGGATAGCCCATCATCCCGCCTCCAACATATCCAAGTATCATTGCCGGAACATTAATATCTTCAGCAATAGTTGTCAACCGCTTCGACTTCGGGTTTGTGGAAAGCACGGACTTCAGTTGTTTCCAGTCCTTTAATTCCGTATCGTTCTGATAGTAGTGCCCCTTTTGCTTCGTGATATATCCTGAATTGTAGGCTATCTCCTCCGATTCCATTCTGTCAATCAAGTCCATCGGATATGTGGCATTTACCCCGTCGGGAGTCAGGATGGTAACGTAGCGGCTGGGAACAGAATCCGTGATAACCCCACGCACAATAGTCCCATCATGAAGATAAAGGACATCTTGCGTAATGCTATTCTGAGCAAATAGAGCCATCGAAAAAACTATTGAAAAGATGAAAGTAACTGTCTTTTTCATACTACCTGTTGATTTTTTAGTTTGTAATTCTTTGCAAAGATAGAGGTTATCATTCTATCTTCAAAATAATAATGCGGAAAAAGTTGACGATAACAACTTTTATATCAAAAGGAGATTGGAGAAAAGCGGCACATCTTTTAATTGAGTGCAAAAATGAATGAAAAATTTGGGCATTCGGGGGGCTTTTCGTAACTTTGGCGGCTGATTTGGAGTTTGTGTTGGAAACTATGACTTTCACCTACGACGTTGTTGTTATTGGAGCAGGCCATGCGGGCTGCGAAGCAGCTGTGGCTGCAGCTAGGCTGGGGTCGCACACTTGCCTGATTACTATGGACATGAACAAAATCGGGCAGATGAGCTGCAACCCTGCTGTGGGCGGCATCGCCAAGGGACAAATCGTCAGGGAGGTGGATGCTATGGGCGGATACATGGGTATCGTCACAGACCGTACAGTCATACAATTCCGCATGCTCAACCGCTCCAAAGGCCCCGCCATGTGGAGCCCGAGAGCCCAATGCGATAGAGGAAAGTACATCTGGGTCTGGCGCGAAGTCCTCGACGGCATCGACAACCTGAATATCTGGCAGGATACGGTAACCGAACTTCTCGTATGCGAAGAAGGAGAGAGCCGCAGGGTGACAGGCGTCAAGACGCAGCTTGGGGTAACCATCCAAGCTGAAGCCGTCATCCTTACCGCAGGCACTTTCCTCAACGGACTGCTCCATTTCGGCCCAGTAAAGATTCCAGGAGGAAGAGTGGCTGAACCTGCTGCCTATCAGCTGACTGAATCCATCACAAAGCATGGGATTGCTACAGCAAGAATGAAGACGGGCACCCCTGTCCGTATCGACAAGCGAAGCGTTGACTTCAGCCAGATGGACGTTCAGGAAGGCGAAACGGACTTCCACACCTTCTCCTTCCTCAACTCCCCTCGCCCACTCCGTCAGCTCAGCTGCTGGACGTGCTACACCAACGAGCAATGCCACGACATCCTCCGTCGGGGGCTACCCGAATCTCCCCTGTACAACGGACAAATCCAGAGCATCGGCCCTCGCTACTGCCCCAGCATCGAGACGAAGATTGTCACCTTCCCCGACAAGGAGCAGCACCAGCTCTTTCTGGAGCCCGAGGGCGAAAGCACCAACGAGCTTTACCTGAACGGCTTCTCCTCCTCGCTCCCGATGGACATCCAAGTGGAGGCGCTGAAGCAGATTCCCGCCCTGAGGAATATCGTCATCTATCGCCCAGGCTATGCCATTGAATACGACTTCTTCGACCCCACTCAGTTGCGCCACACGCTGGAGTCGAAAGTCATCCACAACTTCTTCCTTGCCGGACAAGTCAACGGCACCACGGGCTACGAGGAAGCCGCAGGACAGGGACTCATCGCAGGCATCAACGCCCACATCAACTGTCATGGAGGCGAGCCCTTCACCCTGCGCAGGGACGAAGCCTACATCGGCGTGCTGATAGACGACCTTGTCACCAAGGGAGTCGATGAGCCCTACCGCATGTTCACCTCACGCGCGGAATACCGCATCCTGCTCCGTCAGGATAATGCCGATGCCCGCCTTACGGAGAAAGCCTATCAGCTGGGGCTGGCTCAGAGGGAACGCTACGACATCTATTGCCAGAAGCGCGAGCAGATAGCCCGTATCCTCGACTTTGCCGGCAACTACTCCATCAAGCCTGCGCTCATCAACAACGCCCTCGAACAACTGGACACTACCCCACTCCAACGTGGCTGCAAACTGCTGGAACTTGTCGGACGCCCCCAGCTCACTTTAGAAAACCTCGCCCCCCACATCCCCGAGCTTGCCCGTACGCTGGACAGCATCAACGAACGGAAGGAAGAGGTCATCGAGGCTGCCGAAATCCAAATCAAGTACAGCGGCTATATTGAGCGTGAGCGCATCATTGCCGAGAAGATGCAACGTCTGGAGAACATCAAAATCCGAGGGCACTTCGACCACGCCTGCCTCTCGTCCCTCTCCACCGAAGCGCGGCAGAAGCTGACAAAGATAGACCCTGAGACGCTTGCCCAGGCACAGCGCATTCCAGGCGTTTCTCCCAGCGACATCAACGTGCTGCTTGTGCTGATGGGAAGATGAAAAACGCCCATTGTTCCACGTGAAACATTCCGCCTTTTAGCTCCATAAAAGATGTTTGAAAGCGTATTGAAAAGCAACGATTACCTCAGAGGGATTGTAGAGAATCTCCCTGAGAGCCCAGGCTGCTATCAATACCTCGACAAGAACGGCACCATCATCTACGTCGGAAAGGCAAAGGCACTTAAACGCCGCGTGAGCTCATATTTTAATAAGGAACAAACGGGAAAGACGCGCGTGCTCGTCAACCAGATTGCCGATATCCGCTACATCGTGGTAGACACAGAAGCCGATGCCCTGCTGCTTGAAAACAACCTTATCAAGAACTACAAGCCGCGCTACAACGTCCTGCTGAAAGACGACAAAACCTACCCCTCCATCTGCATCAGCAACGAGCCCTACCCCAGAGTATTCAAGACCCGCACCATCATCCCCAAAGCCGGCACCTATTTCGGCCCCTATAGCCACATCGGCATGATGTACGAAATCCTCGGCTTCATCAAAGAAAACTACTCCATCCGCACGTGCCGCCTTGCCTTGAATGAAGAGAGCATCGCGAAAGGCGCCTTCAAGCCCTGCCTGGATTATCACATCCATCGCTGTCTGGCTCCCTGCATCGGCAAGCAGAGTCATGAGGACTACCTCAGCCAGATAAGGGAAATCCGCGAAATCCTCAAGGGAAATTCGCGCGACGTCAGGGAGGAACTGCTGCAGCAGATGAAGGAACTGAGCGAAAGCCTGCAATTCGAGAAGGCCGAAGCCATCAAGAAAAAATACATCGCCCTCGAAAAACTGCGCGAAAAGAGCGAGGTTGTCAGCAGCACCATTCACAACGTTGATGTCTTCACCATCGAAGCTGAAGAAAAGAATGCCTACATCAACTACCTCCACGTCACCAACGGCGTCATCAACCAGGCCTTCACCTTCGAATACAAGAAAAAAATCAACGAAACCAAGGAAGAGCTGCTGAGCCTGGGCATCGCGGAGATGAGGGAACGCTACAACAGCCAATCGAAAGAAATCATCATCCCCTTCGACATAGAGCTTGACTTGGGCGATGTGACCTTTACCATCCCCCAACGCGGCGATAAGAAGAAGCTGCTGGAACTGTCGCTGATGAACGTCAAGCAATATAAGCTGGACAAACTGAAACAGGCAGAGAAGCTCAATCCCGAACAGAAAAACACCCGCATCCTGAAGGAGATTCAAGAACATCTGAAGCTGGAGAAAATCCCCATGCACATCGAGTGCTTCGACAATTCCAACATCTCCGGCACGGATGCTGTGGCAGCCTGCATCGTCTTCCGCAACGGCAAGCCTGCCAAGGATGAATACAGGAAATACAACATTCGGACAGTCGTAGGCCCCGATGACTATGCCTCCATGAAAGAAGTGGTCCATCGGCGATACACCCGCCTGCTGGAAGAGGAACAGGAATTGCCCGACTTAATCATCGCCGACGGAGGAAAGGGACAAATGGAGGTTATCCGCGAAGTCATCGAGGATGAGCTGCACCTCAACATCCCTATCGCAGGCTTAGCCAAAAACGACAAGCATCGCACCAATGAACTCCTCTACGGCTTCCCCACTATAAAAATCGGGCTGAAACAAGACAGCTCCCTATTCAGGCTTTTGGTGAAAATTCAGGACGAAGTACACCGCTTTGCCATCACTTTCCATCGCGACAAGCGCAGCAAACACCAAGTGGCTTCAGCCCTTGATGCCATTCCTGGTATAGGGCCCAAAAGCAAGGAGGCTCTGCTGCGGAAATTCAAAAGCGTAAGGAAAATCAAGGAAGCTGAAATCGGAGAAATTGCTGAAATCATCGGACAGAAAAAGGCAGAGATCCTGAAGGAAAAACTGTAAAACCCATCCACAAAAAGTAGAAGCATGAGAATCGTCATACAAAGAGTCACCCAGGCATCTGTCACCATAGATGGAGCCGTAAAGTCAGCCATCGGAGAAGGCATGCTGATTTTGGTAGGCATTGAGGAAGCCGACACGCAGGAAGACATTCAATGGCTTTGCAAGAAAATCGTCAACCTGCGGATTTTCCCCGATGAAAACGGCGTTATGAACAAAAGCATTCTGGAAAGCGGAGGGGATATCCTCGTAGTAAGCCAGTTTACGCTTATGGCCTCCACCAAGAAGGGTAATCGTCCCTCGTATATCCGTGCAGCCAGGCCCGAGACAGCCATTCCGCTCTACGAAGAGTTCTGCGAGGAACTCAGTATAGCCCTACTGAAACCCGTGCTGACAGGTACCTTTGGAGCTGACATGAAGGTGGAACTCATCAACGACGGGCCTGTGACAATTCTCATTGATAGTAAAGTGAAAGAATAAAACAATAGAATATGGAAGACATCACGCTGGCAGCAGTACAAAGGCAGACCGACGACTGGATAAAGACCTATGGAGTGCGCTACTTCAACGAGCTCACCAACATGACTATCCTGATGGAGGAAGTCGGAGAACTGGCAAGAGTCATGGCAAGAGTGTATGGCGAACAGTCCTTCAAGGAGGGCGAAACAGCCAATTTGTCCGATGAAATGGCGGATATTCTATGGATTCTGGCTTGTCTGGCTAACCAAACAGGCGTGAATCTGACGGAAGCCTGGCGTAAAACCATCGAAAAGAAAACCCAACGCGACAAGGAAAGACATATCAATAACCCTAAATTAAAATAAACGAAACGATTATGGAAAGAGAAACCTCACAACTGTACGCTGAAAACGGAAAGTACGAAGAGATGCTTGCGCAGTACAACACCAGCCTCAACGACGAGGAGGTGAAGGCTGCCGTAGCAAAACTGATTGACGAGAAAGTGCCTCAGAACGACACACTTGAAGTAAAGAAACTGCTCTTCAACTGCATCGACCTGACGACATTGAAGACTACCGACAGCGAGGAAAGCGTGCTGAAATTCACGGAAAAAGTCAACGATTTTGAGGACAAGTACCCCGACCTGAAGCCTGTGGCTGCCATTTGCGTCTATCCATGTTTTGCCCAGATTGTCAGCCAGTCGCTCGAAGTGGAAGAGGTGGGTATTGCCTGTGTTTCAGCGGGATTCCCCTCCTCGCAGACCTTCCCTGAAATCAAAGTGGCTGAGACAGCCCTCGCCCTCAAGGATGGAGCTACTGAAATCGACATCGTCATCAGCGTGGGCAAATTCCTGAGCGGAGACTACGAAGGAATGTGCGATGAAATCGAGGAATTAAAGGAAACTTGTGGCGAACACCACATGAAAGTCATCCTTGAAACGGGTGCCCTGGGCAGCTGTGCCAACATCAAGAAAGCCTCGTTGCTGGCGATGTATAGCGGAGCCGATTTCATCAAGACTTCCACTGGCAAACAAGAGCCCGCAGCCACTCCTGAAGCCGCCTACGTGATGTGCCAGAGCATCAAGGAGTACTATGCCCAGACAGGCAGGAAGGTAGGCTTCAAGCCCGCAGGAGGCATCAACTGTGTGCGCGACGCCATCATCTACTACACCATTGTCAAGGAAATCCTGGGCGAGGAATGGCTCAGTAACCAGTCCTTCCGTTTGGGAACCAGCCGTCTGGCAAACCTCCTGCTGTCGGAAATCCTCGGTGAAAACGTCAAATTCTTCTGATTTAGGACGAAACTCAAGAGAACGGAGGGCATTGCTGCTCTCCGTTTTCTTATGGTCTGCTTTTGCCCGATGAAAAGGCCCTTTTGACAAAATAAAAGGAGCATCTGCGAAAACAGAGCAAGCTTCTACGAAAATAGAATAAGCAACGGAGAAATTAGAATAAGCTTTTATTTCTCGCGCCCAATCACATAATCCAAGAAGGCGATGATGGCGTTGACAATCTCCTTATTATCAAACTGTGCCAGCAGGGCAAGGACTTTTTCGCGATAGGATTTCATGACGCCTTCGGCATAGGCAATACCCCCATGCGACTTGGCAAAATCGATGAGGCTATGAATCTCACTATCAGAGAGTGAGCCTGCCTTCAGCTGCTCAACCTTCTGGTGGATTTCATCCGTGCCGAAGTTGCGGATGGCATAGATGACGGGCAGGGTGAGCTTACCCTCACGCATATCGCTTCCAGTAGGTTTGCCTATGGCTGATGACTCGAAATAGTCGAAAATATCGTCGCGAATCTGGAAACAAATCCCGATGAATTCGCCTATTTTTGCCGCTTTCTCCACATCCTCGGGTGAAGCATCCACAGACAAGGCTCCCAGCTTGGCACAAGCCGAGAAGAGGGCTGCCGTCTTCTTCTTAATAATCAGGAAATAGACGTCCTCGGAAACCACGTTCTCCCTGCTCTCGAAAAGTTGGAAGAGCTCTCCATCAGACAGTAGCTGAGCCAGTTGGCCTACGACCTTCGCCATCTGCACATTGTTGGTACGGGCCATATACAGCATGCTGAGGGCCGAAAGGTAATCGCCCGAAAGGACAGCAATCTTATTCCCAAAAGACGCATTCACAGAAGGTTGCCCGCGCCTGATGGCACTCTCGTCAATCACATCGTCATGCACCAGGCTTGCTGTGTGAACAAGCTCAAGCGAAAGGGCAGAATGATAGGTGGAATCGCCGATTTCACCGAATAATTTGGCAAAAAGAAGCGTCAGAATGGGGCGCATCTGCTTGCCCTTCTTATGGATAATGTGGTTCAGCACCTCGCGAAGGAGGGGATTGTCGGCAACACCCAGTTCCTCATACAACGACTGGAAGTAGTGATACTCCCGCTCGACAGGCTTGATTATGGCATCTAATGGGCTCATAGATGAATTTCGGAGCGCAAAAATACAAATAAATTGGGAGAAATGATAATTATTTCGTAATTTTACCGCAAAATTCAAGAATTATGGACAAACTGTTTCTCCTTGACGCCTACGCCCTCATCTTCCGAGCCTACTATGCCATGATTCGCTCGCCGAGATATAACTCCAAGGGAATGAACACCTCAGCTGTCTTTGGTTTTGTCAATACGCTGGATGAAGTGCTGAAGAAAGAGAATCCCACACACATCGGAATTGCCTTTGATCCATCTGGAAAAACTTTCCGGCATGAGATTTACCCGCAGTATAAAGCCCAACGCGAGGAAACGCCTGAGGACATCCGCAAGGCTGTGCCCTACATCAAGGAAATCATCAAGGCATATCGCATCCCCATCCTTGAAGTAAAGGGATTTGAGGCCGACGATGTCATCGGGACACTCTCCAAAAAAGCCGATGAAAAGGGCGTTTTCTGCTATATGATGACCCCTGACAAGGACTACGCGCAGCTAGTGTCGGACAGGGTGAGCATCTACCGCCCAAGACTGGGGGACAAGGCCGATGAAATCCTCACTCCCGAGAAGGTTTGCCAAAAGTACGGACTCTCCTACCCTACCCAGATGATAGACTTGCTGGGTCTGATGGGCGATGCTTCGGACAACATTCCCGGCTGCCCTGGTGTGGGGGAAAAGACGGCACAGAAACTGATAGAACAATTCGGCTCCATAGAAGGACTACTGGCAAGAACCGACGAACTGAAGGGGGCCCTCAAGGTAAAGGTTACAGAAAATGTCGAGCAGATAAAATTAAGCCGATTCCTTGCCACCATCAAGCGCGATGTTCCCATCGAACTGAACCTGGAAGAACTGAAGCGCGAGGAGCCTGACCTCGACAAACTGAAGGAAATTTTTGCGGAGCTGGAGTTCCGGAGCCTCCTTAGTAAAATGGAAGGAAGCCGCTCAGAAGAGAAGGCCCAAACGGAAAAACAAGGCTCACTCTTCGATGCTCCAAGCAACGCTCCCCTGCAAGGAGATTTGTTCGGAAACCCTGTCAGCACCCCGCAAATGGCCTCTGAGGCTTCAAAAATCACGGGCAACGGGCCGAGTGATGGATTTTTTTCAAATCTCAGCGGCTTAGAAGCTCGGAAGCACAGCTATCATCTTGCTGATACTAAGGAGAAAAGAGCCGAGATTTTGCAATTATTCGGTAGTGTGGAATCCTTTGCCTTTGACACGGAAACAGACAATGTGAATGCCATCGACGCCCATTTGGTGGGCATGAGCTTCAGCAAGCAGGAGGACGAGGCTTGGTATGTCCCCGTGCCGGATGATGAGGCAGAAGCAAGGGCTATTGTTGAAGAATTCACTCCCCTACTCCACAATCCGCACACCCTGAAGATCGGGCAGAACATCAAGTACGACTACATGGTCATGCAGAACTACGGCGTGGAAATCGGAGGCCCTCTCTTCGACACCATGATTGCCCATTATATCCTGCAACCCGAGCTGCGGCACAACATGGACTTCCTGGCTGAGGTCTACCTCAACTACCGCACCATCCCCATCGAAGAGCTGATAGGTGAACGCGGAAAAGGGCAGAAAAACATGCGCGACCTCTCCCCTGCCCTCATCTGCGACTATGCCTGCGAGGATGCTGACGTCACCCTCAAGCTAAAGCACATATTAGAAAAGGAACTAAAGAAACAGGGCGTGGAGGAGCTGTTCTATACCGTAGAAATGCCCTTGGTGCGCGTGCTGGCAACAATGGAGAGGAATGGTGCGCGCGTGGATACAGAGGCTCTGAAGGAGACTTCGCGCCATTTCACGGAGAGAATGCTGCAATTGGAGGATGAGATTCACTCGCTGGCAGACATGGACTTCAACATTGCATCGCCCAAGCAGGTGGGTGAAGTGTTGTTTGAGCGGCTGAAAATCATGGAAAAGCCCAAGAAGACGAAAACAGGGCAATATGTCACCACAGAGGAGGTACTGGAAAGCCTCCGAAGCCGTAACCCCATCGTGGAGAAAATCCTTGCCCATCGTGGCCTGAAGAAACTCATCGGCACCTATGTGGAACCCCTGCCGGCTCTTATCAATCCACGCACAGGACACATACACACTTCATTCAATCAGACGGTTACAGCCACAGGACGACTGAGTTCAAGCAACCCCAACCTCCAGAACATCCCTGTGCGCGACGATGATGGCAAGGAAATACGCAAAGCCTTCATTCCCGACGAGGGCTGCCTGTTCTTCTCTGCCGACTACAGCCAGATTGAACTGCGCATCATGGCCCATCTGAGTGGCGACAAGAACCTCATCGAGGCCTTCCTTGAGGGAGAGGACATCCACGCTGCCACAGCAGCCAAAGTCTTCAAGAAACCCCTTGGAGAGGTCACCCGTGAGGAACGTTCCAAAGCCAAGACAGCCAACTTCGGCATCATCTACGGCATCAGCGTGTTTGGCCTGGCTGAACGCATGGGAGTGAGTAGGGGAGAAGCCAAGGAACTCATCGACAACTACTTCCTCACCTATCCTGATGTACAACGCTATATGGACGAGAGCATCAAGAGAGCCCGTGAAAAGGGCTATGTTGAAACCCTCTTCCACCGCAAACGCTACCTCCCAGACATCAACAGCCGTAATGCCAATGTGCGCGGCTATGCTGAGCGGAATGCCATCAACGCCCCCATACAAGGCTCTGCAGCCGACATCATCAAGGTGGCCATGAACAAGATTTATGAACGGTTCATTGCCGAGGGCATTCGTTCAAAGATGATTCTTCAAGTGCACGACGAACTGAACTTCAGCGTATTCCCTGAGGAGAAAGAACGTGTGCAGCAGATTGTCATCGAGGCTATGGAGAATGCCGTACACCTCCGTGTGCCCCTCACAGCCGACTGCGGCTGGGGCAAGAATTGGTTAGAGGCTCACTGATTAGCCCTTTGACTAACCCCACTGAGGCTTTACTCCTCATACGGCACCCACACTCGCATGGGGGAGGGGGCACGGTTGTCCCACGCATAGTAGGGAATGAACGTGTAGTTGCCCGTAGGATTGGAGGCAAACACCATCTGAACACCTCCCAGCAAATAGGGGTCCTTGGCCTTGCGGAACTCTGTGTCGGCCGTCAGCAAGGCATTGTCATAGAGGGCATTATTGTCAATCTTCTCCATGCAATACACAATGGGTCCACATTGTACAGCCCGCATGCCCTCATCCTCCTTCACACGGGGGTCGGCAGCTACGGCCACCACAGGCATTTCCACATCAAACACCAGTCTGTCGCCCTTCTTCCAACGTCCCTTTAAGGGGCTGACACACAGATAGCCATCCACTGTCTTGGTCTTGACAGGCCGTGAGAGCGATTCAATGGTGTAGCTGTACACACTCCCATGGCTCTCCCTGGCATTCATCTCCGACCAGTCAGGGATGCGGATGCGGATTTCCTTCTTGTCCAGCTCACCAACCGTCATCACAATATGTCCGTCCCAGGGATATTCCGTCTTGATAGTCATGTATTTGGACTGATTGCCGATGAACAGATTCACCCACAGGGCATCGTCCGAAAGGCCATAGATGTAGTTGCCAATGGAGGGGAGGAAACGGCATATCTGACTGGGACAGCAGGCACATCCATACCAAGCCTGACGATGATGGTTGCCGTCAGACTCCAGGGGATTGACGTAGAAGAAGCGGTCGCCACTGAGTGAGATGCCAGCCAGGGCACCATTGTAGAGGCTGCGCTCAAGCACATCCACATACCTTGAGTTGCCCGTAAACTGGTTCATCCTCCAGTTCCACAGCACCATGCCCACCGAAGCACAGGTCTCGCAGTAAGCCGATTTGTTGGGAAGGCTGTAGTCCGTAGTAAATCCCTCATTGGAAGCCGACTGCCCTATGCCACCCGTTACATACATATTCCTCAGCACTACATCGTCCCACACACGATCCAGAGCATCGCGATAGGCCTTATTGTCCGTATAAGCTGCCACATCAGCCATTCCGCAGAAGAGATACATGGAACGAACGGCATGACCCGAAATCTTCTCCAGCTCACTGACGGGAACCCCATCCTGATAGTAATGGGCAGGCCAGGGATGGTCGTTGCCATAGCTTCCATAGCCATGTCCACGCTCCTCAAGAAGCCACGAGGCAAAGTCAAGATACTCCTTCTTATCGGTTATCTCATAGAGTTTTACGAGGGCAAGCTCTATCTCCTCATGCCCAGGAACCCAATGACGTCCCTCAGGCCCGAAAACCGACATCATGTGCTGCACAAAACGCTCGCAGACATCCACCAGTTTCCTCTTGCCTGTGACTTTATAGTAAGCCACAGCAGCCTCTATCATGTGGCCTGCACAATACATCTCATGGCGGTCCATATTCTTCCAGCGCTCCTGAAGCCCCGTCAGGGTATAGAACGTGTTGAGGTAGCCATCCTCCAGCTGAGCCGCAGCAAACTTGTCAATCCACTCGTCGCACTTCGCCTCCAGCACAGGGTCAGGGTTGTTCTGCAGGCTGTAGGCCATTCCCTCAAGCGCCTTATAGACATCGCTGTCATCGAAGAAGATGCCTGAGTGCTTACCCTCGCGAAGGGCTGCATTCTCAAAGTTGCGCATACGGCCAGTCTGGTTTTCAATCTGGTCGATGCAGACGGGGATGGTAGCCTCCTTGTGCTTCCTGAGGCGCGGAGCCCAGAAGCTGTCGTTGATGGTGACTTCCGAGAAGCTGACGGGGGAATAGACTTTCGTGACCTGGCTGTCGTCCTTGCAGCTGACCACCACTGCCGCCAGAACAAGCAGGGTAGGGAAGAGGAGTTTTTTCATCTTGCTATAATATATGAATAATAAATAGGTATTATTGCTTTCACCATTACTTTCCGCCGCGAAGATAGCTATTTTCTGCCAAAACTCCGCCTGTTTTCCCGCAAAACTTCTGATTTCTCCTCCTCAAATCCAAAAAACACCCTTCATTTATCGCCCATTTTGCACCTAAAAAGTGCAGTTTAAGCGCAAAATTGCATTTTTTCAGTGCGATTTTTGTAAAAATCTTCAGTCCCACTGAACGAATTAACGTAAATTCATTCAACCGCACTGAACGAATTAACAAAACTGGGCATTCTGAAACCATCTGTCCTCATCCCGTAAAACAGCCAAGCCGCCCATCATGGGGGATGAACGGCCTGGACTTCACTTCGGAAAAAGGGGCGGTGTGAATCCCTTAACGAGGGACTCCACCGTTGCCCTGGGAACTTGTTGCCGGGGGTTAAACTCACGCCAGCAACTCACTGGGGACACGCCTCAGCTGACGATTGGCACGAACATACTTGAGCAGTTCTGCCTCTGGGCGGAAGCGGATGCCCACCTTCTTGATGTAGCTTACGGGGTCAAAGGTGTCCGCAGGTATCACACTCTGCGCAAAGCATTTCGAAGTGATGTTAGCCTGCAGCGACCCCAGTTCATCAAGCACAATGCGTTGCCCCTGAAGCAGATGGGTCTTCAGCTCCTCCTTCATTGCCGTGAGCACTGCCACCACATCAGCCTTCGTCACGGTGGTTGCCAACTGAATATCCTCGGCCAAAGCCTTGAAGGTGTAGTCACCCGTTTTTGTGGCACGATTGGTAGCGTAGTCCACTCCCTCAGCGCCTCTGGGATTCGAACATCCCACAATCTGAAAAGTTATTGCCATAGTACTAAAAAATTAAAACGTTAATAATAAAAACAATCCTCTTGAAAGCTCGGAGTCAGTCCGTACGCCACTCCACCCCTGGCTTTCTACAGGCAAAGTTAATAAAAATTTTCGGGACAGACAAGCCCCTAACGGTTTTCTTATCGATTTGTAAATAAAATATTTATTCCTTCGGAGCACCCCCCCCGCACCGGCAGACTGGAAATTGGAAAAAGTATCATCGAATACTACCAGCTCGGATGCCCCCCTAATAATAATGGTTCATCCGACAAATGCGTAGTTATTGTGATGTAACGACAGAATCTTGAGT
>CAMYYY010000055.1 GCA_947303715.1 uncultured Bacteroidales bacterium | reverse complement strand
TATTAACCGAGGTAAGTGTTGCTCAAACACCTACCAAACACTTACCTAAGACTTAGCATTACACTTACCCCAAGAGCAAATAAGGTAACTGATTCTATAGGAAATAGTTAGGATATGGAAAAAGATAGGAAAAAGATAGGAAAAAGATAGGAAAAGAGAGGCAGAAGACTGTTAGGAGTCAGGTAAGTGTATGGTAAGTGTTTGGTAAGTGTTCAACAAACACTTACCACTCCTAAGGCGCTCTATGATAATTCGTTGTGCGGGAAATGGTAAGTGTTGGCATTTTTTTGCAAAAACTATAAAAATGCGGATAGGATAAGATTCCTGCGACTCTCACGAGTGGCAGGAATCTCGTATGCATCCCCGAAAAGTAAGCTTATAAAAAATAGGGATGCACTTTTTTGGCATCGTCATTAATTTCGCTTGAACGGGTAATGTCAGCCGAAATTAAAACAAATAAGCTACGCCAGCATATACCATATAACGATGATTACTGTAATTTTCTCCCTTGGGAGCTATAATGCGATTTAGAAGTCCATAATTTTTGCCCATACTCAATCGGATTTTGTCGAAGAATTCAAGCGCTAATCCTCCTCCCCACAAGATGTCATATCGTCTATATTTGTAACCCATATTATTATATCCTTCTTTATATAAATCGCTTTTTAAATGTATTGTTGAATAAGTGTAACGATTTGAGGTTAGCCCGTAGCTGAAGGTCGTTCCTGTATACAGGAGTAATGCAAATTTAGATGAAAAACTAAAACGATAATTGAAGTTAACAGGTATGCCGATATATTGTTCTTCAAGAGCCTCTCTGAAACTCCCACCGGTAGGACTAGGTTGATACCAGCCATATACACAATATCCTTTCGTGTAATAAAGGCCTGGGGCAACTCCCCAATGTTTATTAATCTGATAATTGTAGTCTCCACCTAAATAGTATCCTTCATCTCCGAGTCCGCCTTTATTGGGCGTAGCATATCCTCCACCTAAACTTAACTGTGCTGATGCACTACTGCTCATTAGTAGAATGGCAGAAATGATTGTTGCAACCTTTTTCATCGTCTTACGTTTTTAATTGATATTATTTTTTTGCTGCAAAGGTCAGGAATGGGCGAAAATATGCTTTTTTTGCGGACAAAGTTAGCGCCCTCTGCTTAATCATCCAAGAAAAAAACCTTACAATAATCTTACAATTTGTTTTGAGAGGGGCAATGAAAGGTCTTTGTAAGAAAAAAGTAGTCAAAATAGGCTTACTCCGCGGCCTTGCCAAAGATAAACTGATACCACTCGGGGGTGAGTTTGGGCTTCATCCTGCTACGGCGGGTGTAGCATGAGGCGGAGGAGGTGCGGCTGCAATAGGCTATCTGCGACGGCTTGAAGCCGAGCAACGTCATCGCACAATGCAGGGTATCCTCGTCGGTCAGGTCGGGGTTCTCCTTCACCATATCCACGAGCATATCGACAAACAACCCACTCAGATACCGTTCGAACTGTTCGGCATCGGCAACCGTCACAAACTGCTTGGCCTTGATGTCGGGCTGATGCTTCTTGAAAAAGCGTGCCCATTCGCTGGCTTCGTACTGCCGTTGGTAGAGGAGTTTGCGCTCTTCCTGTAGGGCGAGGGAGGACGTGGCAGGCTCTTCGTTGTCCGCAGGAATGGGCGGCGCTCCCTCTGCCGCGGGCTCCTCCTTCCTGACAGCCTGGGTGAGGTATCGTTGCTTGATGTCGCGCAGCTCGGTCTCGTACTTCAGCCGCTCACCCTTGCGTTTTCGGTCGAGAAGCAGAAGGACGATGCCTGCCGCAAGGACAAAGAAGGCAAAGAGGAAGCCCCACGTCCAAAGGAAGCGTGAGCGATGGGAAGCCAATTCGCGGTCGTGGAGTTCCACGACATGCTTGTCCTTTATCTCGGTAATCTCCCGCTGCTTGTTCATCGTATAGATGGAATCCAAGAGACCCTTATACTGGTCGATGAAATACCGCGTGGAATCGGGCTTGTTCAGAAGCGGGGCTACGCTGGCCAGCCCTTCATACGATGTACATTGGACATAGATATCGGAACTGTTTCGTAGGGCTTTCTTGTAGAGATCGTAAGCCCTTGCGGGCTGTTGCTGTTGGGCGAGAATGTTGGCTTTCAATGTCAGCAAGGCCCCATTTCCTTCCCCAAAATAATCACCTATTTTTTCTAAATAGGCTAAGGCTCCTTCGATATCGTGCTGATGATAGTATCGAAGTTTAGCTAATTGGAAATAAGTTGTGAAACGAATATATTTTTTAGTTTTCGTATTATTTAAGACACATTGAAACAAGCTGTCCGTCAACTCGTCATCATCATGATATAAGGCAAGTGCCCCCATGTAATAGTCGGCATAACTGATGTTCGCCGAATCGGAATTGCAGGCTTCTGTCTGGCGGTAGCGTCCAAAAGCCACCCAGGCACTATCTGTCATATAGTGCCTTGAATAAAGGAGCCCCAAATGAAACAAGCTGTTGGCAAAGTATTTGTTTGTGGTGTCAGGAAAGAGTGTAGTGGCGCAAAGCTGAGCCTCAATGGCATCCAAATCGCGATGCATCTCAATATAGGTGCAGCCGAGATAGTGCTGGGCAAGGGCGGCACGTTGACTCTTGCGCTTAGTGCCATAGTAGTCCGTAGCAAGAAGAATGAGGGAGTCGGACGTGAGGGGAATGTCACATTTGTGGTCGGCCTGCGTCTTCAATAAAGCGAAAAGAGAAGCCTCCTTTTTGGATTGAAAATTGAATATTGAAGATTGAAGATTTTTTCCCGTCTTCTGGCCTGCCTCTTCCGCAGGATAATCTTCAATCTTCAATATTGAATCTTCAATTTCAGCAAGCACCGCTCGTGCTTGCTGGGGGTCTGTCTCCATGAGGGCTTCGGCACGGAGCAGGGCATCGTGGACGTCGGAATGACGGCACGACGAAAGGCCGACTGCCGCCATCAGCAGCAGGGCCGATTTCAAGAGGAGACTGCGCTTGCGCCTATTCACGAACAAGGGAGAGGGTAATTACTGCGACGATTAAGGTTATGGCACCTCAATGACGTAGATGCATTTCCAGTCGGAACTATTGGTTTGGAAATCATCTGAGTTAACCGTCTCATTCCACTCTATCCTGATGCCGTCAGCAAAATAGGTCTCGCACATTACGCAAGAAGAGAAATTCCAGTAAATGTAATAGACGGTTTTTGAGTTCCATTTGCATCGATACACCTTATAGACGGACATAGGAGGAGCGTTTTTTTCCAAATCGGTTACCATCTCTGCCAGCCAGTCAGGCAGATCCTCCTTAGCCATCAGCGATGTCAACGCTTTTTCCATCAGCTGAGAGGTCTTTTCCAAAGTTTCGTCATTCACTTCATTGTTGTTGTTACTGCATGACGTAGCTACGAAGCAGATGGCTATAAGCGCCAACCCTAATAAAAACAAAGTCTTTTTCATATTATTAAGCAATTAAAAATTAATTATTCTGATACACCTCTATTTATAGAAACGGAGCGAAAGTCCCAAATACTGCATGAGAGAACCGACTTTTTTTCTTTTTTTAACTTTTGAGGTTTCCTTTTCCACTTTCCGTTTGGGCGTTTAGTTAAACATTTCGTGGACAAAAGTAGCGCATTCGAGCGGATTAACCAAGAAAAAAACCTTACAATAATCTTACATTTTACCCATAAAGGCGAAAGGGTGGCGCTTAATCCGTGTAGAGAAGTGCCAGCGACCCCCTGTTCCGTTATCCGACTTCTGGAACGGAACATTATTCTTTGGGCGTTCGTGAAACGTTAAGCCAAAACGTCAGCCGAAGAATTCGGAGATGTTCTTATCCCAAGCGGGGTTGTGGATGACGCGGCCCTGGTTGTGTTCGCGGAGAAAACGGAGGTGGTAGCTGCGGCCGACGGTCATCTGATAGAGGGGCTTGTCGGAGAGGTCGGTGAAGATGACCTCGCGATGAAGCCCCACGCTCTCCATAGCGTGACGAAGGGAGTACTCGAAGGCGCGATTGCCACAATCGTAGGCATAGAGGTAGGTGGCGGTCTGCTCAGGGGTGACGAGTTCGACGGCGGCACGGCCTTCCTTGAGTCCGGCGAACCAGAAGCCTTCGCCGCCAAGGCGATAGAGGCCGGTAATCAGGGTGCAACCGCAGTCGAGAATGTGGCGGTAGTTGTGCTGCCGTTCGCCCAGGCGCTCGTCGAGATGGCTATTGAGCTCCTGATGGGCCTGCTGCCAGCCGCGAGAAACCGTCTTGCGAGCCTTGCACATCTTCTCAAAGACGGCGCTGGTGTCGCGTCCGATACGGCTGAAGCGATAAGTATCGCCCGTATCGAGGGTGAGCGTGATGCCGAAGTTCTCCTCCACGGGCTCGTGGGTGAAGCAGAGGGGAATGCGACGGGCAAAATGGTCGTGCGGACAGAGAAGGAGGGCATCGTCGAGCAGTTCGATCTTGGCGATGCCATGCTGCGAAACACCCTGCTCGGTAAAGGTGTAGTCGCCCTCGCCCTCATAAAGGGGTGTGCCCTCGGCGAAGAGGGACTCCTTGCTCCGATGCATGTAGGCGTTCCAGAGGTTCTCGAAAAATGACTCGGTATCGTGGCCTAACTCAGAAAGCTCCATCTCTCCGGAGGCGGTTGTCAGGAAGAGGTGATAATTGATCAGGCGGAAGTCCTGCAAGTCGGCATAGTTGAGGCTCTGCTTTCCGCGGGAGGTGGTGATGTCAAGCGATTCGCTGCCTATGGCGCAGGTCACGGGTGCGGACTGCTGGCCTGTAGTCAGTCTGCACGAATAGGTGCCGGAGGCGTTCATGGCTCTACAGTTTGGTGCCGCACTCACCACAGAACTTCGTGCCGGCCTCGTTCTCGTAACCGCACTTCGGGCAGACGGCCTTGCCGCCTACGGGATGGCCGCACTCGCTACAGAACTTGGTGCCCTGCTGCACCATAGCGCCGCAGTTGGGGCATTTGAGCAGGCTGAGGGGCTTTCCGCAATTGTTGCAGAACTTGCCCTGCCCGGCAGGCTTGCCACAATGGGGACAGAGGGTGGTACGCTCCTCGAGTTTGCCGTGCCAGACGGTAGCGGTCTCTGCCATCTCGTCGATGTTGCGGCGCATGGCCTGGCTGCGGGCTTTAGCCACATAGGAACTCTCACGGGGGGCACAATTAATGCAGAGGCCCTCCTCCTCGTTCCAGCAGTCGGCGCACACCCAGCTGTTGCACGACGGGCATTTGGTAAACTGGGGCTTCACCTCCTCCTGTGCTTCGTCGAAGGTCTCCTCCTGCTCCTTACGCCATTGGGGGCTGCGGTCCTCCATACGGTCGCGCAGCATATTGGCTCCATTCTCAATAGCGTTGCTGAGGCCACTCAATTTACCACCAAACAAATTATTCAGCAGATTAGCGCCTCGCCCTATACCCTCCGCGCGTTTGCGGCTGTTATAGGTGGAAGATTCCCTGAAGGTGGAACGGAAGCCGTTTCCGCAGCAGTCGCAATGGAACTCGTACTGGAAGCCGGCATCGGTGGACAAATCGTCGTAATTTCTGGTAAAACTGTGTAACATGGCGATATTGAATTATAAGTTATGAATTATAAACGAAACATGATGTATAAGATAATCGCCCACAAAGATACGGAAAAAAAACAATAATCAATAAAAAACCCGAAAAAATTAGCAAAAAGGGCTTCGCTCTTCGACCGTTGCTTGTTGACTTGTTGACTCGTAGACTTGTTCTTAACGCCCGAAGAGCTTGGGGATGAGGTCGGGGCGACCCATGCGGCGGAGGGCATCGATGATGGCGCGGCGCTCGTCGGGCTTGTACCAGAAGAAGAAACGGCGCTGGGCGGCCTTGTCCTGCGGGCTGCGGGCGCTATAGACGGGGCGCAACGTGTAGGGATGGAGGCCGGTATACCACATCTCGGTGCTGACGGTCATGGGTGTGGGGGTGAAATCCTGCACCTGCTCAAGGTGGAAGTCGAGGCGACGGGTGATGACGGCAAGCTCGGCCATGTCCTCAGCCGTGCAGCCCGGATGGCTGCTAATAAAATAAGGTATGAGCTGCTGGCGCAGTCCAGCCTCGCGGCAGATGCGGTCGAAGAGTCGCTTGAACTCCTCGAATTGGCTGAACGAGGGCTTGCGCATGATTTGGAGCACGCCGTCAGCCGTGTGCTCAGGCGCCACTTTCAGTCGTCCGCTGACATGACGGGTTATCAGCTCGCGAGCGAAGGCCATGCCGGAGGAGACCCTCTCCCCGCTCCCCCGTGAGGGGGAGGGCTCCCCTCCTTTATCGGGAGGGGTTGGGGGTGGGTCTTTATGCAAAATAAGGTCGTATCTGACGCCGCTGCCGACGAAACTCTTCTTCACCAAAGGATGAGCATCGACGGCACGATAGAGATCGATGAGGGGGCCGTGGTCGGTATTGAGGTTCTTGCAAATGGAGGGATGGAGGCACGAGGGACGGCGGCAACGCTCACAAAGCGAGGTGTCACGACCACCCATGCGGTACATATTTGCCGAAGGACCGCCAAGGTCGGAGATGTAGCCGCGGAAATCGGGCATACGGGTTATCTGCTCCACCTCGCGCAGCACGCTCTCCTTGCTGCGGCTGACGATGAACTTACCCTGATGGGCAGAGATGGTGCAGAAAGCGCAGCCCCCAAAGCAACCCCGATGGAGAGTGATGGAGTGGCGAATCATCTCGTAGGCAGGGATGCGCTTGCCCTGATAGCGCGGATGGGGCTGACGGGTGTAGGGCAGCTCGTAAACATGGTCAAGTTCCTCCGTCGTCATAGGGGGATAAGGCGGATTGACGATGACATAGCGCTCGCCCACCTGCTGCACGATACGGCGGGCGTGAATGACGTTGGACTCCTCCTCTATCAGACGGAAGTTGGCGGCATGGGCACGCTTATCGCGCAAACATTGCTCGTGCGACGCCAGCACCACATCATCCGCCTGCGGCACGTAAGAAGAGGTGAGGTAAGCAAGTTGAGGGAGGTCAACAAGTCCACGAGTCAACGAGTCAACATGCTGTAATCGGTCTGCATCTACTTGTTGACTTGTTGACTCGTTGACCTGTTGACCTAATACACGTGCCACGGCCACCATCGGTTTTTCGCCCATGCCATAAACAAGGAGGTCGGCACCACTATCGACGAGGATGGAGGGGCGGACACGCTCCTGCCAATAGTCGTAGTGCGACAGACGACGCATGGAGGCCTCGATGCCGCCAAGGACAATGGGGACATCAGGATAGAGGCGCTTCAGAATCTGGGTATAGACGATGGTGGGATATTCGGGGCGATGGTCATGGCGGCCGTCGGGGGTGTAGGCGTCCTCGCTTCGGAGGCGGCGTCCGGCGGTGTATTTATTCACCATGGAGTCCATGACGCCGGCCGTCACGCCGAAGTAGAGCCGCGGACGACCCAGCTTGCGGAAATCGCGGAAGTCGTCGCGCCAATTGGGCTGGGGCACGATGGCCACCTTGTAGCCCGCATCCTCAAGGACACGTCCTATGACAGCCGTGCCGAACGAGGGGTGGTCGACATAGGCATCGCCGCTGAACAAGATGATGTCCAGCTCGCCCACGGCCCAGCCCCGCTGCTCCAGTTCCTTAACCGATGTGGGAAGCCACCCACTCATTATAGGTCTTGATAAGGCCCATCAGCCCGTAAGCCTTCATGGCCGGATGGTAGAGGACGTCCATGCAGAGGTCGAGCAGATCCTTGACTTCGGCTTTCTGCTCGGGCGTGCTCTCGCTCTCGGCCTGCGAGAGGATGAGGGAGCGGACGGTATAGCGGAGCTTGTCGAGAGACGTCTCGTCGCACGTGCCGACGCTACCGATAAGGCCATCGAAAAGGTGATACTTGACAATGGTCTGCAAATGCCGGTCGCTGACCGCTATGATGCGGCTGCCGGACTTATTGGCTTGGATACTGTACATTGTATTATAGGACATTAAGAATTATTCGTTGTTCATTGTCAATTGTCCATCCCCTTTTGTCGTGAGCCATTGGAGCAAGGTTGCCATGGCAGCAGCACGGGTATTGGCTGTACCAGCGACTTCGAAGGGGAAGCCGAGTACAATCGTGCGGTGGTTGGGGGCGCTGTTAGCTACGGCTGCGGGCTGACGGCTGTCGGCATAGGCAAAAAGCGCGAAGTTATTGTCCGAGGGAGCGACGGGTGCCAGCACTTCGGGAGCCACAACGGGATAGACATCGGGATTCCACTCACGGGGAAGTTGAAGGTTGAAGCTCCTGTCATCCTTAACCCCTACGCTTGTGTCCGCAGCGTTGCGGTTTGCCTTCACGAAGCGGCAGCCGAGGAGGTCTTTGAGAAAGACGCAGACGGAGGTATTTCCCTGCGCCGCCGTGCCGAGGTACGAGCCGCTGAGCAGCAGGTTACCGCCGCTGAGCAGATAGGTGGAAAGGCGTTGATGCAAGGCGTCAGTCAGCACATCGCCGTTCTGAAGCCCTGTGTAGAGATCCACGACGCGGTAGGAGGCAGGATTGACCAATCCCTCCTCAAAGCATTCGCGTGAAACGGAGGCAAACGTGTAGCCTGCAGCCATGATGGCGGCACCATGGACGGCAGAAAAGTCGAACGTGTTGCCGCAGAGCGTCTGACCTATCAGCTCGTCATCGGACGTTCCCACCGTGCTCCCTGCAGGGCCCAGACGCATGGAGACGGGGTTCCAGTCGTGCTGATAGCCGCAGAAGGCTGTGGTGCTGATGTAGGGGACACCTGGGTCGCGATGCAGGTCAAAGCCCAAGCTGTCGGCCTTGCACACCAAGGCAGGGCCGCTGAGGCGTTGGAAGCCATTGATGACAAGCACGCTACCCCGTGTCTCCAGCGGACAGCCTGCGGCAAGTGTCTCCGACGGAAAACTCTCGCCTCCCTTGTTGACAGCCGTCACACGGAAGCTATAGAGGCGGTCGGGCTCCAGGTCCACGTGGAGATGATTGGCGCGGACGAGGCGTCCGTCGTCGAAGTCCCCGTTATCCACACGGGTATAGACCACATAGCCCGTAGGCTGTGCCGAGGGTTCCAGCGCATCTTCCACAGCCTCCCACGAGAGGCGGAAACGCCGTTCTCCCCCATCGGGCACCAGCATCAGATGGTCGGGCGGAAGGGGCTGCACGGTATAGCCTTCGCCGTGCATGGTAGCCACGTAGCGCAGCAGCCCTTTGTAGATAGCACGCGAGGCAAGGAACTTGAAGTGCGGGTCGTGCGCCAGCCGCATGTCGTTGAAATTCTGATGGGCCAGCAGTTCCAACAGCACCGAGGGGCCGTCGAAGACGCGGCTCTCGCTGTAGTTCCGGTCCCAGATGCCGCGGCGTGTCCAGTCGGCGCAGACGGTACGCCGGAGGTCTTCAGTCACGCTGCTCATCACCTCATCGACGAGATCCCGTGACGTCAGTCGCACCAGCCGTCCGTCGCCCAGCAGGCCGTCGTGGTAGTCGGTGGTGCAGATGCCCAGCGTACCGACGATGCCCAGCGTATCGACGCCGGCATCGGTATGGAGGGCGAGCGAAAGTTCCAGCGGCACGCCGCGGCCCACGCTGTCAGGCAGATAGACTGAGCCACCCGCCAACAGATTCGATGCCAGCGAGCGGGCGTTGATGTCCTCGTTATAGTCGTGCTGGCTGTTCTTGTTGCCATAGACCTCGTAGGGATATCCAGCATAATGTGTCCAGTAGCGTGCGCCCTCTATCCAGCGGGGTCGTCCGCTCAGCGTCTGGCTGTCGTTCTCCGCGCCGCGCAAGACGCTGCCCATGCCCCCGCCAAAGCGGACGGCATCGGCACTAACCACGCCGTTCTGCGCACTCTCGTTGGTCAAGGCCACCAGGTTCGAAGTCGTAGCTCCCTCGTCGAAGTCGAAGGTGCCGAGGTAGACCCATGTGCCGCCGCCCATCTGCTGGTTGACGCTGAAGTGCGATGCCACGCCCTTGTGGACCACGGTATAGTGCGCATCGCTCACGCTGGCCGAGCAGGTGGTGTAGGAGACATACACCGAATAGCGCCCTGCGGCGGGGATGCGGGGCATCCAAATGGCTGCGGCTGTGGGCTGGCGGCGGCCCCGTACCGTCTGCGCATAGCGCGCCGTGCCCGTAGTGAAGGGATTGTCGTGGTCGGCCAGCGCCCTGTCAGGCGTGCTGAAGCCCTCGGCGTTGTCGCTCCATCCGCCTATGCCGCTATGCTCCTCTATATATAGCCCCTCCTCCGTCGCGTGGGGGTCGTTGTCGATGATAACCTCGTGCGTCTGATAGTCGCGCTCGCGGGTGGTGAACACCACGGCGCCCGCATTCTCCAGCATCGGGATCAGGTAGGGGTAGACAAACGATTGCGTGAGCAGGTCCTCGCGGGTGCAGAAGAGCGCCGGGCGCTGCCAGTCCCACGTTCCCTTTTCCAGACGGTAGTAGAGACCGTGGCTGGCGTTAATGGCAAGATGACGTCCCTGCAGGCCCTCGCTAATTTCGAAGGGGCGCGACGTTGGTACCACCCACGGAGCCGTCGTGCGGCTGTCCTCGGCCTTCGTCCAGAGGCGAGCGGGGTCGCGCTTCTTGCGGAAGCGGCTGGGCACCAGCTCCTCAATGGGGGTTTCACCCACCAGCACCGTCAGGCGATAGCGCTTCATCACCGTCGGCAGCAGGGCGCGGATGTCATTGTAAATCTGCTCAACGCTCTCCGGTCGGAAGGGTTGTTCGCCGAATGCCTCGTTCACGTAGATGTCGAACGTCTTGGCCTCGGCATCGAGCTCCGTCCTAACCAGTTTGAAGCGGCCCGTGCGGCAGCCCTCGGGCTCATAGTCGCGCAGCCACGTCTTCAGCACCACGTCAACCGCTGCCTTTGTCTGCGCCTGCACCATCGTCTGCGCCACGACGAGGAGCGTGAGAAGAATAATCTTTTTCATACGGGCTACAAAGATACATCTTCTTTTTGGGATTTACACTATCCTGCCCCCAAAAAAAGTTTTTCATTTTTCATTCTTCATTTTTTCTCCTTTTTCATTTTTCTTTCCCCCGTTTTTTTGTACCTTCGCCCCCTGATGTTCTGCCGGCGCCGATATATCCTACTGTCCGTGGCGACCCTGCTGCTGGTGTCCGCCCCGTCTGCCCCGCTCCCCCTGTCGGCCGCAGCGGCATGGGCGGATTGGGAACTGCCGTTCACGGGCGACGTGCCGCGCATGGACATCGTGACGGCTGACGGCGCGCCCGTCACCAGCCGCACGGACTATGTGGCGGCACAGCTGACGCTGCACGGGGCAGGGACGCTGCCCAATGTGACGGACTCCGTCCTCATCCGCGGGAGGGGAAACACATCGTGGAGGGCTTATCCGAAGAAGTCGTACCGGCTGAAGTTCGCCCATAAGCAGCAGCTTTTCGGCACGGTGGAGAACCGCCATTACGTGCTCGTTGCCAACTACATCGACCCTACCCTGACCGTCAACGCAGCTGCCCTGAAGGCTGCGCGCATGGCGGGTAGTGCCTTTGCCGGACATGCGGTCCCCGTGGAACTCAACCTGAACGGCGAATATCTGGGCAGCTACCTCCTCACGGAGAAAATCCGCGTAGGACAGGGTAGCGTGGACATCGACAGGGAGAGCGGCGTGTTGCTAGAGCTCGACGTCAACTTCGACGAGCCCCAGCGCTTCATCAGCAGCCATTACTACCTGCCCGTGATGGTGCACTACCCGGAAGATCAGGCGCAGGCCAGCCTCACAGCAACAATCGCGCAGCGTTGGAACACCTTCGAGGAGGCGGTGCGCGATGGAGGCGACCTGACAGCGCACGTCGATACCGCAGCCCTCGTCCGCTACCTCTTTATCTATGACCTCTTCTGCAACAACGAAGTCGCCCATCCGAAGAGCATCTATTGTTCCTACGCTGCGCCCTCGGGGCTCCTGACGTTTGGCCCCGTGTGGGACTTCGACTGGTCTTGCGGCTATCTGGGCGAACGCTATTTCGACTTGCCCTTCCTGGAGCCCTTCGAGCAGGGGCAATGGTTTGCCGTTATCTCCGTCGCCGACTATGTGGGTGGGGCTTCGGCCTACAACGGCTATCCTTTCTTTGACAACCTGATGCACCATCCGCAAGTCCTCCCTGCCTACGCACGCTTCTGCTACAACACCCTCTCGCAAGGATTCTTAGAGAGGCTGCTGACCTATATCGACGACTATGCGGCTTTTCTCTCCCCCTCCGCTGAGCACGATGCAGAACGCTGGCATCAAGAGTCCACAAGTCAAAGAGTCCACGAGTCAAAGAGTCCACAAGTGGAGCCATTGAAGGAGTGGCTGAGCCTCCGTGCCGACGAACTGCTCACCCGCAGTCACGACATCCTGGTTACAACGGCTATGGCTGAGAATCCACAGACTACACAGAGCAGCCAAACGATCTTTGTGACAAGTAGAATCTATATCCGAAACGGAAAAAAATACCTGATAAAGTGATTAGTGAAAAGTGATCAGTGATCAATGATTAGTGAACAATGATTAGTGAAAAGACAGATGACGAAAGTATCCCTCCTTGTGGCGGTCTATAACGCTGCCGACACCCTACCCCGTTGCCTCGACAGCCTGCTGGCGCAGACGCTCACAGACATCCAGATTATCTGCATCGACGATGCCTCCACCGACGACAGCCCCGCCATCCTCGCCCGCTATGCCGCTGCCGACAGCCGCATCACCACCCTCCGCCTGCTGGAGAACAGCGGGCAGGCTCATGCCCGCAATTGCGGACTTCCCCTTGCCCAAGGTGCTTTCATCGGGATGGTAGATGCCGACGACTGGCTTGCCCCCGATGCTCTTGAACAGGCGTGGCAGGTGATTACCGACTATCCGCAGACAGATGCTGTCCTCTTCGACCTCATCCGCGTCTGGCCCGACGGGAGAGAAGAAAAATATAGTGAACAGATATCAGTGAGCAGTGAACAGATAAAAGCAGAGGAATCGAATGGAGGGCATTCATCTGATCACTGTTCAATGCTCACTGATCACTCTATAGTCTTCTCGGGTTTTGAGGCGATGAAGCTGAGTTTGCGGTGGAAGATTCACGGGCTTTACCTCGTCCGCGCAGAGATTCACAAGGCATACCCCTACGACGAAACAGCACGTCTCTATAGCGACGACAACACTACCCGCCTCCACTACCTTCACAGCCGCGAGGTGCGCCCTTCTGCAGGACGCTACTACTATTATCAGAACCCCCGCTCCACGACGCAGCGCGTCTCGCTCCTCTACTTCGAAAACCTCCGCGCCCAGCTCCACATGAGCCAGATGCTGAAGGAAGAGAACGTCCCCCACGACGTCATAGCCGACTACGAACAATTCCGCTGGCTGGGGGTTGTCGATTGCTGCTACTACCTCTACCGCCATCGTAAAGCCTTTTCCCCTGCCGAGCGCAGCACAGCCCAAGACGCCATCCGCGATGCCTATGCCACATTCCCCTCAGGCTGGGGAGCCCCCCGCAAGTTCGGCTATCGCCAATGCCGCACATTCCGTAGCTTCTGGCTACAGGAACAGCTCTACTTCACCCTCCGCCGGCTTTTGCGGAGAGGATAGGATACCATTCAATTGCTGATGCGCTTGCCCCAAAAGGTGCGGGAGCCGTTGGGGCTATAACCCGCATAGACAAGGGTGGAATGACGGGGCGTAGCCTCCCAATCAAGTTCACGAGCTACACAGACGGTGTATGAGCCCAAACGAAGTTGGTTGGTTGCCGGGTCGAAGCTCCATTTACCCGTGAAAGCGCCCGTCAGGGTGCCGTCGGCATTCAAGACAAGGGACGTAGAGGTCTGCTGTTGCTGATAGTCGTAGTTGAGGTCGATATGCTCCCACGTGCCCACCAGTTCCTCGGCTGTGATGGATGCTTGGGGGACGGCACCATAACGCTCGGGTAGGACGACAGGCCATCCGCTCTGCGTCCAAAGGATGCGCCGCACATGCCCCATCATAATGGCATTGGAATAGGCATCGCCGTTGTAACCCTCGGGCAGGCGGCCCTGTGAGGCATAGAACCAGTTGCCCTGTCCGTCGTCGAAGACGGCACAATGGCTGATGCCCACCCATCCGTCAGGATTCAACGAAGAGTTGAAGCGGTAGGGATGCGTGACGACAGGGAAGCATTGTCCACCCGTGGTGATATTGGCGCCGTTCATGCCGACATAAGGGCCTGTGATGTTGCGAGAGCGGGCCACACGGGTGTTGTAGGCAACGGCAAGCTCATCGTAGGCAAGGAAGAGGTAATAGTAGCCCGTCTGGGGATTGAAGACTACCTCGGGTCCCTCGCTGCCCTGCCAGCGCGAGGTAGCATCACGCGTAGCAATGCGTTGTCCATACGTGGTGTTGGTACCCGTGCCAATCTTCCAGGGGTTGCCCAACGTGTCCTTCGTCTTGCCCGTAACAGGGTCGAGCTCAATGGCAACAATGCCGCTGTGCCACGAGCCGTAAATGAGCCAATGTCGCCCCTCGGGCGTGACGACGTAGGTAGGGTCGATGGCATTGAAACGGAACCAGCCTCCCCACTGGCTGCCTGTGCCGAAGGCTGAGGCAGCCTTGTCGCTGCTGCTGCAGATGACGAAGCCGCGATCCACCCAACGGTTGGAGGCAGGGTCGGAGGTTTCCATCAGGCCGATGAGAGACCATTGGTCTGCCACAAGACAGTAGTACATGCGATAGAGGTCATCCGCGATGCGCCGTGCCACGGGAGCCCAATACCCCATGCCGGTAAGTTCCCCGACAGGCTCACGTCCCATACGGGAGTAGAAAGCGCGCACGGAATCGAGTGCCCAAACAGGGCAGTCGTCCATGAGCGTGGCGCCAAGATATTCCCAGCGCACCAAGTCCTGCGAGCGCCGGCAATGGAAATGCCCGTGTCCAACGTGGGCATTACCGAAGGAGGCATCCGTCTGATACATATAATAGTACCCATCGGCAGCACGCATAACCGTTGGGTCGTGGACGTTGGCAAGGTTCCACTGCGAGCGCTGCCCCCAACCGCTAATGGAGCGGTAGTAGTCGGCGTAGGTGGGACGCCCGTAGGGGTTCTTGTCCTTGCTGTAGGCGTTCTTGTCGTAGTAGTCTATTTCGCGGAGCATCAAGTCGCGGGGCTCGGCAAAGGTGATACTGTCGGTGTAGGAGCTGTGGGCGCGAACGGGGACTGTCGTGCCGTCTGTAAGATGCACGATGAGGGTGTCGGAGAGGTGCGTGGCCCCCAGTCCGAAGGTAAACGAATCGATGCTGGCAACATCGAGAATCTGCGTCGTCTTATAACGCGCAAACTGATTGACGTACATCTTCTGCGCCGAGACAGGGAACGCCAACGAAGACAAGAGGAAAAGCAGAGCCACCCCCAACGCCTCTCGTGAGTGAGAGGAGGAGCTGCGCAAAGAGGTTCCTTCATCTGTTGGAGAATTTTCCTCCGGAGGTGTTTGCGGTGGGTTTTCCTCATTCTTGAACAACTCTGAGCTGTGGATGAAGTTATCGGGCAGGGGGATGCCATAGACTTTCTCACGCAGGAATCGCCCAAAAGCGGCAGGGTCGTCGGCAAACGCCTGCTGCTCCTCCACGGATATCGTCTCGCCGATAGCCAGACGATGGTTCGAGGAACGCTTGTTGAGCAGTTCGCCAGGCAGACGAAGGGTGCGTATGCGCCAGCTGATAAGCCCGAGGAGGTAGAAGAAGCGGCTGTTTCGGTCGAAAAAGCGGATGGGCACTACAGGAACACGAGAGCGAAGAATGAGCCGCACGAGGCTGGGTTGCCACTCGCGGTCCTCAATATGATGGCGTTTGGGGATGTAGTTCGACACGGCTCCTGCAGGGAAGAAACCCACGGGATGTCCCTCCTGCAAACGCTGGATGACACCACGCACACCGCTGAAATTCTTGCTGCTGTCATCGGCAATAGCAGTCTTGGGTGTGACGGTGATAAACGTTGAGGCCATAGCCTTCACATGCAGCAGGAACTCGTTCACCATCACCTTGAAATCGGGGCGATGATGCCCCATCAAGTCAACCAGTACAATGCCGTCAAGCCCTCCGTAGGGATGATTGCTGATGGTGATGAATGCACCTTCAGGCAGACTGTCGAGACGCTCGGCATTGCCCACGAGATAGTCGCAGCCCATACCCTGCAGTAGGTGAGTGGCAAAGGAGACGCCCTCGTTGTCAGCTACAGAGTCGTACAAGCGGTTGAGCTTGCTGATGCCCAGCGCATTCAGCACGAGCACGGCCAGACGCTGACCCCATACACCGGAGAAAAGCGGCGTGAACTGCGCCATTTCCTCGCGGCTCACCAGCTCGCGTGCAGGACGGGGACGACGGCGCCCGAACACCCACACCTCGGCAAGGAAGAAATTGAAGAAGCCCGAGATTGTCAGCGCCACCAGGTTGCAGATGACGACGTGCCACCCGAACAGATGTTCACACAGCAGCAGGAACACCATCTTAATAAGGAACCCGAGAACGGACGAGAGGTTGAACGTCAGGAAGCGGTGCACGTGCGTGCGGAAGTCGTTCCCCTCAATGCGGGGACCCCATATCCACAGGCATGAGGTGATGTAGTTGACCAGCGTGGCAACCTCGAACGAAATCGTCGGCGACACGATGTTGACACCCACATAGCTGCCCTTGAACACGAGGTCGGCAAAGAGCCAGAGCACGCCACAATCGAACAACATGCCGATGTTGCGCGTCAGGAAGAACTCCAGGAAGCGGAGCGGGCCGGTAGCCTCGCGGCGACGGTCGATGATCATGATTCGGATTCGGGCAGGGGGTCTATTTTTGCCAGTTTCTTACGGTCACGATGGAAGGAGATGGCGTACATCACATAGAGCAGCAACGCAATGCCCATGACGATGAAGTCGAAGATACTGAACGAGAACACCTCGTCGCCGAAGTTCACGGGGAACTGCTTGTGGATGTCGTTCAGCCCCGGGATGTACATGAAACAGAGTAGCAGAATCTGTATAATCAGGCGGAACTCCGTGGGACCAAGGCCGAGGTAGGTAAGGCGGAACTCGTTCTTCACAATCTGGCAGATGCACGTGTAGATGGTGAGAGCGAAGTAGCCCGTGAGAGCGAAGAGCGCCACGGGCAGGCTGACGAGGGGCGAGAGGCCGGCGCCGATGAAGAGGAGCGCCTCGTTGAGCACATCGACGTTGTGATCCAGGTAGTAGCCGTAGAGGGGGCGCTGGGTGTTGCGCACGCGCGCCACGGTACCATCGAGGCTGTCGCCATACCAGTTAATAAACAGACCGATGACCACCAGCCAGAGGAACTGGAGGTTGATATTGCTGAGCAGGAAGCCGATGAAGCACACCACAGCGCCCAGCACACCGATGAGCGTCAGCGTGTCACTCGTCACCTTACGCGGCATTCGGTTGGCTATTGCCACTAATATCTTCTTTTCTGTGGCATTCAGGATAGACGTCTGAATACGCACTGCTTTTTCATTTCCCATATGATAATTGTCATGTTAAGGCGTTAGTTCTTTCAAGAGAATTTGCAAATATCCGCATTTTTTCTCAAATTCCCACTCTTTTCACCTTATTTTTACAAAAAATTTGGTTTTTCGTCTGCTTTGCACTACCTTCGCCCGCTGAAAAGAAGGAAAAAGGCAGTTGGACGGTCTGTCGCCGGCTCCCTTTGGGGGCTGGAGGAAAGTCCGGGCAACGCAGAGCGTTCCACTTCTTAACGGAAGCTGTCGGCGACGGCAGGGTAACGCAGAAGAAAACAACCGCCGGTGCGACATTGCGGGCCCCCGTTACAAGTAATGTCCATCGGTAAGGGTGAGAAGGTGGGGTAAGAGCCCACCGGGCGACGCGGTGACGCGCCGTGCCGTGCGTCCTGGAAGTTGCAAGTTCATGTAAACCGGCGTCAGAGGGCTGCTCGTCCGAGCCGGAGGGTAGAACGCGTCAGATAAATGACAGACACCCCGCCTGTGCGGGGCACAGAACCTGGCTTACAGACCAACTGCCGTTTTTCTTTTTTCAAGTCAACGAGTCAACAAGCCAACGAGTCAACAAGTCAATAGGTTATGGGCAAACTGATAAAGAATCTAAAGGCATTCGTCACCTTCGTCACCGTGACGATGTGGCGCATGAAGGATACCGAGGTCAGCAGCGGGCAGTACCGCCGCAACTACGTCCTCAAAGTCGTCTATCTCTCATTCCAGCGCTATTTTGCCAACCGCGTGCAGATTCGCGCCAAGGCTCTCACCTACTCCACCGTCTTTTCTCTCGTGCCCATCCTCGCCCTGCTCTTCGCCATGGCCAAGGGCTTCGGCTTCTCCAACCTCATGGAGTCTATGCTGCGCAGCGGCATCCCCATCGGAGGCGAGACCATGGACACCGTCATGAGCTTCATCGACTCGTACCTCGAGCACACCCACAGCGGCCTCTTCATCGGCATCGGACTCGTCATCCTCCTCTGGGCCATCATCAGCCTGACAGGCAACATCGAGCAGAGCATGAACCAGATATGGGGCGTACGCAAGCAGCGTTCGTACTTCCGCAAGGTCACCGACTACTTCTCCATGTTCCTCCTGCTTCCCGTGCTCATCATCCTGCTCGGTGGTTGGAGCATCTTCATGAGCACCATCTACGAGAACCTGCGCGACCTGCTCTTCCTCAGCGCCTTCGTCAACTTCATCATCAAGCTCACGCCCTATGTGCTGACAGGCCTCATCTTCACCGCCATGTACATCTTCTTTCCCAATACGAAGGTGAAGTTCCGCCATGCCATCATCCCCGGCCTCATCACCGGCTTCGTCTTCCAGGCGTTCTTCTACTTCTACATCAACGTCCAGGTGAACATCTCGGGCTACAACGCCATTTACGGTACCTTCGCTGCCATCCCCCTGTTGCTCTTCTTCATCAACATCGCCTGGTGCATCATCCTCTTCGGCGTCGAACTCACCTACGTCAGCCAGAACATCCAGCAGTACAACTTCAGCGAGGATGTCGACAACGTGAGCCACCGTTTTCGCGACTTCGCCTGCGTGCTGCTGATGTCCGTCATCTGCCGTCGTTTCCGCGACGGGCTGGAGCCCTACACCGTGTCGGAGCTCTCGAAGGCCAGCGACATCCCCTACCGTCTTGCCGAGCAGACCACCCACGAGCTCGAGGCATGCGGCCTCATCTACACCATCGGCGAACCCGACACCAAGGCCGACGCCATCCGCTACGTTCCTGCCCTCGACATCGCCCAGCTCACCGTGGGGCGTGTGCTTGAGATTATCGACACACATGGCAGCGAAGACTTCAAGGTCGACTGCGCCCAGCGCTTCGCCGGCCCCTGGCAAGCCCTCATCCAGTCCAAGCAGGCCTTCTACACCGCCTCCGATACATTACTTGCAGATTTGTAAGATTTTATAGTAAGAGTAAAAAACGATGTCCTGCATACGGCGTATCCTTTTTAACTCTATACCAACAACCTCTCCGGCTCCATGAAATCCCTGCTGCTTGTCATAGGCAAGACCGACAACCCCTACCTCGCTACGGCTGTCGAGGACTACCTGACGCGTGCCGCCCGCTATGCGCCCCTGGAGTTGCGCGTCGTTCCCGATCTGCGCGATGCCCGCAACCTCACCCACGAGCAGCAATGCCAGCGCGAGGGACGCGAGCTGCTGCGCCACATCCAGCCGGGCGACTTTGTCGTGCTCCTCGACGAGGGCGGACGAGAGTTCACCTCCGAGGAGTTCGCCCAGTGGCTCCAGCAGCGGATGTCCACCCTGCCCCGCCGGCTCGTCTTCGTCATCGGAGGGCCTTACGGTTTCTCTCCTGACGTCCGCGCCGCTGCCCACGCCACGCTCTCCCTCTCACGCATGACCTTTTCCCACCAGATGGTGCGCCTCATCTTCGTCGAGCAGTACTACCGCGCCCTCTCCATCCTCCACAACCTCCCCTATCACCATGCCTGAACGCCCGACATGGCAAAGGGAATCGTAGCGAGAGATATGTCTGTCAGCAGGTGCATAGGATAATCAATGCTATCTGTGCCAACAGAATCAATGGCAGCCCATACTTGAACTTCTTGTGCATCGTCTTGTGGTGCCAAGCCTTCATGCCGACCCATGCACCGATGCTCCCCCCGATGATGGCAAGCGTCAGCAGCGATGCCTCCGGTATGCGCCATTTGCTTTTTCTGGCCTTCCACTTATCAATGCCATAGACGAAGAAAGTCAGCATGTTGATGCCAATCAAGTAGTATAGTAATATCTCGTTCATACCTTCAGTTCTTCTGCGGACTGCTCCGCGCCGCTGCAAAGATACGCAAATTGCCGGATTTTCCCTTGTCGAAGCAAAAAAAGAGGGGAAAACTTGCAGCGGTCAGGGAAAAGCACTACCTTCGCAACTACAAAACAAGTCTCAAGAGTTATGAAGAAAAACCTAATCCTCCTCGTCGCCACGCTCGCCCTGCTGACGGCCTGCGACAACAAGCGTCCCTCCTCCCTTAACGAAGTAACAGAGTGGCCATTGGCCATCTTCGCGGGCGACTACCCCGACCCCTCCATCCTTGCCGACGGCGAGGACTATTACATGACCTTCACCACCAACTACTGGTTGCCTGCCCTGCCCATCTGGCACTCCACCGACCTCGTCAACTGGCAGCCCATCGGCAATGCCCTCAACACCTACCTCGGCACCGTGTGGGCACCCGATTTCCAGAAGGTCGACGGGCGCTACTACATCTACTTCCCTGCCGACGGCCGCATCTACGTGGTGTGGGCTGACGATGTGCACGGCCCGTGGAGCGAGCCCGTCGACCTCGGCATCCGCGCCATAGACCCCGGTCTGGTGGTGGGCGACGACGGCTCGCGCGCCCTCTACGTGAACGGCGGACGCATGGTGCGCCTTGCCCCCGACGGACTGAGCACCATCGGCGAACTGCAGCATGCCTACGACGTCTGGCCTATCCCTGAGGACTGGGTGGTGGAATGCGACTGCCTTGAGAGCCCCAAGCTGCTGAAACACGATGGCTGGTACTACATCATCTCTGCCCAGGGCGGCACCGCCGGGCCTGCTACCAGCCACATGGCCGTGGCCTGCCGCAGCCGCGACATCGAAGGCCCGTGGGAGCAGTCGCCCTACAACCCCATCGTCCACACGTGGAGCGCCGACGAGACATGGTGGTCCAAGGGGCACGGCACCCTCTTCGCCGATGCCCAGGGGCAATGGTGGATGGTCTACCACGCCTACCGTAAAAACTACCACACGCTGGGCCGCCACACGCTGCTGGAACCCATGACATGGACTCCCGACGGATGGCCCATTGCCGACGCCAAAGCCCGCCGCATGCTGCCCGGCAAGGCCACCTCTGCCAAGGGTGAGGAGCTGCAATGGCTCTCGTGGAAGGGCGACACCGACATGCAGGCCGCCGTGGTGGGCGACACCTGCTATACGTTTACGGGGCGTGTCACCCTCCCTGCCCACGACGGTGAGGCGGGACTGCTGCTCCGCTACAACGAGAAAGTCTTCTCCGGCATCACCGCCGACGCCACCACACTGCACGTCTGGCACGAGGGCAAGGCCGCTGGCGAATACCCCAACCCCTATGGGCAGAAGCTGTGGCTGCGCATCGTCAACCACCGCAACGCCGTCACCCTCTACGCAGGCCGTTCGCCCCGACGCATGGAGGCTGTGGCATCAGTGGACGTCTCGCAGATGCACCACAACCGCCTGGGCAGCTTCATGTCGCTGCGGCCAGCCTGGCGCCGCACCAGCCCGGCCTGCATTGTGGACAGGCTGACAGTCGTCGCCGACGAATAGCTGACGGTGTGCCGTAACACCCCGCTGGCAGCAGGGCAGCAGTCCTGCACGGCAGGAGAGACGCTCTTTTTTCGTCATTTTGCAATTTTTGGCAGCTTTTCCTTGCTTTTTCTCTCGGAAAGCCCTACCTTTGCACCCGCTTTCCGGAAGGAGAGCTGAAACAGGACGGGATGTAGTACAGTTGGTAGTATACTTGGTTTGGGACCAAGTGGTCGCACGTTCGAGTCGTGTCATCCCGACGAAGGCAGAAAGGACTGAACTGAAAAATCAATCCTTTCTTTTTTTGCCCCCATTATTCTGCTCCACGACACTTTCTCTTTTCATGTTTCGGAAGTAAAAATGAGAGTTAAAATGGAAGTAAAAATGGAAGTTATGCGCTACGCGCAGGACAAATCTTGGAGCAGCGAGAGCAAAAGAGCTTGC
>CAMYYY010000054.1 GCA_947303715.1 uncultured Bacteroidales bacterium | reverse complement strand
GCTTCCAGTAGTAGTACTTCCAGTTGCCGTTAGGATACTCTGAAGGATCCTCTTCCGGCATAGACGGGTCGAAGTTGTTGTTGTAATAGATGAAACCTCCCTGACCGTGATAGATAATCTGATTATTCTTCAGATCTATTGAGAAGGTGATGGGATCCTCTTCCGAAGAAGTGCTGCGATAGAAGTAGGTGTATTTCTCGTCGCTGTTCATCTGCTGCATCGGAGCGAAGGTGATGGTGTGAGCCTTACCGTCGAACACACCCTTGAGCGGACAACCAGTCTCGTAGAAGTTGTTGACGACAACGCCATCCTCCACATCGGGATCAGCCTCGAGGATGAACGGAACCTCTACAATATGGTGGTCGTCCCAATGATAGTCATACTTGTACACATACTCACCCACATAGTCCTTCAGATAGATTTCTACATCCATCGGGTCGCCCAACATATAGATGTACCAGTCGGATTCGCCGTCAATATCATCCTCGTCGAAGGAAACGATAGGAAAGGCTCCCATGCCGTCGCCCCAGTCTTGCAGCACACAATAGCCAGTGACCGGAGTGCCATCCTTGTCGAACGTGCCGGTAGTGTAGATTTTGAATGCGCCAGCGAGGTTGCTGCTCTCCACGAATTTGAATTCACCGGCCTCGGAAGGTTTCTCCGTAACGTCCATACCTCCCCAAGCTGTAGGAGCCTTCAGATAGACATCCTTATCGGTGAAGTGAACCTTGTATGTACCCTCCTTACCTTCCTCAAGACGGAAGAGGCTGTAGTTGGTAGCCTCTGCACCGATAGCCTTCACATCACTATAGAAGCCACCAGGAGAACCATAATCCTTGTTCAGTTTACCGAGGTTGCCAAAGAGGGCAAACTGATTAGCGGTATTAAGCTGAGCGACCTTGTTGATCTGATTGACGAAGACGTTGTAAACCGGAGCCTCTGTCTCGATGATGAACCAGTCGGATTCGCCGTCGGTATCATCGAAGTCCCAAGGAGTCTGAGCCTCAGTAATGTTACCCTCGTCATCCGCCGCACGCGGAACAACACAATAAAAGCCCATATCGCTGCCAATACCCCAGTCTTGAGCGACGTAGCGGACGGGTTCGTTGGCGAACGTCAGGTTCTTGCACTCGCCCGAGTAGAGACCATTCGTATAAATCTTGAAGCCACCAGCCAGATTGCCACTCTCTTCGAAGTGCCACACACCTGCCTCTTCCTTGTATTCTGTGGTGAAACCACCCTGCCAGCTTGTAGGATTGCCCAAATAAACATCGTCCACCAAATAGTGGATGTAGTAGCCACCTTCTTCGTCAGCAGGCTCAATGCGGAACACACCCGTGGGCTGATGGTAGTCAGGGTAAAGAGCGCTGAGTTTATCGTAGAAGCCCGTGCCCTCGGAGACCTGCACGCCGTCCTCCAACCTCGCAAGGTTACCGTAGAGGATGTAATACTTCTCGGGGTCAAGATCGGCCAAACTGGTAATCTGATCCTTCAGTTCAATCTCTTCTGTGGGGAGCCAATGGTAGGGAACGGTGTCGATAACCATTTCGGTAGGCACCAGACGGCCGTTCTCTCGGGAGATGAGGTCGAAGCTAAACACATTCATCGGTTCGGGGAACGTGATGCAGAGGTAGTGTTCATTGGTGGTCACGTCCTTCTTCGAATAGAGCGTGTGCAGATAGGTCTTCAGGTTAGGCGTATCGTCATCGTTGTAGTCGCAGATGCCGGGATACCCCTGTCCGTCGTCGCCGGGTTCAAGAGCGTTGGTAAAGAAATTACTCTCGTCAAGGAACACCGTTTCGCCCTCAGCATTACGCAGGGTGAAATGTGCCCAGTTTGTGCAGGGCCAACCGCCGTCATGGTCGCCGGTATTAGTCTTCACAAATGTGAGATAGATTTTCTCAATCGGCTCATCCAAAACGAAGGTGGGCGACGTGTAAATGTAGTTGCCAGTTTCCATCTTGGTGAAGAGCACTGCGCCGTCCTCGCCGATGAGGTGGATGGGGAACTCGGTTAAGCTGTCGATCTTGCTGTCCCAGAAATTGGCTATTGTTTTCTCCACGTCAACCACGTATTGCTTCAGCTCTACCAACGACTCGAAAGAACGGTTGTCCAAATCGGTCATCAGCTGAGTCAGAGTCGATTCAAGAATGTTCTTCTGATCGATAGGATAGTTACCGAATGTAGTTCCGAACTCGATATCTTCATCATCAAGGATTTCCGAAATCTCATCGATAGAGGTATAAATCATGAGTTTGAGGAAGTCGATTGTTGCAGAGTCAAGTTCCTGAGCAGCTGCAAAGAGTTCGTCGCTGGTGCTGGTCTCAACATTCAGGGCCTTGGCCGCAGTAAGGGCTACTTCCAGAGCGGCAATTTCGCCGTCATCGCTCCCTTTGACTTTTTCCTTATAATTCTTAAGAGCGCTCTCGGCTTCGGCAATGGCAGCCTCAACTTCCTTGTAAGCATACGTGCTATTAATGCTGGCCTTGAAGATGGTCATCACGCGGACAGGTTGATTGTAGGCAACAAGGGTCTCCTGACTGTTGGTGGCGTAGTAATGGTTGTTGCAAACGAGGTAGCCCTCTTCGTCGAGGTGAAGTTTGGCTGCTTCCTCCATAGTGGAAGCTTGATCAACGAAGGAAGAACCATCGGATTCAGCGTAACTTTTGATGTACGTACCACCCAGATAGGACTGCAGGTAGAACTCACCGTCACCAGCAGAAATGGCCTTGAAGATACAATCGACATTGGCTGCACGACGGATACGATAGTAATGGTCGGTACCTGCAGGGCTGGCGTAGCGGGGATCCTTGCCTGTTGCCAAATAGGTGGTCATACCGTTGTTCTCACCCCAGTTTTCTGTATTAATCTTACCCTCGTCGGCAAAGACGTAGAGGCCGCCCGGCTCAATGGTCTCGACCTTCTCGCCCAGCTGGAAGCCGAACTCGGCATAGGGGTCTGCATCCACGCCGCCCTTGGTGACGATGATTTCGCAGGGGATGTTAGCGTTGTTGCTACGTTTAGCAAAGCCGAAAGAGAACGACTGCATCGGCTCGGGAAGCGTAATCTCCAGATAGTACTCCTGACCGATGGGACGGGGCTCTTCGGTGTTTTTGTACATCGTGTGGTAATGCGTACTGACATCACCGTCGCAAAGGTTGCCGATGACACCGTCGTTAGTGCCAGGCGACTCAGTAGCATTACCGTAGAAGTTCTCAGGAGTCAGCTCCACCTGGTTGCCAGCGGCATCGTAAAGGTAGAACTCACCCATGGTGAAGAAGATGTAGCCATTGCCACCGTCGCGGCTGGTGTTGTAGGCATCCTGCCAGCTGGTGTGGGTGACTGTCAGACGGAACGAGCTGACCGGCTCATCGAACGTGTAGGTGGGCGATACCCACTGCTTGAAGGCACTTGCTGCCGCTGAAGTCTGCTCGGGCAGGCCGTCAGCGGTGGTCAGCGTGAACGGGAAGGTTTGGTTTTGTGCGAGGGCAAATGACGTGCCCAAAGCGCATACTCCACAAAGAAGTAATTTCCTCAAAATCATAAGCTTTTTTTAGAATAATTAAACAATATAATGAAAAAACTCTTACATTTTCTCGTTAATTGCTGCGCAAAGGAAACAACATTTTTTTACATTCGCAAGTTTTTTCCAAAAAAATGCCGTTTTTCCACAAAAAATATCCTTGCTCTCTTTTTTCACAAATTGGCTCCTAAAATGATTGCAGGAATAGCTGCGAGGCTCTTCATCATCTGTCAAGGCTGGCTTACGGATAAATTATATAAAAGAATAGGGCGGCTTCTTTGAGCCGCCCTATGAATCGAGGATATTGTGTAATCGAAGATTACTTAACCAAAATCTTGAGCTGCGCTCTGGCTCTTTCACGTTCGGAAGAGCCAGAGCGAGCTCAGCTCTTCTCTCACTTAATCAAGACCTTTGCTGTCTTGACAGAGCCGTCGGAGAGGACGGTGCGGATGATGTTGACACCCTTAACGGGTTCAGCAACAGCCTGACCGCCTACGGTGAAGAAGCTAACGCTAACCACCTCAGCATCGCTGTCGGCAATGGGTTGAGCAATGTGGTTGTCACCGCCCTTCTTGATGAGCTGCGTCCACGTAGCGGAAAGCATCCACCAGCCACCGTTGCTGGCTTCGCCCTGACGCGTTTCGTACCATTCACGATCGACGTATTGGATACCGACATTGCCGCTGGCAGAGATAACCTCTCTCATCAAATCAATTTCAAAGACGACATCGACATCGATACCAGAGCCTCGCATGAAGACGCCATAATAGCGCTCGTCGTTAGTGTCGTTGATAATCTGACCACCGAAGAAGGTTATCGTATGAGCCTTGCCGTCGAACACGCCCTTCACAGGCCCCTCGTTGTGGAAGCTCTCAATGATAATGCCATCTTCGCTATCGGGATCGGCAATCAATTTAACATCAAACTCCTTGATTACATCCTCAGCCTTCGAATCCCAATAGTCGTTATACCTCCAGATGTATTCACCCAGATAGTCCTCGCGGAGGAGTTCTACATCGTCGACGTTGCCCAGAGTGCAGATTGTCCAGTCGGATTCGCCGTCGGTGTCGTCACCATCGAGGTTGTCAATCGGATAGGAACCCATCGACTCGCCCCAGTCTTGCAGCATGTAGAGCTTGCCGTCAAGTTCACGGTAGATCTTGAAGGCACCAGCAAGGTTGCTGCTCTCCAGGAAGACGAACTCACCGGCTTCGGCAGGATTGTTCGTCGTAGCCATGCCAGCCCACTCTGTGGGAGCCTTCAGATAGAGGTCATCGTCGACGAAGTGAATCTTGTACGTACCGCCAGCACCACTCTCAAGTTTAAAGAGGTTGAAGTTGGTCGTCTTCTCGCCAGTTGCGTTGATGTGACGATAGTAGCCGCCCGGGCTTCCGGCAGCGCTGTTCAGCTTGCCGAGGTTACCGTACATAGCGTACAGATTGTCGGTATTCAGCTGCGAAGCCTTGCTGATCGGTTCCACAAAGACATTGTAGGCAACGGGATCAACCTCATAGACATACCAGTCGGATTCGCCATCGGTATCGTCGTTCTCGAAGCCTTCTCCGGAAATGGTGAAGTAACCCATGTTGCCGCTCCAATCCTGAAGCATGTACTTGCGGTCAGCCTCATCAGCTTCCGTCGGACCTGCCCAAACCTTGAAGGCATCGGCCAGGTTGGCGCTCTCGGTGAAGAAGAACTCACCAGCCTCGTTGGAATTGATGGTTGAGGAAGCAGAAGACCAGCTCGTAGGACGTGTGAGGAAGATGCCGTCAACGACGAAGTTAATCTTGTACGATCCTTCCGCCTCGCCAGGTATCAGTTTGAAGACACCTTCCTTCAGAGGCGTATTGCCGTAATTGGAGCTAAGACCAGCATAGAAGCCCGTACCATCAGCACCCTTATCGACCTTGTTGATGTTGCCGTAGAAAATGTAGTATTTGTTCGGGTCAAGTTCGGCAAGCTTGGTCACCTGTTTGCGGATGTTGACGTTGGCGTCGGGTTCGTAGTGATAGGGCTTCGAGTCTACCACGATTTCCTTCGGGGCGATGCCCGTACCACGGGTGATGTACTGGAAGCTGAAGCAGCTCAGCGACTTCGGGAGCGACACGCAGATGTAATGCTCGTTGGTAGACTTGTTGGAACTGCTCCAGAGAGAGTGCCAGTAGGTGCTGACGTCGGGCGTACCATCGTCGTATACGTCGCAGATGCCTTCGATGGCGCCTTCAGTGGGTTCCTGAGCGTTGGTCGAGAAGTCCTCAGCTGTCAGTTCAAGCTGCTCGCCGTTCTCGTCGAAGATGGCGAGGTTAGCCAGAGCCGTACACTCATAGCCGCCGCCGTTGTCACCGTCGTTGGTGTGGATGAAGGTGAGGTAGAGCTCTTCGATGGGCTGTTCAAGAACAAAGGTCGGGGAAGTATAGACATACTTGCTCGTGTTGCTCGACACATTGGGATAGCCGGTGTAGTCAACAACCGAACCCAGCTGCTTCTGGCCTTCAGGAGCCACGAGGGTGATGGGCAAGACGTCATAGGTGTCAATGACCTTCCAATCAGCGAATACAGGTTTCAGCGAATTAAGGTAATTAAGGATATCTTCCAAAGAAACGAAATCACGGTTCTCGACATCGACAGCCAATCTCTCCTGCATTTGTTCAACAGCGGTCTTGACAGCCATCGGATACTGACCGAAACCGGAGCCGAAGTTATTCTCATCGAGGAGTTCCTGGCAAGCGTCCATCCAGACGAACATCTGAATCTTCATGAAGTCGACAGCAGCTTCATTGACGGCAGACTTAGCAGCTGCAATCTCGTCGGAGGTGCTACTCTCTGTCACCTTCTTAGCATCGGCGATAGCAGCTTCGAAAGCAGCCGTTTCACCGTCATCGGCAGAGGCAAAAGCGTCCTTGTATTCAGCCAAAGCATTCTCAGCAACCGCAATCAGGTCAGTAAGGTCCTTCAGCATGAAAGTATTGTTGATGCTGGCCTTGAAGATGGACAACTTACGTCTGGCGGAGTCGTAAGCCACAAGGGTTTCCTGGCTGTTGGTCGTATAGTAGTGATTGTTGCAGACGAGGTAGCCTTCTTCATCAAGGTGGAACTTGGCTGCAGTAGTAAGGCCTTCAGCCTGCTCAACGAAGATAGAACCATCGGATTCGTTGGCGCCATAGATATAGGTGCCGCCCAGATATGACTTCAGGTAAAACTCACCTTCACCGGCGGGAATGGCTTCAAAGAGACAGTCGACATTGGGCGTACGACGAATACGGTAGTACTTATCGGTGCCTGCAGGACTGGCGTAGCGTGGATCTTTACCGGTAGCCAGCCAAGTGGTCAAGCCCTCAAAAACCACGCCCTCATCAGCAAAGACGTATAGGTTACCCGTTTCGATACTCGTGACCTTCTCGCCCAGCTGGAAGCCATACTCGGCATAGGGGTCAGCATCCTCGCCACCCTTGGTAACGATGATTTCGCTGGGGATGTTGGCGCTGTTACTGCGCTTTGCAAAGCCGAAGGAGAACGATGTCATCGGCTCGGGAAGCGTAATTTCAAGGTAGTACTCCTGACCGATGGGACGGGGTTCAACGGTTTCGCTGTACAGCGTGTGATAGTGTGTGCTGACATCGCCGTCGCAGAGGTTGCCGATGACACCATCGTTGGTAGCAGGCGACTCGGTAGCATTACCGTAGAAGTTATCCTCTGCCAGCGCCACCTGATTGCCGGCAGCATCATAGAGGTAGAACTCACCCATCGTGAAGAAAATGTAGCCACGTCCACCGTTAGTGCTGGTGTTGTAGGCATCCTGCCAGCTGGTGTGGGTGACCGTCAGACGGAACGAGCTGACCGGCTCATCGAACGTGTAGGTGGGTGAGACCCACTTCGAGAAGGAATTTGCTGCCGCTGTCGTCTGCTCAGGCAGGCCGTCGGCGGTGGTCAGCGTGAACGGGAATGTCTGGTTCTGGGCAAACGCAAGCGTAGCACTCAGAGCGCAGACTCCGCAGAGAAGTAAATTTCTCAGTTTCATAAGCTTACTTTTTAGTTTAACAATGAATAAATATAAAACACTTACTTTTTCTTCTAAAAACAGGGCAAAGATAATAACATTTTTTCACTTAGAAACTCTTTTACCCATTTTTCATTTAGATTCCTCTGCAAAGATACAACACTTCGTTCGGCTCAATTCCCAATTTCAGCGAGAATACACTATAGAAGTTAAATTCGGACAAGCCCTCGCCCATCGCAGGCAACGGAGCGCACAGAGCAGGCTTCTGGCAACACAGCGCAGGCAACTGTTCTCCCAGAATAAGCAACTATTTTCTTAACGCAGGCAATTGTTTTCTCAACGCGAGGATAGCGTTTTTAGGTATAAAACATCAAGAGGGCGGCATTTTTCCGCCCTCTTGATAGGGATAAGTTTGCCCGGAAAGCCCGAGCAAACATAGAGTTTTCTTACTTAATCAAAACCTTTGCTGTCTTGACGGTGCCGTCGGAGAGGACGGTACGGATGATGTTGACGCCCTTGACGGGTTCAGCAACAGCCTGACCGCCCACGGTGAAGAAGCTAACGCTAACCACCTCAGCATCGTCGGCAACAGCGTTGCCCACATGGAGCCAATCATCGCCAATCAGGACGGGAACAAGCTCAATGAAGGTAGAGGAAAGCTGCTTCCAGTAGTAGTACTTCCAGTTGCCGTTAGGATACTCTGAAGGATCCTCTTCAGGCAGGGTCGGGTCGAAGTTGTTGTTGTAATAGATGAAACCGCCCTGACCGTAATAGATGATCTGACCCTTCACCAGGTCAATCAAGAATGTGATAAGAGCTTCCTCTGAAGTAGTACTACGATAGAAGTAGGTGTACTTATCATCGCTATTCATCTGCTGCATCGGAGCGAAGGTGATGGTGTGAGCCTTACCATCGAACACACCCTTGAGCGGGCAACCCGTATCGTAGAAGTTGTTGACGATAACGCCATCCTCCGATTCAGGATCAGCCTCGAGGATGAACGGAACTTCCACAATGTGATGGTCATCCCAGTGGTAGTCATACTTGTAAACATATTCGCCCAAATAGTCCTTACGCTCAAGTTCTACCTCATTCGGATCGCCCACCGTAAAGAGCGTCCAGTCGGACTCGCCGTCGGTGTCGTCAGCATCGAGGTTGTCAATCGGGTAGGAACCCATCGACTGACCCCAGTCTTGCAGCATGTAGAGCTTACCGTCAAGTTCACGGTAGATCTTGAAGGCACCAGCGAGGTTGCTGCTCTCCAGGAATACGAACTCACCAGCTTCAGCGGAATCCTCCGTCGTAGCCATGCCTGCCCACTCTGTGGGAGCCTTCAGATAGACGTTGTCATCGACGAAGTGAATCTTATATGTACCGCCAGCACCGCTCTCAAGTTTGAAGAGGTTGAGGTTGGTAGCCGTCTCACCCGTAGCGTTGATGTGACGGTAGTAGCCGCCAGGGCTTCCAGCAGCGCTGTTCAGCTTACCGAGGTTACCGTACATAGCGTACAGATTGTCGGTGTTCAGCTGCGAAGCCTTGCTGATGGGATTCACAAAGACGCTGTAGGCAACAGGATCGGTCTCATAGATGAACCAGTCGGATTCGCCGTCGGTATCATCGCTCTCGAAGCCTTCGCCGGCAATGGTAAAGTAACCCATGTGGCCGGTCCAATCCTGGAGCATGTACTTGCGGTCAGCCTCATCTGCCTCGGTCGGGCCAGCCCATACCTTGAAGGCGTCGGCCAGGTTGGCGCTCTCGGTGAAGAAGAACTCACCGGCTTCGTCCTCGAAAGCCGTTCCAGCAACAGATGTCCATGAGGTAGGACGCTCAAGATAGACATCCTCAACCATAAAGTGAACCTTGTACGTACCTTCTGTCTCGCCAGGAATAACCTTGAAGACACCTTCCTTCATAGCCTTGTCGCCATAAGCCTTTGAAATACCAGCATAGAAGCCAGAACCGGGCTTTCCGGCGGAAACCTTCTCAATGTTACCATAGAAGATGTAGAACTTGTTCGGATCGAGTTCCGAAACCTTCGTAATCTGCTTGCGGACGACAGCCGTTGCATCGGGCACGTAGTGATAAGGCACGGTGTCGATAACCATCTCGGTGGGCACCAGACGGCCGTTCTCGCGGGAGATGAGGTCGAAACTGAACATGCTCATCGGTTCGGGGAACGTGATGCAGATGTAGTGTTCGTTTGTGCTCGGGTCAGAACTTGAATAGAGCGTGTGCAGGTAGGTGGTCAGGTCGGGAGTTCCATCATCCTTGAAGTCAACGAGACCTTCAATGCTACCCTCAGAGGTTTCAAGAGCGTTAGTGGAGATATTATCCGCTGTAAGGAATACTTCCTCGCCCTCAGCATCGCGCAGGGTGAAGTGTGCCCAGTTGGTGCAGGGCCATCCGCCGCCTGAGTCACCCGTATTAGTGGCCACAGTAGTAATATAGATCTTCTCAATCGGCTCCGGCAGGAAGATGGTGGGCGACGTGTAGATGTAGTTGCCAAGACCTTCCATCTTGGTGAAGACGACTGCGCCGTTCTCGCCAATGAGGTGGATGGGGAGCTCAGTGGGAGTGTCAAGCTTGCTGTCCCAGAATTCCTGAATGGTTGCCTGAATGTCTGCCACGTATGTCTTCGTGTCTTCAAGCGAACCGAAGGTGCGGTTATCCACATCATCCATCAACTGAGCCAACTTGTTCTCGAGAATAGTCTTCTGAAGAACGGGATACATACCGTATGAGGTACCAAACTCTTCGTTCTCAAGAATCTCCGAAATCTCGTCGATAGCCATGTAGATATAAACCTGCAGGAAGTTCGAGGTAGCGGCATTCAGCTCACTGGCAGCCTTAAAGAGGTCTTCGCAGGGAGCGTCAGCACTCACAGCTTTTGCGGTAGCAAGAGCCGCTTCGAGAGCAGCGGTCTCACCGTCGTCGTAGCCGGAGAACGCCTCCTTGTTGGCAGCAAGAGCGCTTTCAGCTTCGGCGATAGCAGCCTCAACTTCCTTGTAAGCATACTTGCTGCTGATGGAAGCCTTGTAGAAATACATCTCGCGAGGTGCGGATGTGGTCTCATAGCCAACGAACGAAGCCTGGCTATTGGTGCTGTAGTGGTAGCCATTGACGCCTTCGAGGTAGTGGGTCTCGGGGTCGTAGGTGAGCTTGTTGGCGCTGCCGAAGTCAGCCTGCTCCTGGAAGCCAGCTGCACCGCCCACGAAGCTACCATTGAGATAGTTCTTCAGATAGAAGGTACCGTCACCAGCATCAATCACCTGATAGATACAGTCGACATTGGCCTGACGACGAACGTGATAAGCCTTCTGGCCGCTAGTGCTGTAGTATCCGGGGATGCCGTTGGGAGCCACATAAAGATAAGTGCCCTCGTAGGCAGCAACGTTACCGTTGTCGCACATCACATAGAGACTACCCGGCTCGACGTTCTCGACCTGCTCACCCAATTGGAAGCCATAGTCGGCAAAGGGATCAGCTGTTTCGCCGCCCTTGGTAACGATGATTTCGCTGGGGATGTTGGCATTGTTGCTACGCTTGTAGAAGCCGAAAGAGAAAGAAGTCATCGGCTCGGGAAGGGTGACTTCGAGCCAGTGCTCAGCGCCGATGGGTTTGTCGCCGTCGTTATCGCTGTAGCAGGTGTGGTAGTGGGTGCTGACGTCGCCGTCGCAGAGACCTGCGATGGAGCCGTCGCCCGTAGCCACAGCCTCGGTAGCATTAGCATTGAAGTTTTCGGCTGTCAGCTCTACCTGGTTGCCGGCGGCATCGTAGAGGTAGAACTCACCCATGGTGAAGAACACGTAGCCACGTCCACCGTTGGCACTGGTGTTGAACGCATCCTGCCAGCTGGTGTGGGTGACCGTGAGACGGAACGAGCTGACGGGCTCATCGAACGTGTAGGTGGGCGACACCCACTTCGTGAAAGCATTTGCTGCCGCAGTAGTCTGCTCGGGCAGGCCGTCGGCAGTGGTCAGCGTGAACGGGAATGTCTTGTTCTGAGCAAATGCAAAAGTTGTGCTCAGAGCGCAAATTCCGCAGAGAAGTAAATTTCTCAGTTTCATAAGCTTACTTTTTTTAGTTAAACAATGAATAAATATTAAACACTTACTTTTTTCTGTCTAATGACCCGCAAAGATACTAACTCATTTTTATATTAGCAACTTTTTTCCCCATTTTTTTCGCAGAAAAACGCCATTTCTGCATGTTCTTGCAGGAATACATTTCAGCCTGGAAGCAGGTTTTTACTTTTTTTCTTTAACACGAAAAAACATGAATATACCATGATTTTTACATATGATATGTTATCATTGGGGAAACGGAAGGATAAGAAGAAAAAAGGAGAAAGAACTAATGGACGATTAGTTCGTGGATAGTACGTGATTGTTTAAGTAAAATGCGGTTCGTATCAGCGGAGGCGGATGAAGTCGCCGACACGGGGGCTGTAGGTGTAGATATCACCCTTGTCCTTATTCATTTTATAGAGGCGTTTCAGGCGGATGCCATACATCTGGGAGATCTGGTACATGCTGTCGCCGTCCTTGACAATGTGAATGGCGTAACCCTTCTGGGCGCGAGCATTCTTGCGGTGGAGGTAAATGATGTCGCCCTTCTCAGGAACGTAAGTTTTGTAGAGGTCGTTGTAACGAACGAGCTTGCTGCGCGGAATATTGAATTCATCGGCTATGCCCTGCATGGTGTCGCCCTGACGGACAACGACATACACCAATCCGTTCGCCAGATGGGGAATGTGGGGAGCCTCAGGAGTGTAAGTAGGAGCATACTTCCAACTGTCGGAATCAAGACGATCGAGGTTGTAAGACTCGATGATGTTGATGAGTTTGTCAGCGTAAGTGGAGCTGGTTGCATATCCTGCCATCTTCAACCCTCGCGCCCAAGCGACGTAATCCGTCGGATTCAGGCGGAAGAGACCGGCGTAGCGCTGATGGGAGGTGAGGAAGATGGAGTGATCCTCGTACGAATCGCGAACGGACTTATAAACGCGGAAGCAATCCTCGCGCTGGTCGTCATCGTGATAGACCTTCCGTCCCGCCCAATCATGGCACTTGATGCCAAAATGGTTGTTACTGTTGCGTGCAAGGTCGCTCTGTCCGGCGCCAGATTCAAGCAACGCCTGAGCCAACGTGATGCTGGCAGGAATGCGGTACTTCTTCATCTGGTCAACAGCCAGCGACTTGTACTGATTAATGTACTTGACATATTGTTCGTTTTGAGCCGATGCCGAAAGGACAATTACAGCAAGAAGAAGAGTCGGTATCAAACGTCTCATAGGGCGATTTAGGGTTTCTTATTGATTTCAGCGCACAAAAATACGGAAAAATTTTGGTATTATGAAACAGTTGCCCTATTTTTGCAGAAAATCTCCGAAAAAAATGAAAGAATTCACCCACGAATGTCACTATACGCTCTATGCTTTCGACGAGCTGGCAGAAGCTGACCGTCAGCTGGTGCTGTCGGCTCAGGAAGCCACCAAGCGCAGCTATGCTCCCTACAGCCACTTTCACGTCGGCGCAGCCGCTCGTCTCAACGGCGGAACAATTGTGATAGGCAGCAATCAGGAAAACGCTGCATTCCCTTCAGGTCTTTGCGCCGAGCGGACAGCTCTCTTTGCTGCTGGAGCACAGTATCCCGAGCAGAGCGTTGTAGCATTGGCCATAGCTGCAGCAGATGCCAACGGCCTCACTTCCATCCCTACCCCTCCCTGCGGCGCCTGCCGGCAGGTAATGCTGGAAACGGAGACACGTTCAGGATGCCCTATGCGCATCCTGCTTTACGGTACACAGGGGACGTTTGTTTTCGAGGGCGTTAAGCAGCTCCTCCCCCTCACCTTCGACGGCAGTTTCCTGAGGGAATAATTCCCTGTTCCAAAGAGAAAGAACTACTTCCCCATTCTTTGAAAAAAGGGCTTTTCTTGTTGCATCTGACAGGATAGCCGCCTTATTTGCCACAATTGACGGAAAAAAGACGGAGAAATGGGCAATAGTGGCATAATGACTGACGTGGCACACTTTTTGCATTGTGCAGGGCAGAAAAGAAAAATAATTAAAACAAGAATAGCTATGTCAAAGAAAAACAAGAAATATATGAAGGAAGCAAAAGCTGAAGAAAGCAAAGAAATGAATGAGGCTCAAAAAGCCCAAGAAGCCCAAGAAACAAACGAGACCATTGAACCTGTTTCCGAAGAATCCGAACGACCCGAAGAAAACGTCGAGGAAAATGCATCCAGCCAAGCTGATGAGGCCGCTACGGAAGAAGAGAAGCTACTGACAGCACTCTCAGAGGCCGAAGCGAAATACAACGAACTGCATGATAAATACCTCCGCCAGATGGCTGAGTTCGAGAACTACCGCAAGCGTACGTTGAAGGAGAAGAGCGAGCTCGTCCTCAACGGCTCGGCTCACCTGATGACGGCCGTGCTGCCCGTCCTCGACGACATGGACCGCGCCCTCGAAGCGATGAGCAAGACGGACGATGCCGACAGCTGCCGCCAAGGGTTTGAGCTTATCGCCAACAAGTTCCGCTCCACCCTTGAGCAGAATGGCCTCAGAGAAATAGAAGCCAAGGGCGAACCCTTCGACACCGACTACCACGAAGCCATCGCAATGGTACCAGCTTCCGATGAAATGCCCAAAGGACAAGTCATTGACTGCGTACAAAAGGGCTATAAACTTAACGACCGAGTTATCCGCCACTCGAAAGTGGTTGTGGCCAATTAATAATAAGGAACAGACAAAATGGCAAAACGTGATTACTACGAAGTCCTGGGCGTCGCCAAGAACGCTACGGAGGAAGAGATAAAGAAAGCCTACAAGACGCTGGCCATTAAGTACCACCCTGACCGCAACCCAGGCGACAAAGCCGCCGAGGAGAAGTTTAAGGAGGCAGCGGAGGCTTACAGCGTGCTGAGCGACAAAGAGAAGCGTGCACGCTACGACCAGTTCGGCCCTGATGGTGTAGAGGGTATGGGTGGTGCCGGAGGATTCGGCGCGGGAGGATTCTCGATGGACGACATCTTCAGCATGTTTGGCGACATTTTCGGCGGACACGGCTTCGGCAGCGCCTTCGGAGGAAGCTTCGGAGGAGGCGGACGCCAGTCAGAGCGCGTCTACCGCGGCAGCGACCTCCGCGTCAAGGTGAAGCTCACCTTGCAGGAGATCGCCTCTGGTACGGAAAAGAAACTGAAAGTCAAGAAATACGTCCCCTGCCCCGACTGCAACGGCACAGGCGCCGAGAAGGGCAGCGGCACAGAAACATGTCCCGACTGTCACGGAACGGGTTACGTCATCCGCACGCGTCAAAGCATGTTCGGCATGATGCAGACACAAGCTGCCTGCCCGCGCTGCGGAGGTGAAGGAAAGATTATCAAAAACAAATGCCGCAAGTGTAGTGGCGAGGGTATTGTCTATGGCGAGGAAGTCATCACCGCCAAGATTCCCGCCGGCGCCACAAGCGAATACCAGCTCACCATGAGCGGAAAAGGCAATGCCGCCAAGCACAACGGCGTCCCCGGCGACCTCTACATTCAGATTGTGGAGGAGGAGCCAAAGGAGCTCATCCGCGACGGCAACGACCTCGTCTATAATCTGATGATCAGCGTTCCACAGGCTGCGCTTGGCGGACAGGTAGACATCCCCACCGTTACAGGCAAGGTGCGAATGACAATCGAGCCTGGCACGCAACCCGGCAAAGTGATGCGACTGCGCGGCAAAGGCCTGCCCGCCATCAACGGCTACGGAAATGGTGACCTGCTTGTGCGCATCAGCGTCTATATTCCCGAAACGCTCAGCCGTGACGAAAAGAACACGCTGGAGAACCTGCGGGAATCCGACAACTTCAAGCCTTCCGAGAGCACCAAGCAGAGTTTCTTCCAGAAATTCAAGAATCTTTTTGACTAACAATGACCTACGAGGAAGCCATTGCTTACTTGTATCGATGCGCACCGGCGTTTCACAACATCGGTGCTGGAGCCTATAAGGAAGGGCTGGCGAATACGTTGGCGCTGGACGAACATTTCGGTCACCCACATCGCAAATACCGCACCATCCATGTAGGCGGCACCAATGGCAAGGGCTCTTGTTCTCATACGCTAGCAGCCATTCTGCAATCGGCCGGCTATCGCGTAGGACTTTACACATCCCCTCACCTACTCGACTTCAGCGAACGCATCCGCGTAAACGGCAAACCCATAGCAAAGGATTACGTTGCAGCATTTGTGGAGCGCGAACGTTCGTTCTTCGAACCCCTCCATCCCTCTTTCTTCGAGGTTACCACTGCCCTTGCTTTCCGTTACTTTGCAGACGAGAGTGTCGATGTCGCCATTATTGAAGTGGGGCTTGGCGGACGGCTCGACTGTACAAACATCATCCGCCCCGACCTTGCTATCATTACCAATATCAGTTTGGAACATACAGCGCTGCTTGGTGATACACTCGAAAAGATAGCTGGCGAGAAAGCGGGCATCATCAAGCCCGAAACACCCGTTGTCATCGGCGAGACGCAACCTGAAACGCGACCCGTATTCTTTACCCGAGCACAAGCCCTTAATGCCCCCATCGTGTTTGCGGACAATTCAGGATTATCGGAAAAACCGGAGGTGCTGGAAATGCAGCTCAAGGGCTCTTATCAGAAAAAAAATGCCAGCACCATCTTGGCCGCAGTAAATGTGCTGAAGCGGTTAGGTTATTCGCTTTCAGAGGAAAACATCCGCGAAGGATTCGCCCACGTCTGCGACTTGACGGGACTTATGGGACGCTGGCAGCAAGTGGGCACAAACCCCACAATTATTTGCGACATCGGGCATAACGCAGGTGGTTTTCAAGACAATATCCGTCAACTGAAGCAACAGCCATGTCGCACGCTCCGCATTGTTTTGGGATTTGTGGATGACAAGGACATACGCCCCATTCTCAACGCCCTTCCAAAAGATGCCGTCTATTACCTTTCCCAACCCAGCACGCACCGCGCTCTCAAGTGCCACACGCTATTTGCCTTAGCTCGCTGTTACGGCCTTACAGGACGTGAATTTCCCTCCGTCGGCGACGCTTTCCTAACTGCTAAAAATGAAGCCGCCCCTGACGACTTCATCTTCGTCGGAGGCAGCAATTTCGTAGTAGCAGACTTCCTGCAAGCAATTGGGGACTAGGGCGGCGGCTTTTACATCATCATAGGCTCATCCTTCTCCGGGTCGTAGCGCCGAATGGAATTCAACGACACCTTCACCATTGCCGCGCCCATTGATATCAAGCGAATAGCCACATACTCCCCCTTCTCCGTCTTTATCAGCTCACCGCGCATACCTGCCAGCGGGCCAACAAGCACTTCTATCGGGTCTCCCGGTTTCAAGGGATTCTGCTCAAACAACACATCGTCGCTTGCATTCTCCACCATGAAGCGGAAGTCGTTCATCTGCCTTTCCGGTACAACAATAGGATTCCACGGGCCTCCTTTGGACATATAACCCGTCAATCCATTGATTTCCGGCAATAGTTCTACGCGCGTGTCCTGATCGGTATAGATGAAAATCATGTGGGGGATGACCAGCTTATCTATCACCTTGATGCGGTCACTCCATTTGCGGCGCACCTTCTGAATGGGAAGGTAGTGCTCCACCCCCATCGCAGTCAGTACCTCCGCGACTTTCTTCTCCTGACACGACTTCGTAAAGCCGACGTACCAGTTCAGTTTCCGTTCAGCCACAGCTTACTCCAGCACTTTGATTTTGACGTTACGGAAGCAAACTTCGTTGCCGTGATCCTGCAAAAGGATGTGACCCGAAGCATGGTTGCCGAAGTTGGGCCAATCGCGATACTTACTATAGGCAACGAGGGCATTCCACATCTCGTTGTTGCGCTCATACTGAAGGATTTTCACTCCATTCAGCCAATGCTCCACGTGGTTGCCCATAACAACGACCATAGCGGTCTTGAAACCGTCGGCATCGCTGAGGTTGTCCCAATCACCATTGCGCGAGGGAATCAAGTCGTAAAGAGAACCCTGTGTACGATTGCCCTTTACGCCCAATTTGGCATCAGGATGCAGTTCATCGTCCAAAATCTGGAATTCACAACCAATAGCCGAACCAGGGCCTTTGTTCAAACCTGGATCAACGAAATACTTGATACCGCTGTTGGCTCCAGGAGTTATACGGAAATCGACCTTGAGGATGAAGTTGGCAAATTCATCGATAGTAATAATGTCGCCTCCGTTGCCGGATTCTGCTCCATCGGCAGCCTCCACCGTAAGAATGCCATCGGCAATCTTCCAGCCGTGATCGGGGAAGTTGTCGCCGCGCGCACTACGCCAGCCTTCGGTCGTTTTACCATCCCAAAGGAGCTTCCAGCCATCGGCCTTCTCCTTTGCGCTTAACGTATTGGGCTTGTCGTTTTTCAAGGCAACGGCTTCAGCGATTACCTTGTCGCGCTCTTGAGCACACATTGCTGCAACACCTTTGTGGGCATCGCACTTGTCCTTGCAACAAACGTCTTTCTTTTGCCCGCAGCATGAAGCAAGCAGCAGCGTAGAGGTTAAAGCAAAAAATAATATCTTTTTCATTTTCTTTCTTTTATCATTAAAGCATTAAACTTGTTTTTCACTTAAAGTTTATAGAATTCCTCCCATCCCTTTCTGGGCGGCATGCCTGTGAGCAGAGCATTGGCAAAGGCATTGTTCGTAATGGTTTTTGTGCGGGCATCAAACTGAATCTTACTCTGCGTACGGATGGCAATGATGCCAAGGCTGAAGCACTGCGCCATCGGGCCGAAGATATGGAACGGCGAGCGCGTCTGCTCCTTCCCCTGACAAGCCAGCAGGAAGTTTGCGAAATGATTCGACGGGCTCTTGGGCACTTCGGGCAATTTATCCTGCATCTCGCGAGCGACAGATTCAGGAATGATACGCAACGTGGAGCCGTGACTGCCACCGCGGAACGTGAGCGTCTTACTATAGATAATCTTGCCCGGGCTTAACTTGGCATCTTTGCCAGGAACGTTCTGACCCGAAGCGGGAACGTCGCTCTGGTTGTTGGTCATTGAGCCATAACCTTCGGGAAGAGGCGGCAGGTTCTTTTCGCCGTCGTACCATGTGAGGTCTACGGGAGGCATGTCGCCACGCGAGGGGAAACGGAAGCGGAGCGTTGTCTCCTTGGGGAAGAAGTAGTCATTATAATCCGTGATCTTCAGCGGCTCCACCTCATAGGGAAGTCCAAGTTCAAGGAATTCATGGCACGTATCAATGAGGTGTGCGCCCCAGTCGCCCAGCGCACCAAGGCCAAAGTCGAACCATCCGCGCCAGTTACCTGGGTGATACTTGTCGTTATAGTCGTGGAAGTGCGAAGTGCCGTTCCAGACATTCCAGTTCATGCCTTCGGGCACGGGTTGTGCTTCAGGATAATGGTCGGTGTTGGGGTCGTAAGGATACCAGCGGCGCCAGTCGTTGAAGTGGGCATCGATGCGATAGACATCCTTGATGATACCCGCTTCTTTCCATGCCTTGAACTGGAAGTAGTTAGCCTCGGAATGGCCCTGATTGCCCACTTGCGTCACTACCTCAGGATGACGGCGGACGATGTCCATCAGCAGCTCCACTTCCTGGAATGTGCGTGCCAGCGGTTTCTCCACATAGACGTGCTTACCCATCGAAATAGCCAGCATACAAACGGGGAAGTGGGAGAAGTCGGGGATGGCTACGCTGACCGCCTCGAACTCGTTGGAATACTTGTCGAACATTTCGCGGAAGTCTGTGAAGACCTTAGCATTGGGATGCTCAGTAATAGTTTGCTTTGACTCCTTGCTGTTCGGATCCACGTCGCACAGGGCGACAATCTCGCAAAGACCCGTGCGCTCCAAGTCGCCGATAATCTGGCGTCCACGGTTGGCAATGCCCACACAGGCAAGCTTCACTTTTGCAGGCTCCTCGGACGCTGCTTTTTTCTTCGTCTTCTTATCTGCAAGACGTTCGGCAGCGCTCACGGGAGACGTTGACAGCACGACTCCTGCCGTTGTCGCGCCCATCGCTTTCAGAAAATTCCTTCTTGACATCATGGTAATTAACTATTTAATGATTACTATTTTATAATCCCATTATAGGTGCGCTGCACCTCCTCGTAGCTCTGTAGGTTACCTACATCGTAGCGACGCCCGGGCATTTCCATCGCATGGACGGGAACCTGTTCGCAGAGCCAGGCAATAAAGCTGCCTGGGGCATCCGTACCGCAGCCTGCCGCTATGCCCTGCCCCACCCGATGTGCATCGGCAGCCGTATAATAATAGAAAGGAGGACAAGCCCAATGCGTCTCGGGCGTGGGTGATTTCTCCGTCATACGCAGCACACGGTCGTCTGCGTCAATAGTGACCACGCCACACTTGAGCAGTTTGGATTCGGAAGGCTCGTAGTAGCGCATGATGCACGAAGTGCCCTTCTCCTGCGCATAGCGAATGAAGTGTGTCAAGCTGAAGTCCAGCACATTGTCACCAGCGATGACAAGGAAAGCCTCCCCCGTCCCCTCCTGAAGGAGGGGTGACTTTAAGTCCTTCCCTTTAGGGGAGGATTTAGAAGAGGCCTCTATAGCCAACTCTATATCGCGCACAGCGCCCAAGCGGGTTTCATTGGTTTCCGTTCCATCATCAAGTATGGTAATGCGCTGTGGCTTCGTTGCTGTCCACGCCTCAAAGTGATGCGCAAAGCGATGGTTGGAAATGACAATGTATTCATCCACAGCGCCGCAAGTGTCAATGTCATCTACGAGCCAATCGAGGATAGTACGCTCACCCACCTTCAGGAGAGGCTTCGGGAAGTTCTCCGTCAGCGGATAAAGGCGTGTGGCATAGCCTGCGGCAAGAATCAGACACTTCATCGGCTCTTTTAATTATAGGGAGTTAAAGAATGGAGTAAAAGAGGAAGTTAATGGGCTTTGCCCATGGAAGTTAACTCGCCTTGCTCGTGGACAAATGTTCTGCGTGCGTCCGAACGCCCAGCTATCGTCCTGCGCGGAGCGCATAACTTCCATTTTTAATCCCTTTTTTACTTCCATTTTTACTTCCGAAACTTGAGTTATTTACAAGGATACTCCATCGGCGCTTTGGCAGATGTGAACAGAGAACTTCCCCTTCAAATCAGGGAATTCACGCAAGTAGGCCTCGGTCACCTTTTCGGTGATGCTTTCGCGGAAGGCAGGGTCAGTCAACGCCATGCAGCAGCCCTTGAAGCCAGCGCCGCTGAAGCGCCCGCCATAGATACCATCGGTATGCGTCATGATGTCGTAGAGCGTCTTCAGTTCGGGCGAACCTGTTTCCCAATTCTCTATCGACGAGCGCCCGCTCTCGAAACTGAGCCGTCCGAATTCCGTCAGATCCCCCCGACGCCACGCTTCTGCACCCGCTTCCACTCGGGCGAACTCTGTGTACCAATGCTCAGCACGACGGCGCCATGTTTCAGGCAGGCGGCTCTTATACTGCTCATATACCTCGCGCGGCACCTCGCGAAGATTCGTCTCGCCAAACTTCCCATAGGGCAAACCCGCAAAAGCCTTGAGCGCATAGGCCGCCGAACGAGCCTCATCGACCCTCATGTTGAAAGCACTTCCAGCCAGCGTGCGCTCCACGCCGCTGAAGAAGATCATAATATCGTATGCCGGCATAGAGGGATGGGTGGGAATGACTTCATAGCTGTCGTTGAGCGTGTCAAGATAGAGGAGCTGATTCTTGCGGGAGTAGATTTCGCAGCTCTGATCGAGCTTGCCACTACTGACGCCCACATAGTTATTCTCCACAGCCACAGCCATCTTGATGAGCTCAGGCGAAGCGGGTTTCAGGCCGTTGACGGCACAAAGGGCGCTAAAGAACGAGAGCGTCACAGCTGCCGACGACGACAAACCGCCGATGGGCAAGCTGCCCTCGATGACGCCACTCAAGCCGCGTGTCAGCGGATAGCGTCGTCCAAGCTCCAACGTGGCTCCACGCAAATAATCCGCCCAGTCGCCCTGACGCCGTTCGGGGACCTGCGCCACATGCCATTGTGCACGCTTGTCAAACTGCAGCGAGCAGAGCTCGATGACGCCGTTCTCCTTCGGGCTGTAGGCGATGTGGATGCCCTTGTCGATAGCCAGACCCGTTATCTTGCCCAGATTGTGGTCAGAGTGTGCCCCGATAGGGCAGATACGATACGGACAGAACGCCAAAGCCGAGGCATCCTTGTGGTACAACTCATAAAATCTCTTTTCGCAATTCAGCATACGTCTTTATTTAGAGTCAAGAAACAATTTCTCTTTGTAATTGATTGGGCAAAAATAACTCTTTTTTCCGAAACATCCAAATAAAAAGGAAAAGAAATCAAACAAAACGCCTTTTTCATTCAAATCCCGGAAAAATCCCATAAATCCATCATTCTCCTGGCATTTCTATATTACCCATGCAAACAAAAGAAATAGAATATGAGATAAAACGGAAGGTGTACCATACTTCCTTACATCGTGTGCAAAATATCTTTAACGGAGATTTTTGGGTTGATTTGCTTTTTTGTATGAAAGATTACGCTTATCTTTGCGGAAAGAAAAAAGGGCGGAATGTGCCTTCATGTTTAACTTAAAAAAGATATTACTATGGGACTCTTAGATTGGCTGCTCGGAGAGGACGAGCATAAAAAGCAGGAGAAGAAGAACCCGTTCGGCGCGTGGGACGACTATCATCGTAATGCTTCAATGGATAGGGACAAGTACGGCTACAACCTTGACGACGACTATCGCAGCGACATTGACAACATGGTGGAGTCGGATTTCGACGACTAATGCCTCCGTTCTGGAAAAGAGCTCCTGAATGAGTGTTTTAAAGGGGTTTCTATCCGAACAGAAAGAGCTTCCGGCAAATTTAAAGGGCCTTCCGTCAAATTTAAAAGGCCTTTTAACGAAATAGCGTTTAACTCTGGCGGCACAGAGTTAAACTCTAAGTTTGTAGCGGAATTTCGGCGCAGCCGCATGGAAGCCTTATGAATTTTGGGAAAAAAACGATATGGAGAACAGCGAGCAAGCCGGTTATTTCATACTTTTGTCGTAGG
>CAMYYY010000053.1 GCA_947303715.1 uncultured Bacteroidales bacterium | reverse complement strand
TCATTGCAAACTCGCTTCCTTGACACATTTGTTGCATTATCAATTTGAATTCAAGTAGTGTAAAGAAATGTTAAACGGTGAAAAAGTGAAATGGTGAAATGGTGAAATTTTTCATTTTTTTCTCTTTTTCACTTTTTTCATTTTTCAATCTTCGTTTTGCTTTTTCAGAAAAAAGCTCTATATTTGCAGGATTTTTGAAGAGAAGGAACAACAGCCGCCTCTGGCGGCAGTCAGTCAGAAAATGAAGGAACCAGCGCAGAAGGACGTGAAGGACGAGGGTAGGAAAAACGAATCGGGCTACGACCGCATCATCAAGTATACGGGCGTGTTCGGCGGCGTGCAGACGCTGGCCAACCTGATTACGGTGGTGAAGGGCAAGCTGGTGGCCCACTTCATCGGCCCTGCCGGCATGGGCATCGCCTATGCCTTCAACCGCACCATCGACCTGGTGAGCAAGACCACCGACCTCGGCATCAGCTTCAGCGCCGTGAAGACCATCTCGGAGAGCACAGCCGACGAGGCCCGCCAGCGCCAACTGCTCATCGTCCGCTCGTGGAGCCTTTGGCTGGGCATCGTGGGCACGGTGGCCTGTTTCCTGCTGGCGCCCCTGTTCAGCCGCCTGAGTTTCGACGGCGACTACAGCTACACGCTCTCGTTCCAGCTGCTTTCGCTGGTGGTGGGATGCACGTCCATCACCAGTGGCGAGCGGGCCATCATGAAGGGAACCCATCTGCTCAGGCAGCTGGCGGCAAACCAGATCTGGGTGGTGCTTGCCACGCTGTTAATTGCCGCGCCCGTCTATATGTGGCTGGGGATGCGGGGCATCGTGCCCGTGCTGGTGCTGACGGCCATCAGCACGATGGCGCTCACCTGCTGGTACTCCTTCCGTGCCTGGCCCTACCGGGTGGCGCTGTTCTCGAAGTCCGTCTTCCATGAGGGCGGCTACATCGTGCGCCTGGGCATCAACTACACGATTGCCGGATTCCTCGGCACGGGCGTGCTCTTTTTCGTTTCATCCTATATGATGGAACATGGCACGGCCGAGGACGTGGGGTTCTACAGCAATGCCATTGTCCTGTCGTCGTACCTCAGTATGCTGGTGCTATCGGCGGTGGAGACCGATTTCTTTCCCCGTCTGTCGGTGGTGAACAAGGACCGAATAGAGTCCAACCGTCTGGTGAACGAGCAGATTGAAGTGCTGGTGCTGCTGATTGCCCCGCTGATTCTGGCCTTTCTGCTCTTTCTGCCCATCATCATTCCCTTGTTGCTGAAACGCAGTTTCATGCCGATGCTCGAGGTAACGCAGTGGGCGGCATTGGCCCTGTTCTTCACGGCATTGACGAGGCCCATGTCGTTCATGTCGTTGTCGAAGGGCGACTCGTTCACCTATCTCCTGCAGGAGCTGTTCTACGACCTCTTCATGGCCGCTGCCGTGGTGCTGGGCTACCGCTACGGAGGCGTTTCGTGGGCAGGTATCGGACTGTTTGCTGCGGCTGTGTTCGACTGGCTGCTCAACTACGTCATCACCTCCGTCCGCTACGGCTTCCGCACCAGCGGCAAGGTGCGGCTGTTCGCAGGGATACATCTCCTGCTGCTTGTGGCGGCGATGCTCATCTTCCGCCTCACACAGGGGTGGGTTACCTGGGTGGCAGGGACGGCCGTGATGCTGCTCTCCGCTGCCGTCTCCCTCCGTTATTTATATAAGGAAACGAACATCCTCCAGAAACTGGCTGCCAGACTCCACTTGTCGGACAAGTAGCCGACGGTCAGTCGCCCATGTACTGTCCGATGAAGAAGATGGCACCTGTCGATTGCTCGCTGATGACATAGAGGAACGGACGGGTGGCGTGGAACGTGACGCGCTTTAGGGGCTCTGAGGGCCCCACTGCCGTTTCCCTCATTCCAATCACGGTGATGGCTGCAGCCTCCGTGCCCTCTTCGTTGAGCTTGATTTTGGCCACTTGCTTCATTATGCCGATGAAGGTGGGGACGTTGCAGAATTCGGAGAACTCAGCTGCGGAAGTGAAGGCCTTGGGCATGCCCAGTGCCGACATCACCTCCTCGAGGCCGATGTTCGTCTGCGACTCAAAGCGTGGCAGCTTCACGTCGACGATGGCGTTTCCGCCCATCCACTGGAGCCGTTGCCACGTGTCGCCATTCAGCGTCTGCGCCACATCGTACACCGTCTTGCCCTCCTTGGGCAGAAGTATGGTCATGCGGTAGGCTTTGTTACCATAGGGCAGGCATAGGGCCTGGCAGTCCTCCGTCTCCCCGTAGCCGAACTCATGCTCCTGATGCATCATCGGCACCTTCTTCTCCTTGGCGTAGCCTTTGAACGTCTCGTCCTTCGTGTTGCTCTTGTCGAACTTCTCCGCCCAGGCACCCTTGAAGTAGATGGCGTTCAGCAGGTAGCTCACCGCCGTGGGGTCGAACTCGTCCTTGCTCAGCACCTTCTCAATCATCTTCTCCGTGTGGTCGCTGCCCCACTTGTTGATGACATCGAGTGTCTTGCCGTCGGCGAAGTCGCGCGTCTCGGGTTCTGCGTCGTAGTAGGTCTTGGACTTGTCCACGAACGCCTTCTTCAGCTCGTAGCCCTTGTTCATGTAGATGGTGTTGGCTATCATCACCTTCGTGAGCTTGTCGAGGGTGGGAGCCTCGGTGAGCATCTTGCGGCAGAAGGCGTTGATGCCGTCGGCACCCGTGTTGCCGAAGCCCAGCACCGTGTTGATTTCCTTCTGTGTCTCACCGGTTGCCCCATTGTTCAGCATACCCAGGGCGTAGGTGATGCTGATGGGCGAGAGGATGACACTCTTCTCGGGACTCCCGTCGCGGGCAGCAGGATTACGCGGCCCGGCGATACGGAACAGATTGAAGGCAAACTCGTTGTTGCTGTTTACCAACTCCTCTTCGGCACGCGTGAGGGAGATAGCCCTCAGCTCGTTGTGGTCGTTGTTGAGCGGGTCGTCGGGAGTGAAAATCTCACCACCCGTACACCCTGTCATTGCCATCATCGTGGCGATGGCTGCCATAAGGAGACTCTTCTTCATGATTTTCATTATTTGATGCAAAATTAGAACACTTCTGTCATTATAAACAGCAAAAACCGAAAATACTGCACACCGAAACGTTAATTTGTCTTAAATGAACGGAAAAGGAGCGGATGTCATCGGAAAAAACTTTTTTCCATACAAAAAAAGGCGGATATAGCCCTGCAAAATGCGGAACTTTTACTACCTTTGTCCCAAGAAATGATAACAACATCACAACAGATTTACAATCAAACTCTGAAAAGAGTGATAGATGATATGAAAAGAGCTGTCTTTACAATAGTTGCGCTGCTGACGGCGCTCTCATTCTCGGCGCAGGAGGCTGTGCGTTTCACTTCGCCATTTGATTTCCCGCTGCTGCTGAGTGCCAACTTCGGCGAACTGCGTGCCGGGCATTTCCACGGCGGCATCGACATCAAGACGCAGAGCACCATCGGCTGGCCCGTTCACAGCGTGGCAGACGGCTACATCAGCCGCGCTACCGTCAGCGCCGGCGGCTACGGCAACGGCCTCTACATCACCCACCCCAACGGCTATACAACCGTCTATGGACACCTCGATGCCTTCTCAAAGGGCGTGGCTGAGCGCATCCGCCGATACCAGTACGAAAACGAAGCCTTCGTCACCGACCTCAGCTTCTCACCCGACGAATTTCCGGTGAAGGAGGGCGAGGTGGTGGCGCTGAGCGGCAACACGGGATACTCCTTCGGGCCGCACCTCCACTTCGAGGTGCGCCTGACGGCAACGGATGAACCCGTTGACCCCCTGCAGTTCTATGCCGACCGCATTACCGACGACGTGCCGCCCCGTGCCACCTCCGTCATGCTCTATCCGAAGAAGGGCAGGGGAGTGGTGAACGGCGCCGACGATAAATTCTACATGGATATCAAGAACGGCCTCGTGCAACAGCCGGCGGTCGTGAAGGCATGGGGCAAAGTGGGCACTGCCATCGCTGCACACGACTACATGACCGGCACGACGAACTACTACGGCGTGCGCTACGTCAAGCTGTTCGTCGACGATGCCCTGGTCAGCGAGAGCGAGGTCAACCGCTTCTCCTTCGACGAGAACCCCATGCTGGACTCGTGGACGGACTATGAGGAGCGCCTCCGCACCGGTGCCTGGTATATGCGCTCCACCTTCGCCCCGGGCAACTCGCTGCGGATGCTGAAGGCTTCTAACGGCGACTATGGCTGGGTCACCATCAACGAGGAGCGCGACTACCGCTTCCGCTATGAGCTCACGGACTACTACGGCAACCGCGCCGTCTATCGCTTCACCGTGCGGGGCGAGCGCAACGACCTCCCTGCCGTTTTGCCCAATTACCTGTATTTCATGACTGCCGATACCCCCCACATCCTTTCGTGGCGCGACCTCACGCTGTGGCTCCCCGACGATGCCCTCTACGAGGATCTGCAGCTGGACTTCGAGGAAAAAGACGGTGTATGGCAGTTCTGCCGCGTACCTGTTCCGCTGAAAGCCAGTGCCGAACTGCGCCTGCAGGCACCCCAGCCCCTGGTGGCCGATAAATCGAAGTATTATATTGCCGAGGTCTATGACGGCAGCTCGATTTGCCGTGGCGGCACCTACGAATACGGCTGGATAAAGACGAACGTCAGCCGGCTGGGCACCTACACCGTCATGGTGGATACCATACCCCCCCGCATCGTACCCCAGCAACCCTCTCCCCAAGACTCTCCTGAGGGAAAGGGCCCGATGATTTCCTTCAAGCTGGGCGATGCCGGAAGCGGCTTTACCGACTATCGGGGTACCATCGACGGCGAGTGGCGGCTGTTCAAGTTCAGCTCGAAGGACGTGCTCCTCTGGTGCAACTTGCAGGAGGAGAATGTCCCCCGCGGCCATCACACGGCCGAAATCACCGTCACCGACCTCTGTGGCAACGTCTCCACCTGCACCCTCGAGTTTGATTACTAATGATACCCCTGCATATTTTAAAATTGTAAATAGTATAATGTTATGAAAAAGAGAATCCTCCTTTCCCTCGCAGCCGCGTTGCTGGCTGTCAGCGCAGGTTTTGCCTGCACAAACTTCATTGTCGGCAAAGCTGCCAGCGCCGACGGTTCCGTCATCGTCTCCTACAGCGCCGACTCCTACGGCATGTACGGCTACCTTGCCCATTTCCCTGCCGCCGTCCATCCCCAGGGTGCCATGCGCGATGTCTATGAATGGGACACCAACAAGTACCTCGGCCAGATTCCCGAAGCCCCCGTCACCTACAATGTCGTAGGTAACATGAACGAATGGCAGGTCACCATCGGCGAGACCACCAACGGCGGACGCGAGGAGTGCTGGCATGGCCCGGGCGTCATCGACTACGGCAGCCTTATCTACATCACCCTGCAGCGTGCCCGTACTGCCCGCGAGGCTGTGGAGATCATGGGTGCGCTGGTGAAAGAGTACGGCTACGTCAGCGAAGGCGAGACCTTCAGCATCGGCGACCCCAACGAGGCATGGATTATGGAGATGATTGGCAAGGGCAAGGACGAGAAGGGTGCCGTGTGGGTAGCCCTGCGTCTGCCCGACGATGTCATCTGCGCCCATGCTAACCAGGCACGTGTCCGTCAGTTCCCCCTCGACGACCCGAAGAACTGCCTCTACAGCCCCGATGTCATCACATTCGCTCGTTCGAAAGGTTGGTACAAGGGCGAGGACAAGGACTTCAGTTTCGCCGACACCTACAACCCCCTCACCTTCGACGGCCTGCGCTTCTGCGATGCCCGTGTATGGAGTTTCTTCAACCTCTATGCCGATGCCGACATGAGCCGCTGGCTGCCCAGCGCACAGGGCAATGTGAAGGCTGAGCCCATTCCCCTCTACTTCAAGCCCAAGCACAAGGTGAGCGTTGCTGATGTGCAAGCCGCTATGCGTGACCACTACGAGGGTACTCCCCTTGACATGACGGGCGACGTCGGTGCCGGTCCTTGGTCGATGCCCTACCGCCTGCGTCCGCTCTCCTATAAAGTCGATGGCAAGGAGTGCTTCAACGAGCGCACCATCAGCACTTTCCAGACGGGTTTCACCTTTGTGGCACAGATGCGTAGCTGGCTGCCGCGTGAGATTGGCGGCGTCCTCTGGTTCGGCAACGACGATGCCAACACCGCTGTCTACACCCCCATATACTGCTCCATCACCGAGCCGCCCTTCTGCTATAGCCACGAGGCTGGCGATGCCGTCACCTTCTCGTTTGAGAGCGCCTTCTGGATGTTCAACTGGGTGAGCAACATGGTCTATCCCCGCTACTCGCTGATGATTGACGACCTCCGCAAGGTGCAGAATGCCCTCGAAGTCAGCTTCTTCCTCGGCCAGGAGGAAGTGGAAAAGGAGGCACAGGCTATCTACAAAGCAAGCCCCGCTAGCGCTGTCGCCTATTTGACAAAATATAGCGCCAATACTGCCGACAAGACGATGAAGGAGTGGATGCTGTTGGCGCAGAAACTCATCGTGAAGTATAACGACTGCGTCATCAAGCCCGAGAACGAGGATGGCACCTTCCGCCGCACTCCCGAAGGCCTTGGCGACCGCGTCATCACCCCCGGCTATCCCGAGGAGTTCAACCGCCGTGTCATCAAGGAAACCGGCAAGCGCTACCTTGTCCCGAAGCAGAAAAAGTGAGTTTTCTTTTTGGATTCCGTTTTTTTAGCTATCTTCGCGCCGGAATAATACTTTAATCTTAACACGAAAAACAATAACCATCATGGACAACGAATTATTGAAACAAGTGCGTGAGCGTGCGGCTCAATGGCTGACGCCCGCTTACGATGCAGCCACTCAGGCTGAAGTCAAGAATATGTTGGAGGCTGAGGATCCAGCGGCGCTCGTTGATGCGTTCTACCGTGACCTCGAGTTTGGCACGGGTGGCTTGCGCGGCATCATGGGTGCTGGCACCAACCGCATGAATATCTACACTGTCGGCATGGCTACGCAGGGCCTCGCCAACTACCTCCACAAGGCATTCCCCACGCTGAAACAGATTAGCGTCGTCGTCTGCCACGACTGCCGCAACAACAGCCGTCTGTTTGCTGAGACGTGCGCTAACATCTTCTCCGCCAACGACATCAAGGTCTACATCTTCGATGACCTCCGTCCGACACCCGAGTGCTCCTTCGCTATTCGCTACTTAGGCTGTCAGAGCGGCGTCAACATCACCGCCAGCCACAATCCCCGTGAATACAATGGCTATAAAGCTTATTGGGATGACGGCGCTCAGGTGCTGTCTCCGCACGATACGGGCATCATCGACGAGGTAGCCAAGGTGAAGGCTGAGGACATCAAGTTCCAGGGCAAGCCCGAGCTGATTCAGACCATCGGCGCCGAGATTGACAAGGAGTACATCGACCGTGTCTGCGGCATTAGCATCGACCGAAAGGCTGTCGAGGCGCACAAGGATTTGAAGATTGTCTATACTCCTATTCACGGTTGTGGCCGCGTCATCGTGCCCGCCGCCCTGAAGCAATGGGGCTTCACTAACGTTACCTGCGTTCCCGAGCAGATGGTTGTCGATGGCAATTTCCCCACCGTCGTCAGTCCCAACCCCGAGAATCCCGAGGCGCTGACGCTGGCCGTCAACTTAGCCAAGAAGATCAACGCCGACATCGTTATGGCTTCCGACCCCGATGCCGACCGCATCGCCATCAGCGTGAAGAACGACAAGGCCGAGTGGACCATCATCAACGGCAATCAGACGTGTATGATGTATCTTTACTACCTGATTACGAACTACAAGAAACTTGGTTTGTTGAAGGGTAACGAGTTCCTCGTGAAGACAATAGTCACCACCGAGTTAGCCAAGAAGATTGCTGACGTTAACGGCTTGGAGATGCGCGATGTCTATACCGGCTTCAAGTGGATTGCCCGCGAAATCCGTCTCAGCGAGGGCAAGCAGAAGTACATCGGCGGCGGCGAGGAGAGCTTCGGTTTCTTGCCCGAGGACTTTGCCCGTGATAAGGATAGCGTCAGTTCCTGCTGCCTCATGGCCGAAATTGCTGCTTGGGCACTTGAACAGGGTATGGATCTCTATCAACTGCTGATGCAGATTTATGTGCAGTACGGCTTCTCGCACGAGATTACCGTCAACGTTGTCCGCCCGGGCAAGAGCGGAGCCGACGAAATCAAGGCTATGATGGAGAACTTCCGCGCTCATCCACTGAAGGAGTTAGCCGGGCTGCCCGTCGTCCTCACCAAGGACTTCAAGTTGCTGCAGCAGACCGATGCCCAGGGCAACGTTACGCCGCTTGATATGCCGGAGCCTTCGAACGTCTTGCAGTATTTCAATGCCGATGGTGACAAGGTCAGCGTCCGTCCCTCCGGCACCGAGCCGAAGATTAAGTTTTACATGGAGGCCAAGGGTGTGATGAAGACCCCTGCCGACCATGGTGCTGCCGTTGCCGCTGCTTTGGCAAAGATTGACGCCATGAAGAAATCGCTTGGCATATAAGGAATGAAACATATCCGCAACTTCTGCATCATTGCTCACATCGACCATGGCAAGTCAACCCTTGCCGACCGAATGCTGGAGTACACTCACACCATCCAGGTGACTGAGGGGCAGATGCTTGACGACATGGAACTGGAGCGCGAGCGCGGCATCACCATCAAGAGCCACGCTATCCAGATGGAGTACGAGCATGGGGGAGAGAAGTACGTCCTCAATCTTATCGATACTCCGGGACACGTCGACTTCTCCTACGAGGTCTCGCGCAGCATTGCAGCCTGCGAAGGTGCCGTGCTGGTGGTCGATGCCAGTCAGGGCGTGCAGGCGCAGACCATCAGCAACCTCTACATGGCCATCGAGCACGATCTGGAGATTATACCCGTCATCAACAAGTGCGACATGCCCAGTGCCAACCCCGATGCCGTCGAGGACGAAATCATCGACCTGCTGGGCTGCAAGCGCGAGGAGATCATCCGCTGCAGCGCCAAGACGGGCGAAGGCGTGCTGGACATTCTCGACGCTGTTGTCGAGCGCATCCCCTGCCCTGTGGGCGACGAGGAGGCGCCCCTCCAATGCCTCATCTTCGATTCGGTGTTCAACTCGTTCCGCGGCATCATCGCCTACTTCAAGGTCGTCAACGGTGTCATCCACACCGGCGACAAGGTGAAGTTCTTCAACACGGGCAAGGAGTACGACGCCGACGAGGTGGGCATCCTCAAGATGGACATGATTCCCCGCAAGGAGCTGCGCACGGGCGACGTGGGCTACATCATCAGCGGCATCAAGACGAGCACCGAGGTGAAGGTGGGCGACACCATCACCCACACCGCCCGTCCCTGCACCGAGGCCATCGCCGGCTTCGAAGAGAGCAAGCCGATGGTCTTTGCCGGCGTTTATCCCATTGAGGCTGAGGACTACGAAGACCTTCGAGCCTCGCTGGAAAAGCTGCAGCTCAATGATGCCTCGCTGACGTTCGCTCCCGAGTCGTCCGTGGCGCTGGGATTCGGTTTCCGCTGCGGCTTCCTCGGGCTGCTTCACATGGAGATTGTGCAGGAGCGTCTCGACCGCGAGTTCGACATGGCTGTCATCACTACCGTGCCCAATGTCTCCTATAACGTCTATGACAAGCAGGGCCACATGACTGAGGTTCACAACCCCGGCGGCATGCCCGACCCTACGCTCATCGACCACATCGAGGAGCCCTATATCCGTGCCAGCATCATCACCACCACCGACTACATCGGCCCCATCATGACGCTCTGCCTCGGCAAGCGCGGTGAGCTGGTAAAGCAGGAGTACATCAGCGGCAACCGCGTCGAAATCTACTACAACCTCCCTTTGGGCGAGATTGTCATCGACTTCTACGACAAACTGAAAAGTATCTCCAAGGGCTATGCTTCGTTCGACTATCATGCAGCGGGCTACCGTCCCTCTCGGCTCATCAAGTTGGACATCCTGCTTAATGGTGAGCCCGTCGACGCCCTCAGTACGCTCACCCACGTCGACAATGCCTACGAACTCGGGCGTCGCATGTGCGAAAAGCTCAAGGACCTCATCCCCCGCCAGCAGTTCGACATTGCTATCCAAGCAGCCATCGGAGGGAAGATCATCGCTCGTGAGACTGTCAAGCAAGTTCGCAAGGATGTGACTGCCAAGTGTTACGGAGGCGACGTCAGCCGTAAGCGCAAGCTGCTTGAGAAGCAGAAGCGCGGCAAGAAACGCATGAAGCAAATAGGCAACGTCGAAGTTCCCCAGAAAGCTTTCCTCGCTGTCCTCAAACTCGACTAAGAACCCTTTTCTTTTTAATGACATTTCATTTCCGTTTACCTCTGAACCGTTAAACCAATAATTACCCCTTATGAAAAAAATGAAAACCGTTAAACATTATTTGCTACACCGCCTTATTTCAATTGTTGTCCTTTCTTTTTTGTTGGTGGGGTGCGCCAACAAAAAAGACACGTTCATCGAAGACAACATCCGTTTCGCTGCCCAGCAGACGGAGTACATGCTCTCCCACGTATGCACGACTGACACTTTCGTCAACCCCCGCACACTTAATGCCGACGGCAGCATCCGTGGCATCGGTATCTACGACTGGTGCAGCGGCTTTTTTGCTGGCACCCTCTGGCAGCTCTATGAGCTCACGGGCGACGAGAAGTGGCACCCCCTTGCCGAGCGCTACACCTCCGCTCTTGCTCCCGTGCAGTACTACACCGACAACCATGACGTCGGTTTCATGGTGGGCGACAGTTATGGTCAGGGCCGCCGCATCCTCGCTGGTAGCACCCGATTCGGCTATGGCCCCAAGGGTAGCGATACCTACAAGAAGATTCTCATCAACACCGCCCGCAGCCTCTGCAAACGCTATGTTCCTGAGGCCGGCGTTATCCGCTCGTGGGGGCGCATCGGCGGTAAGCAGGTTAGCGTCATCATCGACAACATGATGAACCTTGAGCTTCTCTTCGAGGCCAGCCGCTTGAGTGGCGACGACAGCTTCCGTCAGATAGCCATCACCCATGCCGACAACACGCTGAAGAATCACTTTCGTCCCGACGGCTCGTGCTACCATGTGCTAGAGTATGACGCCGCTACCGGCCGCGTACTTAGCAAGCACACCAATCAGGGCTATGCCGACGAGAGCGCATGGTCGCGCGGTCAGTCGTGGGCCGTCTATGGCTTCACACTCATGTACCGCTACACCCGCGATAAAAAGTACCTCGACCAAGCCCTCCGCACCTTCGCTTTCCTGCGCGACCACCCCGACCGCACCGACGACCTCGTGCCTTGGTGGGACATGGATGCCCCTGCCGGCACCGGCTCCAAGGAAGAGGAACGCGACGCCTCGGCAGCAGCCATCCTCTCCTCAGCCCTTTACGAGCTAGCCACCTACGTCAGCCACCGTCAGCGGCGTGAGCTCCGCACCTATGCCGACCGCCTGCTGACCACTCTTGCCTCGCCTGCCTATCGCGCCGAGGTCGGCACGAACGGCGGCTTCCTGCTCCGCCACAGCGTTGGCTCCAAGCCCCATCATGCCGAAGTCGACGTCCCTCTTTGCTACGCTGACTACTACTTCCTTGAAGCCCTCACCCGCAAAATGCGGCTCTGACGAAATAGCAGTTTTCAAGCGGTGAAAAGTTAAAAAAAACGTCCGAAAAACACTGGTTTTTTTGCAGTACGCCAAGAAAATAGCGCACTGCAAAAACCATTTAGCGTAGTGCGCTATTTCCGTAGTGCACTGCGCTATCGGAGGCGTTTCATGTATTCAAGTATTCAACCCTTTCACACGCGCGCGAATTATATATGGAATCAATAGGTATATTTTTTTTGAAAAAAGAATGTGAGAGTTTTCAGCACGTCTGTGCGTACATCCAGTCTGTCCGAGCATCGTGATGGGGCTATTCCTTGAGGTGGAGGCCGTCGGCGGCATGGGTGTGGTTGATGACGTCGGACATGCGGAGTAGGATGATAGTGGAACTGACGGAGCAGTTCAACCAGAAACTCATGGGGGCTGCAACGTCGCGGCGACTTTCCCATGTGGTGGGGATCAGGCCGTTGCAGGGGTTCTGTACGAGGGTTATGGTGTTGGTGAGCGCTTTAGCCTTGGCGAGGGCAAGGAGGTCGCCGGTGCGCTGATACTTGGCGAGGAAAGCAGCTGCGACGTTGGCAGCGCTGTTGTCGACGGACATTTGGTATTTATATTGCTCGAATACGCAAGGCGTAGCGTGAGGGCGTATGCCGTCGGCGCGGGCATTGATGTCCCAATGGACAAACTGATCCTCGCTCAGTCGTAGCAGGTCCTCAGCATCGCGGAGGTCGGCACGTGTCGCCTCAGGGCGTTCGAAGAGGTAGCTGGCATAGGGTGCAGCGGTGCAGTTGGTGAGGTTCTCATAGGGCTGGAGGCCTAACACCGAGCAGTCCTCGAATTGCCCGGTCATGTCGAAACGGGGCACACAGACATCGCTCATCCAGCGTTGGGCACGCAGGCGTCCATCCTCGTAGGTTGTGAGACCAAATTCATCGTGCAGCCGCTCGAAGAACCTGAGCAGGGGGTGGAGCATGGCGCAGGCTTCGTTGACGGGCTCGCCGGTCGTCAGATCGAGTTTGATGGGCAGGCTGCCGTCGGGGCGCTGGAGGCGCAGGTAGGTGTCGGCGATGCCTAGTGCCCAGTCGTAGTATTGGCGCTCGCCGCTCTCGCGGTAAAGGTCGAGCAGTCCCTCGGCTACAGTGACGGCCTCCATACACATGGTCTTGTTTTGATTCTCGGCCCGCGAGGAGGCGATGAGTCCGCCGTAATAGGTGGGTGGAAAGTAGGCGAGGGGTGTTTGTGGCGGTTGGCTGATGGTGCGAAGGAAGGCTGCCACGTTACGGGCCATAGCAAGGGCTTCATCGCGTAACTCGGGGAAAAAGTGGGCCACGAGGGCTTCGTTGCGCAGCGTTGAGCCCATGATCTTGCAGGCGTATGTGTTGTGGGGGTAGCTCATGTCGGGCTCGGTGTGGTCAGCCCAGTGGCGGATAGCGGGTAGGGAATGGACGTAGAGCATGGCCTTGAGGGCGGCTTCTTTGTAGGGGCGGGCGGGTGTGTTGTATGGACCGCAGAAGGGATAGTCCCTGAGGAAGCGTCGCTGACCCACGGTGTCGGTTGTCTGGTGTCCCTTTGCATCGAGGGCTATGACGGTTAACGTGATTTGGCTACCGGCGGGCAGCTGCTGCCAGATGGGAGAGAGGTCGGCACGCGGCGAAGGGGTGTGCATCTGCCAGAGACCGCCCTTGCCGTCGGTGGCCTGGAAAAGATAGCTGTCGGCTCCCGCGGTATCGGGGAAGTCGAAGGCAGGGGCAAAGAGGAATTTCCGTGCATAGGCATTCCAGAAGGGATAGCTGCCGTCGTTTCCAGGACGGATAGGCTGCTGGTATTCGCGCAAGGCTTGGCGGTTGACACGACGATAGGGGATGGCGTCCTTTGCTCGCATTTCCGACGAGGCAAGGAACAGCAAAAGGAGAAGGGGTAGGAAACGGGCGCTTTTCATCGTTTGAACACTTCACCATTGCAGACAGCGCGGATGCAACGCTTCACAATGCTGTGGGCGGGGGCAGCCATGGAGCCGTGGTCGTAGCCGTCGAACTCGTAGAGCAGCGTGTGCTCGTTGCCCACAAGCCGCATCATCCGCCAGAAATAGGCCTGCTCCTCGTAGCGTCCGTAGAGTTCCATCTCGCGGTCTCCCGAAAGTACTAATAGGGGCATGGATAGGGGACGGACGTGCCACAAAGGGGCTGTTTCGTCGAGCCGCGGGGTGAGAGGGCCGACGCCCGTCTGCTTGCGGACGTTGTAATGGGTGATGACTTGGGCGCTATAGGGGAAGGCGCCGGCGATGCTGTCGGCCTCGATGCCGTAGCGGGCGAGCCATTGTTTGTCGAGTACCACCATGTCCGTTAGATAGCCTCCGGCAGAGTGGCCGGCTACAAAAATGCGATGGGGACTGCCCCCACGCTTGGCTACTTCGCGGAAAGCCCAGGCGACAGCGGCTGCAGCATCGTCGATGATCTCCTCAACCTTGGCACGGGGCAGCAGGCGGTAGTTGACGCCGATGACGCCAATGCCCGAGCGCTGGAGCTCGCGGGGAATCTCCTTGCCGCCAGCTTCGAGGCCGCCGCCGTGAAACCAGACAACGGTGGGGAAGTCACGGACGTTCGTTGGGTAGTAGAAATCAAGAAAGCAACGTTCGGCAGCATAGGCGCCGGCATCGGTATGATAGGGGATGTCGCGCTCGGTGGTGTAGTCAGTCTGGGCGCCGAGGGTAACGCTGAGCGTCAGCAGTGGGAGAAGGAGGAATAGCTTTCTCATAAGCATAATGAAATAAAAGAAAGTGCGAAGATACGCACTTTCTTTTAGATTTCATACACCGCGAAGGGAAAATTTTCAAAAACTGATATCGCGTCCGCGGTAAAAGTCGAGTAAGCGGGCTTGATAGAGGTACTGGTAGCGGGCTTGGGCAAGGTCTGAAGAGGCGCTGACGAGGCGGTTCTTGGCCTCGTTGAACTCGGTGATGTTGGCCTTGTTGTTCTCGTACTTGGCGCTCATGATCTCGAAGGCTTCCGATGCGCTCTTCTCGGCAGCGAGGCTGCCCTCGTACTTTCGGCGGGCGGAGAGGGCGTTGTAGTAAGCCTGCTGGATCTCCTTGTAGAGCGTCTTGCCGGCATTCTCAAGCTGCAGCTGCTGGTTGAGGTGCGAGAGCTTGGCCGAGCGGACGTTGGTGCGGGTGGAGAAACGGTCGAAGAGGGGAACGGAGAACGACAGGGAGAGCGAGGGGCTGAAGTTGTCCTTCAGCTGGGTGCCGAACGACGGCCCCTGAGTGCCCATGATGGAGTAGTAGTTGGTGCCAACGCCGCCGCCGAGCGAGATGCTGGGATAGTATCCGCCGCGGGCAATGGAGATGTTCTTCTCAGCTGCTTGGAGGCGAATCTGTTCGCTGCGGATGGAAGGTTTCACCTGCATGGCCTCTTCGTAGATGGCCTCGGGAGGGGTAAGGGTTTCGGCTTGTAGGGTGCTGATGTCGGGGGTGACGATGTCGAACCCCTCGGGTGAAGGCAGTTCAAGCAGCTGCGTCAGTTCTAATAGGGCGATGCGGAGGTTGCCCTCGGCTTGGGTGGCGGTGAGACGGCTCTGAGCCAGCGTGGCCTCGGCTGCGCTCACCTCGGCCGTGGAGGCCTTGCCGTTGTGGAGCATGGTGGAGAGGCGGACGACCTGCAGGGAGTCTACGGCAATCTGGCTCTGGGCCACGCCAAGGATTTCCTTGTCGTAAAGTATTTGGACGTAAGCCTGCGCAACAGCCACGCGGATGTCGTCGCGTGCTTTCTCCAGATCAACGGTGGCAGCCTCGAGATTCAGACGGCTCAGTTCGATGTTGTTCTTGATGGTGAAGCCTTCGAAGATGGGCATTTGGGCGCCGACGCTGAATGATGTGTTCGTGGTGTTGGAGCGCTCGGCGTAGGTGTTGTTGGACGTTAGGCCTCGGCCGAAGGAGAACGACTCACCGGCACTGGCACTCACGCCGGGCAGCATGCGGGCTTTGGCGCCAGCCAGCTCATTCTCGCGTTGCTGCACACTGAGGTTGCTCTGCTGTAGGGTGATGTTGTGTTCAAGGGCATAATGGGTGCAGTCGGCAAGCGACCATTGTCGGACTCCGTTTTGGGCGCTGAGGGAGATAGAAGATTGAAAATTAAAGATTGAAAATTGGAAAATGAAGAATAAAATGAAAAATGTCTTGGTTTTCATAATTCCTAATTTCTAATGCTTGATTATTTAATTCTTCACCGTATTATCTGGTACGTTGATGATTTTTGGGCCGCGGACAATGTCGCCTTCGGCGATGCCAGAGAGAATCTCAATGTCTAGTCCGTCGCTGACCCCAGTGGTCACACGCTGGCGTTCGTAGGTGCCGGTAGCTGTCTTTCGGTAGACGAAGGTGCTGTCGCCACTGAATTCAAGGGCGCTTTCGGGCAGCGAAATAACCTGCTCAACGTGCTCGAGGATGATTTCTGCATTGGCACTGTAGCCCGAACGAATCATTCGGTCGGAGGCTACCTTGACGGCTGCTTTCACCTCGAACTGATTGGCGCCGTTGCTCTCCACAGCCTTGGGCGAGATGTACTCTAGCGTGGCGTCAAAACGGTAGTCGCTGAGGGCACCGATAGTGATGACGAGCGGCATGCCCTCGACAAGTGAACCCACTTCCGTCTCGTCGATGTTGCCGTCGAAAATGAGGTCGTTCATATCGGCTACGGTGGCTACGGTGGTACCATCGTTCATGGTGTTTGCCTGGATGACGGAGTTTCCTACCTTGACGGGGATGTCGAGGATGAGGCCTGTGATGGTGGAGCGGACAAGGGTGCTGGAAGATTTGGCATTGGCTTTCGAGACACCATCGCGGATGACCTCAAGGGCGTCTTGTGCCGCGGCACGCTCTTCTTTGGCTTGCGCCAGATTCTGCGTCACCTGATCCATCTCCTCGGCGCTGACAAGATTCTTGTCAAAGAGCGCCTTTTCGCGGTCGTAGTTCACTTGAGCCTGCTTAAGGTTGATTTCAGAGAGGCGCACACGGCTTTGGGCAGAGCTGAGTGAGTTCATGTCGGGGATGACTTTGAGCCGGGCGATGACCTCGTCCTTCTGCACCTGCTGTCCCGCCTCCTTGAACAGCTCGGCAATGATGCCGTTGATTTGTGGTTTGATGTTCACTTCGTTACGCGGGGTAATCTTGCCCGTGATGACGGTGCTCTTGTTGATGTCCTTGCGGACAGCCGTCAGTTCGCTATACTGTTCGGCTTTGGGACGGGAGTTGTTGAAGAGGAACACGAAAGTTCCGATGATGACCACCCCGATGAGGGCAAAGAGGATGTACCTGAAAAATCGTTTCATATTTTGTTAAATTATATGTTATTCTAATCCTATTTTTTCCATTCCTTATTCGTCGTGCATGGCTTCAACGGGTCGGACATTCATGGCACGTAGGGCAGGAGCCAATCCCGCAAGTGCACCGAGGACGGAGAGCAATAGGGCAGCGAGTATGGCTGTGCTGAAGCCAATTTGGAAGACAGCCTCGTGCTTTGTCAGCGCTTCCACTCCGCTGAGAATGAGTACCGAGAAGACAATGCCAAAACTGCCTGCAAGCAGGGTGAGCGAGATGCTTTCCATTAGTATTTGCGACAGAATCTCGCCCGGCAAGGCTCCGATGGCACGGCGGATGCCGATTTCGACGGTGCGCTCCTTGACGGTGACCATCATGATGTTGCTCACACCGATGGCTCCAGCGAGCAGGGTGCCGAGGCCCACCAGCCAGATGAGGAAGTTGAGTCCGCGGAACAGGTTATCGACAATAGAGAAAATCTGCTGGGTATTCAGTATCACCATGGCCTGTTCGTCGGTGGGGTCGAAGCTGTGCTGACGTCCCATGACGGAGCGCAGACGTCCCTCCAGCGACGTCATCTTCACGCCGCTCTTGCCAGTGATGCAGATGATATCGACCGTGTTGCCCCGATGGTAGATTTTGGCGGCAACGGTGATGGGCATGGTGACCGTACGCGACGCACGGCCGTTGATGCTCATGTTGCCTGAGCTGAAATCGACGCCGATGACCCTCAGGTGGATGCCACCCACCTCGACGTAGTTTCCGCAGGGGTCTCCTCCGTCGGGGAAGAGCTCGTTGTAGATGTCCTTGCCGATGACGCAGACCTTGCGTTCCTGCTCCACGTCCATCTCGTTGATGAAGCGGCCGTACTTGATCTGGCTGGTTTCCACCCGGTCGTAGTCGGCCGTAATCCCTTTGACGCTTGCCGATGAGCTGTGCGAACCGTAGGCCACGTTGCCGCTCCAGGCGCTAATCATCGGGGCCACCACGTCGAGCTCGGGCACCATCTGGCGCAGACGCTCCACATCTTTATATTCGAAGTTCCAGTAGCGTCCCTCCTGCAAACCTTTGTAGGGCTTGGAGGTGTTGGAGCTGATGAGGATGACGGTATTGTTGGCAAAGCCTGCAAAGTTCTTCGAGAGCATCTCCTTCAGCCCTGCGCCGCCTCCGATGAGGAAGAGCAGCATGAACAGGCCCCAGAAGACGCCGAACCCCGTCAGCAGGCTGCGACGCTTGTTGCGAACGAGCGAGTCGGCAATCTCGCGGAAAGTATCGGTATCCAGTCTCATTCGTCTCTCAAAGCTTCAATGGGTCGTACCTTTGCCGCCTTGCGTGCAGGAGCAAGTCCTGCCAGCGTCCCGGCGATTATCAACACTAATGTGGCCTCGATGGCCACGTCTATTCCCACGGTGGGGTTCACCAGCAGGCGGATGCTCTCGCCGAATACCTCCATGCTTGACTGTCCCAGCGTTTTGTCCATCAAGAAACATGCCAGCATTCCTGCCACCATGCCGATATAGCCGAAGAAGGCCGTGATGGTGATGCTCTCCGCCACAATCAGCTTCATGATGCTCCAGGGCTTGGCGCCGATGGCTTTGCGGATGCCGAATTCGTGTGTGCGCTCCTTGACGGTGATGAGCATGATGTTCGATACGCCCACGATGCCGCCCAAGAGCGTGAACAAGCCGATGATCCACAACGCCGTGTGGAGAATCTTCGAGCCTTTCTCCATCTGGAGATTCTGCGTGAAGCGGTTCCACACCCAAGTGGCGCTCGCGTCGTCGGGGGCTGCGTCGTGAGCCGTGTTGACGGCAGCCTTCAGCTCCTTCTCGAATGCTTCGTTGGCCTCTTCCGTCGGGAGTCCGTGGAACGTGAAGGTGATGTCGTCGATATGGTTGTCCAGGCCGAAGATGGTCTTGATGGTCGAGTAGGGGACATTGAGGTCGCGGTCGTCGCGGTTCTCCTCGGCCTTGCGGACGCCAATCACCTTGAAGGCAAACGGCCCCACCTTCACCTGCTCACCCAGAAGCCGTTCGTAGTCCGTCCCTCCTTTGAGGAGGTTTTTCGCTGTCAGGTGGCCCAGGACGATGACCTTGCGCTTGTCCTGGATGTCCTTTTCGTTGATGAAGCGTCCTGCCAGCATCACGATGCGGTTCATGTCGGCATAGCCTGGGTAGGTGCCGTTGAGCGATACGTTGTTCAGGTGGGTCTTTCCGTAAGTCAGGGTGTAGCCGCTTTGCGAGTGGCTGGTGGTCACCTGGTCGATGTTTTCTGAGAAGGGCTCTTTCTTCATCAGGTCCATGTCCGAGGTCACCAGCCGGATGCGCCGTCCCTCCTTCAGTCCTTTGTAGGGCTTCGACGTGGAGCCTCCGCCTATCATCATGGAGTTCGAGGCAAATTCGCCGCTGCTCTGGTTGAAGGCGCCCATCAGGCCGTTGCCGGCGCCCAGCAGGACGATGATCATGAAGATGCCCCACGCCACGGCAAATCCTGTCAGACAAGTACGCAGCTTGTTGCGGCGGACGCTCTCCCAAACCTCTGTAAACAAATCGTGCATAGCGTCTTTTCCTCCTTGTCGTTATTTCATTACCGTGGTGGTGCCAAAGGCTGATGCCTTGTGCTCGCGGTTTTCCTCGATTTCGCCTATGATGCCGTCCTTGATATGGATGATGCGGTTCGTGCAGTTTGCCACGCCGCTCTCGTGGGTGACGACGATGATGGTCACTCCCTCCTCGCGGTTAAGCTGTCCCAGCAGCTCCATCACCTCCACCGAGGTCTTCGAGTCGAGGGCTCCCGTCGGTTCGTCGGCAAGGATGATCTGCGGATGGGTGATGAGTGCCCGTGCAATGGCCACGCGCTGTTTCTGGCCGCCCGACATCTCGTTGGGGTAGTGTCCGGCCCAGTCCTTCAGTCCCAGACGCTCCAGATACTCCATGGCCAGTTCGTGCCGGCGGCGACGGTTGACGCCCTGGTAGAACAGCGGCAGTTCGACGTTCTCGACGGCGGTCTTGAACGAGATGAGGTTGAACGACTGGAAGATGAAGCCGATGGTGCGGTTCCTGTAGCCTGCGGCCTGACGCTCGCTCAGCCCTTTGATGAGCCGTCCGTCGATGATATACTCGCCCTCGTCGTAGCTGTCGAGGATGCCTAATATATTTAATAAGGTAGATTTGCCCGACCCCGAGGCTCCCATGATGGAAACGAACTCGCCTTTTTCGATGCTGAGGTCGATGCCTTTGAGCACGTGGAGCGGCTGAGCGCCCTCGTAGGTCTTGTGTACGTTGTGAAGTTCTATTTGCATAACGACTATTAGACGTAATGAATGATATTTTTGTTGCACGATTTTGTGGAATTAACAAAAATTATCTCTATCTTTGTCCCGACATTAACAAAAACCCCAGAGTTTATGAAACGTTCAACCGCTCTCATTCTTCCGTTCGCCATGCTGAGCATGGCAGTTTCCACGGTCCTTGCCCAGCCTAAGACAAGCCTCAAGGATGCCTACAAGGACTATTTCAAGGTAGGCGTTGCCGTCAATTTCCGCAACGTCACAGTTCCCGAACAGCAGGCCATCGTCCTGCGTGAGTTCAACAGCGTCACGGCTGAAAACGACATGAAGCCCGAGTCGACCGAGCCCCAGCAGGGCCAGTTCAACTGGGCGAGGGCCGACAGTATTGCCGACTTCTGCCGGCGCAACGGCATCAAGATGCGCGGACATTGCCTCATGTGGCACAGCCAGATAGGCGAATGGATGTACAAGGACAAGAAGGGCAACCTCGTCACGAAGGAGGTGCTTTTCAAGAACATGAAGAGTCACATCCAGGCCGTCGTCAGCCGTTACAAGGATGTGGTCTATTGCTGGGACGTGGTCAACGAGGCCATCGCCGACAACCAGTACCCCGGACAGCCCATCTACCGCCAGTCGCCCATGTACCAGATTGCCGGCGACGAGTTCATTCGCAAGGCTTTCGAGTATGCCCGCGAGGCCGACCCGAATGCCCAACTCTTCTACAACGACTACAACGAGTGCGACCCTGGCAAGCGTGACCGTATCTGCCAGATGCTGCGCACCATGAAGGCCGACGGTGTGCCCATCGACGGCTTCGGCATGCAGGGACACTACAACGTCTATGGCCCCAGCGAGGAGGACATCGATGCCGCCATCACGGCCTATGCCGCCATCGTGCCCCATGTCCACGTCACCGAGCTCGACGTCCGTGTCAACGAGGAGATGGGCGGCGGCCTCCGCTTCAGCCGGGGTGCCGGCAATATCGCTGAATGGCAGAAAACCCTTCTCGCCGACCAGTACAACCGCATCTTCCGCGTCTTCCGCCGCCATGCCAAGGACCTCGACTGCGTGACCTTCTGGAACCTCAGCGATCGTGACTCATGGCTGGGCGTAAACAACTATCCCCTGCTTTTTGACGCAGACTACAAACCTAAGGCTGCCTACGACCGTGTGAAGAACTTCGATCCCGCTCTTGACAATGTCGTCATTGCCGAAGACTTCCGTCCTTCGTCCTTCAATCAACCCGGTCAGGAATATCCTCAAGTTAATTCGCAGGGTTATGCTCGCTTCCGCGTTGTGGCTCCTCAGGCACGTTCTGTCATTACGACCATCGGACGTGGCGGCACCGTGCTGCGCAAGAACGCCGACGGTGTCTGGATGGGTACCACATCCGCTCCTGAGGATCCCGGCTTCCACTACTATCATCTCATCATTGATGGAGGCAACTTCAATGATCCTGGCGCACAAAACTTCTACGGCAGCACCCGTTGGGAGAGCGGTCTCGAGGTGCCCGCACCTGACGACGACTTCTATGCGATGAAGAATGTCCCCCACGGCCGCGTGCAGGAAGTTCTTTTCTGGTCGGAGAGTACCCAGAGCGTCCGCACCGCGTGGGTTTATACTCCACCCACCTACGATGATAAGGCCAAGCAGCGTTTCCCCGTTCTTTACCTCCAGCACGGATGGGGCGAGAACGAGACCTCGTGGTTCCGTCAGGGCAAGGCCGGCATCATCATGGACAACCTCATCGCCGAGGGTAAGGCCGTACCCTTCATCATCGTCATGACCTACGGAATGACCAACGAGACCCGCTTTGGAGGCCTCCGCAACTTCACCACCGAGGACTTTGAGAAAGTGCTCGTCGATGAGCTCGTGCCCTACATCGACAGCCATTTCAAGACCATCGCCGACCGCCCCCATCGCGCTATGGCAGGCCTTTCTATGGGTGGCTTTGAGACGCGCCTCATCACCCTGCGCCGTCCCGAGGTGTTCTCCCACTGGGGACTTCTTTCAGGAGGCACCTACAACCCCGCCGACATCGAATCCGTCAAGGCCAAGTACACCCCCTCAAAGAAAGCCAAGCAGGGTCAGGAGCCCGTCCAGCTGATCTTCATGAGTTGTGGCAGCAAGGAGAATCCTGATGGTGTCATGAAGGCTGCCGCCGACCTCAAGGCCGCAGGCATCAATGCCGTCGGCTACGTCTCGCCCGGCACCGCCCATGAGTTCCTCACCTGGCGCCGCAGCCTCTACGAAATGGCTCCGCTGCTTTTCCGTTAATATAGCGCCGTATAAAAATCATACAGGCTCCTCCATAATCGGAGGAGCCTGTATTGTTTCTATCATAAAACCCTTTAATCCTTGGGGTGGCTAGTGGGACTCGAACCCACGACATTCAGAACCACAATCTGACGCTCTAACCAACTGAACTATAGCCACCATG
>CAMYYY010000052.1 GCA_947303715.1 uncultured Bacteroidales bacterium | reverse complement strand
CGAACTCAAGATTCTGTCGTTACATCACAATAACTACGCATTTGTCGGATGAACCTCAAAATCCAGCTCTTTTAGGCCTCGAAAGAGGTCAAAAACCGCCATTTCCGATGTTTTTCCCTGTTCTTGGCGGCAGACATTCATGGATAATTCGTGGTCATTCGTGTTTATTATATACTTAAAGTTATGGTCAAACGCTATGCCGACAACGTTTAACTCTGCGTTTGTAGCGTTTAACTCTGTGGTCACAGCCCACTGGGCTACGCCGACAGTCCACTGGGCTACGCGCGCAGACCAAGCTTTTGCCCTTTCAGGCCGTTAGGGGTATAATGGATTGTCGGGAATCCGTTCTTCGATGGCGGTGCGTCATTTTGTCAGTCGTCAGGGGGGTGGCAGAGTTTTTGCATGAGGGGGGACGTGGAAAAACGAACATTCTGACAAAACAAATAACATAAATAACATCATGCAAAAAGGTAACATCGGGGTTACGACAGAGAACATCTTCCCCGTCATCAAAAAGTTTCTCTATTCCGACCATGAGATTTTCCTCCGCGAGATGGTGTCGAACGCCGTCGATGCCACGCAGAAGCTGAAGACCGTGCAGCTGAAGGGCGACTTCAACGGCGACATGGGCGACCTGACCATCCGCGTCGGCCTCGACAAGAAGAAGGGCACCATCACCATCAGCGACCACGGCGTGGGCATGACCGAGGAGGAGATTGACAAGTATATCAACCAGATTGCCTTCTCGGGCGCCAACGACTTCCTGGAGAAGTACAAGAACGACGCCAATGCCATCATCGGACACTTCGGACTGGGCTTCTACAGCGCCTTCATGGTGGCGAAGTCGGTGGACATCGTCACCAAGTCGTACCGCGACGACGCGAAGGCCGTGAAGTGGACGTGCGACGGCTCGCCGGAGTTCACGCTGACGGAGGCCGACCGCGCCGAACGCGGCACCGACATCGTGCTCCACATCGACGACGACTGCAAGGAGTTCCTCGAGGAGGGCCGCCTCGAAGGGCTGCTGCGCAAGTACTGCCGCTTCCTGCCCATCGCCATCGCCTTCGGCAAGAAGAAGGAGTGGAAGGACGGCAAGCAGGTGGAGACCGACGAGGACAACATCGTCAACAACACCAACCCCCTGTGGACGCGCACGCCCAGCGAGCTGAAGGACGAGGACTACCGCACGTTCTACCGCGACCTCTACCCGATGTCGGACGAGCCGCTGTTCTGGATTCACCTCAACGTGGACTACCCCTTCCACCTCACCGGCATCCTCTACTTCCCCCGCGTGAAGAGCAGCATCGACCTGCAGAAGAACAAGATACAGCTCTTCTGCAACCAGGTGTTCGTGACCGACTCGGTGGAGGGCATCGTGCCGGACTTCCTGACCCTGCTGCACGGCGTCATCGACAGCCCCGACATCCCGCTGAACGTCAGCCGCAGCTACCTGCAGAGCGACGCCAACGTGAAGAAAATCTCCACCTACATCACCAAGAAGGTGAGCGACCGCCTGAGCGCCATCTTCAAGGACAACCGCAAGGAGTTCGAGGAGAAGTGGGACGACCTGAAAATCTTCATCAACTACGGCATGCTGACGCAGGACGACTTCTACGAGAAGGCCGAGAAGTTTGCCCTGCTGAAGGACACCGACAAGAAGTTCTACACCTACGACGAGTACAAGACGCTCATCAGCGCCAACCAGACGGACAAGAACGGCAACCTGGTCTATCTCTACGCCGCCAACCCCGAGGAGCAGTACACCTACATCCAGACGGCCGAGGCAAAGGGCTACAACGTGCTGCTGCTGGACGGCCAGCTGGACGTGGCGATGGTGAGCCTCTGGGAGCGCAAGTTCGACAAGACGCGCTTTGCCCGCGTGGATGCCGACGTGCTGGAGCGCCTCATCGAGAAGGACGATGACGAGAAGCGCGAGGTGGATGCCGACAGGCGGCTGAGCCTCGCCACCATCTTCGAGAGCTCCATGCCCAAGAGGGACAAGACGGAGTATCACGTGGAGACGGCCTGTCTGGGCGAGACGGCTGTGCCCGTGATGATTACGCAGAGCGAGTACATGCGCCGCATGAAGGAGATGGCTGCCATTGAGAGCGGCATGGGCTTCTACGGCGAGATGCCCGACATGTACACCGTCGTCGTCAACGCCGACCACCGCCTGGTGAAGGGTATCCTCGAGGCCGAGGACAGCACCTGCAGCGAGAAACTGCGTCCGCTGATGGAGGAGAACACCCGCCTGCGTGCCCGCCAGGACGAGCTGGAGGCTGCCCACAAGGGCAAGAAGGACGAGGAAATCCCCGTCCCCGAGAAGGACGAGCTGAACACCCTGAAGGAGCGCATCGAGGCCATCCGCCACGAGCGGGAGGACATCCTCCGCGCCTTTGCTGCCGACAACACCACCGTGCACCAGCTCGTTGACCTGGCGCTGCTGCAGAACGGCATGCTGAAGGGCGAGGCCCTCGCCAACTTCGTCCGCCGCAGCTTCGAGGTACTGTGAATTGAATTAAAGAATGAAGAATGAAGAATGAAGAATGAAAAATGAAGAATGAAAAATAGAATGTTTTGTGAATCAATTATTCCATCCGCTGGCGAATCCGCCCGCAAAGCTATTTATTCTTCATTTTTCATTCTTCATTAAAAAAATCTCTTCATTCTTAACTGTTAAGAATCGCCTCTGCGGCGGCTTTGTCGTGCTCCAGCACCTCCACGTCGAAGATGCTTGGAAATGCGTAGGGAGAGGTGTACATGGTGACACCCGTACTCCGGTCGCGGATGGCTGACGAGATGCCCTCTGCCTTCAGACGGCCCACGACCAGCTCCGCCTCGAAAAGTTCGTTGCAGGTCTTGACGACGACCATTTTTTCTTCGTCTAACATAAGTGGAAATCTTTCTGTTCAGCAGGGCAAATATACACATCATCATTCAAACCTCCAAGCACCGGAGTCTTTTTTTATAAGAATAAGGTTAAAAACCTAAAATTTACTTTGTAGAACGCGCGTTTTAACGTAATTTTGCCGCAATTTTGTGAGAACTATATGAACAAGCATACTATCGATATCTTTACAAGCTCTGACGAGGAAGAACCTTCGTTCGCCATGATTGCCGACTACGAGGGCAGCGACGAAAACATGTTCAACGTCATCGACCCCGACGGCGAGACGCTGCCCGTGCTGCCCGTGCGTAACATGGTGCTGTTCCCGGGCGTCGTCATGCCCGTCACCATAGGCCGCAGCAGCTCGCTGAAACTGGTCAAGGACGCCTACAAGAAGGAGCTTTCCATTGCCGTCCATTGCCAGAAGTCGCCTGAGACGGAGAATCCTACCGAAACCGACCTCTACGATGTGGGCACGGCTGCCCGCATCGTACGCATCTTCGAGATGCCCGACATGACCACCACCGTCATCCTGCACGGCGTGCAGCGCGTGCAGATGGTGGAAGTCGTCAAGCGCCGTCCCTATATGACTGCCAAGGTTGCCCCCCTGCGTGACATCCTACCAGGGAAGAGCAACCGCGAATTCCGTGCCATCGTTGACAACTGCAAGGAGCTGGCTATCAAATACACCCGTCTCAACATCGAGAGCCAGCAGGACACCATCTTCGCCCTGCGCAACATCAGCAATGCCGTGTTCCTCGTGAACTTCATCTGTGCCAACCTCCCCTTCGACATCAAGGAGAAGTCGCAGCTGCTCATCGAACCCTCGATGCAGGAGCGTGCCACACAGCTGCTCTCCATCCTCAACCGCGAGGTGCAGCTCTCGGAACTGAAAGACAATATCCAGAAGCGTGCCAAGGAGGAGCTGAGCCAACAGCAGCGCGAGTACTTCCTCATGCAGCAGATGAAGAACATCCAGGACGAGCTGGGGGGCAGCGTGCAGGACCAGGACATCGCCGAGATGCGCGATGCTGCCCAACTGAAGAAGTGGAACGACGAGGTCGCCAAGCTGTTCGAAAAGGAGGTCGTCAAGCTGGAGCGCACCAACCCCCAGTCGCCCGACTACAACGTGCAGCTCAACTACCTGCAGACACTCCTCAGCCTGCCGTGGAACGAATACACCGAGGACAATCTGGATATGAAGAACGCCCAGCGTACCCTCGACCGCGATCACTATGGGCTGGAGAAGGTGAAGGAACGCATCATCGAGCATCTGGCCGTGCTGAAGCTGCGCAAGGACATGAAGTCGCCCATCATCTGCCTCTATGGGCCTCCGGGCGTGGGTAAGACTTCGCTCGGCAAGTCCATTGCCGATGCCCTCGGACGCAAGTACGTCCGCATCTCGCTGGGCGGCGTCCATGATGAGGCTGAGATACGCGGCCATCGCAAGACCTACATCGGCGCCATGCCCGGACGAATCATCAAGGGCCTGGCCAAGGCTGGTTCGTCAAACCCTGTCTTCATCCTCGACGAGATTGACAAAATCTCCCAGATGACGAACAACGGCGACCCCTCGAGCGCTCTGCTTGAGGTGCTCGACCCTGAGCAGAACAATGCCTTCCACGATAATTTCCTTGACGTCGATTTCGACCTTTCTCATGTCATGTTCATTGCCACGGCGAACAACATCGGCACCATTCCGCCCCCGCTGCTCGACCGTATGGAACTCATCGAGATGAGCGGCTACCTCACCGAAGAGAAGGTGGAGATTGCCCGCCGTCACTTGGTGCGTAAGCAGATGGAGGAGAACGGCATCCATGTGCGCATCAACATTCTTAAGGCCGCCCTGGAGAAGATAATCGAGAACTATACCCGCGAATCGGGCGTCCGTGAACTGGACAAGAAGATTGGCAAGATTTGCCGTAAGCTGGCCCTGCAGCTTGCCGAGAAGGGCACCCTCGACTACACCAACATCGGCGTGAAGCAGATTCCGGAACTGCTGGGCGTAGAGGAATACACCCGCGACCGCTATCAGGGCAACGGCTATGCCGGGGTGGTGACAGGACTGGCGTGGACGGCCGTGGGAGGCGAAATCCTCTTCATCGAAACCAGTCTCTCGCGTGGCAAGGGGCAGCTGACCCTCACCGGCAATCTGGGTGACGTCATGAAGGAGAGTGCCACCATTGCTCTTGAGTACCTGAAGGCTCATGCTGCTTCGCTCCATATCAATCCCGAGGTGTTCGACCATTGGAACGTACACCTCCATGTACCCGAAGGCGCCATTCCCAAAGACGGCCCCTCGGCAGGCATCACCATGGCAACGGCTCTGGCTTCGGCATTCACCCAGCGCAAGGTGCGTGCCAATCTGGCCATGACGGGCGAGATAACGCTGCGCGGCAAGGTGTTGCCCGTGGGCGGCATCAAGGAGAAAATCCTCGCAGCCAAGCGTGCCGGTATCACCGACATTATCCTCAGCGAAGAGAACCGACGTCACATTGCCGAAATCCAGCCCGTCTATCTCCAGGGGCTCACGTTCCATTACGTCAAGGATGTCAGCGAGGTGTGGCATCTGGCCCTGCTTCCTGAGAAAGTGGCCAATCCCCTCGACCTCACGGTGAAAGAAGAAGAAAAGAAGACGGAAAAATGACGTTTGAGCTAATCGCTACTGACCCCCAGACCAACGCCCGTGCAGGGCGCATGACCACCGACCACGGTGTCATCGAGACACCTATCTTCATGCCGGTGGGGACAGTAGGGTCGGTGAAGGCTGTGCAGCTCTACGAACTGAAGGACGACATCAAGGCGCAGATTATCCTTGGCAACACCTACCACCTCTACCTCCGCCCGGGGCTCAACGTCTTGGAGCGGGCAGGGGGACTGCATCGCTTCAACGGCTTCGACCGCCCCATGCTCACCGACAGCGGCGGCTTTCAGGTGTTCTCCCTCAGCGGCATCCGCAAGATGACCGAGGAGGGCGTGGAGTTCCGTAGCCACATCGACGGCTCGAAACACATGTTCACCCCCGAGCGGGTGATGGACATTGAGCGCACCATCGGGGCTGACATCATGATGGCCTTCGACGAGTGCACGCCCGGCACGGCAGATTATGCCTACGCCAAGCAGTCGATGGAGCGCACACACCGCTGGCTCGACCGTTGCTGGCAACGTTTCAACAGCACCGAGCCGAAGTACGGCTACCGGCAGAGCCTCTTCCCCATTGTGCAGGGCTGTACCTATCGCGATCTCCGCGAGCAGTCGGCCGAGAAGGTGGCATCGCTGGATGCCGACGGTAACGCTATCGGCGGACTGGCGGTGGGAGAGCCCACGGAGGTGATGTACGAGATGATAGAGGTGGTGAATGCTATCCTCCCCAAGGACAGACCCCGCTACCTGATGGGTGTCGGCACACCGGCTAACCTGCTGGAGTCCATCGAACGGGGCGTGGATATGTTCGACTGCGTGATGCCCACCCGCAACGGCCGTAACGGCATGCTCTTCACCAAGCATGGTATCATGAATATGAAGAACGAGAAGTGGAGCACCGACTTCAGCCCCATCGAGGAGGATGGAGCAAGCCGCGTCGATACCCTTTATAGCCGTTCTTATCTGCGTCATCTGTTCCATGCCCAGGAGTTCCTCGCCATGCAGATTGCCTCTGTCCACAACCTGGCGTTCTACCTTTGGCTGGTGGGCGAGGCGCGGCGCCACATCATTGCCGGCGACTATGCCGCCTGGAAACGCGCCACACTACCTGAAGTAATGCAGAGACTATGAAGACTCCGTTCAAACGCATCGACTGGTACATCATCGGCAAGTTCCTCGGCACCTTCTTCTTCTCGCTGGCGCTGATATTGGCCATCGCCGTGGTGTTCGACTACAACGAGCACGTCGACCAGTTCGTGCAGAACGAAGCTCCGTGGCATGCCATCATCTTCGACTACTACCTGAACTTTATTCCTTACTTCGGCCACCTGTTCAGCCCGCTGTTCGTCTTCATTGCTGTTATCTTCTTCACCTCGAAGTTGGCGGAGAACTCGGAGATTATCGCCATGTTCTCGACGGGCATCAGTTTCCACCGGCTCATGCGTCCCTATATATTTTCGGCGCTGCTCATCGCCCTGTTCTCCTACGGGCTGGGAGCCTACGTCATTCCCAAGGGCAACGTCAAGCGCATTGCCTTTGAGAATAAATACAAGAAAAAAGTCATCATCGATACGGGGCATAACATCCAGATGGAGGTCGAGGAGGGCGTCATAGCCTACTTCGACCGCTTTGAGCGTGCCAACAGCACGGGCTATCGCTTTTCGCTCGACCGCTTCGAGGGCAACACGCTGAAGAGCCATTTCACCGCCAAGACGCTGGTGTATGGCAACGACCCCGAAAACCCCGACAAATGGACGGCGAAGAACTGGCAGCTCCGCGACATCACCGACACGCTGGAAGTCATCACCAGCGGTCTCTCACGCGATACTGTGATTGCCATTCAGCCTTATGACCTGCTGGTCTCGCAAGGGCAGCAGGAGACCATGACCACGCCCGAGCTGAAGCGCTACATCGACCGCCAGCGACGTCGGGGCATGGCCAACATCAAAGCCTTCGAGATTGAGTACCATAACCGTATCGCCATCTCCTTTGCTGCGTTCATCCTTACGCTTATTGGCGTCAGCCTCTCCAGCAAAAAGGTGAAGGGTGGCATGGGTATGAACCTCGGCATCGGCATCGCCCTCTCATTCGGTTACATCGTGTTCCAGACCATCTCATCGACTTTTTCCATCAACGGCAACACGCCGCCCGTCGTGGCCGTCTGGATTCCCAACGTCGTGTTCCTCCTCATTGGACTATTCCTCTATCATAGAGCGCCAAAATGATGCTTTTCCCTCGTTAAACGTTAAACCTTAAACGTTAGACAGAATGTACTTCGACCAACTTGACCTAAACGACGATATCCTTGACGCGCTTGACGCGATGAATTTCCAGGAGTGTACGCCCATTCAGGAGCAGGCCATCCCGCCGCTGCTCGAGGGGCGCGACCTCATCGGCATTGCCCAGACCGGCACGGGAAAGACGGCGGCCTACCTGCTGCCCATCCTCAGCCGCCTCAGCGACGGAGGCTTCCCCGACGATGCCGTCAACTGCGTCATCATGTCGCCCACCCGCGAGCTTGCCCAGCAAATTGATCAGGCCATGGAGGGCTTCTCCTACTTCGTCCCCATCAGCAGCGTGGCGGTCTATGGCGGCAACGACGGCATCCGCTTTGCGCAGGAGCTGCGCGGCTTCGAGCGTGGCGCCGACGTCATCATTGCTACGCCCGGACGTCTCATCAGCCATATCTCCCTTGGCAACATCGACCTCAGCCGTGTCTCCTTCTTTGTGCTCGACGAGGCTGACCGTATGCTCGACATGGGCTTCATCGACGACATCATGCAAATCGTGGGACAACTCCCTGCCGAGCGCCAGACGATGCTCTTCTCCGCCACCATGCCGGCCGAGATTCAGAAGCTCGCCTCCACCATCCTTCGCGACCCTGTGGAGGTGAAGATTGCCGTCAGCCGCCCCGCCGACGGCATCCATCAGAGCGCCTACGTCTGCCACGAGACGCAGAAGCTCGGCATCATCCAGCATATCTTCACAGAGAATCCTCCGCGGCGCGTCCTCGTCTTCGCCTCGTCGAAGCTGAAAGTAAAGGACATCGCCCGAGCCCTGCAGCGCATCGGACGTGACAAGGGCTTCACGGTGGGCGAGATGCACAGCGACCTCACACAGGCCGAGCGCGACGAGATGATGCACCGCTTCCGTAACGGGCACATCGACGTGCTGGTGGCTACCGACATCGTGTCGCGCGGCATCGACATCGACGACATCCAGCTTGTCCTCAATTTCGACGTCCCCCACGACTGCGAGGACTACGTCCACCGCATCGGCCGCACCGCCCGTGCCGGTAGCGAGGGCGCAGCCATCACCTTCGTCAGCCGTGACGACCAGTCGCGCTTCCGTCAGATTGAGAAGTTCATCGGGCGCGAGGTCGAGAAGGCCCCCGTCCCCGCAGATTTGGGCGAAGCCCCCGAGTATGCTCCCCACGCCTTCGACAAGAGCCGTCGCGGACGCCATCGCGGAGGCAAGGGACATGGCAAAGGCAAGGGCAGGGATGGCAGTAACGCCAGCGGAAATGCCGGCGGTGGAAACGCCGAAGGCAGCAAGAGCGGCAGACGTCACGGCCACCACAGAGGTAAGGGCGGTAAAAAGCCGGTTTAGCCTGCTGACGGGCTACAGCCCCCTATTCTAATCCGCCAGCCCCCTATTCTAATTTGTCAGTCCCCCCTTCTGTTTTGTCAGTCCCCCCTTTGTTCTCTTTTTCTCCCTTTTTCCTTTTTCAGTTTTCGGACTACCCCATATATGAATCGGTAAAAACAGAAAAATATTTTTTGATTTTTACGCCCACCGCTTTGTTCGTTGGTATTTTTTCACTATCTTCGCGCCCAAATTCGCTTTCTCGGAAAATGGAGGCTTTCTATAAGACGCACGAGTACCTGCTTGCCCACACAGAGGCAGCCGTCAGAAGGCAGTTGATGGACGAAGTCAACTGGGACGACCGCCTCATCGGCATCAAGGGAACACGCGGGGTGGGGAAGACCACGTTCCTCATCCAGTATGCGCAGGAACAGCGCCGTCACGACCGCTCGTGCCTCTACATCAACATGAACAACTTCTACTTCCAGGGCCATTCGCTGACGGACTTTGCCGATGACTTTGTCCGCAGCGGCGGACGGACGCTGCTGGTGGACCAGGTGTTCAAGATTCCCGACTGGAGCGAGCAGCTTCGCGCCTGCTACGAGCGCTTTCCGAAACTGCAGATTATCTTCACCGGTTCGAGCGTGATGCGACTGAAGGAAGAGAACCCCGTGCTGAACGGCATCGTCACGCCGTACAACCTGCGCGGCTTCTCGTTCCGTGAGTTCCTCAACCTCCATGCCGGCACGAAGTTCCCCACGTACGAACTGGAGGATATCTTGCTCCACCACGAGCACATCGCCCGTCAGGTGCTGCCCACCGTCAACCCCATGCAATGGTTCCAGGACTACCTGCACCACGGCTTCTACCCCTTCTTCCTTGAGAAGCGCAACTTCGCCGAGAACTTGCTGAAGACGATGAACATGATGATGGAGGTGGACATCCTGCTCATCCAGCAGATTGAGCTGGGCTACCTCTCGAAGCTGAAGAAGCTGCTCTACCTGCTGGCGTCGGACAGCCACCGCTCGCCGAATGTCAGTTGTCTGGCCGACGAGATAGGCCTCTCTCGTGCCACGGTGATGAACTACATCAAGTATCTGGCTGACGCACGTCTCATCAACCTTGTCTATAAGCCCGGCGACGACTTCCCGAAGAAGCCAGCTCGTGTGCTGCTCCACAACCCCAACCTCGCCTACAGCATCTACCCCGTGAAGGCCGACGAGGACGACGTGGCCGAGATGTTCTTCGTCAACAGCCTTTGGAAGGACCACGTGGTGAGCAAGGGCGAGATGGCAGGGACGCTGGTCATCGACAACCGCCACACGTTCCGCGTCGTGGCCTCGACGCTGCCTTCCAAGTTGAGCCCGGGCATGTACTACGCCGTCGGCAAGAGGGAGAAGGGCCGCGACAACCTCATACCCCTCTGGATGTTCGGACTGCTTTATTAAAAGAGGATTAACAAACAACAATAATACAACCATTAAAAATACTATTTAGGATTATGGCAAAAGAAAAGAAACTGATCACTTGTGATGGCAACGAAGCTGCGGCTCACATCTCGTACATGTTTACCGAGGTGGCTGCCATCTACCCCATTACGCCCTCTTCGACGATGGCTGAGCATGTCGACGAATGGGCTGCTGCGGGACGTAAGAACATCTTCGGCGAGACCGTGATGGTGCAGGAGATGCAGTCGGAGGGAGGCGCCGCAGGCGCCGTGCACGGCTCGCTGCAGGCGGGTGCCCTCACCACCACCTACACCGCCAGCCAGGGCTTGCTGCTGATGATTCCCAACATGTACAAGATTGCCGGCGAGCTGCTGCCCTGCGTATTCCACGTCAGCGCCCGCACATTGGCCTCGCACAGCCTTTGCATCTTCGGCGATCATCAGGATGTGATGTCCACGCGCCAGACGGGCTTCGCCATGCTGGCTGAAGGCTCCGTGCAGGAGGTGATGGACTTGGCCGGTGTGGCCCACCTGGCTACCATCAAGAGCCGCGTGCCCTTCGTGAACTTCTTCGACGGCTTCCGCACGTCGCACGAGATTCAGAAGATTGAGCGTCTCGACAACGACGACCTCGCTCCCCTCATCGACCAGCAGGCGCTGGCAGAGTTCCGTGCCCGTGCCCTCAACCCCGAGCATCCCGTCATGCGCGGTATGGCCGAAAACCCCGACACCTTCTTCACCCATCGCGAGGTGTGCAATAAGTACTACGAGGCCGTGCCCGACATCGTGAACGACTACATGAAGGAGATTGAGAAGCTCACGGGCCGTCACTACGCCCCCTTCACCTACTATGGCGCTCCCGATGCCGAGAACATCATCATCTGCATGGGCTCCGTCACCGAGGCCACACGCGAGGTCATCGACTACCTTGCCGGTCAGGGCAAGAAGGTGGGTATGATCAGCGTACACCTCTATCGCCCCTTCAGCGTGAAGTACCTGAAGGCCGTGCTGCCTGCCAGCGTGAAGCGCATTGCCGTGCTCGACCGCACGAAGGAGCCCGGTGCCCTGGGCGAACCGCTCTACCTCGATGTCGTCGAAGCCCTCTCCGACATGAAGGACCTCACCATCGTGGGTGGACGCTATGGCCTCGGCTCACACGACACCACCCCCGCACAGATTCTGGCCGTCTATGCCAACCTGGAGCTTGCTCAGCCTAAGAACGGCTTCACCATCGGCATCGTGGACGACGTCACCTTCACCTCGCTGCCGCAGGGCAAGGAGATTGCCGTGGGCGGCGCAGGGATGTTCGAAGCCAAGTTCTACGGCCTCGGTGCCGACGGTACCGTGGGTGCCAACAAGAACTCCGTTAAAATCATCGGCGACAACACCGACAAGCATTGCCAGGCCTACTTCTCGTACGACTCGAAGAAGTCGGGCGGCTTCACCTGCTCGCACCTGCGCTTCGGCGACAGCCCCATCCGCAGCACCTATCTGGTGAACACCCCCAACTTCGTCGCCTGCCACGTACAGGCCTATCTGCACATGTACGACGTTACCCGCGGCCTGCAGAAGAACGGCACGTTCCTCCTCAACACCATCTGGGAAGGCGACGAGCTGCAGCAAAACCTCCCCGCCAAGGTGAAGAAGTATTTTGCTGAGAACAACATCAAGGTCTATTACATCAACGCCACGAAAATTGCCCAGGAAATCGGGCTCGGCAACCGCACGAACACCATCCTCCAGAGCGCCTTCTTCCGCATCACCGGCGTCATCCCCGTGGACCTCGCCGTGGAGCAGATGAAGAAGTTCATCGTCAAGAGCTATGGCAAGAAGGGTCAGGACATCGTCGATAAGAACAATGCCGCTGTGGACCGCGGAGGCGAATACAAGGAGCTTGTCGTCGACCCCGCCTGGGCATCGCTGGAAGTCCCCGCTGCCGAGCGCAAGGACGAGCCCGCATTCATTCACGAGGTGGTGCGTCCCATCAACGCCCAGGACGGCGACCTGCTGCCCGTCAGCGCTTTCAAGGAGAGTGTCGATGGCACATGGCCTTCGGGTACTGCTGCTTACGAGAAGCGCGGCGTCGGTACCTTCGTTCCTGTATGGAATATCGACAACTGTATCCAATGTAACAAGTGTGCCTACGTCTGCCCCCACGCCTGCATCCGTCCTGTCGTCATGGACGATGCCGAGTTGGCTGGACTCAACGCTCCGACCATCGAGATGAAGGCTCCTGCCGCCATGAAGGGTATGCACTTCCGTATTCAGGTGGGCGTGCTCGACTGTCTGGGCTGCGGCAACTGCGCCGACGTCTGCCCCGGCAAGCCCGCTACAGGCCCCGCCCTGCAGATGGTTCCGCTGGAGACACAGATGGCGGAAGCCGACAACTGGGAGTACTGCGTCAGCAAAGTCAAGACCAAGCAGAATCTCGTGGATATCAAGCAGAGCCCCAAGAACAGCCAGTTCGCAACGCCGCTCTTCGAGTTCAGCGGAGCCTGCTCCGGCTGCGGCGAAACGCCCTACGTCAAGCTCATCAGCCAGCTCTTCGGCGACCGCATCATGGCCTCCAATGCTACGGGCTGCTCGTCCATCTACTCCGGCTCCATCCCCTCCACGCCCTACACGGTGAACGAGAAGGGGCAGGGCCCCGCTTGGGCTAACAGCCTCTTCGAGGACTTCTGCGAATACGGCCTCGGCATGGAGCTTGCCAACAAGAAACTGAAACAGCGTATCGCCCGTTGGATGACGGAGGCTCAGTCGTGCACCTGCTGCTCCGACGAGCTGAAGGCTCTCTTCCGCGAATGGATGGAGAAGTGCAACGATGCCGAAGCCACTAAGGTGCTTGCTCCGCAGATTATCGCCGGTTGCGAGGCTTGCGGCTGCGACACGTGCAAGAAGATTCTCTCACTGAAGGACTACCTCGTCAAGCGCAGCCAATGGATCATCGGTGGCGACGGCGCCAGCTACGATATCGGTTACGGCGGTCTCGACCACGTCATTGCCTCTGGTGAAGACGTCAATATCCTTGTGCTCGATACCGAAGTCTATTCCAATACCGGCGGCCAGTCGTCGAAGGCTACGCCTCTCGGCGCCATCGCCAAGTTTGCTGCTAGCGGCAAACGCGTGCGCAAGAAAGACCTCGGCATGATTGCCACCACCTACGGTTACGTCTATGTCGCTCAAGTGGCTATGGGTGCTGATAATAGTCAGTGCTTGAAGGCTATCCGCGAGGCTGAGGCTTATCACGGCCCCAGCGTCATCATCGCCTACGCTCCCTGTATCAACCACGGTCTAAAGAAGGGTATGGGTAAAAGCCAGGCTGAGGAAGCTGATGCCGTTGCTTGCGGCTACTGGCACCTCTGGCGCTACAACCCCGAGCTGGAGGCACAGGGTAAGAATCCGTTCAGTCTCGACTCGAAGGAACCCAACTGGGCCGAGTTCCAGAACTTCCTCAAGGGCGAGGTGCGCTACGCCAGCGTCTTCAAGCAGTACCCCGACGAGGCACAGCAGCTCTTCGATGCCGCCGAGCAGATGGCCAAGAAGCGCTACGCCTCTTACGTCCGCATGAGCAAGATGGATTGGAGTGAATGAAATGAAGAATGAAAAATGAAGTAGTATGATTCGCTTACTCTTTTTCCTAATTGGCATCTGCCTGACTGTCTTTGCTTGCGTTGAGATAGCCACATCTCCGGTTCTCTTGAAGAAGCAGAAGATACTCTACATTATTCTCATGGCCCTCACCAACTGGATAGGTATATTCGTCTATTACGTTTTTGCCCGCCGGAAGATGATGGCAAAGAAAAAGGCTCTTGAAGCATAAACATAAAGTTTAACCCTTTAATTGACATTCGCGTTATGATTGCAAAAATCGTTTACATCGTTGGTGTCGTCCTGGCCGTCCTTGGCTGCATCGACATTCTGAAGTCAAAGAAGATCACCCTCATCCCGAAGATCATCTTCGTGATTCTTCTCCTTGCCACCAGCTGGATTGGTGTTGCCGTCCATTACCTCTACGGCAAGAGTAAACTCTAAGCCATTCTGTGAGGGGATATCCCTCCACACACCTGCTTACGGACGCAGCCTGTTTAACAGACTGCGTCTTTTTATATTTTCCGTTTGGATTTAATAAATTCTCCTTTTGCTAACGGGAATCAAAATATTATTTCTACCTTTGTGCCCGCAATTAGCGTGAGATATATAGGATAACATAATTAATTATTTAGAAACAACTGAAAATGAAAAAGATTTTGTTTGCTGCCCTGTGCCTGATGATGGGTACGGCAGCCTTCGCGCAAGAGGACGAGATGGTGTATCCCGAAGATGGCGATGTTGTTTACTCCAGTTCCGACAGAAAAATCTCGTTTGATGTAGCTTCCCATTTTGGTCTTGGCTTCGCCCATGTGACTTCAGAAGATTTCATTCCTTGGAAATGGCATTCAGGGGAATTTTTCCTTAACCTTTTCAAATTCAAGTTTACCCCATGCTCCTGGGGCGGAATTGAAGCAGGACTTGATCTTGGCTTCATCTCTATCCGTTCGGCGTCGAATGCTTTTTATTTGGACGATAACAATTACATCCGCGTTGACAGATTTAGGGACTGGGATGTTGAATATGATGCATCTGGATCGACTATAGCTAACATGAGTTTCGGAGTTCCCATCCTTCTGAAAGGGAATTTCGGTCATAATACTATGGGGGTAGGTGTGAATTTACAATTATCTCCTTCTTGGGGAAATACGAGATATAGTATAGTTCAAGACAATGTCACCACGGATGTCACTATGACAGGAGCAAAAATCACTCCCTTTACCTATTGTATTATGGCTACATTATCCCGTAAAGGGTTGGGCTTCTACTACCGCTACTATCCCTCAAAATTTGCCATTGTACCCGAGCATGCCGGTTCACCCAGGTTCGGATTGATGACGATGGGTATTGCTATGGGATTCTGATTGGAAGAAATCAATCTTCCCTCTGTCAGAACGGGCCGCCGAAGCCGCCAAATCCTCCACCAAAACCACCACCGAATTCCCCGAAGGGGCCGTCGAAGGGCGGCTGCCCTTCGGGATTTTCGCCTTCAGCAGCTTTCTGGGCAGCCTTGCGGGCAAGGGCTATGCGGTCGGCATTAGAGGGGCGATGAACCCAGACGGCGTGATAGCACTCCGAGATGCTGTTGAAGCCTGTGCGGATACGAGTGCCGGTGCTGTCGTTGATGATGATGTAGGCATGAGGGCCTATGAGGCCACGACGCTCGATGGAGAGATTCTCGGTGAGGTGCGCCTTGTCGCCCCAGCTGCAGTTGCGGCTGAACTGCCTCATCTCGGCGAGTTTAAGGAAGACCTCGTCGTAGTCGCCACTAAGGATGATGTTGCCTGGTTTGCCGAACTCGTAGTAGATGACTGAGTCGTTCGTAGCCTCCATCTCGACGGTAGTGCCGGTGAAGAGGCTGCGGTTAATGCGGGTCAGGTGTGTCTGTGCGCTCAGGTGCATTCCTGAAACGAGGAGTATGAGAACGAGGAGGGTCTTTTTCATAAATAAATTGAGCATCGTTTAATGTGTGAGTATCTATTTGATTATAGAAGGTAGGGAAGGGTTTAAATGGGTAAAGGAATAATTTGATTGCTGTCATTCAAATTCACGCTGCGAAAGTAGACGAAAAAAAAGAAATCTCCAAGAAAAACAACAAAAAACAGCATCCCGTCGTGAAAGGGAAGATTATACAAATTAATAAAAAGAAAAAGGGATTGACTTTCGTCTATCCCTTTGTAGCGCCTACGGGATTCGAACCCGTGTACCCGGCGTGAGAGGCCGGTATCCTAGACCCCTAGATGAAAGCGCCATAGTTGCAAAAAGATGAAGCGGAAGCTGGGGGATTCGAACCCCCGGTACGGTAACCCGTACGGCAGTTTAGCAAACTGCTGGTTTCAGCCACTCACCCAAACTTCCAGACGGAGGTTCCGTTATCGCTTAACCTTTTTTGCGGGTGCAAAGATAGGGCGACTTTTTGTTTCCCGCAACAAAAACAGGAAAAAATTTCGGTTTCGCGGCATTTTTTTTGTTTTTTTGCGTCGGGTATAGTACCTTCGCAGCGGAAATAATATGAATGGTGAATTAGAAAATAGGGTTTTCCCTCGCGGATGTAGGCTCATCCACTTTCCGACGCACGACGACAGCCGAGGCTGCCTTGCCGTAGGCGAGGCGCAGCAGCAGATTCCGTTCGTACCGGAACGTGTGTTCTGGATCTACGGCGTTCCTGAAGGGCAGGCGAGGGGAGAGCATAGCCACAACGAGTGTACCGAGGTTGTCGTGCCCGTCTGTGGCGCTTTTGATATGCTGGTTGACGACGGCGAGCGGCGCATCACCATTCGCATGGATTCTCCCCGGACGGGTATTCTCATCCCGCCTTCTGTATGGTGCCGGCTGGAGAACTTCGCTCCAGGTACCGTCTGCGTGGTCTTTGCCTCGCATCCCTATAATGCTTCAGGCTATACGAACGACTATGCCGAGTATCGTGCTGGTATCGTTCACATCGTCCCCTACGACAACACCCATGCCGATGAGTGGAACGCATTTGTAGCCGCGTCGAAGAACGGTACCTTCCTTCTCGACCGCCGTTATATGGACTATCATGCCGATCGTTTCCGCGACTGTTCCCTCCTCTTTTATAAAAAAGGAGAGCTCATCGCCGCCCTTCCTGCCAATTGGGAGGAGGAAGAGAGAGCCGTCTGTTCGCATGGAGGACTCACCTACGGCGGGCTGATACTCTCGCTGCACATCACGGCGGTAGAGGCGTTGGAAGTTTTCAGTTGTGCGATGGATTGGTTCCAGAATACTCTTGGAGCCGCACGCTGGGTGTATAAGCCCATGCCCTACATTTATCACCGTCTGCCAGCGGAAGAAGACCTCTACGCCCTGTTCCGTTTGGGCGCTACACTCCACAGTCGTGCCATCTCCGCCGTCGTTGACCTGAAGGATCGTCTGCCCATGCGCGAGCTGCGCCGACGGGGCGTGAAGAAAGCACTTGGGGCAGGCGTTACCTGTACGGAAAGCACGGACTTTACAGCCTTCTGGCCCATCCTCGCCGAGGTATTGCGGACGAAGCACGGACGCACCCCCGTCCACACGCTGGATGAGATGCTGCTGCTTCACGAACGCTTCCCTGAAAACATTCGTCTCTTTTTGGCTCTTGGCTCGGACGGCAGCCCGTTAGCGGGGACGGTGGTCTATGAGACGGAGCGTGTCGCCCATGCCCAGTACATCGCGGCTTCGGCAGAGGGAAAGGCGCTGGGCGCACTCGACGGCCTCTTCGACTGGCTTATCACCGAACGCTATGCCGACAAGGCCTATTTCGACTTCGGCATCTCCACCGAACAGGGCGGAACGTGGCTCAACGAGGGCTTGCAGTTCCAGAAAGAAGGTTTCGGTGCTCGGGCGGTGGTGTACGATGCCTACGAAATCCGGTTCTAAGCGTTTTTTTCGCTTTTTTCTTGTTTTAAAAAAATACATGCTGTACCTTTGTGGCTGAAAAAATGTAAGCATAATGAAAAAACATTTTTACTTAACCTTATTAGCCCTTATCTGTCTTACGGGATGCGTTGAGGAAATCGACACGAGCAACCGCTACACGTTCACGGGCGAAACCGTCGGTAGTTTTCTGGAAAAGAACGAGGACCTATATGGTGATTTCAACTACATGCTGCGTCGTACAGGCCTCATGAGCCTGTTGAAGGCCTACGGCACATACACTTGCTTTGCCCCCACGAATGAAGCTGTCGAGCGCTACCTCTTCCAACAGGATAGCATCTACCGCGCCTCGCTGCAACCCGGCTCGCGCCGAGTAGTGTGGACGGGAATCACCTCGCCCCGGCTCGAGGACCTTACCGACTCCATGTGTACCGTTATTGCCAATACCCATGTGCTGCCCAAAGGCTTTCTCACTACGGAAATGGAGGGTGATGTCGTGCCCGCCATGAACCTCAACGACCGCTTCCTCACCATGAGCTTCGGCGTGGATGAGAATCAGCACAGCATCATGTTTATCAATGGCGCTCGCCTGACTATATGTGACCAGGAACAGGAGAACGGCGTCATCCACACGGTGGCTGACGTCCTCAACCCCTCCACCAATACCCTCCCCACGCAGATTTCTGAGATGCCCTTCCTCAGTATCTTCTCCGATGCCCTTGCCCGGACGGGGCTTGAAGACTCCTTGCAACTCTATAAGGACGATACCTATACCGATGCCGACAAATGGGCTTCGAATGCCGATATGAGTGGCGGTTCGCTGCCGTACCCGCCTAATCGCTACTACGGCTATACCGCCTTCTGCGAGCCCGATAGCGTCTTCCACGCCAATGGCATCTACAACATCGAGGATCTCTATGCCAAGTGCAAACTCTGGTATCCCCAAGCCACCGACCCCGACTTCCATAGCGAAAACAACGCCCTCTGGCAGTTCGTCGCCTACCATCTGCTCAACTACCACCTGCTTTATACGCGTCTGGTGTGCTATAACATCGTCGGCAAGACCAGCAAGACTTCATACAAGTCCGAGAACCACTTCCCCCGTACCGCCGACCGCTACGAGCACTACGAGACTCTGCAGGGTACCATGCTGAAAATCATGATGCCGCGCAGCAGCGAGATTATCGGTGTTGACCAGAATGGCTACACACGCGACTACCGCAACACCATCTTCCTCAACTACTCGAAGGAGGTCACGCGCAACAGCGTCCCTGCCAATCCCTGGGACATTACCGTGACGTCGCGTACAAGCTCGCAGCAGATACCCTTGAACATCCGCATCATGGATCCCTCTGAGGTGTTGGCCGATACGATTCATTATCCCGGCTTCCTGCAGGAGGCGCTTAACGGCTCCATTCACCTCATCGACCATCTGCTTATCTACGACGAAGACATCATGGCGGGCTATGTGCTCAATGGCGTCATCCGTATCGATTATAGCGCTCTGGTGCCTGAGCTGACGAACAATCACCTCCGCTTCTACGACGGCACGGCTAACTACGAGTTTACGTCAGACGTCGGTTTCTTCATCCCCAACGGCTGGAGCAGGCACGTCAAGGTCTTCAGCGACGAGTGCCGCCTCTCTTATTGTCCGCCACGCGACGGATGGGACGAGTATATGGCCGACCTCTGTATCTGTAAGGGACAGTTCGACTTCGCCTACCGCCTGCCGCGAGTCCCGCCTGGGACCTACGAGCTTCGTATTAGTTACATCGGTGGCAGTGAGCGAGGTATTGTGCAGTTCTACGTCGATAACGAGATTACCGGCATCCCTGTTGATAATCGTATCTATGCCGATGACCCGCGCATCGGCTATGTGGCTGATAACCTGACCGACGATAACGGCGTGGCCAATGACAAGCAGATGAAGAACCGTGGCTACCTCAAGCTTCCTACCGGCTATTATGCCCCCTACGTCGGTGGTGTTGCCCGTAAGTACACCCACGGCGTCCGTCTGGTCGTTACTACGAAGTATTTCAACAAGGATCCCCATTGGATTCGTATCAAGAATGTCCACGATACCGATAGCGGCTCCGACTTCTACAACCACGACTTCATCGAACTTGTCCCCGTCAGCTGGCTCCGCCGTGAGGACATCCCCGTTGAAGAACAACGATTGTAAAAAAATCTTCGTTTTTTATTTGTTTGTTTGTTTTTTCTGTGTTATTTTTGCAGCATGAATGAGAGTAGGGCGTAGCCCTCTGTTGAAATAGTACATTGAAAAACAAACGTAATATGAAAAAAAACACATCATTACGCAACGGCATTGTCACTTTGATAGTGTCGTGCATGGCATTCTCCGCCTGTGTGGAGGATATTGACACCAGCAACCGTTACACATTTGTGGGCGAAACAGTCGGTAGCTTCCTTGAAAAGAACGCGGATCTTTACAGTGAATTCAACTACATCCTCACCCGCTCGGGTGTGATGAGCTTGTTGAAGGCCTATGGTTCCTACACCTGCTTCGCTCCCACCAACGAAGCTGTCGAGCGCTATCTCTTCCAGCAGGACAGCATCTACAAAGCCTCGCTGGCTCCTGGCTCGCGCAAAGTTGTCTGGACGGGTATAACTTCCCCCAAGCTGGAGGATCTCACCGACTCCATGTGTACGGTTATTTCCAACACCCACGTGTTGCCCCAAGGTTTCCTCACCACCGATATGGAAGGCGACGTCGTTCCTGCCATGAACCTCAACGACCGCTTCCTCACCATGAGTTTCGGTGTCGATGAGAACCTCCACAGCATCATGTATATCAACGGTGCTCGTCTGACGGTTTACGACCAGCAGCAGGAGAACGGTGTTGTTCACACGGTAGCTGACGTCCTTAACCCCTCTACCAACACCGTCCCCACGCAGATTGCTGACATTCCCTTCCTCAGCATCTTCTCCGATGCTCTTGTGCGCACGGGTCTTGAGGACGAACTCCAACTCTATAAGGACGAGAGTTATACCGACTACGACAAGATAGCCACCAAAGCCGACATGGGCGGAGGCTCGGTGCCTTATCCCCCCAGCCGCTACTACGGCTATACCGCTTTCTGCGAGACCGACAGCGTCTTCCACGCCAACGGCATCTGGAACATCGAGGACCTCTATGCCAAGTGCAAGGTCTGGTATCCCGAGGCTACCGATCCCGACTTCCGCAGCGAGAACAACGCCCTCTGGCAGTTCGTGGCTTATCACCTCCTCGACTGGCATCTCCTCTACACCCGTCTCGTGTTCTACAACCTCAGCGGTCGCTCTACGACTGGCACCTCCTATAAGTCCGAGAACCACTTCTCCAAGTATTCCGACCGCTTTGAGTATTACGAGACCAAGCAAGGCACTCTGTTGAAGATTATGATACCACGCAGCATTGACCTTTCGGCTCCCGATCACGATGGCATCATACGTGAGTACCGCAACACCATCTTCCTCAACTACTCCAAAGAAATTATGCGCAACAGCGTCCCCGCCGATCCTTGGAACGTTACTGTAACGTCGAAGAAGAGCTCGCAGCAGATTCCCGTCAACGTCCGTATCATCGATCCCTCCGAGGCTTTGGCCGACACTGTGCGCTATCCCCGTTTTGCACAGGAAGCCCTCAACGGCTCCATTCATTTGCTCGATAATCTGCTCATCTACGACGAAGACGTGATGGCAGGCTACGTCCTCAACAATATCATCCGTATCGACTGGGCTGCCGTTGTCCCTGAACTCACCAACAACCACCTCCGCTGGTACGACGGTACGGCCGGCTACAAATTTGTGGGAAGCTATTCCGGTTTCTTCATTCCCGACGGCTACAGCAAGCACGTTCGCATCTATTCCGAAGAGTGCCGTCTCTCCTACTATATGCCGAATGACGGTTGGGACGAGTATGAGGGCGATTTGATTACCTGCCGAGGCCCCTACGACTTTGCCTACCGCTTGCCGCGAGTCCCGCCAGGGACGTACGAGATCCGCGTCAGCTCCATTAACGAGCCTGAACGTGGCGTTGTGCAGTATTACATTGATGGCGAGGTCACCGGCATCCCCAAGGACAACCGTATCTATGCTACCGATGCACGTATTGGTTATGTTCCCGACAACCAGACCGACGACAACGGCGTGGCTAACGACAAGCAGATGAAGAACCGTGGCTACCTCAAGCTCCCCATCAGTTACTGGTCAGTTCGGGAAGGCGGTGCAGCACGTAAGTACAATCACGGCGTCCGCATTGTCCTCACCACCAAGTACCTCACCAACGATGTTCATTGGCTCCGTATGAAGAACGTCAACGACAACGATGGTGGTAGCGACTACCTGAACCACGACTACTTCGAGCTCGTTCCCGTCAGCTGGCTCCGCCGCGAGGACATCCCCCTCGACGAACAGCGCCAGTAACCATTGGTAAGCGATGGACTGAGTCCTGCCTGAAAAAGGAAATCCCTGTTAAGGAAACCTTATCATAAATTTTCTTTGAGACGCGGCATGCCGCGTCTCTTTTTTTGATTATAGCCTTGTAGGAGAGAAAGTTAGCTCGGCAGGGCTGTTCCAGTTCCAGTTGTTCCAATTAAAAATCGGATGGTCAACACTTCGTTCTTTATACTCCTTTTATTA
>CAMYYY010000051.1 GCA_947303715.1 uncultured Bacteroidales bacterium | reverse complement strand
CCTTTTACGTACGACAGAAAAAGCTTTTCTTCAGATGGGAAAATGGCCTTCAAGTTTAACGCGTCAATCCTCGGCCGAAGGACGATGGAAACGAAAAAAAAGACGCGGCTATGCCGCGCCTCAAAGAATGATAGTAAGCTAATGATAAGACCCCTTTTAGGGGATTTCCTTTCGTAAAGCCCAGCCCTTCGCTTACTTCACCAGCACCTTCTTTCCGTTACGGATGAGGATGCCCTTCTGCGTGCCATCCACGGGACGGCCCTGCAGGTCGTAGAAGCGTTCGGCTGATTCGGCATCCAGCGTGGCATGCGTGAAGCCTGTCTCACCGCCATGTACCGCCTCGCCTGTGGGCTCTTCCTCTATCACCTTGAAGTTCTTCCAATAAGAGGCCTTCTCGTATAATGCCTTACTGCCCTGAGGGACATGCAGGGTGCAGTTGTAGTTGAAAGTCTTTTCACCGATTGTAAGGGGCTTTATCGCGTTGCAATAGATATGGCCCGTACGGGGCATGTCCTTGAAGGCCTCATCGCCAATCTTGGTCATACCCTCAGGCAGAGTAATGGATGCCAGGGCTATGCAGCCTTCGAACGCCTTAGTCCCTATGTTTGTGAGGGTCTCGGGGAACACGATCGATGCTAACCTCTGACAATCACGGAAAGCAAAATTATCTATTTGTTTGAGATTCTCTGGCAGTTCCATGTCCATCATACTTTTACAACCTTGGAAAGTATATTCGCCAATGTACGTGACATTATCGGGAATATCAATATAGGGTAAGCTGGTACAGCCGGCGAAGGCCCACTCCTCAATGCGTGTGAGACTACTTGGCAGCGTGACGGCAGAAAGGTTCGTACATTGATTAAACATATCATTCGCTAACGTCTCTATGCCCTCAGGTATGACCATGAAGGATAGTCTGTCGCACTCAGCGAATACGCAATCTTCTATACGGGTAACGCTTTCGGGAATATTGACATGGTCTAGGTTCTTGCATGCCATGAACGCACCGCCATCGATGTATGTAATCGTATTCGGGAGTGAAATCGACTGCATATAATAACACCCCTTGAAAGAGCGCTGGCCGATACCGGTTACCTGATACGTCTCACCCTCGTAGGTCAGTTCTTGGGGAATGACCACATGAATCGGGTAGTCCCGCTCATAAATCATCCAATTCATCCTATAGGTAATCGAACTGTGAACATCGTCAGGCCATACGGTGTTCGCATACCCCTCGTGCAGCCGGTAATATGTGCTGTCAATAGATACATACAGGCCTTTGGGCTTATGCGACTGGAACTCAAATTTTCCTGTCCACCAGAAGCCGTAATAGTAAACGTTCAACGTATATTCCCCATCGGGTATTTCTTCTTCATTCATAAAGATTGTAAAACCAGTAACATTAAAATCGCCTCTATAATAAAGGGTATCGCTATTCTCTGTCGTGATAGCAGCCTCCACGTTACCGTATTTTGCACGGTATTCGTGACTGGTATGCCATCTGAAATCGAAATCAAAGCCGACATAGATAATATCATTCCCCAATAAAGCCCTGGGAGCGGTAACAGGGCCAAATTCCGTGTCGTCTTCCCATGATGGCGGTACATTCCGCTCTAACACCAACGTAATGTCTTGCGCATGAATAGCTCCTGCAAAAAGCAGCAGAGCAAGAAGGAAATAAAAATACTTTTTCATAATAATCGGTTTTTAAGTTTATTCTTTTTGGTTTACTTCACCAGTACCTTCTTTCCGCTAAGGATTAAGATGCCCTTCTGCGTTCTGTCGACCGGACGGCCTTGCAGGTCGTAGTAACGAGCGGCTTCCTCGCTCAGTTCAATGGAAGAAACACCCGTCTCATCAGAAGACGACCCATTGTCTGTTACATGATCCATTTCCACTATATTGGCGAATTTGCTCCAGATAGCGGCCTGCTGATACGTCTCTTTACAACCATAAGGGACATGAATGGTGCAGTTGTAGTTGTTGAAGGCATCTTTATCAAGGGCTGGGGGCTCTTTCGCCTCGCAATAGATATGGGCAGAATCAGGTATATTCTGGAAAGCATACGTCTTAATTGAAGTGATGCTCTCAGGAAGTACAACAGAGGACAGGCTGGTACAATTTCTGAATAAACCAGAATAGATTACTTCCACACCTTCAGGAACCACGATGGTTTCCAGTGCAGAGCAGCCCGTGAAACATCCAGGTTCAATCAATGTGATGCTCTTAGGCAGTTCAATGGTCTTTAAGCTTGTGCATACACTAAAAGCACCAGTCTCAAGAACAGTGACACCTTCAGGAATGACGATAGATGTTAAAGAGGTACATTGGGAGAATGCAGTTTTTCCAATGTGTGTAATGCTACTCGGAAGGACGATAGAGTCAAGACTCGTACACTCCTCAAAGAAGCTTGGCGGTATCGCTCTAATCCCTTCAGGAATTTCCACAGAACGTAAAGAATAACATCCAGCAAAAACACTTATTCCCAATGTAAATTGACCAAGTCCTATATTCCCTATTCCGACAAGACTCTCAGGCAGCACGAAATGCTCCAGGTTCTCGCAGAGGCAAAAAGCCAGATAGTCGATGTATTCAATCGTATTGGGCAGGATGATTGAAGTAGAAGTCCAACCACGGAACGCTTCAGGGTCAATACCTGTTACATCATACCATACGCCCTCGTATGAAATCTGTGAAGGAATAACCAATGTGTCTGGATAGTCAAGAATATTTCTTTTTGCAATGTAAGCCGGTACGATGATGGCGTTTTTACCTTGCAACTGATAAAACACGCTGTCCTGTTCCACTATCGTACCGTTAGCCGCTGGAGCAGGTAGTGTCTCTTCGACCGTAAATTCTCCGTTCCACCATGCCCCAAATACATTGAGACGGATTAAATAGTTGATGCCAGCGGAGCATACTTCCGACAGGTCTATGGAAAGCTGGGCGGAAGACTCGAAAGAATGGGAATAGACCGTTTGGGCAGACGACTGATTGATGATGATGACCTCCGAAGTGGTAGCAGAAGCAAAGGTAAAGGTCAGCGTCGTACCATCAAGAGTGGCTGTCGGATTAGACCAAGGAGAACGGGGGCCAGATTGTCTGATGGACTCGTTTTCCAGCACCAAAGGAATATTCTTCTGTCCCCATACGACAAGAGGAACAAAGAATAACAGAACCAGTAAGGCGATAGTTTTTCTACTTTCTCTTTTCATGATTAGTTTCTTTTAATTGGTTTTTCGTCTTTCTGGGAACAAAGGTAGGCATAAAAGGCAAATGCCTGCAAACATTTCCCCTCATAATTTCCTCACAATATCCTCACAATTTTGAGAATTGAAGGCAGATAGTTAGATGACAGACGATTGCGTGTTGGGGTTAAAGGCTGGAATCGTTGCTAAAAAGGATTTCCTTCCACGCTGGCGACACCTTATTCTTTATCCGGCTTTTCCGGCTTTCGAGGGCGTGTTCACTATAGGTGGTGCATTCAGCCATTGTTTTAATGGAGAATCCTGACAGCATGTACTCACAATATTCCAAATCTTCCCTTGTCAGGAGAGGGCAGTCAAGCATGAGCTCCGAACGGATGTCGGATGTGGCGTCGGCAACGGCTTTTCGGATTTCCGCTCGTCGGGCCTGGTTCATTTTTGCAGACAGGTCTCCCTGTCGCAGATCCTCAACGAGGGTGGCGAACAGCGCACTTTGCTGGAAGCGCTCGCGACAACGGGCCGCCCTTTCCTGATGGGTCAGGCTGTCCTCGTCCCCATCCGATGGAGCTGCGCCGTGCGGCAGGGATGAAGGGACGGAGGGAAGGCTATGTCGCCTTTTCCTGAACGCCCAGAGCAGAAGAGCCGCAACAAGGAAGGCGACTATCCCGAAAGACAGCAAGCGCACGGTTTTTGACGTCTTTTCCAGCCGAAGGGTCTCGAGGCGGTGCGTGTTCCGGATGGAGTCGATTTCTTCTCTTCCGAAACTATTGTAGATGGAGTCTAACGATGACTGATAGGCCTCGGAATAGTATTCGGCAGAATCGTTCTTTTGTGTCAGCTGCGAAATATGAGCCAGCAGCTTGTTGGCCTGATTCCTCGCGTAGATATCGGTATGGCAGGCCAAGGCGTTCTGGTAGCACGCATAGGCGGAGTCGTACTGCTGGCTATGGGCCATGATGTTTCCCTTCAGGACCCATGCCGACGCAATCCCTTTCGGGTTTTCGGCCTGAGCGATGAAACGGTTGACGTAGGAAAGCGACGTAGCGCAATCCTTGCTCTCATAGAAATTCAGCTTGGCCAGTTGGTAATCAATATCCTTCCGAAAAAGCGGAGGGGCGTAGGGGTTATGCAGGACGGCATAGAAATCTTCTTCCGCATGGCGGAAACGAGACTGGTACATGTGGGAGAGGCCCAAGTTGAAGTCGGTGTAAGCCATCTGCAGGGAGTCTCTCTGGCAATAAGGGTTGCTTTTAGCGGCAAGGAAGCGCGACTCCGCCTCAGCATACATGTGGCGGTTCAGATAGTGCTTTCCCGTATTGAACAGCGCAATGACATAATAGCGGTTGACGGTGTCGGGGAACAACTCCTGTGCAGTAAGATAGGCGTCAACGGCCTTGGGGTCATTCTGCATTTCGGTATAGACGCAGCCCAGCGTGTACCAGGCCATGGCGGCGTGATAGTCCTTGTGTCGCGGCTTGCCGTAATAGTCCGTAGCGATGCGCGCCAGCGAATCGGATGTCAGCGGCACGTAGCATTTGTAGTCCACCTGCGTGCGAAGCCAAGCGTAGAGGGCAGCCTCCGATTTGGATTGAAAATTGAAGATTGAAGATTGAAGATTTTTTCCCGTCTTCTGGCCTGCCTCTTCCGCAGGATAATCTTCAATCTTCAATATTGAATCTTCAATCTCAGCAAGCAGAGCGCGCGCAGCGTCGGGGTCTGTCTCCATGAGGGCCTCGGCACGGGCGAGGGCGTCGTGGACGCCGGCATCCCTGCGGCAGGAGGAAAGGGTTGCCAGCAACAACAGACAAAGGCATTGGAAAGCTATCCGTTTCATTTCTCTATGTACAAATTCGGATTGTTTTCTTTTGTCTGCAAAGATACTGCTCTTTTCCCAAAAAAACAAAGGATTTTTGTCTGTTTTTTCAGAGATAGCTCAGAACGCTGCGGAGCGGGTGCGTGGCCAGGCGGCGGTAAGCCAGAGAACGCGGACGACGAGGTGGACGAAGTAGGCTACGTAGATGGCTTGTATGCCCCAGAGCGGCTGGAGGGCGATGGCAGCAGCCACAAAGCCTACGGCAGCACCAATCATGGAGTTCCGCAGCGGACGGGCAGCTGTGGCTCCGATGAAGATGCCGTCCCAAAGGAAGGCGAGGCAGCTGACGAGCGGCATAGCCACCAGCCACGGCAAGAAGGGATGGGAGCCGGAAATGACGCTGGCGTCGGAGGTCATCAGCCGCACCATACCCTCGCCCGTCAGCGCATAGAGGAGGGTGAAGACAGCGCCTATGGCGAGCGTCCAGATGAAGAGGATGCGGTTGGAACGGCGGAGGTTAAGGGAGTCACGCGCGCCGACGAAACGCCCCGTCAGCGCCTCGGCAGCATAGGCAAAACCGTCGATGAAGTAGCTGAAAAGCATAAACAGCTTCATCATGATGGAGCCGACGGCAAGGGGGCCGTCGCCATACCGCGACGTGAGCGAAGTGAAGCCCACATAGACCACCATGAAGCAGAGCGCACGGATGAACAGATTGCCGTTAAGCACGAATAGCCGGCGTAACTTTGACCAGCGAAGAGCAGACGGAAGAAGAGGGAGTTCCTGAACTCCAAATATCCCCTTTTTTAATTTCCTCTGAAGAAGGATAGCAGCCACGAGGAGTCCTGTGTATTGCCCGATGAGGGTACCCCACGCAACGCCAAGGGCGCCAAGAGGTGTCCAGACGGCAAGGGCAAAACTGGCTGCCATGTTGACGACGTTGACCGTAATGTCGCATGCCATGGGCGACACGGTATCCTGCATCCCGATGAACCATCCCTTCAGCGCCATCAGCGAGAGGGTGGCAGGGGCTGCCCAGATGCGGATGAAAAAATAGCGCCGCGCAAACATAGCCACCTCCGCCGAACAGGGAATGAGCGCCATAGCCACACGAAGGAACAGCCATTGGAGTGCCCAGATGAGCAACGTCGCACCGATGGCAATAGTGAGGCTCTGAACCAGAATCTCACGTGCGCCACGAAAATCCCCCCTGCCAAAGGCCTGTGCCGTCATACCCCCCGTGCCCACTCGCAGGAAACCGAAGTTCCAGTAGAGCAGATCGAAGAGCATGGCGCCGATGGCAATGCCGCCAATGGCCGAGGCATCGGAGATATGGCCTGCTATGGCAATGTCCACCATGCCCACAAGAGGCACGGTAATATTTGCCAGGATGCTAGGCACCGCCAGCCGCAGGACCTCGTGATGGAGGGATTTCATGAAAATGAAGAATGAAGAATGAAAAATAAAGAATAAATACCGTTACCAATGGAATACCGCATGCAGTTCATTCTGTTTTTCATTCTTCACTCCTCAATAATCATTATTTTATTTGAACTGCTTCACCTTGTAGCCAGCGGCCTTAGCAATCTTCTTGGGGATGTCGGTGTTGTCAATCTGGCCGGTGAACTGCTCGGCTCCTGCGCCGATGGCGAAAACGGGGACGTAGATGCCCGAGTGGCTGCCGACGGGCCAAATAATCTTGGCGCAGCGGGCCATCACCTTCACGGCAAGGTCGGAGAGCGGCTCGTCGCGGTAGTAGAGGCTCTCGGCCATCTTCACCCTCTCGTTAGTCTGGAAGGAGTGGTACCACTCGTCGTAGAGCGCCATCTCGTCGTCGTGCGAAATCTTAACCTCACGCCAGAAGCCGAAGTTCTCGGTGAGGGCAGCCTTCACGTCGGCCCACTCCACCTTGTCCTTCTTGTCGTGGCGCAGCTGGTTGAGCACCTCCGAGAAGCCGTGCTTGCTGACCTTCTGGTACTGGAGGACGCCGGTGTTGATGCTGTAGCTGCCGCCGGTGAGGGCGAGGCCGCCGGTCTCGTGGTCGGCGGTAATGACGATGAGCGTCTCCTTCGGGTGCTTCTTGTAGAACTCGTAGGCTACCTTGACGGCATCGTCCATAGCGATAACGTCGCCGAAGCAGGCTGCGGCGTCGTTGGCATGCCCGCCGTAATCAATCTTGCCGCCTTCGCACATCAGGAAGAAGCCCTTCTTGTTCTTCGAGAGCTGCTCGATGGCGGCGGTGACAATCTGGTCGAGACGGAGGTCATCGTCCTTGGCATCGATGGCGTAGGGGATGTTGTCGCCGCGTCCCTCCTTCTGCAGCAGGATGATGGGCTTGCCGCAGTTCTTCTGGGCCTGGTATTCGTCGTAGCCGCGGACAATCTGGTAGCCGGCTTTCTCGGCCAGCTCGTAGTGCGAGGGCTCGTCGTCGCGGGTGGGCTTGATGAAGTCGCCGCCGGCGAAGAAGTCAAAGCCGCTCTCGGTGAGCTGCACGCCCAGCTCGTAATAGTCGTTGCGCGAGGGGCGGTAGCCATAGAACGAGGCAGGCGTGGCGTGATTGACGCCTACGCTGGTGGTGATGCCTACGCTCTTGCCTGCAGCCTTGGCCCAGTTTGCAACCGTATAAAGGCGCGTTTCCCCGTCGGGCAGCAGACCCACTACACCATTATTAATCTTGCAGCCTGATGCCAAAGCCGTGCCGGCAGCGCTCGAGTCGGTGACGTCCGAGCTGGCCGAATAAGACGTGGCGTAGGCCGTGAAGGGGAACGTGGCGAAGCAGAGCGGCGTGATGCCGAGCTCGCCCTTCTTCTGACTGAGATAATACTGGGTGGCGAGAACCTCAGCGGGGCCCATGCCGTCACCGATGAAATAGAACACATACTTTGCCTGTCCGGCAAACATACTCACGGTGAGCATCACGCTCACCAACACTACGAAAAGTCTTTTCATTGTGGAAATTATTATATTAAGAATAGGGTTTTTCTGTTAGTACGCCGTTGACTTCAGGTTAAGGCCGACGGTCTCCTCAAGGTTAAAGAGGAGGTTCATGTTATGCACAGCCTGGCCGCTGGCGCCCTTCAGGAGGTTGTCGATGCAGGTGGTGATGAGCAAGTTGTCGTCCTTCTTGTCCAGATGGATGAAGCAGCGGTTGGTGTGAACGACCTGCTTCAAATCAATGGGCTTGCGGGAGAGGTAGGTGAACGAATCGTCGTCGTAGTACTGCTCATAGAGGTCCTCAAGTGCGCCCAGCGACACGCTGTTCTTCAGCATGATGGTGGTGAAGATGCCGCGGGTGAAGTTACCGTGGCAGGGCACGAAGAGAATGTCGGAATTGAAGCTGGTCTGCTGCTGATGGAGGGCGGCACTAATTTCGGGCAGATGCTGATGAACAAAGGGCTTATAGACGCTGACGTTGTCGCTACGCCAGTTGAAGCTCGTGAGGGTGGAGGACTGTTCTCCAGTACCCGTACTGCCGATGATAGATTGCACGGTGATGTCGCCATTGAGCATCAGGTTACGTCCTAACGGCAGCAGGCCCAACAGGATGCCCGTAGCAAAGTTACCCGGGTTAGCCACAAAGCGGGCTTGGCAGATGGCACGGCGGTTGAGCTCCGGCAGGCCATAGACAAACGTGGGGTCGTCAATCCTGTAAGCGCGGCTCATGTCGACCACCTTGAGCCCCTCGGGCAGGGTGTGGGTGCTGAAGAACTCGCGGCTGCCCTTCCACTCGGTGCAGAGGAAGAGCATGTCGAGCCGGTCCAGCGGATCGTCGAAAGTGAAGCAGAGGTCCGTCTCGTCGTAGAGCCCACGGTGTACCTCGTCGATGCGATGTCCCACGAACTCGCGCGACGTAACGAACTGAAGGTCCACGTCGGGATGGTTGAGCAACAGGCGTATCAGTTCACCTCCTGTGAACCCCGCCCCTTCAATAATACCGGTTTTTATCATTATGATGGATGTTACTATTTAACTTGCAGGAATGTGCCGAGTTCACGGCGGACTTCGTCACGACTGACGCCCTCAGCAAGGATAATCAGCACGGTGTCGTCGCCACCGATGGTAGCAATAACGGAACGCAGGTGGCGTTCGTCAATCTCGTAGGCAATGCCGCTGGCATAGCCCGGACGCGTCTTGATGACGGCCATGTTGCCCGAGAACTGCAGGCTGACGTAGCCGCTGTGCACCTGCTTCTCGTAGGCCGCCTTGGCCTGATAGATGCGCTCGTAGAGCGAGTCGGTGGGCAGCACGTAGGCATGGCCGCCGTCATTCGTGGGAGCCTTCGCCACGTTCATCTGCTTCAGGTCGCGCGACAACGTAGCCTGCGTCACGTCGAAGCCCGACTCCCTCAACTTCACCAGCAACTCCTCCTGATTGGAGATGATGTTGTTCTGTACTATCATGCGAATGGCATGCAGACGATTGGTTTTATTCTTCATATTCGAACTTTTTTTACATTCTGGCGGCGAAGATAGCGAAAATCTGAATATATACAAAATTTTTTCACAAAAAAGGGAAAAAAAGGTAAGGGAAAACTTCACATACAGAGTCGCGACGACGAAAACACCGTTAAATATCCAAATAAATTTGGTATTCCGCTCGCCTTGTACTATCTTTACCGCCGTTTTTGTAAAAGCCACCAACCCTCAGCACCATGAAAAAGATTGAGAAGTGCCACTTCTTTGCCGTTGACCTCGGAGCTACAAGCGGACGAACCATCGTCGGGACACTCTCCGACGACGGCCTGACGTTGCGCGAAATAACCCGTTTCCAGAACCCCATCATCCACTTGCGCGGACATTGCTACTGGGACATCTACGCCCTCTACCGCGAAATCATCGAAGGGCTGACGGCCGTCGCCCATGAGGGCATCAATATCCGCAGCATCGGCATCGACACCTGGGGCGTCGATTTCGCCCTCGTCGGCAGCGACGGCGACCTGCTGCGCAATCCCTACAGCTATCGCGACCCCCACACCGAGGGAGCGATGGACGACTTCTTCAGGGCCGTCCCCCGCGAACGGGTGTATGAGCTCACAGGCATCCAGTTCATGAACTTCAATTCGCTCTTCCAGCTCTACCAGCTGCATCGGACGGGAAACAGCGCCCTCAACGCAGCGGACAAAATACTCTTCATGCCCGATGCGTTGAGCTATCTGCTGACGGGCATCGCCGTTACGGAACGCACCATCGCCTCCACCTCGCAGATGCTCAATCCGCGCACAGGGCGGTTGGAGCGGGAGCTGATGGACGTCTGCGGCATCAGCGAAAGCCAGTTCGGACCCCTTGTGCAGCCGGGCACCGTCGTCGGCACGCTCACGCCCGAGGTGCAGCGGCTGACGGGACTGGGCGCCGTACCTGTCGTGGCCGTGGCGGGACACGATACCGCCAGCGCCGTGGCTGCCGTACCGGCCCGCAGCGAACGGTTCGCCTACCTCAGCTCCGGCACATGGAGTCTGATGGGCATCGAGACTCCCTGGCCTATAATTAATAAGGAAAGTTACGAGCGCAACTTCACCAACGAAGGCGGCGTGGAGGGCACCACGCGCTTCCTGAAAAACATCTGCGGCATGTGGCTGCTGGAGCGCAGCCGTGCCGAATGGAAGGCCGAGGGCAAACCCTATAGCTACGACTACATCTACGCCCACATCCCCCACGTCCCCGCCTTCCGTAGCCTCATCCATCCCGACGCACCCTGCTTCGCCAACCCCGAGAGCATGGTCGGCGCCATACAGGACTACTGCCGCCGTACCGCCCAGCCCGTGCCCGAGACGACGGAGGAGGTGTGCCGCTGCATCTTCGACAGCCTCGCCCTGCGCTACAAGCAGGTATTCGGCTATCTGAAGGAGATGGCGCCTTTCCCCCTCGAGACGCTTCACATCATCGGCGGAGGCACGCAGAACGTGCTGCTCAACCAGCTGACAGCCAACGCCACGGGCACCACCGTCGTCACAGGCCCCATCGAATGTACCGCCATCGGCAACATCATGCTGCAGGCCAAGGCCGCCGGCTTAGTGAGCGACATCCATTCCATGCGCGCTCTCATCGCCGACAGCATCGAAACCCACACCTACACCCCGCAGGACGCCGCCCTCTGGGACGAGGCGTTCAAGCGCTACCTCGGCGTATGCAAGGAGAAAGAATAGTCGGGCGAGTCAACACGTCAAAGTATAAACTATAATATAGAAACCATCATGAAAGAACAACTTGTACGTAAAGCCTACGAAGTAGCCCGCGAGCGATATGCCGAAATGGGCATCGACACCGAAGCCGTCCTCCGCCAGATGCAGGACTTCCACCTCAGCATGCATTGCTGGCAAGCCGACGACGTGGCCGGCTTCGAAGTGCAGGCCGGCGCCCTCAGCGGTGGCATACAGTCCACAGGCAACTATCCCGGCAAGGCACGCAACATCGACGAGCTCCGCGCCGACATCCTCAAGGCCAAGAGCCTCATCCCCGGCACCCACCGCCTGAACCTCCACGAAATCTACGGCGACTTCCGCGGCAAGGTCGTAGATCGCAACGAGGTGACACCCGAGTACTTCCGGAGCTGGATGGAATGGGGCCGCGAGCACGACACAAAGCTCGACTTCAACAGCACCTCCTTCTCGCACCCCAAGAGCGGCAACCTCAGCCTCGCCAACCCCGACAAGGGCATCCGCGACTTCTGGATTGAGCACACCCGCCGCTGCCGCGACATCGCCGACGAGATGGGACGTGCCCAGGGTGACCCCTGCATCATGAACCTCTGGGTACACGACGGCTGCAAGGACGTCAGCGTCAACCACTACCTCTACCGCGAGCTCCTCAAGGACTCGCTCGACCAGATTTTCGCCGAGAAGAAGGCCTGCATGAAGGACTGCATCGAAGGCAAGGTATTCGGCATCGGGCTCGAGAGCTTCACCGTGGGCAGCCACGACTTCTACACCGCCTATGCCGCCCGCAACGGTAAGATTCCCACCATCGACACCGGCCACTACCACCCCACGGAGTCTCCTGCCGACAAGGTCAGCGCCCTGCTGCAGTTCGTGCCCGAACTGATGCTTCACGTCAGCCGTCCCATCCGCTGGGACAGCGACCACGTGACCCTCATGGACGACCCCACCCTCGACCTCTTCAGCGAGATTGTCCGCGCCGGAGCCCTCGACCGCGTCCACTACGGCCTCGACTACTTCGACGCCGCCATCAACCGCATCGGTGCCTACGTCATCGGCAGCCGCGCTGCGCAGAAGTGCATGGTGCGCGCCATGCTTGAGCCCACAAGCCGCATCAGCCAGCTGGAGATTGCCGGCAAGGGATACCAGGTGCTCGCCCTGCTGGAGGAGTGCAAGGCGCTGCCGTGGAACGCCGTCTACGACGAGTTCTGCGTCCGCAACAACGTCCCCGTCGGTGAGGACTTCATCCCCGAGATAGAGAAATACGAAGCAGAAGTAACCTCCAAACGATAACACCCCATGGCAAAAAGCAAAAGTCTGAAGAGCACGATAGCGGTTTCACTCACCAACTATCTCGATGCCGGTGCCATCGTGGCCGGCGCAAGCGGCCTGACGCTATGGCAGAAATACTTGGGGCTGAGCGAGGTTCACCTCGGCTGGCTCAACTTCATCAGCGCCAACTGCCTGGGTGCCGCCCTCGGCGCCATCATCGGCGGCTTCCTCGCCGACAAGTATGGCCGAAAGTTCATCTACACCTACAACCTCATCGTCTATATGGTGGGCGTGCTGCTCATCATGTGCTCCGTCAACTTCCCCATGCTGCTGGGCGGCTTCCTCGTCACGGGCATCTCCGTCGGCATCGGCGTGCCCGCCTCGTGGACGTATATCTCCGAGAGCTCCGAAATCAACAACCGTGGCCGAAATATCTGCATCTCGCAGATGTCGTGGGGCTGCGGACCGATGATCATCCTGCTCCTCGGCATGCTCTTCGCCCCCGGCGGCTATCTCTTCAGCTGGGTCGAGGGCATAGGCCATGCCATCGGAGGTACTGCGCTGAGCGGCGACGCCCTTAACGTCTTCAGCTCGCGAGTCGTCTTCTTCTCACTCTTCGTAGTGGCGTTCATCGCATGGACCATGCAGCGCCGGCTCGAGGAGAGCAGGGAATGGACAGCAAGCCGCGAGGCTGCCAAGGCGAAGGGCGAGGACACGGGGCTCCTGCACGCCTTCAAGGTGTTGTTCTCCAACAAGAAAGCCATCAGGACCGTCTGTTTCCTCGTGGCCATCTACCTCACGTGGAACCTCGTAGCCAGCGTGATGGGATTCTTCCAGCCGCACATCTACGAGACGGCGGGCGGCCTGACAAACGAGTATGCCAACATGCTCTCGTGCGTGGGCTGGGTCATTGTCGTCGCCGTCACCTTCTGCATATCCTTCATCATCGACAAGGTATCGCACAAGTTGCTGTATGTGCTGGGTCTGCTGGCTGCGCTTGCCACATGGGTAGTCGTCATCGCAGGCATCAACGGCATGGGCAGCCTCTGGGCATTCTCCATCCTCTGGGGCATCAACGGCGGTATCTCGGTACAGATTTTCTATGCCCTGTGGGGCTCGGAGCTGTTCCCCGCCAAGTTCCGCGCCGGAGCTCAGGGACTGATGTTCTTCATCGTCCGCGGCCTCTCGGCCGTATGGGGGCTCATGTTCACCCTCATTTATGGCGAACAGGGCGAAGGGTTCACCGTGGCTGCATGGTGTATGATTGCCCTGCTGCTGATATCCCTCGTCGTCGGCGTCATCGGCTGTCCCAACACCCGCGGCAAGTCCCTCAACCAAATCACCCGCGAACGCTACGGCGAGGACTACTAAAAAGAATATGGCAAAGAAGCTGATAAAAGAAAAATCCATAGAGGAGACGCTATGGGAGTCGGCAAACAAGCTGCGCGGCTCTGTAGAGCCTTCGGAGTACAAGCACGTAGTGCTGAGCCTCATCTTCCTGAAGTACGCCTTCGACCGCTTCACAGAGCGGCGGAGCGAATTGGAGGCCGACGGAAAAGGAGCTTTTGTGGACAATCCCGTTTTCTATAATGCCAAGAATGTTTTCTATTTGGAGCCCGAAAGCCGCTGGGATTTCTTGATTGAGAATGCCAAGCAAAATGACATCGCCATCAAGATAGACAAGGCTCTGGCAAAGGTGGAAGAAAGCAACCCCTCGCTGAAAGGCGCTCTGCCCAGCAACTATTATGCCGGCCTCTCGCTTGACCGTACGAAGCTTGCTGCCTTGCTCGACGAGATAAACAAGATTGACACGCTAAAAGACCCCGAGCACGACCTGATGGGATGCGTCTATGAGTACTTCTTAGGCAAGTTTGCCATTGCCGAGGGAAAGGGTAAGGGGGAGTATTACACCCCTAAGACCATCGTCAACCTGATAGCCGAGATGATTGAGCCCTATCGCGGCAAGATCTATGACCCCTGCTGCGGCTCTGGCGGTATGTTCGTGCAGAGCATGAAGTTCATCGAAGCCCATCACGGCAACAAGCGCGACATCAGCGTCTACGGCCAGGAATACACCAACACCACCTATAAACTGGCGAAGATGAACCTCGCTATTCGCGGCATCGCCTGTAACCTGGGCGAAATGGCGGCTGACACGTTCCACAACGACCAGCACAAGGACCTGAAGGCCGATTTCATCATGGCCAATCCTCCGTTTAACCAGAAAGACTGGCGTGCCGACAATGAACTCGTGGACGACCCTCGCTGGATGGGCTACGAAACCCCTCCCACCAGCAACGCCAACTACGGCTGGATTCTCAATATCGTCAGCAAGCTCTCCGCCAACGGCACTGCTGGATTCCTCTTGGCCAACGGCGCGCTGAGCGGCGACGGCACGGAGTTGGCCATCCGCAGGCAGCTCTTATTAAATAAGGTTATAGAGGCCATCGTCATTCTGCCTCGCAACATGTTCTACTCTACTGACATCAGCGTGACGCTCTGGATTCTGAACAACAACAAGAAAGCACGCGCCATCGAGCAGAACGGCAAGATGATTCACTATCGCAACCGCGAGGACGAGGTGCTCTTCATCGACCTTCGCCAATGGGGCGAGCCCTTTGAGAAGAAGTACATCCAGTTCTCCCCAGAGCAGATACGGCAGATAGCCGCCAACTTCCACAACTGGCAGCGCGAAGGCTACGAAACGACCTATCACGACGAACCCGAATACTGCTACTCTGCCTCCCTCAGCGAAATCGAGCAGAAGGGCTGGAGCCTCGTGCCCAGCAAATACATCGAGTTCCGCAATCGCGACGAGCAGATAGACTTCGACACACGCATGCGCCAGCTGCAGGCCGATATCCGCGACCTCTTGCAACAGGAAGAGAAGAGGAGAGCAAAAAGGAACTGAAAGCCCTCTTTGAGAAGTTAGGATACGGCTTATAAAAGAAAAATTCTTGCTAATTTTGCAAAAAGTTGCAAGAATTGGCAAGATTTATTAAAAGAATCTGTATCTTTGCGGCAGTAAAGATGCAATAAGGTATAGCTATGATGGAATTGCCCCCAAAGATAGATGAAAAAGCTCTTTTCAACGCATTGCTGAAGAAGAGCAATCCAGAGATAGAGATACTTGTAGATAAAATCAATTCTGACTATGAGTATTGGGACAAGGTAAAGTATAAGCCTCTGCCAGAAGGATATACTCCGCAAATGCTTTGGACTTCGGTTAAGGCTGCACGGTTAAAAGGCATGATTACCGTATGGGGGAAATACGGAATCAAACTATGTATTACCAGCAAGATGCAGCGCATGTGCCATGAATTTGATATGAAGTTCGGCAGTTTCTGGGAAGCCGAGAATGATTCCCAAGGTCCCGAAAAGAAATACTATTTGTCGAGTTCTCTCATGGAGGAAGCCATCTACTCCAGTAAAATGGAGGGAGCTTCTACGACCCGTGTTGTTGCCAAAGAAATGCTGAGGAAGAAGAAGTCGCCTCAGAACAAGGCACAGCAGATGATTTTCAACAACTACAGCACCATTCAATACATAGTAGAACACAAAGATGACCCTTTGACAGAAGAAGGGCTGCTGTATGTTCATAGGTTGATGACAGAGAAGACTCTGGATAATCCTGACGATGCAGGACGTTTCAGGACGAACGACAATGTTGTCGTAGCTGATATGGTTGAAGGTGATGTCGTTTATACGCCACCCACCTATAAGGATATTCCCGAATTTATTGAAACGTTGTGCGACTTTTTCAACCACGATAATCCGAGCGTTTTTATTCATCCCATCATCAGGGGCATCATCGTCCATTTCATGTTGGCCTATATGCATCCGTTTGTGGATGGCAACGGGCGGACGGCACGAGCCCTGTTCTATTGGTACATGCTGAAAGAGAACTACAAGCTGACAGAATACATGTCTATATCCAGAGTCATCTCAAAATCGAAAGCCAGTTATGAGAAAGCCTTCCGTCATACGGAAAACGACGGCAACGATATGGGGTACTTTGTGGCCTACAACCTGAGAGCATTGGAAATCTCATTCCAACAACTTCGCGACTATATCCAGCGGAAGCAACAGGAAAAGAAAGCCGCTAATGCGTTTATGCTGGCTGGCAATATTAATTACCGGCAGGCCTTAGTTCTGCAAAGACTGACGGAAGAACCTGACACTATTTTAACTGTAAAAGACGTGCAGGAATTGTTTTCCGTCTCTTCGATGACAGCAAGAAAAGACCTTTCCAATTTAGTGCAGCAAGGTTACCTGAATGAGATAGCCATCAATAAGGTAACACGTGGGTATATTCAAGCTCCACTAAAAACACCTTATTAATTGTACAAAGAAGAGGAGTGAGCCATGATAGCATACCAGCGTTTGGGCGACTATATCAGGGAGGTGAATGTCCGTAACCGAGAGCTGAAGGTGACGGAACCGATGGGCATAAACATCGATAAGCTTGTGTTGGCAGCTGCTGTGAAGAAGATGGTGGATGACAAGTCAAAATATACTGATTGGGCAAACCGCTCTGATATCAAGGCAGAGTTGCAGATGGACCTGATTCTTATTCTTGCAGAACACGGCTATCCACCCGTTCCTCAGGATGAGGTATTCAAGGAAATTTTCGAGCAGGCAGAGAACTTCAAGAAATATGAAACGACAGAGTATGAGGAAGAAACTGTGAGCGCACCTCGCATCGGCAATCGAACAAATTCGTACCTTACGGATTCAGAAGATAATTATAACTGGATGGCTGCAGAGCCTCCCACTTCCTTACTGAGTGAATGAGATACCTTCGCAACGCGTGCACGAATGCGCACTATAACATGGCGTTCGACCAGTTCTGTCTGGAGGAGCTGGGAGTGGATGAGCCTGTGTTTTACCTATGGAAGAATGCGCCGGCGGTCATCATCGGGCTTAATCAGAATGCTTATGCCGAGGTGAATCTGCCCTATTTGCAAGAACACGGCATTCTCTTGGCACGGAGGGTGACGGGGGGCGGAGCCGTCTATCACGACTTGGGTAATCTGAATTACACCATCGTGGGGCGCTCGTCCGACTTGGAGCGCGACTATCCGGGCTATCTCACCTACGTCATCGAGGCCCTGCGTAGCCTCGGCGTACCGGCGGAACTGAGTGGACGCAACGATATCCTCGTCGAGGGGCGCAAGGTGTCGGGCTATGCCAAGCGGGTGTGGAAAGACCGTCTGATGGTGCACGGCACGCTGATGTACGATGTGGACCTCACGATGCTTGCCTCCGTTCTTGCCGTCAGCGACAGCAAACTGGAGGCGCACGGCATAGCCTCCGTCCGCAGTCGCGTGGCGAACCTGAAGGACTATCTGCCCGATATAGCTTCCGTCTGCGTTTTGCAGGATGCCCTTGAGGATATTCTTTCGCGGCATCATGAGGATAAGGAGTTCGTGCTGTCGGAAGTGCAGCTTGCCCGCGTGGAGGAGATTGCACGAGACCGTTTTGCTACATGGGAGTGGAACATGGGCCGCAGCCCGCTGGCTACGTTCGTCCGCAAGCGGAAGTTCCGCTGTGGCACCATCGAGGCCCATTTCTCGGTGGAGAAGGGGATGCTTACCGCCCTCACCTTCGGCGGGGATTTCTTGGGCAATCGCCCTGCAGACATCCTTGCCGCCGCCCTCGTCGGCTGCCGCTACGAAAGTAATGCTATTCTTACACTCCTCAGCACGCTTAACATCGCCGATTACTTCGACCAACTGACGCCCGCCGAGCTGCTTTCGTTGCTAGTTTGAAATAGAGAAATCTTTTTAACGTTTTAACGTCTAACGACAATTATCAATTATCCATTATCTGAAATGGCAGACAATTATTTGGAGAAACGGTATGAAGAAGTGTTCGGCTCGGGAGCTGGACGGAAAACCGTTGTCCGGCGTGTGGGAGAGCCCCTTGACCGTCTGCTGCTGAAAAACCGCAGCCATAGGGGCTACGATGCCTCCGTTACCGTCACCCGTGAGCAGCTGCTCCGCATCATCAGCGTCAACACCAAGCTACCCTCAGCCCGCAACCAACAGGTGCTGCGCTTCCGTCCTGTCACCGAGGACTCCGAGGTGGAGGCCGTCCTGCAGCATATCCGACTGGGCGCTGCCCTACCCGAACTTCACTTGCCCCGTGCCGGACAAGAACCCCGTGCTTTCATCGTTGTCTGCTCCACGATAGCCGAAGGCCGCTATGTGGATATCGACCTCGGCATCAGCGTTCAGAGCATGCTGCTCAAGGCTGTTGAAATGGGATTGAACGGCATCTGCATCTGTGCCTTCAACCCTACCGAAATAACAGAAGCCCTGCACCTCACTTACGCTCCCCTTGCCATCGTAGCCATAGGACGGGGAGCCGAGCGCATTCGTCTCGTTCCCATTCACGAAGGCGATCCGCAGAACTACTACCGTACTCCCGACGATATCCATTGCGTCCCCAAGCTGCAGCTGGAGGACCTGCTAATGGATAGTGATTAGTGATTAGTGAATAGTGATTAGAGATTAGTGAGTAGTGATTAGTGATTAGATGGATGTCCTCCATCCGATGGGAATTATCTTTTCACTAATCACTATTCACTAATCACTTAAAAATTAGTGGTTGCGGAAGCGCCACTTGGAGTTGTCCGTGCTGAAGTCGTAGGCTGCCAGCGTCGGCGTGCTGTCGGCTGCGCTGTAGAGGCAGTAGCGGACGTTAAGGCCGTCGGCATTGTTGAGGTCGGGACGTCCGGGGATGGTCTTGGGCAGCAGGCGGAAGGTGCCGTCGATGAGCTGCTCGATGCGCCAGAGCTGGGCATCGTCGCCCGTGAAGGTGGGCACGGTGGTCAGTTCCAGATCGGAGGTGGCGGTGAGGGCGCGGTCGGTACCCTCGATGGTGATGCGGAAGTAGGGACCGCCGAGATAGCCGCCCTTCTCAGGCACGGGTGTGACCGTCCAGCGCTGGTGGGGACGCATCATGTAGTCGCCGCAACGGACGGGGATATCGCCCTCGGGCCAGGTGTCAATGACCTCGCTGAGCTGCTGGTTGGGAAGCGCCTTGACGGGTTCATCCGTATTGGCGCCCCACCATCCGCGCCGCTCCTGCTGCTGGCGGACGAAATCGACGATGAGCTCCAGCGAATAGCCGCGCCGCTCGGACTCGATGGCGAACGTGCCGCCGTGGAAGCGGTCGCCAGCCTCGGGCCAGCCATTGCGCCACAGGAGGGGACGAAGGCCGAGCACGCTGCGCCCACCCTGGTCGAGGTCGGCCTCGTAGTGGCACGACATAATCTCCACGCCCTCGTCAATGACCGTGCGGCCGAAGTGACCGGGGCCATAGAGGCGGTCGCCGGCTGCGATGACCATGCGGCCGCCGCCGTGGAACATGTCACGTCCGACGTTGTCGAGGTAGGGGCCTTCGACACTCCGCGAACGGCCCACGACGATGTTGTACGTCGAGTTGACGCCGTCGCAGCAGGTGCCGTGGGTGCCAAGCAGGTAGTACCAGCCGTCGCGGAAGATGAGGTCCGTGGCCTCACAGTCGATGGCGATGTCCTTCTCCACATTTCCCTTCACGCGATAGCCCGTCGCAGGGTCGAGCTCGATGATGCGGATGGTGCCGAAATAGGTGCCGTAGGTGGCCCACAGACGGCCCGTCGTGGGGTCGAGGAAGAGGCAGGGGTCGATGGCGTCCTGGTCCTCCATGCCGTCGCTCGAGCAGACCTCCACGGCCGTTGTCCAGCGGAAGTCGGGGCTCTTGGGGTCGAGGGTTTTGTTCCACATGGTGAGGATGCGGCCGTTGTGTCCGCCGCCCAGTCCGCCGCCCGTGGCGCCGTAGATGCAGAGGTAGCGGTCGCCCAGTTTCATCACGTCGGGGGCTGCGCCACCACCCGGACGGTCGGCTCCGCTGTGCCACGACCAGCCGTCGTCGGAGATAAGTCCGCCGCCGCCCGTACCGAAGGTGTAGTACTTGCCGTCGCACTCGGCGATGGTCGAGGGGTCGTGGATATAGGGCTGGCCGATTTGTGCGTTGACAGCGGCGGCGATGGCCAGGACCGCAAGGAGGGTATGGAAACGTTTCATGATCATTTGCTGTTGAGGATTGTGAAGTCAGTAATCGGGTTTCCCTGTTCGTCGACGAAGCGGGCACACATGTCGCTCAGGCCCGGGCCGTTGATGACGGCGCTGCGCAATACGTTGCGGCCTTTCCTGAGTGTGAGGCGGCGCGACACGCCGTCGTCAACCACCATGCGACGGTCGCCTTCCAGCAGCAGCACCTCTTCGCCGTCGAGCCACCATAGGGAGGCGCCGTTGGAGCCGGCGGCAAGACGGACATCCGGTATCTCCGCAGGGCAGTCGATAACCGTCTCGCACCAGAAGAACGAGCCGTAGGTCTGACGGCCGTACTTCTCGGCAAAGCGGAAGAGCTTCACGTTGTAGTTCTCGCTGTCGAGGTTGTACCACTTTGCTTTCGACTTGGGCAGGCTGGCGAGTTTCTCGTCGAACTGTTCGCGGAGCCACGAGTTGGTGAAGACGATGTTCGAGCGGACATCGACGGCAATGGGCTCCATGAGGCTCCAGCGGCGGATGAAGCCCTGCGGGTCGGGCCGGGCGGGTGCCGCAGCGGAGGCAACGGGCGTGAAGTATTTCGGGCGGTTCTTGAACTGCAGCCAGTCGATGCTGACAGCGGCGCCACCCTCGTTGGTGATGACGAGGTCGGTGATGCCCTTGGGCGTATAGTCGATGGTGCTGGTCAGCGTGAGCCACTGGCCCGACTGGTCGCGGCGGAAGGGCGTCGGCGAGCCGGGGCGCGTCACCTCGCTCTTCACCGTCATCTTTATCTTGGCGATGACCTTGCCCTTGGCGGTCTTCTCGCGGACGTAGAACTCGGTGTTGTCGGCTGCCTTGGCGCAGACGACGAGGTAGCCGTCGGTAACGTCCGTGAAATCGACGTCGGCGTAGCGGAGCCAGCTGCCCTTGGCGGGCAGGGTGGCGTGCCAGCCGCGGAAGGGCTGGAGCGAATCGACAAAGGTCGTGACGACGCCCGTGCTGGCCTGGCTGTAGCGGTCCACGTCGATGCGTGATGCGGCACGGTTGATGCCCACGCCGCGCAGGGTGGGAAAGACTTCATTGATGGTGCCGTCGGCACGGAACGTCAGCCGCTCGATGCATGCCGAGCGGCGCTTGTCGTCACGCGGCGAATAGTCGTTGTGGTGATAGAAGATATACCACTGCCCGCGGAACTCCACGAGGCTGTGGTGGTTGGTCCAGCAATGGTTGGCATGCTCGGCCATGATGATGCCCTTGAAGTCCCAGGGGCCGAGAGGCGAGCGCGACATGGCGTAGGCGAGTGTCTCGGTGGGGTTCTTGCCCTCGCCGGTCTCGCCGCGCACCCAGGGGAAGGTGAGGTAGTACCAGTCGCCGCGGCGGAAGACGAACGGCCCCTCCTTGAAGCCGTCGGGCAGCCCCTTCATCTCCTCGCCGCCTACCTTCATGGGCGGCATCTCAGGCATACCCTCGCGGCGGGGCATGGTGATTTCCTGCAGGGGGTCGGCAAGTTCCTTCATGTTGGCCTTCAGGCGGGCGCCGCGGATGCCCATGCCGCTCCAGTAGATGTAGGCCTGGCCGTCGTTGTCAAGGAGCACGCAGGGGTCGATGCCGCTGATGCCCGTGATGGGCAGGGGCTCGCACATGAACGGTCCTTCGGGCTTGTCGGCCGTGGCCACGCCCACGGCAAAGCCGCGTCCGTCCTTGGGTGCAGCCGGGAAGTAGAAGTAATATTTCCCGTCACGGCACACGCAGTCGGGTGCCCACATGGCGTAGGAGTCCGTGCGCACCCAGGGCACGGCGTTCTGCGTGACGATGACGCCGTGGTCCGTCCAGTCGGTGAGGTTGGCGGACGAGAAGACGTGATAGTCGGCCATGCAGAACCAGTCCTGCCTTGCTCCCTCGGGCGGGAAGATGTCGTGCGAGGGATAGAGGTACACACGGTCGCCGAAGACGCGCGCCGTGGGGTCGGCCGTGAACTGGTCGCCGATGACGGGGTTCTGCGCCGTGGCCGTCAGCGTCAGCAACAGGAGGAGAAGCGGGAGAGAGAGGCGTTTCATTTATCTCTTAAATTATTATTGATGATTATCTGCAATAGGTTGATTTTTTCACCTACAAAGATACGAAGATAATTCGAATTGTGCAAGTTTTTTCGGATTTATTTTTCGTGAATCAACGATTTTCGGGAAAACGCCCGCGATCTTGAATTCAAATTGATAATGCAACAAATGTGTCAAGGAAGCGAGTTTGCAATG
>CAMYYY010000050.1 GCA_947303715.1 uncultured Bacteroidales bacterium | reverse complement strand
AAGGCTTCCATGCGGCTGCGCCGCAATTCCGCTGCAAACTTAGAGTTTGATTCTGGCAAATTAGAATCAAACTCTACAAAATTAGAATCAAACTCTACGAAATTAAAATCAAACGCTACGGAAATAGAATCAAACGTTATTTGAGGGGCTCTATCGGACGAGATAAACACGGCGTGAGGTGCCGCTTTTCTGGATGTAATAGCCCGCGGGGAGTTCTGCGGTTGAGACAACGTTCAGGGGACGTCCTTGCATATCATAAAAATCCTCTTCCTCCCGGAAGGGGTGGAAGATCGAGCTGACTCCCGCGGGATTACCATCGGCATCGGTTTCGGGGTAGCCGTATTGTTTCAGGAGAACGAGGGGTGTTGCTGATGGGGAGTCCTCGGAGGCTTCATAGACGAGATGGAGCGTACGGCTTTCGCCTGCAAAAAGAGTGAAATAGTTCTCTTCCATCGTTACGGGCAGGATGCGCCGTCCCGAAGCCTCGTCAACAAGTCGGACGCGGATGCCGAAAGCGGTAGTCGAGGAAAGATTGGAAACCTCGACGGTCATCTCCTTAAGGTTATCACTTAAGGGAGAGGGGCTGGAGAGGGTTTTGCCTCTCAGCTCGGCTTTGGGTAGGGTGTTAAGGTCGGTAAAATCGTTTTTGTTGCCAGCCTTGTTCTTCCAGTAGAAGTTCTCAGACAGAAGGTTGCCCTCTTTGTCGAAGAGCTTTAGTCGAATGAAGAAGACGCCCGAAGGAGCCGTTGCGGGGAAGCGCCAGATGCGTGTGACGCTTGCGGCAGGAGCTTCGAAGTCGGAGATTGTCGTCGTGTTGGAGGTGTAGGGTGTGCCGTCCATCCGGAACATCTCAATGGAGGCGCTAAGCCCCGTTGCCGGAGTGGGGGAGGTGTTGACGACATTGATGCGTTGGCTGCTGCAATTCCATTGGATATGAAGCGGTTCGCAGCCCTTCCGCGCGCCCCAGTAGCAGCCTGTAGCGTCGTAATAGTAGTCGTATGTCTGCCAGATAAAGCAGGGATAGGCAGGCTGGCTCATCCAGAATAGGATGCCCGAGGCCGTGTTCCAGAGGTTATCCTGCCACCCTTCGTAGATGGCCTTCATCGTTTCGATGTTTAGGAACTGTGCTTTTTCGCAGAAGGATTCCGCTCCGTCAGGCTGTCCGTAGCTGGTGACGACGGAATTGAAGTAGCCCGAGGCATCAGCTCCGCCTCCATAGGCTGTCTGGTTGCTGAAGAAGTGCTTCTCCCACATGTCGTTCTGCGGGCCTTTTTTGTTGTTCCACCAGTATTCCTCGGGCATGAACTCCCGGAAGCTCTCGAACGTCGTAAAGCCGCCCATGCCCAACTCGCTTCGGAATCCCCAGTCAACGCGGTCTCCCAAATCGCCACCACCTCCCCAGATGCCCTTTGAGAAGTAATCTTCGGGAGGGAAGTTCTTCCACCAGCCGCTGCCCGAGAGGCCGTTCCCGTAGTGAGAATTGGATTGGTAGAGACGGTCGTTGCCATCGTAGGTGGCTATGATGTCGGCTATGCTCTCGTTGAGCTTGTCATATGGAGTACCCTCGTTACATCCGCACCAGATGCAGAGCGACGGGTGGTTGCGAAGCCGGATGACCTTGTCTTGCGCGTTGGCAAGAAATTCTTTGGTATCGTCGGGGCCTGTGAGTCCCGTATAGGGACCTGTGAGCCAAAAGTCGTCCCAGATCATAATGCCGTAGCGGTCGCAGGCTTCGTAGAATTCCTCGTCAGTTACGCAGCCCGTCCAGAGACGAATCATATTGAAGTGCATGTCGGCATGGAGGCGGATGCGACGGTCGTATTCGCTTCGGTGGCAACGAAGCAAATAGTCGCTCATGCCCCAGTTCCCGCCTTTGCAGAAGGTCTTCTGGCCGTTGACATAGAGGGTGAGAGCCGTGTTCTCCTTGCGATACCTATATTCTTTAATTCCGAAGGAGGTTACCTGCGAGGTGCTAAGACCCCCTCCCTGGTCCCCCATAAGGGGGAGGGCATTGATGGTGCACGTATAGAGATTCTGGGGGCCTGAACCGTTTGGCCACCACAATTGGGGATTATCGATGCTGATGGTATCGAATACAACTGTAACCGTTTGCTGAGGGGCAATCAATACCTCTCGGACGGAGGTGAAGTCGCCTGGCTGAATGGTTGCCTGAAGTGTAACGCGGGTGGAGTCGTTGGTCAGGTTGACAGCATGTGTCTCAACGGTTACGGAAGCTTGGGTGTAGGTGCTGTCCAAGAACGAGCGTACCCACGTGTTGCGGATGTCGGTATCGCCGGTAAACTCCAGATAGATATCATTAGTGATGCCGCAGTTGAGCCCTGGGACGTAGGGCATCCAGTCCCAGCTATGGCTGGCTACATACGTGGGGCAGACGTAGTTGACGAAATTGGCATCTCGGGCAATGTGTTTGCTGTCAGGCATATCGATGCGGATGGCTAACGTGTTTTCGTCTTTCAGCAAGTCGGTGATGTCGTAATGCACGGATTGTACGTGCCCTTTGATTTGTCCGAGCTTTTTCCCGTTGAAGCAGACCCATGCATAGCGGTTGATACCCTCGAGCGTGAGAATGGTGCGCCTGCCCTCGGATTGCGCAGGGCGGGGAAGCGTGGTCCGATACCAGAAGGAGCGATTGTAGAACGACTCGTCCACGAGGTAGACGTTGTCGCCCCAGTCGGGGTTTTCTTCCCGTCCGGCTTCCACGTAGGCGACAAAAACGGTTCCTGGGACTATTCCTGGCACCCAGTCCTCGGGCTCAAAATCATCGCCGGCTACGGCGTTCCATTTCAATCCTTCGGCAGGGAAAACCTTCCAGAGAGTGCCGTCGAAACTGTCGAGAGACAAAGTGTCGCCCCCGAAGACGGGAGTAACAACAGATAATAAAATTGAAGTTAGAATGGATGTTAAAAGAGGAAATAACCCCGCTCTGCTCATGGAAGTGATGTTGTTATGCTCATAGGCATTACTAACTTCCTGCGCAAAGCGCATAACTCCCTTTTTAACGTCCATTTTTTTATTATTACCTATTATATTTCTTTATCGTGTTTTCTCCAGTCTAAAGTGACGGGTAACGGGGGTGTTGATGGAATAGATGGTACGGACGATGAGGTCTTGCTCTTGCTCGAGCAGCTGCATGATTTCGGGATGTGTCAGTCGGTTGTAGATATCCTTGCGACTGCTTACCCAAGCATTTTCCTTGGAGCCTTCACGATAGATACGGGCAGCCTTCTCGGTGGTGTAGTCGGTAATGCCGTGCTCCTTGAGGAACCAACCGTATTGGAGCCATACAAAGTCACGAATGCGACGTTCGATGTCCCAGCGTTCCTCGTTGAGCGACATGACGGCACATGCTTGCTGGTACTGGGGCGTGTGGCGATACAAAGCGAGGTTAACGCCACGCTCCAATTCAGCGGAGGAGAGCGTGTCGATGAGGATGTCGTCGATAAGGAGACGATAGTTCCCTTTCAGTCCGCGGACGGTAAGCTTCTCGCTGTTCATTTCTTCGTTGAAATTAGGAATCATTTTTGTGATGTCCGACTGCGGACGATTGAAGCCCCAACCGTGAGGAATGGTATCGAGCGGATAGGGGAGAGCCTCGGCGAGATAGTCGAAGGAGAGGACGTTCGAGCTGTTAGTGATGTTCTCGATGCTGCAGTTGACGGCTTTCTCTGCCTTCTTCTGACGGGCGTTGATGCAGAAGTCGGCTACGGGTTTGCCAGACATACCTTGTGCTTTCAGGAAGATGTATGCCATGAGCATATGACCGTCGTTGTCGGGATGCACACGGTCGTTGCCGCAGACGGTAAAGGTGGGGTCATCCTTCTGCAACCGTGCATTCACCTCACACATCGGGGCGTTGAAGTCAAGGAACTCCCAGCGGTTGGCTTTGGCAGACGAGTCCTGGATGGCGATGACGCGTTCCATGGCATCGTTCTTGCGGCGGTAGATGTTGTCATTGAAGGTCGAAGTCTGGTCGTAGGGCGATGTGCCAATCATTACGACTCGTGTGCCGCTGAGTTTTTTCAGCTTTTTTTCGATTTCAAGGAAGTTCCTGCGGGCCTCGTTCACCTTGCGATTGGCAAAGTTCACGGCATCATCGCCGTTGTATTCCCAATAACCTGTGTCGTTCATGCCGAAGGTGAGGGTGATGACGGACGGATTTTTACCTACCACGTCTCCATCGAAGCGGCGTAGGATATCCTCGGCCGTGTCGCCTCCGATACCGCAGTTAGCCATCCACATCTGTTGGCTGGGGAAACGGGTCATGTAGTAGAGCCAGATGTACGAATGATAGTGACCACCATCGGTGATGCTGTTTCCGACAAAAGCCACACGGTCGCCCGCCTTGAAGGGAGCAACCTGTCCTTGAGCGCTTACCATGCTGCATGAGGCAAGGATAAAGAGAAAAAGAATTGCTTTTTTCATTTTTTGTTTGTTTTTATTGAATTTAGGAATAAGGCTGTTACGCGGACAAGGAATGTGGCAAACAGCAGGGCATGAGCCCATTGGAGCTGCGGCAAAAAGGGTGTGGAGATTATCATGACCGCCAGCACGACAGCATAGCCGGCGTACACCCAGCGGAACCACTTTTTCTTGTGGAAGAAGATCCAAAGTAGGATGGGAATAGGATTGAAGACGATGGGCAATAGATTTCCCGGCAACCACGACGCCTTTGAGAACAGCAGAAGCCATGCGAAGAAGAGCCCCAATGCTGTCTGCAGGCAGAGCAACAGGGCATCAAAAGCCCAAGTTATCTTGCGTAGTTTCTTAGAGAAAACGGTCAGCAGCAGGGCGAGAGCGAGAAGAATGGCAAAGCATACCGTGGGTGTCAGAGGCGAGGCCTTCGACGGTGAGTAAGTGCCGTTAAAGAGCATCTGCCCGTCACCGATGAAAATAGGACGACGGTTGCCCGCTGCATCAACGATGGACGCTCCGCTCCAAACGGGATAGATGTCTGCCGGAGCCAGTTTCTCCCAGACGGTTCCTTTCTGCTCTCCCTCTGCCCCCAATATGCTCTGGAAGCAGAACAGATACCACGGATAGCCGGCTACGGAATGGTTGGTATAGTCGCGGAGTGTACCCGTAAGTCCTTGAGGCAGCTCACCGTACTCGATACGTTCGTTTATTAGCGAAGCACGGATGATGTCAGCACAAATGGATGTACATTGGGAGTGTAGGAAGCTGTATTCGCGACTGGTGGAGTTGTACGTCTCCCGGTCAAGATTCAGCCAAAGATGCCGTACTTCGTCGGTAGTGAGGTTAAGCTTGTATTCCGTGATGGGGCGGTTCTGCTCGACGTAGTCTTTCTTGAACTCGTCCCACTTCTGAGCCTCGAAATGTCCTGTGCAGACACCCTCTTTGAAAAAACGCTTGACGTTGTCGGGCGATGCCAGGATAAGATAGGTATAGTAGTTGTCCAAGTTTGCCGAGGGGCAGGACATATGGATGGAGCAATGTCCAAACGAAGAGATGAGTCGTGGCCCCCGTCCGCAAACGACAAGCGATGCGCTAATGTCGTTGGCGAGGCCTCCCTCGGCGTTGCCGCTGTCGTCGGGGAGTGGTACTTGAGCAGCATAACCACCTGCAACAATGCAAGTGGTTATGGCTGCAAACACGATGCTTCTTAGAAGGAGCAGCATGGGATTAGGGTCTGATAAACTTCAAATAAATGAGGTGATTATACCTTATCGAACCATCTTCTTCTTGCCACCGACAATCAGTAGTCCCTTGGCATCCTTGCCGACGCGCTGTCCGCAGAGGTTGTAAATGACTTCATCGGGATTGATGGCCACAGCTTTGATACCTGTAATGGGATTCTCCTCGCCGTCAGCATAGAATACAGCAAAGAACTGGTTCAGGCAATTGAATTCGTTCCAGTCGCTCTCTGCAGCAGCCTCTGCAGCTGCCTTGTTATCATCAGAAGTTTCACCTCCCTGATATTCGTTAGGTGATTCGTGTTCGAGGACCACCTGAAGGGCAGGAGTAGTGGTGTACGCGCGCGGAATACCCGCTTCGATGCACTTGTTGTCAAATTCGGCATCGTCTGTGAACGTGATGGGGGTGTCTTCTTCGATGTCAAAGAGGCCGTTGCCGTCGTCCAGGAAGAAACCGGCAAATTTGTAGCCTTCGTTGGGGAGGGCATAAAGATGGCAGATAGCCTTGTAGCCCTTGGTCTCGATGGTAGCCTTCACGGTGATTTCGTCCTCTTCGTAGAGCATTTCGTCGATTTCGTCCCACTCGTGTCCGTTCCAGTCAGTCACAAGATAGACAACACCAGCACCTTCGGGAACACCCGTGAGCGTAACGACATGGTTCTCATAAGTGGCAGCACCTGCTACGGCTTTTTGGGGAACCAATGCAACAAGTAACATGCTGCAGATTGCAAGAATTGAGTAATTTTTTTTCATAAAAACGTAATTTTTAATTAGTAATATATTTTTAATCCTATTTTTATTTTTAATAACGACGGAGATGTGCCATTCCCCTAAAGGAATATTGTTAAACAGCTTCGGCTACGTTTCTCATCCGGGTGGTTTTGGGGGCGATTTTGCTCCTTGTGGCGGTTTTCTTGTTAGCCTGGGGGATAAAACGGCTTAAGGCTCCGCGCAGTTTGCGGATAGCGATGGTCATCTGGGCTTCCACGGTGTTCTCGGATATTCCCATGCGCTGGGCGATTTCAGCGTTCTTAAGATGTTCGCGACGCGAGAATAGGAAGACCTGCCTGCAGCGAGGCGGCAGACCATCGATAGCATTCTGTACGGCATGGTTGATAATCTCGTTGTCGTATGAGGCCGCAGCATCGTAGCAGTTAAGGCTATTAATTTTCATCGTCAGGTCCTCGCGCAGCGTTTCTGTGACGTGATCGGCGTATTCAGCCACGTGGAGGAGATGCTTGAGGTGATCCAGACATCTGTTCTTAAGTGAAACGGCCATGTAGCCTTCCACGTTGTCCATGCTAAATACATGATCACGATGTTCCCATACGCTAACGAACACATCATGGACGATGTTTTCTGCTTCTTCCTGCTCTGGAATATATACTTTGGCTATTCGCAGCATGCGGGAGTAGTTGTTGAGATATAACTCCGAAAACCGAGTGTTTAACATGAGTGGTAATTGTTTTTTCGTTGCAAAGGTAGCATTTTACTCTATCAGTTGTATCGCAAAGTAAGTGAAAAAGTAAATAAAATGTAGTAGGGTTGTAGAACTAATTATTTAAATATAAGTTTTTTATATATTTGAAATGGATTTTTGAAAGTAGGACTTTTTTCGTGTTATATTATTTACTTTTTTCGCATTTCTATAGCTGGTTTCCCATTCGTTTTATGAGAAAATAACGCAGGCAAATAAATCGCCAGAGCAGGCGAATAAAAAATTAGCGCAGGCGAAAAAAAATAGCGTATGCGGAAAAATTTTTCTTCCGACTTATTATATATAGGTTTTTTTAGGGGAAGGGTGGGGGAAAATCGTTTTCTTATAAATTAATATTAGTTTGGCAAAAACATGAAGTCTTTCAAGAAAACAACAGCCTGGATGATTGCGGCAGTATCCGCGGTACTGCTTCTCGCCGCGTGCGAGAAACCCGTTGAAGGCTATTCCGACTATGATGCGTCGAAACCCATTGTCTGCGAGAGCTTTTACCCGACGGGTGGACCCATTGCCACAAAGGTGATCCTGACGGGCAGCAACTTCGGGAACAATGCGGATTCTGTAAGCGTGTTTTTCAACCAGAAGCAGGCTCCCGTGATTGGCGCCAGCGGCGATCATTTGCTGGTGCTGGCTCCTAAACTGCCCGGCGAAAATGTGGTGATCAAGGTGAAAATTGGCGATCAGGAGGCCACGTTCGACGGCTACTTCGACTACAAGATTCAAACGAACGTGACGACGATTTGCGGCGGTGATGCCAACGCCACGTCCAACCCCACGGGCACCATCAGCCTGTCGGAGGCGCAGTTTGCGTCGGAGATGAACCAATGCATCTCGGTGGATAGCAAAAAGAACATCTACTTCGAAATCGACACCCACGACAGCGAGTTCTACCGCTACTGCGCCAACGAGGAGGCCGACCAGCTGAAGCTTATCGACGAGCTGGGCATCTTCCTGACGGTGCCGGTCAATGTCTACGACGATGTGCATGACAGGGTTTATCATATTCAAGCGAATATCGGCAACAACGAATACTGGTACTACGACCCTGATAACGACTGGGTGGCCATGAACAAGGGCGAAATCAGCTGGGACAACACAGAGTTCTCCCCTGGCGGCATGGCGTCGTGGGCCGCCCGACGGACGGCTGCCATGTGCCCCGCAGACGGAAAGTTCTACACTCGTTCGTACGGAGGCTACTTGATTCGCTTCGACCCTGAGACGGCGTTGGGTGAGAACCTCACGCAGGTGTATGGCGGCGTGGGTATCGGCAGCACCAGCGGCAGCACGTGGGGTATGGTGTTCGATGCTAACGACCCGAACATCCTCTACTTCACCGTCGACGAGATGAACCGCATCTACAAACTCGACTTCACCGCCCTGACGTGTACCACCTTCTGCGGCGGTACGGCGGGGTACTTCGACGGGCCCATCAATCAGGCGCAGTTCTCGAACCCCCACCAGATGTGCCGCGACAGCGAGGGCAACCTCTACGTGGCTGACACAGGCAATCATTGCATCCGCAAAATCAACATGAAGACGGGCTATGTGTCGACCGTTGCCGGCTTGCCCCAGCAAGCGGGCTATGTTAATGGTACGGGCGAGGTGGCCAAGTTCAACAGTCCCTGCGGTCTGGCCATCGACAACGAGGATGTGCTCTATGTGGGCGACAGCAACAACCATGCTATCCGACGCGTGGCGGTGGAGTAAGTTTGAGGATTGAAAAATGAAGATTGAAAGATGAAAAATAATCACTTCTTAAAAGTTTTAGTCTTAGTTCTCGGTTGTGCGTTTGCTCTTGTAGCAAAGGCGCAGGAGAGCTTTGAGGTAAAAGGTCTTGTCATCGACGAGACGGGCGAGACGGTCATCGGAGCTACGGTGACTATCCAGAACAAGCCCGGCATCGGTACTGTGACGGATGCTGATGGTGTGTTTACCATCAAGGCTGACTTGTATGACGTGCTGATGGTCTCATACGTGGGCTACACATCTGTGACGCATCGTCTGGAGAAGAAGGAGACGTCGGTAACCATCCAACTGAAGGAGAGTACAAGCAACGTCGATGAGGTGGTGGTCGTCGGTATGGGTACGCAGCGTAAAATTAGTGTGGCAGGTGCCATCACCACTATAGCGCCCATCGAACTGGAAAAGCCGGCCACAAATATCGTGAACTCGTTGGCTGGACGTGTAGCCGGTATCATCGGCGTGCAGCGAAGCGGCGAGCCTGGAAAGAACATCTCGGAATTCTGGGTGCGCGGTATCGGTACGTTTGGTGCCAACAGTAGCGCGCTGGTGCTTATCGACGGTCTGGAGGGCGATTTGAGCCAGGTGGAGGCTGCCGACGTGGAGAGTTTCTCGGTGCTGAAGGATGCTGCGGCAACAGCCGTCTACGGTAGTCGTGGCGCTAACGGTGTCGTCATCGTCACCACCAAGCGCGGTCTTGATCAGAAACTTATGATTACGGCACGTGCCAATTATACTGTCTCGAGGCTGAAACGCCTGCCCCAGTATTTGGGAGCCTACGAGTATGCCGAGATGGCGAACGAGGCTGCGGTGGCCACGGGCATGAATCCCATCTACGACAACGTGGAGATGGACATCATCAAGTACGGCCTCGACCCCGACCTCTATCCTAACGTCGACTGGCAAGACGAACTGCTGAATCCCACCTCGCTGCAGCAGACCTACTACGTCAGCGCTCGTGGCGGCGGTTCCATCGCCCGCTACTTTGCTTCGCTGGGCATGTCGAACGAATCGTCGGCCTACAATATGGCGGCTGACTCGCCCTACAAGCGTGGCGTCGGGTACAACACCTACAACTACCGCATGAACCTCGACATCAACCTCACGAAGACGACGAAAGTCTATATTGGTGGCACCAGCTACCTCTCCGTGAACGACCGTCCTAGCATGGGTAGCGGCTATTCGTCGGTGAGCATGACGGGCTGGATTTGGAGTTCACAGGCCAAGACTACGCCGGTGATGTTTCCCCTCCGCTACTCGAATGGCTATCTGCCTGCCACGAATGATGGTGATGACATCTCACCTTACGTCCTGTTGAACTACACGGGTACCACCCGTCAGCAGAACTTCCGTAACATGATTACCATGAGCCTCGATCAGGACTTGTCGATGGTTACCCCCGGCCTGAAGGCAAAGATTCAAGGCTCACTCGACACGCAGTCGCTTTTTGGTGAAAGCCGCTACAAGATTCCGTCGCTTTACATGGCCTCGGAGCGTAGTTCCACAGGAAAGCTCATCCTCTCACAGCGTGTCAATGAGGTTTCAGTTGCTTATAGCTCGGCGGCGTGGACATGGCGCAAGATTTTCTTCAACACTAGCGTCAACTACGACCGTGTGTTCGATGAACATAGCGTGGGCGCCCTCCTTTATTATTATATAGAGGACACCGCCGAAACGGGAGCCGGTAGCAGCATGTCGGCCATTCCCAAGCGCTACCAGAGTCTCTCGGGACGTCTGAACTACGGCTTCCGCGACACGTATTTCATCGACGCCAACTTTGGTCTGAACGGTTCGGAGAACTTCCAGCCCGGACGCCAGTATGGTTTCTTCCCATCGATGGCCCTTGCATGGGTTCCTACCAGCTATAGTTTTGTACAGGACTCAATGCCTTGGCTCAGTTTCCTCAAGTTCCGTGCCTCTTATGGAATGGTAGGTAACGATCAGATTGCCAGCACGCGTTTCCCCTATCTGACGCTGATTTCCGAGGACCAGACATCCTCATCCATCTGGGGCGGAACAGGTTCCATTACCGAGAGCCAGGTAGGTGCCGACAACCTCGTGTGGGAGAAGGCAAAGAAGTTCGACCTTGGTATGGATTTCCACCTGTTCAACGACAAGTTCTCGGCTACTGTCGATTACTTCCTCGATCGCCGTGACGCTATTTTCCAGCAGCGTACGCAAGTGCCCGCCTACGTCGGTCTGGTAAGCATGCCCTATGGCAACGTCGGTAGTATGAAAAGCTGGGGCGGCGACGGAAACTTCGAGTATCACCAGAAGGTGAGCAACGACTTCAGCTATACCCTGCGTGGCAATTTTACCCTCTCGAAAAATAAAATTCTTAATTGGGAAGAGGCCACACAGCCTTACCGCTATCTGGAAAAGAACGGCTATGCCAACAACGTGCAGCGCGGATACATCGCCCTCGGTCTTTTCGAGAGTCAGGAGGATATCGACATGAGTCCTCCGCAGTTCGGCAACCTCCGTCCGGGCGACATCAAATATAAGGATGTCAACGGTGACGGCGTGGTGAACAGCGATGACATGGTGCCTCTCTTTGCCTATGCCGGCATCCCACAGCTGATGTACGGCCTCGGCGCCTCAGCCGATTGGAAAGGTTTTACGCTCAATATTCTCTTCCGCGGCACGGGACATAACTACTTCCTCTACGGCGGTAGCGACGGCAGTCTCTTCGATGGATATATGCCCTTCAACAAGGGCTTCCGTGGAAATGTCCTTGCTCTTGCATACAACAAGGAGAATCGTTGGATTTCTGCTGATTACTCCGGCGACCCCTCAACGGAGAATCCCAACGCCCGCTTCCCGCGACTCTACTACGGACAAAACGTCAACAACACGCAGCCTTCTACTTGGTGGATGGGCGATGCACGCTACCTGCGACTTCAGGAAGTGAGCCTCAATTACCGTTGGAAGGAAGCCTTCATGCACAAGGTTGGTGTACAGTCCATTGACCTGCAGCTCCTCTGTGAGAACCTCCATGTGTGGGACAGCGTGAAAATCTACGACCCCGAGCAGGCAACCTCCTGCGGACAGGCTTACCCTCTTACCGGACGCTATGCCCTGCAAATGCAACTTAACTTTTAATCATGAAGTGCCTTATGAATATGAAGAAAAGTGTTTTTGTTAAGATAATGACCCTAGTTGTCAGCGCATCATCTTTTGTCGGATGTGCCGACTACCTGAATGTGGACGAATACTTCGCCGACACCTTCATGGCCGACTCCATCTTTGCAAGCAGCGTCAACATACAACGCTATTATAATGGAGCCGTATCGCTCCTTCCTAAAGAGGCTCGTTTATGGTACTACGGCAGCACCCCTGGCCTTACCGGCAGCGACGAAGCTGTGTCGTGTGGTAACTGGAGTGGCGGTTTCCTTGAGATTCAGTTTTCCGGCACAAGCCTTACCATCGATAATATCACCGCCTCGTCCATGGGTGGATGGGATTGGGACTTTAATGTCTGGGATAACTGCTATCGAATCATCCGCAAATGCAACACCCTGCTGACAAACATCGATGCCGTGCCCGACATGAACAGCTTCGAGAAGTCCGAGTTCCGTTCGGAAGTCCGCTTCCTTCGTGCATACGCTTACTATTGGATTCTGCGTAATCAAGGCCCCATGATTCTGATGGGAGATGAGTTGCTCAACAGCAACGAGGCTCCTGATTACTATGAGCGTGCCCGCGGCACTTTTGACGAGTGTGTTGATTATATCTGTACCGAGTTTGAGGGCGCTGCTCAAAACCTTCCCCATACACGTCCCGTTGATATGATTGCGGCTCCTACGGCAGGTGCTGCCCTCGCATTGTCGGCTCGTATCCGCTTAGCAGCAGCTAGCCCGTTGTTCAACGGTGGCTTCGCTGCGCGTCGTTTCTTTGGAAACTTTATCCGTACTGCCGATGGCGAACACTATGTCTCGCAGACCTACGATGAACGGAAATGGGCTGTAGCTGCCGCTGCCGCCAAGCGTGTCATGGATTTGAAACTCTATGATCTTTATACCGTCGATGCTGACCAATACACAGCCGCCCTTCCTTCCAACGTACCGTCTGCTCCATATCCCAATGGTGCTGGGGGCATCGACCCCTACCGCTCCTATTCCGAGCAGTTCACGGGCGAAGCTGTGGCAGCCACTAACCCTGAGCTTATTTGGGGAACGACGGAGAATATCCTTGACCATCTTGGGTACATCTTCCCCTTGCGTTTTGGCGGTAGCAGCTGTGTGAGCGTGCCCCAACGCATGGTCGATTACTTTTATATGGCTGACGGACGCGACATTTCAAATGCTAGCGCTGAGTATCCTTATCTCAACCGCCCTTACGACAAGGCGTGCATTACTCAGGAGGATCAGATTCTCTCACGCTACTATACCTTGAAGGCAGGCACATTTGCTGCCTACGCTAACCGCGAGCCCCGTTTCTATGCCAACATCGGTTTCTCCGGACGTCTTTGGACAATGTCTTCTACCATCGAGACGGGCAAGCACGATGTTGTCGTCGGCTACTATATGGGTGCTAACTGTGGTCCGAATGTATCCACCAATAATGTCTATAACATCACGGGTTATACGGGTTGCAAGTACGTCCACCCACGCGATGCATGTACTGGCAACAATGCTCGTACCATTACCAAGACGTTCCCCATTATACGCTACGCCGAAGTGCTGCTTTCCTATGCCGAGGCTCTTAATCACCTCACGCAAGAATGGGATATCGACGGCATCAAAGTCAGCCGCGACAAAGAGGAGATGCGAAGTGCTTTCAACCGAGTCCGCTTCCGTGCAGGTCTGCCAGGTGTCACCGACGAGGAACTCGCTTCGGAGGATGCCTTCGAGGAAGTTATTGAGCGTGAACGCTGTATAGAGCTGTTCCATGAGGGACGCCGCTACTACGACATTCGTCGCTGGGGTATTGTCGAGCAGCTGGAGAACGAGCCTTTGCAGGGATTGAACGTCAATCAGGCTGAGTGGGCAGGGTTCTATCAGCCTACCATCATCCAGTATTCCACCATTCGTGAGCGCGTGTTCAAGCCCAAGATGGTGTTGCTGCCTATTCATCTGAACGAACTTCGCAAGAATCCGCTTCTTGATCAGAATCCAGGATGGGAAAAGTAATGCGTTTTCTTGTTTATACGTTAGAAATTAAGAGTTATGAAAAATAAAACGATTCATTTTGCTGATCACATTCTCAGAGTATTGGTTTTAGTTCTTGGTATTGTCATTATCGAGGGTTGCGAAGCCAAGTTCTATGACGAGGAACAGTATCGTAAGGAGATTTATATCGTCAGCGACAATAGCAATATCTTCGGTCAGGAGTACACGTTCGGAGAGATGTCCGAAGGCTGGTTGTCAATATACGCTGGTGGTACCACTCCCATTGAGAAGGACGTGAAAGTAGAGCTTGAGCATTGGCCCGAGGTGTTGCGCTCCTATAACCGCACCACTTATGGCGAGGCATATGCCAACTACGCCCAGGAGCTCGATGAAAAGAACTACACGATTTCCGACTATACTATTACCTTGCCTGCAGACAACGAAAAACCTTACGTGAAGTTCCCCATCCGCGTTAATGTCAGCAACATCGGCCCCGATGATGTCTATTACATTCCTCTGCGCATCAAGTCCGTGTCCGACTATATGATTTCCCCCGAGAAGCGTGAAGTCCTCTTCCGCATCTACCTGAAAAACGACTACGCCACCACGAAATCCACGACTTACTTTACTATGGACGGCACCGAGCAGAACTTCCGCGAGGCCGACGGTGCCTTTACGGAGGCCGGTGATGCCTCAGTCATCAATGCCACTAAGTCGCTGGTGCCAGTTGATGAACACAGCGTGCGCATCCTTCCAAGCACGTTCTACAGCGTAGCCCCTGCCATTATCAGCCAGCGCGGCATCGTTGTTACTGTACATCCCAATGAACTCCTCGACATTCCCGTTTATGTCGAAGGTTTGCCTACGGGCGAATTTGTCAAGCGCCAGAAGGTGACGCTCAGTACATGGGAGGTGTCGAGCCGCTCCGTTGAAGTGGGCGAAATAGAGGGGAAGCAGAGTTACTATGACCCCGAGACGCAGAGCTTCACGCTCAATTACCGCTACAAACTTCCTACCGAGGTAATGTGGCATTTCGTTTATGAGTTGATGCGACCTCTCAGCATCACCAACAATTGATTACAAGAATGAAAAACAATAATGAAAAAAATGATTCATTTATCTAATCACTATTCTCTAATAACTAATCACTTTCTTAAGTTTTTGGTTTTAGTCCTAAGCTTGGACCTGTTCGTTTCCTGCAACGACTATGAGTCTGCGGCTATCGGCTACGATGATGTGGTGGAAGATTCGGTAGTCTTTTTCAAAGAGCCAGTAATTGATGCTTCCTGGCAGCTTACACCCGTCATGAACGTCGGTCAAAATAGCGATAATATCTTCCTTTATTGCGATGAGCTCTACAATGCTCTCTTCAGTCGTACTCTTGGCTGGAACGGAGGCGATGTGCTGTCGTCTGCTTCCTTGTCGGATAATAGAATCCTGTGGCTGGCACGCGACAGCTACTTCGGCGTTGTCGATGCAGCTACTCGTGCGCGTCTTTCTACCAATAATACGGTACGCAATAGCTTGCTCTTGCAGACGTCTGCCCACGGAACCATAGGCAATCCCGCCTCCGAGGACCTCAAGGAACTCAATCCTCTCGTTCAGACTACTGACCCCGCGGCCGACGACTACTATCAGGGCGAAAACCTCGCTACACCCGAATCCACAAAGAGCTATCTGGCGCCGGCATTGGCATCCGAAAAAGACGGCAAGATACAGGTCCTCTACGGATGCTATAAAACATCCAACTCACGTAGGGAGGCTACTTATCTGGCAACCTATACCATCAGTAACGATGGTACCCTGAAAGAGGAATCGCTCCAACCGAACCTGATGCAAAACATGATTGGCTATGACAACTATCTCCTGCGCGACGACGACGGGCATAACTACATCTACTGCACCTATCAGTTAAGCGGTATCAACGGAGTGCTTGTGGCACGTACATCCACCTACGACCTTGCTTCCACTTGGGAATACTGCGTCCGTAACATCGACGGCGACATTGTATGGACGACTACCGCACCTACAACCGCTACAGGTCTTAATGCTGACGAGGTGGCCATGCGTTCCAGCATGATTACCAACAACGGCGCTTGCCAGCATCCGCAAGTGCTCAAGCGCGGCGAGTACTACTACCTTGTAGGACAGGCATACCAAAACAAACAAGATGTGTTCATTTGGCGTTCAACTACGCCCTACGGCCCCTTCACCGATGTGAAGACTCTCTGCGTAATACCCTCACGCCTCGAGAAAAAAGGCCCGCAGACGTATAACACGCTCACCCGCGTCACCCTCCACAACGCCCTTTCACGTGAAGGCGAACTGGTGCTCTCCACTACGCAGACGGCACCCGCCACAGCCGACAATTTCACCTATCCTGGTAGTGCCGACTACGTCCGTCCCTATTTCTATCGCGTTTACAACTGGGAATCCCTCTGGGATTAGTTCTTCATGAACTTGCAGACGGCGCGATGGCCGTTACTGTCTGTGACAATGGCGATGTAGATGCCCGTCGGCAGCAGGCTGATATCGGCCTCGGCACGTCCGCCTGACACCTCGGCTATGAGGCTGAGTTGCTGCTGACCGATGAGGTTGTCGATGCTGACGCTGACGTGATCGTCGTTGCTGTTGATGATGACAACTCGCCCTGCTGCATAATAGGCCATGAGGCTGCCGTTGGATACAAGGTCGCCAATGCTCATAGTTTGGCTGACAGGCATAGCATAGCTGGAAGCGTGGTTGACAGTGGCGATGGTAGGCACGTTCATGGTGATGACATCGGCACTACCGTCGGGATAGCGACCGATAGTCTCGTCAGCCTTCATCTGGGAGTAGGTCAGTTGGTCGGTCCACGATTCGTCAGCTGCGGTGAGCAGCACCTCGCCCCCGTCGGCATCAAGTTTAAATGAGGCGTGCAATTGGTTGATTGGCTCTAGTTTATCGCACCAGACGATAAGATAGCCGTGGGCGGGGATGACGGTGGATTCAAGATTGAATATTGAAGATTGAATCTGGTACTTCTGGGGCTCTTTGGCATTGTCACTCAGGTACATTCCTTCGATATCAATGGACTCAGAGGTGGTGTTATAGAGCTCTATCCAGTCGTTGCGTTTGAAATAGTCATTGACATAGATGCCATTAGCGGCACTTACTTCGTTGATGCGTACAGGCGGTATGCCCTGTGCCGCGAACTCGTCGGCAGTAAGCGGCTCGAACGTCGCCGTGAGGCTATAGGTGCCGGAGTCGGGCAGTTCGATAACGGGCTCTGTAGAGAACAGGTTGCCGCTACTCTTCCATCCTGTGAAGCGATAGCCGGCAGGAGCCTGAGCCTCGATACGAACGGGGCCGAAGAGATGGCCGTCGAAGTAGGCGTAGGGCACACGGAGGCCATTGACGGTAATGAGGTTTGAGGTTAGGGGTGATGGGGTAACAGTTTGCGTGGAGAGATTTGTGGTAAGGGTGACTCTCTGTCGTGTGACGGTGTTGAGCCTCATGGGCGCAAACTGCTTCATATAGCTGGTCATCGTGGCACTTCGTCCCTTCAGTTCGTTCTTAATGGTGTTGGCGGCACGGTCAGGGTCGTGACCGTCGTTGATGCCTTGTTGCCTCATGAGCTGGCACATAGGCTTCACGTTGGCCAGCAGCTCATCCACAATCATTCCAGCGCGGGTGGGCTCGAAGACGCTACCAGCTACGATACAGAAGGTGTCGATGAACTGATGACGGTAAACCTCGTTGTCGAGCAGGTTTAAAAAGAGGTTTACGATATCCTTATTGTAACTGGTCCTTGGCGCGCCCGCATCCTTAAACTTGGCAAAGGTGGTGAAAGGGTCGTTGCCGCTATAATCCCAGCAACCCTTGAAAGCGTAGTCAAGGTCGAAACTGATGAAGCGATAGCGTCCGTCGTTCCGGCTACGATAGGCCTTGATGTTGTTGTCAGGCCAGTCGTCGTTATAGAGGAATAGGGTGACGGCCATGTAGTTGGTGAATTCGTCGATATCGAGCAGGGAGATGAGCTCGTCGTAGGCTCCAGGGTCGTTGATATGACGGCCCAGCTCAAAGATGCGGTTGATAACGCTGTCGTTGCCGTTCTTCATTTCGAGGTTTTCGAAGGCATCAAGTTCCTCGTCGTCATAGCCGAAATTGGCGTATGCAAAGTTGTCGTTGTTGGGTTCGCGCAGGTTCAACACGCCACGCAGTTGCCCGTTCACATATTCTATGACAGGCACGTACGACTGCACGTCGAGGTCGATGCCCGAGCGCTGGATGATGGTTTCGAGAGCAGGGTCGATGAAACGGGCGTTGTGGCGCCAGATGTCGTTGCCACCATTACGGAGGAGCAGAGTCTTGCTGCGGATATAGGGCTTCTGCGGGAAGAAGGAGAAGTCGAAGCGGTTCTGTCCGTCGAACACCTTGCTGGACTTCAGCTTAAATGAACGGTACTGCTGGGAACGGGTGTAGCCGCCCGAAACCTTGATGTTCACGTCCTGATTGAACAGCATTTCGCCCTCAGGCGAGAGATAGCTGAAGTTCACGGGACGGTCCCAAGGCTGGTTGTAATTTTTCGGCTGGGTTTGTCCGTTGCCCGTCTTGCCGTTGGTGCCGTCGCCATCGCAGTCGAGGCCTATCTTGGAGTCGGTGAAATATTTCTTGTCGCCGACGATGCTGATGACGGGGAGCGTATACTTGTTGGATGTCTGGATGAAGCTGCGGGTGACAGGCACGCTGGGCAGGTAGCCGTCTTTATAGAGACGGAACACATAGTTGGTGGTTTTTGAGACGGTAAACTTTCCGTCCTCGCTCTTCCGCGAGACATCAGCGCCGGAGTCGTCACCCGTATAGAGTTGCCACGAAACGTTGTCGAAATAGAAGTTGTTTTCCTGCTTATCGACATTGAGGTTGAAGGCAATAGTCTGCATGTCCTGGTAGGTCTCCTGGCCTCCCCACCAGCCACCCTGCTTGCCCACTTGTTCGTCGGTGATGGTGCCCTCGTAGTAGATTTCCTGCCATTCGGTGGTGATGTTGTAATTGCCTTCCAGTACCTGCCAGTAGATATAGTTGCCGGGCGTAGTGTGTGTCTGGGCCGAGATGCGGCCAGGCTTATCGGCACGTACCATCATGCGGAAACGATATTTCTGACCCGAACGCCAGATGTGGTCAGGAGTATAGACAAAAAGCTGGGCATCGTATTCGTTTTTCGGATTGGCGATGGCATGCACGCGGATGCCTCGTGAGCCGTCGCAGCCCACGCCGTCCACGATGCGCTTCACATTGCCGTTGCCGCCGGCATCACGGCTGATGAGACTGCTGGCATCATCCCCCTCGCAGTCGCCGTTCCTGACGTATTCCATCCAAGGGTCGACCTCTTCGCCCTCCGCTTTTGGCGCTGTGGGCAGGCTGCCGTCCGTGGTGTACATCAGCGTGGCACCTTCAGGAATATCGACGTTGAAGTTTAGCGAGCCGGTGAACAGTTTGCTGCCCACGCTGACTACAGGCAGCCGCTCGGAGGCAAAGGTGGCTGTGGCATTGCTGGCCCCAGGGGTAGCCGTAGCTGTCCATCCCCAGTCGTCTCCGCCGTCGGTGGTGCGCGCCCATGCCGTTCGGCTCATGCACTCAGGATATTCCTGACTGAGCACCAGCGTACCGTCGGCGTCGCTTAGGTAGATAGTACCCCCGTCGGCATCGAGCTTGAAGGGAGCTTGTGTGGCCTTGATGTCGTGGGAACCCAGCCAGATGACCTTGAAGCCCTTGGCCGGCACGCTGCCCACGTCGGAGGGCATCTTCCATCGGCGGAGGTCGGCATCATTGTCACTCAGGTACATCCCACCCAAGTTGACAGGCGCATCGTCAGGATTGTACAGCTCAATCCAACTGTCGAAATTGATGGCGGGACTCATCACCGTCCCCAAGTTGGCAGCCATCAGCTCATTGATAACCAGTGCCGCAGCCATTAGTGTTGTCAACATAGTCTTTCCTCCTTATTCTCTTTTCGGGCTGCAAATTTAGTTTCCGATTTTCATTTTTCCAATCAGACTAGTATAATTCCAATCCTCTTTTCGCACAATGCTGAAATCATAATGCGGCTGCAATTCTTGATATCTTTTTCAAATGTTCAAAGAAAGACTTGTCGCGTTTTGCAGATAGCAGATTGTACTTCATTTGAAGAGACAGCAAAGGGGCGGCGTCTAAACCAAGGGCCTGTTCGATAAGCAGAGCCATTTCAGCACTCAGTTGACGTTTGGCGTTTAAGACTTCGTTCAATTGGCTGGCCGGCACACCAATCTCGGCAGCCAGACGCCGTTGGCTGATACCGCGAGACTCCAACTCGTCTTTAATCACTTCTCCTGGGTGGGTAAGGTAATGGGGCTCCAGGTTATTGGCAATCATTCTGTCGTCTGTTCCATCTAAATGTACCATGAATCACTCTATTTATAATGGTTTGATAATTCTGTTAAACTCACCATCTCAGCAATTAATTTGTCATCTTGAAGAATCTCACGAAACTCGATCCGATATTGATCGTTCACCCTGACTGACGAAAGACCCTCCTTATCACCATGCAGATGTTCGTAGTGCAGTCCTACATAGCGCATCAAGTCCATCACATTCGGTAGTTCCATCATCAAGTCCACCACACGAGTGTATTTTTTGACGATTTGTGGTTGAAAGCGATGTTTCTTATCTTTCGCTTGTCCATCCTCATAGAGTTCCTTTAAATAATCTTGTTCAAAGGTGACAATCATACGCTACTCTTTAAATCGTCGGCAAAAGTAGGAACAAAATTCGATATTCACAAATTTGAGAACATTTTTTTATTTTTCGGTTTATTTATTCAACTCTTTATCCATTGAATATATGATGATACAATTAAAAATGTTGTTAGGCATCCATTAATTAGATGAATGAAGAACCAGAGTCTCAACTCTCGGATAATTAGTTGGAGTGGGGGTTAAGCAATAAAAAGGGGAGTGCTGGCGCCAACACTCCCTTATCATTTGCTGCCGTTTATTGGCTGGGGATTACAAAATCCCCTTCTCATTTTAGTTAGATTATTTAATACGGCTGAACGGATTATCTCTAAAGTAAAGGTTAACTAACACTTTCAGTTATTGTTTATTTTATAAATACCTTTTGAGTTGTACCATCGCTCATCTTGATAAGGTTTATTCCACGATGAGTTTCTTTCTGGTTCTGGCCGTTCAAATCATACACCGCTTCAACTTTCTCTCTGTCTTCTGCGTTTCCATTTATGCCCAATTCCTCATCTGTAAGAGCTACCACTTCCATGAACTTTCCCCATACTTCATGATTAGAGTACGCTTTAACAGCTTTGGGCGGAACATGTAGGGTAATATAATCAATATAGGAGTTTTCGAAAGCATTGTTCGAGATGCTCGGATATCTTTCAACATAACAATAGACGTCCTCCAATTTCGAACAATTGGCAAATGCTTCTTCTTCAATATTTGTCACGGTCTCGGGAATCGTAACTGATATAAGGCTTGTACATCCATAGAAAGACCATTGCCCTATAGTAGTCATGGAACTAGGTAAGATGACACTTTTTAGGTTGGATCCGGCGAACGCGTCTGATCCAATAGTTGTGACAGTATTTGGAATAGTGATATCCGTTAAGCTAGAGCATTTTCTGAAGGCTTGGTCTTCAATCATTGTGACGGAGTTAGGGATGGTGACGCTTGCAAGGCTGGAGCATCCGTAAAAAGTGCCAGATCTAATTGTTGTGACAGAGTTTGGGATGGTAATGCTTGTCAGGCTGGAGCAATTAGAAAAAGTGCTAGCTCCAATCGTTGCGACAGAGTTGGGGATGATGATGGAATTCAAGCCCGAGCAGCCACTGAACGCTCTTTCCCCAATGCTGGCAACACCTTCTGGAATGGTGATGGAAATCAAGGCTGTACAACAAGAGAAAGCAGAATAGCCAATGCTGGTTACATTTTCGGGAATGATGACACTTTTCAGACAAGAGAAGCCATAGAAAGCAAAGTCGTTTATAGTTTTGACTTTATTGGGGATTACCAAGTCTACTATTTTTTCATTATTCAAATACAAATCTCCTGAGTTTGAGCTCGAAAGAGGGTTCCCACAGGCGAAAATAGTATTAGTAAAAGAAATGTTGCACCACTTTTCTAAGTCTTTAATGTAGACCTCTTTCAGGCTGAAACAATTAAAGAAGGCAGACCCACTAATAGTTGCCACAGATTCTCCGATGGTAACTTTAGTAAGATTCAGACAGTTTGAGAAAGTACTATTTCCAATAGTTGCAACAGAGTTAGGAATAGTAAAGCTTGTCAGGCTGGAGCAATCACGAAAAGCGCCATCTCCGATGGTTGTAACAGAGTTGGGGATAATGATGGAGGTCAAGCTGCTGCAATTTGAAAAGGAGAATTTGCCAATTCCAGTGATTGAATTGGGAATGGTGACGCTCTTCAGACTAGAGCAGCCATAGAATGCATAGTCGTTTATCGTTTTGACTTTATTGGGGATTACCAAGTCTATTATTCTTTCATTATTAAAATACAATTCTCCTGAGTACCGAAGCGGATTACTACTCTCTTTAGCAAAAGATATGTCGCACCATTTGCTTAAGTCAGTGATATAAACCTTTTTCAAACTAGAACAATCTTCGAACGCACCGCCTCCAATAGTCGTGACAGAGTTTGGAATGGTGATGCTCGCCAGACTGGAGCAACACAAAAAAGCATTGCCTCCAATAGTCGTAACAGAATTACCTATAATAACGTTCGTTAGGTTGTCGCAGGATCCAAAAGCCGAGTCTCCAATTGTCGTAACAGAGTTTGGAATGGTGATACTCGTTAGACCGCAATTATAAAAGGCACCGACTCCAATAGTCGTGACAGAATTTGGAATGGTGATACTCGTTAGACCTTCGCAATAATAAAAGGCACCTCTTCCAATAGTCGTGACAGAGTTGGGGATGGTAATGCTTGTCAGGCTGGAGCAATAATTAAAAGTGCTAGCTCCAATCGTTGTGACAGAGTTGGGGATGGTAATGCTTGTCAGACTGGAGCAACTTTCAAAAGCATTCTCACCGATTGAAATAATACTTGATGGTAGGATAACCGAAGTTGTAGTATAACAGCTATTAAAGGCATCGGGTTCTATTGAGGTGACGGTATATTCCATTCCACCATACTTAACAGTCTTGGGGACAACGACATCACCTCGGTAACTGGTATCAAGATAACGATCGTTATAAAGTGTCCCAACACTACTTTCATGCTTATATTTATACGTTACCGCCAGTGTTAACTGTGAAGAAGAAGAGATGTTATAGTAAATGCCATCAACTGCAAAGTCGTAAGCAAAACTACTCAGCCCCAGCACAAGGGCTGTTGTCAGTAAGATTATTTTTTTCATTTTTCTCTGAATTAAGTTGTTCTTTATATGCTATCAAAGTCCGATATGCGAACAAAATGATATCTTCAAAAACTATCTTTTCATTTTGCTTACACTTTTCTCTCTCGTTTTCTTTATAGTATATATCTGACAGAATCTTTTTGCATGCATCTTCTGGGATGCCCTTATCTGAACATGTGAATAAAAACTTTATCACATTTGGTCTTATTGAATCCGTGACAATGGGATGAAGCCAATCTTTTTTCTTTTTATAATTGTTGTTCTGGTCCGACAAGAACTTCTGCAATTCGTTTAGTTCCATATCATTCATAATCATATCCTTCTAATGTTAATAACAAATGGTTTGCCACATAATCTTCTTATAAAAAAGAAATTCATCACTTCGATTTGTCCGGAGAAATCAATATTCCCTACGGAAGCCACTCCTCCGTTTTCTTCATAACTCAACCAGACTTTTCCTGTAAAGGGTAGCCTTTGCTTTTTACTTGATACAGGCTCATCTTTGATGAATACCTGTACCTGTTCCACCGAGAGGATTGTCTTTTCTCGACAAAGAAAAGATGACGTTTCAGTCCCAATTTTTTCTTCAGTTTTTTTCTGCAAAGCTTCAATGAGTGGTGTTGATGCAGCCATAGCTTTTTCCTTTTTTTGTGCGCTTGGGCTCTGCGGCGCGACTATTGATTGGGGTTGTTGGTAAAACACACGAAAAAGAAAGTGTGAGCCAAATTTAGACTTACCCTTTCGGTAGGCTCTGGACGGCCCGTGAATGAAGATAATGAAAAAATTGCTCACACGTTGGCGTATCATGTGAGCACTGCCCAAACATTTACAACCAACTTGGAGCGCTTTTTACTTCTTTTTCATTCACGTAAATTGTCCAGATTTACCGAAAAGAAAAAGCAAAAACGCTTCCTTTTCCAAATGTCTGCCATGCGGTCTTACGATGCATGACGCGAC
>CAMYYY010000049.1 GCA_947303715.1 uncultured Bacteroidales bacterium | reverse complement strand
TATGCCTGTAACTTATCAGATTGTGGGTTGCTCCAACCCCCGCGGTGCCGAAGGCATCGACTACGCTTGTAATTGCTCCTTGAAGACTGGTGACTACACCTTCGGGGCTTCAAATCTGATTTGTGTTTCATCGTCCCCATCGCCTATAATGCAAATAAATCTTAAAAGAAGGCGTTTCTATGTGTAAAAAATGAACTTTTGCTTCGTTTATTTGTATATAAGGGTGAATTATAAAAAAGAGTTACACCTATGAAAAAGAGACTTACATTTTTGCTGGCAGCTTTGGCTGTCATGGTGGCCGCAATAGCGGCATCAAGCGATAACGGAAGGAATGACGACGATACGCCGCAGCGGATTGTCTCGTTCGTCAAAGAAGAGCACGAACCTGAGTGGTATGCAAAGCAGGCGAAGTTGTGGCGCGCCGTGACGGAACGGGAGCCGAAGAACGAAGAGGCGTGGATGGCACTCTACCATGCCACACGCTATCACATTATGTTCACGGATGAAGACTACACGCCGTTGACGGACATCTGGAAGGCGATGCGCAAGGCTGTGCCGGATACATACGCCGACTATATGCTGACGAACTGCCATGTCCAGTTCGTAGGCTTCCATGACGGGGAGCCCGAGGCGCAGTCGGACGGGATGGAACGTATTATGCAGAACATGGTGAAGGCCATCCGCATGCGGCCTGACGAGGTGAATGCTTACCCCGACTATGTGGCCTGCCTGATGAAAACAGGTGACCGTGAGCTGCTGGACGACATCCTGAAGCGCTGGTACGACAGTGGCACCTACTCCGCCAGCCTGCTCAACTATGCCTATAACGAGATGATAGGCCTGCCCGATGATGCCATCATCTTCACGAACGGCGATGCGGACACGTACTCGAAGCTCATCCTACAGGGCGGCAAGGGGCTGTTCGCGGGAGTGAAGGTGGTGTGCGCCCCGATGCTCTGGAGCGAGCACTACCGCGAGACGGTATGCCGCGAGCTGGGCATTACGGCCTGCGAGCCGCCATCGGGAGCAACGGAGGAGGAGTACGACGCCTGGCAGGAGCGGGCCGAGCTCTACATCATCAGCCAGACGGGCCGACCAGCCTACTTCGGCGCAGGGGCCAAGCGCCAGCCCTCGTTTGCGGACAAACTCTATTCCGAAGGTCTCGTCAGCCGCTATAGCGAGCGGCGCTACGACAACCTTGCTGCCAAGCGCCGCAACTACGAGAGCCGCTACCTGACGGACTACCTCTACGAGACGTTTGTGCCCGAGACCTACGAGGCTTCGGCCTACAAGCTGAACCTGAATTACATTCCCTGCCTGAAGTCGCTGCTCGACTGGTATAAGGAGGAGGGCGATAAGGAGCGCTACCGCGAGCTCCACAGCATGATGACGACCATCTTGAGGCGCTCGGAGAATGTGCCATGGGAGAAACGACAGTCGTACTATGACGAGATTAACCGCTGACGACTTCAACCGGCTCTACCGCGAGCATGCCCGCCGTGCGCAGGGATTCTTCCTCCGCATGACGGGCGATGCCACGCTGGCCGAGGACCTGACGCAGGAGCTCTTTACCCGTCTGTGGGAGAGCCGCGACAACTTCGACGAGCGGCAGGGGACGTTCACGACGTGGATGTACGGCGTGGCGTACAACCTCTGCAAGAACGAGTACCACCGGCGTGAGGTGGCAGAGAGGGCGCTGACGCACATCGACAGTGGCGACAGGGCGGTGATTCCCCCTGCCGGCGCCGATAATCTGGAACGCAGGGATACCCGACGCCAGCTGGCAGAGGCCGTGCGGCAGTTGCCCGACGGGCTGCGTGAGGTGTTCCTGCTGCGCTATGTGGAGGAGCTGCCCATCCGCGACGTGGCGCTCGCTCTGGGCATACCCGAGGGAACCGTGAAATCGCGTGCCTACACGGCGCTGGCGACGATGAGGGAAAAGATGAAACAACTAAATGAATAAAAGACTATGATTATCAGGAACAAGGAAAAAGACCGCCGAGAGGAAGAGGCCTACCGCCCCGAGGCGCTGGACTTCCGCAGCGTGGAGGCTGACGCCCCTTCGCTCGAGGCACTGGAAGCGGGTAGTGTGGACTTGCTGGCAATGTTGCGCCAGCAGCGCGACGAGGAGAATGCCCAGTTCGCCGTACCTGAAAGGACGTTTGTGGAGGGTGAGCCGGAAGAGATGCCAACAAGTCAACAAGTCAACAAGTCAACAAAGCCTGCGAAGTTGCCCCGCAGGGGCATGTCGCCGTGGTGGCTGGCTGCAGCGGTGATGGTGGGCTTTGCCGTGGGCTTCGCCATGCCGCATGCCTCGGACAAGGCGGCGCACAATTCAGCCGCTACGTTCGTCGCCGACACCCTGCACGGCCGCAGCCTTGCCACAGGCGATGTGAACATGGCCCTGTTGGTGTCGATGTGAAAAGGGTTAAGGGTTAAAGGTTAAAGATTAAGGGTTAAAGGGTGGCGCCGTTAGCGAACGGTGCGCTCGGCATCCATGCGGAGGAGGATGGCGATGAGGATGGTGAACCCCCAGAGGGAACTCCCGCCGTAGCTGAAGAGGGGGAGGGGAATGCCGATGACGGGCATGAACCCGATGACCATGCCGATGTTGATGATGAGGTGGAGCGTGAGGATGCAGACGACAGAGTAGCCGTACGCTCGTCCCATGCGCCCCATACCCTGCCGTTCGGCAATAACCAGTAGACGCAGGATGAGCGCCCCGAACAACAGCAGCACCGCCACGGCGCCGATGAAGCCCTGCTCCTCGCCGATGGTACAAAAGATGAAGTCGGTCTCCTGCTCGGGGACGTAGCTGAGCTTGGTCTGTGTGCCCTGCAGGAAGCCCTTGCCGGTGAGCCCGCCCGAGCCGATGGCTATCTTTGCCTGGTGAACATTGTAGCCAACGTGCTTGATGTCCTCCTCCATGCCGAGGACCACGCGGATGCGCTGCTGCTGGTAGTCCTTGAGGATGTTGTTGAAGACGTAGTCGGTGGAGTAGTAGTAGCCCACCGAGCCTACGGCAAACAGGGCGATGAGGAGATAGACCATGCGCCGCTGCAGCAGATAGGCAATGACGAGGGCAATGGCGATGCCGATAATGAGCCCTACCTGCACCCAGCCGACGTTGAAGGGGATGAACCAGCGCGAGGCAAGGCAGGCGACGAGGGTGACGGCAAAGGCGATGATGACAATGAGGCCTGCGCGGCGGCGGTCGTCGGCATAGACGCGCACCATGATGGCTGTGACAATGGGGATGAGCGCCATGACGGCAAACAGGCCAACATCGGTGGGGATGTGGGGCAGGGTGTTGCCCGCCTGACTGATGCCCACCACGAAGAAGACTATAGCACATACACCGATGAGCAGGAACGAGCCCGTCATGCCCTCGCGATAGAGGACGAGGAAAAAGGCGAGGAAGACGAGGGCGGAGCCCGTCTCGGCCTGCGCCACGATGAGCAGCATGGGCACCACAACGAGGGCGATGGAGATGATGGCGTCAGAACGGCGTTGGAACGTGAAGCCATAGCGCCCGATATGCCGCGCAAGCGCCAGCGCCGTGGCAGACTTGGCAAACTCGGCAGGCTGCACCTTCACCGGCCCCAGCACCAGCCACGAGTGGCTGCCCTTGGTGTCGGGCGCAATGAAGATGGTGACGATGAGCAGCAAGAGCATGGCGCCGTAGAAAATGTAGGCGTACATCTCGTAGTACTTCTTCTCGATGTTGAGCAGAATGATGCCGACGGCAATGGCGCAGGCTATCCAGACGAGCTGCTTGCCTGTGCGGCTGCTGAAACTGAGCAGGTCGGTGGCGCCAAAGTCGTAGCTGGCGCCACAGATGCTGAGCCATCCGAAGGCCATCATTACCAGACAGAGGACGATGGTGACCCAATCGACCGAGCGCCAGAGACTACCGTTCCGAGTTGCCATAGTTAATAACGCGATGTTGGAACTCGTCGGCACGCTTTTCGCTTTCGGCCGAGAGTTGTCCGTTGATATACTTTTCCATCATCAGGGCGCCGATGGGGACACCATAGACAGCGCCGAAGCCGCCGTTCTCGACGAAGACGGCGATGGCTATCTTGGGGTCGTCCTTGGGTGCGAAGCCCATGAAGACGGAGTGGTCCTTGCCTCGGTTCTGGGCGGTGCCGGTCTTGCCGCACACCTCGTAGTCGGGGCTGGCAGCACGTCGGCAGGTGCCCATGGTGACAGCGCCTCGCATGCCCTCGACGACGGTCTCGTAGTAGCGACGGTCGACGGTGGTGTAGTGACGGGTGGTGTAGAGGCTGTCAAGCGTTCCGCCCTCGACCTCGCGCACCACGTGGGGAGCGATGTAGTAGCCCCGGTTGGCGATGGTGGCGCAGAGGTTGGCAATCTGCAGGGGGGTCAGCGTCACCTCGCCCTGTCCTATGGCGATGCTGATGACGGTGACGCCCTTCCACGACTTTTTGTAGATTTTGTCGTAGTAGTCGGCATTGGGGATGAAGCCGCGCGCCTCGCCCGGCAGGTCAACGCCCAGGCGATAGCCGAAGCCCATGTCGACCATGTGGTCCTTCCAGCAGGTCATGGCCTCCTGTACCGTGGTGTACTTGTGTGCGTTGAGCATGCGGTAGAGTCCCCAGCAGAAGAAGCCGTTGCACGACGTGGCTATGGCTGGGACGAGGTTCCACGAGGTGGTGCCGTCGTGACAGCCCACGTGGAGGCCTCCCATGACGAAGCCGTGGGTGCAGGGCAGAAGGGTCTCGGGAGTGATGATGCCTTCTTGCAGATAGGTGAGTGCCTGTGAGGTCTTGAATGTCGAGCCCGGGGGATAGGTACCCTGAATGGCGCGATTGAGGAGGGGCTTGCGGATGTCCTGCGTCATCTTCACGTGGTTGCCGCCGCGCTGACGCCCTACCAAGTCGCGGGGGTCGAAGGTGGGTGAGGAGACCATGCAGAGCACTTCGCCCGTCGAGGGCTCGATGGCTACGATGCTGCCTATCTTATTCTCCATCAGCCGTTCGCCTAGCGCCTGCAATTCCATGTCGATGCTGAGGTGGAGGTTCTTGCCGGGCACGGCGGGGACGTCCTCGGCGCCATCCATATAGTGACCCTTGATTTGTCCGTGGGCATCGCGGAGCAGAATTTCGCGTCCCTTCACGCCGCGCAGTTCCTTTTCGTAGAAACTCTCCACGCCTTGCTTGCCGATGAAGTCGCCGCGGCTGTAGTAGTCATCGGCGGCCATCTCCTTTTTCGATACCTCGCCCAGATCGCCCAGCACATGGCCGGCGTTGGGGTAGTTGTACTGGCGGATGGTACGCAGACGGGTACTGAAGCCGGGGAACTTGTAGAGCTGCTCGGTGAGCCGTGCACAGTCCTCCACCGTCAGTTGGCTAAGGAACACTTGATCGGTGTAGCTCGAGTAGCCCGGGTTGAGGGTGGTGTTCTTGATGTCAGCCATGCGGCGGTCGAACTGCTGGCGGCTGATGTCAAGGGCTTCGCACAGCGCCAGGGTGTCCAGATGATGGACGTTGCGCATGCAGACCATGACGTCGTAGGCAGGCTGGTTGAACACCAGCAGACGACCCTCACGGTCGTAGATGACGCCACGGGTGGGGTAGATGGTCTTGTTGAGGAAGGCATTGTTGGCGGCGTTCTCCTTGTACTCGTCGTTCAGTATCTGCAAGGAAAACAGCCGGCCGATGTATATGGCAATGACGGCTATCACGATGCCGACGATGACCCATCGCCGCCGGTCGTACCGGAAGTCGTCCTTCATGCTGTTGTCGCCGCCTCCGCTCATGACCGGTGTCCGAAGATGCGTTCAACGGCCATGACGAACAGCATCGTCAGCACCACGCTGCTGCCGAGACTGATGGCCATCGGCACAAGGTAGTCAAAGGAGAAGTACTCGAGAACGAACACCACGATGTGGTGCAGCACAATGCCCAGCAGCGCATAGCCGCGGAAGGCTCCTGCTCCCATTGACTGGATGCCAGGGACAAACGTTTCGCCGTCGTTGCGGATAAAGAAAAGCCGTATCAGGGCGGGGCGGACGAATGCCAACAGGGTGGCGGAGGCTGCATGGATGCCAAACGTGTTGCCGAAGAAGTCAATGGCCAAACCCATGGCAAATGCCCACAGCATCGTCTTGTTCCGCCCTTCGTCAGTCCCCAGCGTGAGGATGAACCACACATACAGCATGGGTGTGGCATAGCCGAACAAGTGAATCTTGTCCAGAATGAACACCTGCACGAGGATGAGGGTGATGAAGGTGACGAGGCGGCGGAGGAAACTGTACATGGCTGCGTCTGGGATTAGGGCATCTATTCAGTCTTTTCGGTGGCTTCCTTGAGTAATTCTCTTCGTTCGTCGGCACCCGTGTTGCCGATGACGAAGACATGCTTGAGGCAGGCAAACGAGGTAGCAAGACGGACGGAGATATCGTTCGACAGGTTGTCGGCCGACGGCTCGATGGCTGCGACGATGCCCACCATCAGGCCCTCGGGGAAAAAGGCCGAATGGCCGCTGGTGACTACGGTGTCGCCCACGCTGATGTCGGCATAGCGGGGCACGTCGCACAGCTGGGCATTGCGTGCATCGACGCCACGCCACTCGAGGTATCCGAATGAATCACCGGGACGTACCTTGCAACTGAGGTTGCTCTTGCTGTTCAGAATAGGGAGGACGAGAGTGTAGTGAGCCGAACATCTGAAGGTGACACCCACCACGCCGTCGCTGCTGATTACGCCCATGTCGGGGTTGATGCCATCCAGCGTGCCCTTGTTGATAGTGATGAAGTTGTTGGGTTTGCCGGTGCTGTTCTCAATCACGGTGGCGGGGACGACGGAGAAGGGCCATTCGTTCTCCGTCTCGGCGGTCAGGTGGTCGAGGGCAATGCTGTCAAGCATCTGCCGCAGTCCGAACACTTGTTCCTCTAACGCCGCATTCTGCTCAGCCAGGCGGCGGTTTTCAGCCGTCAGCCCGAAATAGCCGGTGACGCGCTGCCCCGCTTCGAGCACGCCGCCCGTCACGGTGCCTGCCGACGTCATCCACACGCGGCCCTGATAGTCGTTGAACGTGAACAACAAGAACAGACTGATGCCCTCCAGCAGGAGGAACAACAGCCAATGATTGTGCTTGTAGAAGAACTCCAGCAGACCCTTCATGAGCGATGGCGAAGGCTATGGCGATAGCGATGGCGAAAGCGGGTGGCTTATCGCATCAGGAAGGAGAAGCGATCGACGTTCTTCAGCGCCACGCCAGTGCCGCGTGCTACGCAGTGCAGCGGGTCGTCGGCCACGTGGAAGGGGATGTTGATTTTGTTCGTCAGACGCTTGTCGAGTCCCCTGAGGAGTGCTCCACCGCCGGCGAGGTAGATGCCGTTCTTCACGATGTCGGCATAGATTTCGGGCGGGGTGTTCTCCAGCGCTGCCAGCACGGCGGTCTCAATCTTCGCCACCGACTTATCAAGGCAGTGGGCAATCTCCTGATAGCAGACGGGCACCTCCATGGGCAGAGCGGTGATTTTGTTGGGGCCGTGGACGATGTACTCCTCCGGCGCGTTCTCCTCGAGGTCGGTCAATGCCGAGCCCACGTGAATCTTGATACGCTCTGCCATACGTTCGCTCACCTTCACGTTATGCTGGCGGCTCATGTACTCCTGGATGTCCTCGGTGAAGTTGTCGCCTGCCACCTTGATGGACTTGTTGCTGACGATGCCACCCAGCGAGATAACGGCGATTTCGGTTGTTCCGCCGCCTATGTCGACAATCATGTTACCTTCGGGTGCCTCCACGTCAAGCCCGATGCCGACGGCGGCTGCCATAGGCTCGAAGATAAGGTAGATGTCGCGTCCGCCAGCATGCTCGGCCGAGTCGCGCACAGCACGCAGCTCCACTTCCGTCGAGCCTGACGGCACGCCGATAACCATGCGAAGTGAGGGCGAAAAGACTCTGTTTCTCGGGTTGACCATCTTGATGAGGCCGCGCATCATTTGTTCGCAGGCAAAGAAGTCGGCAATCACGCCGTCGCGTAGGGGGCGCACGGTACGGATGTTGTCGTGCGTCTTTTCGTGCATCAGCTTGGCACGCTCGCCCACGGCAATCATTTTGTCCGTCTTGCGGTCGATGGCCACGACGGAGGGTTCGTCGACGACAATAGTGCCATTATGCAGGATGATGGTATTGGCGGTGCCAAGGTCCATCGCAATTTCTTGTGTGAATGAGAACAATCCCATGTTAATTTGACTTTTAGACTTTTAGACTTATTGACTTGTTGACCTTCTTTAGTGTCTGAAATGACGTATGCCGGTCATCACCATAGCTATGCCATGTTCGTTGCAGTAGTCGACGCTCTCGCTGTCGCGAACCGAGCCGCCAGGTTGTATGACGGCTGTGATGCCGGCTTCATGAGCCAGCTGCACGCAGTCGCCGAAGGGGAAGAAGGCGTCGCTGGCCATTACGGCACCGTCGAGGCTGAAGCCGAACGAACGTGCCTTCTGGATGGCCTGCTTCAGGGCATCGACGCGCGATGTCTGTCCCACGCCGCTGGCCAGCAGTTGGCCATCGCGTGCCAGCACGATGGCGTTGCTTTTGCTGTGCTTCACAATCTTGTTGGCAAACAGCATGTCCTCCACCTGCTTTGCCGTAGGCAGCGTGGTGGTGACGGGCTTGCAGTCGTCGGGCGTCTCGGTGTAGAGGTCTTTCTGCTGCACCAGTACGCCGTCCAGCACCGAACGGAACTGCCAGCGCGGCTTCTCCGTCTCCTTGCGGACGAGGATGATACGGTTCTTCTTCTGGCCGAGAATCTCCAGCGCGTCCACATCGTAGTCAGGGGCAATGACGACTTCGAAGAATATCTTTCCGATTTCCTCGGCCGTCTGGCGGTCGATGGCGCGGTTGGTGATAAGCTCGCCGCCGAAGGCGCTCACGGGGTCACCTGCCAGCGCATCGGTCCACGCCTCAAGCAACGTCGGACGTGTGGCCACGCCGCAGGCATTGTTGTGTTTCAGCACGGCGAACGTCGTGTCATCGAACTCGTCAATCAGCTCCACCGCAGCGTGGATGTCCAGCAGATTGTTGTAGCTGATTTCCTTGCCGTGCAACTGGTCGAACATCTCCTCGAAGTCGCCGTAGAAAACGCCTTTCTGGTGGGGATTTTCGCCGTAGCGTAACTGCTTGCAGCCATTGATGCTAGCGCGGAAGGCTGAATGCTCGTCGCCGTCGAACCAATTGAAAATAGTGGTGTCGTAGTCGGCCGATACGGCAAAGGCTTCCTTGGCAAACCAGCGGCGCTCCTCCAACGTGGTGATGGCGCCGCGCTTCTCCAGAATGTCCGCCAGCGGCTGGTACTGCGCTTTGCTGGCCACGATGACCACGTCGCGGAAGTTCTTGGCAGCTGCGCGGATGAGGCTGATGCCGCCGATGTCGATTTTCTCGATAATGTCGCTCTCCGAAGCTCCGCGCCCCACCGTTTCGGCGAAGGGGTAGAGGTCGACGATGACCAGGTCGATGTCCTCGATGTCGTATTCCACCATTTGGGCGCGGTCGCCCTCGTCGTCACGGCGTCCTAAGATGCCGCCGAATACCTTTGGATGGAGCGTCTTCACGCGCCCGCCCAAAATGGATGGGTAGCCTGTGAGATCCTCCACTGCGCGGCAGGGGATGCCCAGGCCGCGGATGAACGTCTGCGTGCCGCCTGTTGAGAGCAAGGTAACGCCCTCCTCATGCAGTCGTCGGACGATGGTATCCAGCCCGTCCTTGTGATACACCGAGACCAAAGCTGTTTTTATCCGTTTGCTTTCAGACATTGTTTCTTTTAGTTATATGATTTTGGGTTGATGTGGGTGCAAATATACTACAGCCCGTTCGCATTTGCAAGCGAAACGGCGATTTTTATTCCCTATTGTGGATAACTTTTTTTCTCCTCCGAAAAACAGCAAAAAAGAGGGAAAGGAGAAGGGATAAACGGCCTGTTTTTATCGATTAGCCCAGTGGGCTGTGCCGTCAGAATAGTGGGCTGTCGGCGCAGAATAGGGGACTGTTGGCGTAGAATAAGGGGCTGTCCGCGTAGAAGGGGGTTGAATACTTCTCATACAATGTCAACAATTCGTTTAGCAATCTCTTCAGGATGATCCACCAGCAGTTGACCATGGTTCATCTTAGGGAAGACTTCGATGTGTACGCCAGGGAAAATCTTCTTCAGATGTTCCGCTTGCGGCTTGGCGGCAAAAGCTTCCAGAGTCCCGTACCAGTAATGAATGTCGGCTCCATGAATCGCCTCCAACTTGTTTGTATAGACTGATTTGTAGCCATCCAGGACGGCCTTCCCACCACCGTAGGGATAGACCTTCCGGCATTCGTCCAGAAGGACATCGAAATAGTGGGCATGGAATACCCAACGCCAAAAACCCGTCCAATGATAGCAAGTCCACACATTTAGGCACTGATAATAACGGAGCGGTCCCACCAGCCATTTCGGTAATGGCAGCAACGGGGCTGCATCCAAAATGGTGTGAAGAATGGTGACTTCATGGCGTTCTTGTACTCGGGAGAGAATCTTCCCACCTAGAGACAATCCATAGGCACAGTCCAAACGGCCATTTAATTGTTCCTTAATGTAGGCTATCACCTGGGCCGCTTGGTCGTCAATAGAAGTAAAGCGGGAATAAGCCCCAAGAGTAAAACCGTCCACCTGAACGGCAATAATCCGAAACTTATCGTTCAGCAGATCAATTAATGGAAGGAATATCTCATACGATACTCCCAATCCGGGAATCAGCAGCAGCGATGGCGCTTCCTCTTTGCCAAATACCTTGAAGTCCATTTTTTCCCATACTCGCTGTTATCGTGATCAGTCACAATGACCATCTGCATACAAAGGATTATCTTTCAGCTTCTCCAAAAGTTCGTCGGGGGTGAGGGTCGCTTGTGTGCCAGAGCGCATATCCTTGATGGTGAGGTTGCCGCTCTGCATCTCCGTCTCGCCGACAATGACGACGAAGGGGATGTCGCGGGCGTTGGCATAGGACATCTGCTTCTTCATCTTGACGGCATCGGGATAGAGTTCCGTGGCGATGCCAGCCTGACGAAGACGGCTGACGATAGGTAGGCACCAGGCGGCCTCGGCAGGGCCGAAGCAAGCGAAAAGTACGCGGGTGCCCTCAGTGGCCTCGGAGGGGAAGAGGTCGAGCTGGGTGAGAACGTCGTAAATGCGGTCGGCGCCGAAGGAGATGCCCACGCCGCTAACGCCCGGGAGACCAAAGATGCCCGTGAGGTTGTCGTAGCGTCCGCCGCCGGAAATGCTGCCCATTTCGGCATCGAGGGCCTTGACTTCGAAGATGGCGCCCGTGTAGTAGTTGAGACCGCGCGCCAGGGTAAGGTCAAGGACGACAGCGGATTGCAGTTGGAGGGCATGGATGTTCTTTAATATGAACTCTGTCTCCTCAATGCCACGGAGGCCGGTCTCGCTGCTGGCAAGGGTGTTGCGTAGGGTAGCAAGTTTCTCGTCGTCAGTGCCGTTAAGAAGGATGATGGGCTGCAGCTTCGCGATGGCATCGGCGGGGAGACCCTTTTCAGCGAGCTCAGCATTGACGTTCTCAAGACCTATCTTATCCAGTTTGTCGATGGCGACGGTGATGTCGATGAGCTTGTCGGCTTGGCCGATGACTTCGGCAATGCCAGAGAGGATCTTGCGGTTGTTGATGTGGATGGCAACACGGATGCCAAGGGCGCGGAATACGGTGTCAATCATCTGCACGAGGTCGACTTCGCAGAGCAGCGAGTCGGTGCCGACAATGTCGGCATCGCATTGGTAGAATTCGCGATAGCGTCCGCGTTGGGGACGGTCAGCACGCCAAACGGGCTGCATCTGAAAGCGACGGAAGGGCAGAGTGATTTCATCGCGATGCATGACCACGTAGCGGGCAAAGGGCACCGTGAGGTCGTAGCGCAACCCCTTCTCGCACAGCTGCGCCGCAAGGCAATTAAGGGAGGTGGAAGAAGGGGATGGCGTCTGAGCGTCGCTCGCTTGGTTGGGGGAATCTTCCATCTTCAATCTTGAATCTTCAATCTTTTCTAAGAAGTTGCCTGAGTTAAGCACCTTGAAGAGTAGCTTGTCGCCCTCTTCGCCGTACTTGCCCATAAGGGTGGAGAGGTTCTCCATAGCGGGGGTTTCGATGGGCTGGAAACCGTAGGTGTAGAACACACGGCGGATGGTGTCGAATATATAGTTGCGCTTTGCCATTTCGGCCGGGGAGAAGTCGCGCGTCCCCTTGGGAATAGAAGGTTTCATCCTTATTATAAAAAAAATATTTTAGTTTAAGGATTAAGTGTTAAGAAAGATTTGAATGCAGCATTCAGCATGTCAGAGCTTTTTTCTTAACTCTTAATACCTAACTCTTAACTCCTGCGATTTTTCACTATGCGTTAGTTTGCCAATTCAGAGAGGAATTTGATGCGGACAAGGCGGATTTCCTCTTCGGTATAGTCGTCGCCCAATTCATCGAGAGCAACCGAGAGCGAGTCGGTCTCGGACTCTTTGAAGTATTCGTAGATATCCTCAAGGTGCTCCTCATCGATGACTTCATTCAGGAAGTAGTCGATGTTGATTTTAGTGCCGCTATAGACGATGGACTCCACCTCGTCGAGCAGTTCGTCGAACTCCATGCCCTTCGAGACGGCGAGGTCGTCAAGCGCCACCTTGAGGTCAATGCTCTGGATGATGCTCACTTTGAGTTTCGACTTGTTGGCGACAGTACGCACACGGAGGTCTTCGGGGCGTTCAATCTCATTCTCATCGACATGGCGTTTGATGAGGTCGATGAACTCCTGCCCATAGCGTTTGGCTTTGCCTGCACCGACACCGGGGATGTTCTGCAGCTCCTCGAGGGTAATGGGGTAGGTGGTGGCCATGGCCTCCAGCGATGGGTCTTGGAAGATGACGTAGGGTGGGAGAGCGAGTTTCTTGGAGAGCTTCTTGCGCAGCACCTTCAGCATACTGTAGAGCACGGGGTCGACGGCTGCGGCGCCACCATGCATGGGGGCATCCTCGGCGGCTTCTTCCTCGAAGTCCTTGTCCTCCACAATCTGGAATGAAACGGGGTGGTCAAGGAACTCGTGCCCGGCTTTGGTGACCTTGATAAGGCCGTAGTTTTCCACATCCTTGGCCAGATAGCCGGCGATAAGGGCTTGACGGATAACGGCACTCCACATCTTCTCCTCATCGGGTGAGCCGACGCCGAACATCTCCAACTCATCGTGGCCGTGAGCGACAATCTCGCTGGTCTCCTTGCCGATGAGAATCTCGATGATATGGTCGGCTTTGAAGTTCTCCTTGACGGCCAGAACGGCTTCGATGACAGAGCAAAGCTCGTCCTGCGCCTCGACACGCTTCTTGGGCTTGAGACAGTTGTCGCAATTGCAGCAGTTCTCTTCGGGATAGTCCTCGCCGAAGTAGTGGAGCAGCATCTTGCGGCGGCAGACGCTGGACTCGCAGTAGGCGGTAGTCTCTTGGAGGAGCTGGCGCCCGATATCCTGCTCGGCAATGGGCTTACCCTCGAGGAATTTCTCGAGTTTCTGGAGGTCTTTGCTGCTGTAGAAGGCAATGCATTGTCCTTCGCCGCCATCGCGTCCGGCTCGGCCGGTCTCCTGATAGTAGCCCTCGAGGCTTTTGGGGATGTCGTAGTGGATGACGTAACGGACGTCGGGCTTGTCGATGCCCATGCCGAAGGCGATGGTGGCTACGATAACGTCAATCTTCTCCATGAGGAAGTCGTCTTGCGTCTGGGTGCGGACGGCAGACTCCATGCCGGCATGGTAGGCAGCGGCGGGGATGTCGTTGGCGCGGAGGATTTCGGCAAGCTCCTCCACTTTCTTGCGCGACAGGCAGTAGATGATGCCCGATTTGCCAGCGTTCGCTTTAATGAAGCGGATGATGTCACGATCGACGTTCTTGGTCTTTGGGCGTACCTCGTAGTAGAGGTTGGGGCGGTTGAAGGACGATTTGAAGTCGTGGGCATCGGGGATGCCGAGGTTTTTCTTGATGTCGTCGCGCACCTTGTTGGTAGCGGTGGCCGTCAATGCAATGATGGGCGCACGGCTTATCTGGTCGATGATGGGGCGAATCTTGCGGTATTCAGGACGGAAATCGTGTCCCCATTCGCTGATGCAGTGGGCTTCGTCGATGGCATAGAACGAGATGTGCACCGTGCGGAGGAATTCGACGTTCTCTTCCTTCGTCAGCGATTCGGGGGCGACGTAGAGCAGTTTGGTCTTGCCGCTGACGATGTCTTCCTTCACTTGGTCGATGGCGGCTTTGTTGAGCGACGAGTTGATGAAGTGAGCCACGCCGTCCTCCTCGGAGTAGTTGCGGATGGCATCGACTTGGTTTTTCATCAGGGCGATGAGGGGCGAGATGACGATGGCTACGCCGTCCATGAGCAGCGACGGCAGCTGATAGCAGAGGCTCTTGCCGCCGCCGGTGGGCATCAGCACAAACGTGTCGTTGCCGTTGAGGACATTTTGGATGATGGCTTCCTGATCGCCCTTGAAGGTGTCGAAGCCGAAATAGTTCTTCAGCAGCTTCGACAGCGAGGCGCGGTCGTAGGTTTTTAGTTGCGTGGGTTCTGCTGCTGGCTCCGCTGCCGGCACTTGAGGCTCTTCAGCTGGCTGCGGCATCGGCTCCTGAGGCTCCGTGGCTGGTTGGGGCATTGGCTCCTGAGGCTCCGTGGCTGGTTGGGGCACCTCAGGTGTCACCACCTTTTTGTTTTCCTCTTTCGTCTTTTTCTCTGAGACTTTCTTCGTTTTCTTGGGCTCAGCCTTGGTTTCAGCCTTAGCCTTAACTTTCGCCTCATCCTCGGTTTTAGTCTTAGCCTTCGTAGGAGCTTTCTTTGTCTCGGCCTTTGCCGGAGCTTTCTTCGCAGCCTTCTTTTCAGGATCTGCATCAGCCTTTGTCTCGGCTTTTGCGGGCGCTTTCCTCGTAGCCTTTTTCGGGGTCTTCTCCGTGGTTTCTTCGTTCAGGGTTGCATCGTCCATCTTCGTCGTTCTTTAGTCTTCAAAACGTCACTTTCTAACTTTCATTTTTCAAAGTTAAGCACATCCTTTTGAAACTTGCAAATGTTTTTTAAAAAAAATGCACCCTAGGGCACATTTTTTCCGTTTTCAAGGCAAAAAAAGGGGGGGAGAAAGGCTTCTATTCCGCTTTCAGCCGGTTCAGGTTTGCCTTTTCAAGTTGCGACTTGGCGTAGTCAAGCGTAACGTTGAAGGTCTTTTTCCGTGTGGAAGGAATGTCGAACATCGCCTCCATCATGATGGTCTCAACGATGGAACGCAGGCCACGGGCACCAAGGCGATACTCGATGGCTTTGTCAATGATGAAGTCATAAACTTCGGGGGCGAAAGTGAGCTTCACGCCGTCCATCTCAAAGAGCTTTATGTATTGCTTGATGATGGCGTTCTTCGGCTCAGTGAGGATGTTGCGCAGCGCTTCGCGCGACAGAGGCTCCAGATAGGTGAGCACAGGCATACGGCCGATAATCTCGGGAATCAGTCCGTAGGCTTTAAGGTCTTGCGGTGCAATGTACTGGAGCATGTTGTCTTTGTCGAGCCGGAACACATTCTGCACATTGCCGTAGCCAACGACGTGGGTGTTGAGGCGCTGGGCTATCTTTCGCTCGATGCCGTCGAAGGCGCCTCCGCAGATGAAGAGGATGTTCTGCGTATTGACGGGAATCATCTTCTGCTCGGGGTGCTTACGCCCACCCTGTGGGGGAACGAGGACGACGCTTCCCTCGAGCAGCTTAAGCAATCCCTGTTGTACGCCCTCGCCGCTGACGTCGCGGGTGATGCTGGGCGTGTCGCTTTTGCGGGCTATCTTGTCAATCTCGTCGATGAAAACAATGCCGCGTTCGGCAGCTTTTACGTCGTAGTCTGCCACTTGGAGCAAACGGGTGAGGATGCTTTCGATGTCCTCGCCCACATAGCCTGCCTCCGTGAGGACGGTGGCATCGACGATGGTGAAGGGAACGCGGAGCATCTTGGCTATGGTGCGGGCAAGGAGTGTCTTGCCTGTGCCGGTGGGGCCTACCATGATGATGTTGCTCTTCTCAATCTCCACGCTGTCGCCCTTGTCGACCTGCATCAGGCGTTTGTAATGGTTATAGACTGAGACGGCGAGGTAGCGCTTGGCTTCGTCCTGGCCGATGACGTATTGGTCGAGAAATTCCTTTATCTCGTGAGGCTTGGGCAGTTCATCCTTCTTAAGCGACTGATTCTTCTGCTTCTGCTCATTTTCAGCCATCTCCTGCAAGACCTGATGGGCCTGCTGGACACATTCGCTGCAGATGAAACCGTTGATTCCGGCTAAGAAGATGAGGCCGTTGCCCTCTTCCCGTCCACAAAAGTTGCAGTAGTTCTTCTTCCTTGGCACAGTAATGTTCTTTTACTGTTTTTTCCGAGTAAGCACCTCGTCAATCATGCCGTATTCCTTGGCTTCGTCAGCGGTCATCCAGTAGTCGCGGTCGCTGTCGTTCCACACCTTGTCGAAGGGGGTGTGGGAATGGTCGGCGATGATGGTATAGAGTTCCTTCTTGAGTTTCTGGATTTCACGGGCCGTGATTTCGATGTCGCTAGCCTGTCCCTGTGCGCCTCCCATAGGCTGGTGAATCATCACGCGGCTATGGGTGAGTGCCGAGCGCTTGCCCTCCTTGCCCGCTACGAGCAACACGGCAGCCATGCTGGCCGCCATGCCGGTACAGATGGTGGCCACGTCGCTGGTGATAAACTGCATGGTGTCGTAGATGCCGAGTCCGGCATGGACGCTGCCACCAGGGCTGTTGATGTAAATGCTAATGTCCTTGCAGTTATCGACGGAGTCGAGGTAAAGCAGCTGAGCCTGCAGGGTGTTGGCGGTGTAGTCGTCAATCGGCGTGCCGAGGAAGATGATGCGGTCCATCATCAGGCGGGAGAAAACGTCCATCTGCGTGACGTTGAGCTGACGCTCCTCGAGGATATAGGGGTTGAGGTATTGAGCCTGTGAGCGGATGACGTCGTCAAGCACCTGACTGTTGATGCCCAAATGCTTGGTAGCATATTTACGGAAATCGTCCATTATGTCTTAACTTTAATCTTTAACCTTTAACCTTTAACCTTTAATTCTTTACTCCTTTCATCCCTCTTTCTTTTCGAAGAGTTTGTTGAAGTCCTCCACGCTGACGCTCTTTTTCTTCAGTTTAGCGGTTTTTTTGAGAGCGGCAACGAGCTTCTGGTCAAGGGCGCGACCCGCAAGGCCTTCCACACTGTCCTTCTTCTGCAGCATTTCCTTGGCGTAGTTGTCCAGCAGGTCATCGGGAACAGAGGTCATGCCGTATTGGGCAAACTGGGCACGGACGGCTTCGCGAGCTTGGTCGGTGATGTCCTTCTGCTCAATCTTGATGTCGGCATTCTTGATGAGTTCTTCCTTGATGAGGTGCCACTGCAGTTCCTCAAGCGTTTTGGGGAATTCTTCCTCCAGCTTCTCCGTGTTCTTCTCCTCGCGGTTGTTGATGAGGATGCGGCGAAGCAACTCCTCGGCAAAGGGCAGCTTGCCCACGCGGTTCATCATGTATTCGCGGACGTCGATAAGGAAGCGGTAGTCGCTTTCGGGAACGAACTGTGCTTGGATGTCGGCTTTCACCTTGGCACGGAAGTCGGCCTCGTCCTTCACCTTGCCTTCGCCATACACCTGGTCGAAGAGTTCCTGATTTAGTTCGCCTTCCGTATAACGGGTGATGTCGGTAATCTGGAAAGTGAAGTCACCTTGTATGTCGGCAGCCTGCTCCTTGGAAATCTTGAGCAATGAGGTCAGTTCCACTTCGCTATTGTCGTAAGCCTTGCGGGGGTTGAAGGTGATGATGTCGTCCTTCTTGGCTCCGTCGAAGAGGTGCTTGCTCTCCTCGTCCTTCATGTAGTCGGGCAGCATGACAGCATCCTCTGCGCGGATGCCACCCTCCTTCGGGTTGCCATCAGCATCTAATTCGGTGACGATGCCCTTCACCATGTCGCCTGCTTGGTAGCTTTCGACGCTATCGTAATGGCCGTTGCGATTGGTGTACATCTTCACTTGGTTTTCGACCATCTCATCCGTTACCTTTATAGTATAATAAGGTATAACGTCCTCGGCCGTGACGGTGGCGTCGAACTTCGGGGCGATGGCAAGGTCGAAGGCAAACTCCATGTATTCCTGCTTAGCGATGTCGATGCTCTTCTGTTGCTCTTCATCGGGAAGGGGCTCGCCGAGTACTTCCAGCTTATTCTCCTTGATGTAGTTGTAAAGGGCGTCTTGCAGCACCTTATTGATTTCGTCCACCTTGATGGCGGTGCCATATTGGCGCTTGATGAGGCTCATGGGAACCATGCCCGGACGGAAGCCGGGGATGTTTGCCTTCTGACGGAAGGTCTTGAGCGATTTGTTCACTTTTTCTTCATAGTCGGCAAGGGCCAACTTAACGGTAAGCTTGGCTTGTACGTCGCTTACATTCTGCAATGTAATTTCCATTCTGTTTATTGAGATTGAGTTTTTTCTTCGTTTGGGGGCGCAAAGATACTATAAAAAAAGAAAAGATGTGTGATGTATTATGATTTCTTTGCATTTTTATCGGATAAACACTTTGCGTACACTTCCTGCATACCGCACGATGGCGACGTGTTCGCTGACGCGATAGAGTTCCTCGGGCATTTCGTCCGCCGACGGGTTAGGTGACGGGAAGACAACGTCGTTACCCCCCATGAAACGGAAAGTGCAAGGGCCGTTTTTCTCTCGAGTGATGTTTGTGATTGGTTTCCACAAAGTGTCGCCCATTTGCGTAATGCTGGCTGGTGTGGATTCTGGGGAAAACTCAAAATTGCTCTTTCCGTACAGCTGGTTCTTTTCGTTATTGTAGCTGTAGTCGTTGTTTGCGGGGAAGATGTGATAGCGGTGTTGCTCTTTGTTGATGTTCACCCTGTTCCTCGTCCAGGCCGAGGCATCGTAGTTGACGCCGCTTATCATCAGCCCATAGTCGGGCTTGTCGGCATTCCACTTGGTCTTCTGAATGTTCTCGAAAACGAAGAATGATGTGGTGTCGTCGTCATTGACAAATGTGCGGTACATCACGGGGTCGGCGTCGGTTGTCATCAAGGTGATGTCCTCCGGCTCATTCAGATTATAAGCAGGAATCCAGCCCATGGAATATCGCTCGAATGAGGTGTAGCCTGCGGGATTGTAGCCATCCAGACAATAGAGCCCATAGTCCATCACGCTCCAATAGTCCAGACAGAAATCTGTGTCGCCGCTCTTAAGCGCCGTGTTGTAGAAGTCTGGCAGGCCAATGACGTGGCTGAATTCGTGAACGAACGTCCCTATGCCGTAGGGGATATCCTTCGAATCAATCAGCAACTCGCTTGAACAGGCATACCGGCTTATTTTCATATTACCCAACATGAGAGGAGATGAGAGCGTATTGGCATGGGACCAAACGCTTTCCTCAGGGCCGAATTGCGCCTCGTCGTTTCCGGCAAAGACAACATAGACGTAATCGACATAGCCGTCACCATTGTTGTCATACGAGGAGAAATCGGTAAAGCCAAGTTCATACGCTTTCCTGCAGGCGTCCTTTATCATACCTGGGGCATTACAATCCCTGCCATCCCGTTCGTTTCCGCCATAGTAGATGCGTTTGTTGTCAAGAGTGATAGGGCCGAAAACATCGAAAGTGGGGGTGAACTTGCCCAACGACTGATCACGGAAATAGTCGCGTGCACTACCGGTGATGGTGCCAGCCACACGGAAAGTGTCGCCGTAGGCAGGGCTGAAGAAGGCATAGTTGAATTCTTCGGTATAATTTTCCGCGTTATAACGGGCGGCAAGTAAATCGTGGATGCTGGTTGAGTCGGTACTGAAGGGGACATCAGCAAAGGCTGCCAAAAGCACAATGCCATGAATGTTCCCCTTGTTGGGGAAGTCGTTCATACGGTATGCAGCCGCTCTTCTCCCTCCTCGTTGGCTCGTTGACTCGTTGACTCGTTGACTTGCTGACTTGTAAAAGGCTCTTTCTTCACTCTCTGAGAAAGCTCTGAAGAAGCCGTCAGTTTCCCTTCGCATGAGCTTTCCGTCTGGAGTGGCATAAGCATGGGCAAGCTCATCGCCCACCAACTGCAGCCTTATTTCTGTCCCGTCGGGTTGTGTCCGCGTGAAAAAGCCTTTCCTTGCCGGTCCTGCCAAAGCCGGCAGCGTCATAAAGAATGAAACGAGAAGGAGCAAATAGATGAATTTGTTTATGGAGTGTTGCATATAGTTCTTTTCTTAACTCTTAACTTCTTCAGGTGCTACCATAAAGTCTTTTTTCCGTAGGATGAAGCTGTTGCCAAGATATTTGTCCAATACGATGGGATTCTGCGACAGCTCCTCGGGTGTTCCTTGGAACAGGATTCTTCCTTCGAAAAGCAGGTAGGCTCGGTCGGTAATAGAGAGCGTCTCCTGTACATTATGGTCGGTAATCAGGATGCCGATGTTCTTATATTTCAGGCTCCATACAATCCGCTGGATGTCCTCGACGGCAATGGGGTCCACACCCGCAAAGGGTTCGTCCAACATGATGAACTTCGGGTCGATAGCCAAGCATCGGGCAATCTCCGTTCGTCTCCGTTCGCCGCCTGACAGCTGGTCGCCCTTGTTCTTGCGTACCTTTGTAAGGTGGAATTCGGCAATCAGGCTCTCCAGTTTCTCTCGCTGTTCTTCGCGTGTGATGTCTTTTCGCATCTCCAGCACAGACCCGATATTGTCCTCCACCGTCATCTTGCGGAATACGCTGGCTTCTTGCGGAAGATAGCCGATGCCCTTTTGTGCACGTTTATAAACAGGAAAGCCCGTGATGTTCTCGTCGTTGAGGTAGATGCTTCCCCCATTAGCAACGATAAGGCCAGTCGTCATGTAGAAGGTGGTGGTCTTGCCTGCTCCGTTTGGGCCAAGCAACCCAACAATCTCTCCTTGTTTCACGTTGATGGAGACATTGTTCACTACCGTTCGCTTTCCATACCGCTTCACGAGATTCTCCGTCCGCAGTACCATGCTCTCTTCTTTTTCAGCCATACTATGCAATTTGGCCACGAAGGTACGCACATTTTCGCACATCGCCAAACATTCCTCTTTCTTTTGCAAAAAATTAACGTGCGGAGCAGCGAGTGCCAACAAACTTGTTTGGTTGGCCGAGTCATGACGTACGAAGACATTTGTCAAAGTGTCGGTAATCATTAGTCTTTTTACCCCGCTTTTTCCCTTATCAATTCATCGCAAACTCTCGCAAACCAAAGAAAAAGTGTTTTGCGAGCCATTGCGAGACGAAAAAATGTGTAAATTTGCAGCATGGAAAAAAGCGTGGAACATTTAGGCAAGCTAAAGGCAGAGGTGCTGCGATGCTATGGTAAAGAACTGTGGAGCCAGACGGATTTTGAGGAATTGTCTGCATCCATTGAACAACAAACTGGCAGCCGGCTCAGTGTCTATACGCTGAGGCGTCTGTTTGGGAATGTAGAGAACAACGGCAATCCTGCTATCAACACTCTTTCTATTTTGGCCCGCTATGTGGGTTATGCTGGATGGGGCGATTTTCTTTCCCAGACGCAAACTCATCAAGTGGAAGAAAAGGACGACGCTCAAAAAACGCGAAAAGCTTCCCAAACGTGGACGAAGAGCCTTTCTTATGTGGTAGCGATTGTCGTCCTTCTCGGTGTAGGGTTGTGGTTTTTCAGTCGTCAGGCAGAGCAAACTTCTTCGCAAGAGCCGTTGTTTGGCATCATCGTACAGGGCGGTGATACCCTTATGTGGAAAATCGACGAGGCATCGTGGACCTTGACTATCGGTGGAAGGGGTCGTATGAGGGATTTTCTTCTCGATGATGTTACAGAGGCATGGCTCGTCTATCGTGATAGCTTGCGCAGTGTCATCATCAACGAGGGGGTTACCTCCATCGGTAATAATGCTTTTTACCATTGTTCAAACATCAAGGATATCACCCTTCCTGAAAGTCTTGCTTCCATTGGTAGCGGAGCTTTTAAGGAATGTCACTGTCTAAGAGACGTGGTAGTGCCAGGAGGCGTCAAGACCATTCGTTTCGATGCTTTTGCCCATTGTTACCATCTCCGCTCCTGCGTGCTCCTTGGTGAGGTGACGTGGCTGGACCGCTATACCTTTGCCCGCTGCTACGAGCTTAAGAGAGTCACACTGCCCCCTTCGTTGGTGAAAATAGGAGAGTTTTGTTTTCTGTATTGTCGTTCGTTGGAGGAGATTGCCATTCCTGAAGGCGTGACAGTTATTAGTAAATATGCTTTTCAGGGATGTACTGCCCTGCGGCACGTCACTTTGCCTTCCACGTTGAAAAGAATAGATGATAGTGCCTTCGAAGATTGCGATAACCTCAACCTCAAGTATTAATTCCTCATTCCTAATTTCTCATTCCTAATTTTTTAATTCTTCACCCTTATGGATTACCTTCAACTGTTGAAAACCGAAGTTGAGCGGCGTTATGGACGTCAACCCGAATCTCCTGTCGATTACAGCGAGCTGGCGTTGGAGATACAAAAAGCGACAGGGAAGGACATCAGCAGCTATACGTTGATGCGTCTTTGGGGCCATGTAAAAAACACCAGTTCGCCTCGTCAGGACACCCTTTCCAATCTGGCTCGCTATGCGGGCTATACAGGGTGGAAGGATTTCGTTTCCAAGGCAGACGGTTTAGCGGCTTCTGCTGCTCCATCCGAAAAGGTTTCTGTCGATGCTTTCGATTCTGTAAATAATGTTAAAACGGTCTTGCAGGAGGAAATAAAAGATAATAGATGGAAAAAGAATCCGGCTCTTGTGCTGGCTATTGCTTCCTTGGCAATTCTGATAGGCGTGGGGTTGGGGTTCCTTCTTCGGAAAGGTGTGTCCGAGCCTCCTCATGAATTGGTGTCCGATATCCTTGTCTCTGACAATGACACCTTGTCGTGGACACTTGACATGACAACCTGGGAACTCACCATTTCAGGTAATGGCCGCATGAAAGACTTTCGCCGAGGCGGCACACCAGAGGCTTGGTTAGAGTATCGCGACAGCCTGCGCAGCGTGATAATAGGGGAGGGCATTACTCATATCGGCGACTGTGCTTTCCGCGATTGTCCGCTTTTGGCTTCCGTCAGCTTGCCTAAAAGCTGTACGTCCATTGGAAACTACACCTTCGACCTTTGTTCAGCCTTGACGGCGATTGTCTTGCCTGAAGGGCTCACCAGCATCGGCCGTACGGCCTTTTGGGGATGCAGCCATTTGCAGGAAATCGTACTGCCGCGTGGAATAACCAGTATTGAGGACGAATTGTTCTGCTACTGTTCCAACCTCCGTTTTTGTACTATTCTAGGTGACATCACTTATATAAAAGCCTATGCTTTTGCCGAGTGTGAAGCCCTTACCCACATCGACCTGCCCGAAGGGTTGAATTCAATAGGCATGTCAGCCTTTTCCAATTGCCATTCTTTGGAGGAAATCAACATCCCCGAAGGTGTTACCCATATCAATTTGTACGCTTTCCATGACTGTTCTGCCTTGAAAACCGTCACGCTTCCCTCCACGCTCACTGACGTTGGCATGGAAGCCTTTGAATTCTGTACAGCCCTGCACCATATTGACTGTCATGCCTCAACAGCTCCCCATCTTGAAGACGACGTCTTCATCGGCATACCCCCTTCCACTGTCCGCCTTACCTATCCCGCTGGTGCCGACTATTCCTCCTGGAAGACCGCCCTCGGCATATAAAGTCTTTTCTCCGCGTTAGTGCTGATTTAGAATAGAAAACGGTTGTCATTTCAGGAGGCAAAAAAGAAATGACAACCTTTTTCAGTTGAGGTCATATTCCTTTTTTCTTGCCTGTTTACTTTTTTATCTCCTTCATTTTTCAATACCCGCAGTCCTTCATCGGCATCCATTATCACATCCAATCCTGTATCCCTCAACAGGGTTTCAAGCCCGTCGCGCAGCTCGGCCTCCTCTTTTGTAACAGCCTCATCTAGCACAGATCTATCAACCTTTTGGAACAACGCCACTTTTCCCGTCTTCTCGCTTGCATTCTCGTCCAGCGTCTCAAAGAGCTTGTCAAACAGCTTGGTCAGTTCGGCATATTTTTCTATTTCGGGATAGGCGGTGAAGTCAAACAGCTACTTGAAGATGTCCGATTTTTATACGCCAAATAGTCCGAGCTGCGCTTGGTATCTGCCATCTTATACGCCAGATACGTCTTAAACGCGCGGGCAAACATTTCAAGTGGTTTTGCGTAGTAGCCGCTGGCACGTCCGCTGTCGGTCTAGTCCGAGCTTTGCAGGAAGTCCGTCTTGGTTGTTACCGTTTCGCTGTCGCCGGCCTTTGCTTTCTCCAAGTAGTCGTTGGCCGCTTTCAGCCTATAGGCGTAGATGCCTACGTGGTTGGCGGGGCCGTATCGTTCTTTCTTGTTTGGCATTACATCAGCAATGTGCTTGTAGAACTGCTCACCCAGTTCGCCACCTGTATGGCTGTGCCGTTCACCGACATTATTTCGCGCATATTTGCCTCGAACCTCTGTCTTTTCCTGATTTCGGTTGACAGTTTTTTGCTTATTTCCTGATGTGGTTGA
>CAMYYY010000048.1 GCA_947303715.1 uncultured Bacteroidales bacterium | reverse complement strand
GCTCGTTCTCGGGTGTAATAACTGAGCCGTACTCTATCTCATACGTCTTGTATTCGTTCCCGTCCAGCTCGTACATCAGCTTGTATGTGTTGACGATAAACGTTCCCTTCACCGTCACATCATGCGCTGGCATTGATTCAGGAATCTCGCTCCAGCCAGAGAAGGTGTAGCCCTCTTTTGTCGGCTCGTTCTCGGGTGTAATAACTGAGCCGTACTCTATCTCATACGTCTTGTATTCCTTCCCGTCTAACTCATACATCAGTTTATACGTGTTAATCGTGAACGAGCCTGTAACCGTCACGTCGTGGGCAGGCATCGTCTCAGGAAGATCACTCCAGCCGGAGAAGGTGTAACCCTCCTTCATCGGTATCTCTGGAGTGATTGCTGTACCGTAATCTATCTCATACGTTTTATACTCTTTGCCATCCAATTCATACGTCAGTCTATATGTGTTGACGGTAAACGAGCCTTTCACGATCACGTCGTGGGCGGGCATCGTCTCAGGGATATCGCTCCAGCCGGAGAATGTGTAGCCTTCTTTCGTCGGGTTATCTTCAGGAGAAATGGTTGTGCCATACTCAACTTCATACGATTTGAATTCTTTTTCATCAACGAAATAGCTCAGCTTGTACGTGTTGACGGTAAACGTTCCCTTCACCGTCACATCGTGGGCAGGCATCGTCTCGGGAATAACGCTCCAGCCGGAGAAAGTATATCCCTCCTTTGTCGGCTCGTTCTCGGGTGTGATGGCTGTACCGTAATCTAGCTCATTCTTTTTGTACTTTTTGCCTTCCAACTCTTACGTCAGCTTATACGTGTTAATCGTAAACGAGCCTTTCACCGTCACGTCGTGTGCAGGCATCGTCTCGGGAATAACGCTCCAGCCGGAAAAGGTGTAGCCTTCTTTTGTCGGCTCGTTCTCAGGTGTGATGGCTGCGCCGTACTCCAGCTCGAAGGTCTTGTACTCCTTCCCGTCTAACTCGTACGTCAGCTTATACTTGTTGACGGTAAACGTTCCCTTCACCGTCACATCGTGGGCAGGCATCGTTTCGGGAATATCGCTCCAGCCAGAGAAAGAGTAGCCCTCCTTCGTCGGCTCGTTCTCGGGAATGATAGCTGTACCATACTCCAGATCGAAGGTCTTGTATTTCTTCCCGTCCAACTCATACGTAAGTTTATATGTGTTGACGGCAAACGTGCCCTTCACGGTCACGTCGTGGGCAGGCATAACCTCTGGAATCTCGCCCCAACCCGAAAAGGTATAGCCTTCTTTCGAAGGATTGTCTTCAGGGGTAATGGTTGCGCCATACTCCATCTCATACACCTTGTACTCTTTCCCGTCTATCTCATACGTCAGCTTATACTTGTTGACGGTAAATGTTCCCTTCACCGTCACATCGTGGGCGGGCACCGTCTCAGGGATTTCACTCCAGCCAGAGAAAGAATAGCCCTCTTTCGAAAGTTCCGTCTCGGGTGCGATGGCTGCACCGTACTCCAATTCGAAGGTTTTGTACTCCTTTCCGTCTAACTCGTACGTCAGCTTATACGTGTTAATCGTAAACGAACCTTTAACCGTCACGTCGTGGGCAGGCATCGTCTCGGGAATATCATTCCAGCCGGAGAAGGTATAACCCTCCTTCGTCGGTATCTCTGGAGTGATTGCTGTACCGTAATCTATCTCATACGTTTTATACTCTTTGCCATCCAACTCATACGTCAGTCTATATGTGTTGACCGTAAACGTTCCCTTCACCGTCACATCACGGGCAGGCATCGTCTCAGGAATCTCGCTCCAGCCAGAGAAGGTGTAGCCTTCCTTCGAAGGTTCTTCCTCGGATGTGATGGCTGCACCGTACTCCAGCTCGAAGGTCTTGTACTCCTCACCGTCCAGCTCGTACGTCAGCTTGTATTTGTTGACAGTAAACGTTCCCTTCACCGTCACATCGTGGGCGGGCATAACTTCTGGAATCTCGCTCCAACCTGAGAAGGTATAGCCTTCTTTCGAAGGATTGTCTTCAGGGGTAATGGATGCGCCATACTCCAGCTCGAAGATCTTGTACTCCTTCCCGTCCAATTCGTACGTCAGCTTGTACGTGTTGACAGAAAACGTTCCTGTTACCGTCACGTCGTGGTCAGGCATCGTCTCGGGAACATCGCTCCAGCCGGAGAAAGTATAACCCTCTTTCGACGGGTTATCTTCGGGAGAAATGGCTGCGCCGTACTCCATCTCGAAGATCTTGTACTCCTTCCCGTCCAATTCGTACGTCAGCTTATACGTGTTGACAGTAAACGAGCCTTTCACGGTCACGTCATGGGCAGGCATAATCTCTGGAATCTCGCTCCAACCCGAAAAGGTATAGCCCTCCTTCGAAGGTTCATCCTCAGATGTGATGACTGCGCCATACTCCAGCTCGAAGGTTTTGTATTCCTTCCCGTCTAACTCATATACTAATTGATGCAAGGATTTGATGGTAAAGGAAACATCCTCTGCCACAATTCTTTCCGAATCACTGGTAATCAAACGAATGTTTTCAATTACGATTTGGCCATTTACAAAACTTTTTTCAGCTGTAAGGCTAAGAGTAATCAAAGTACCGTTAGTTTCGCGAATGGGCGTCAAAGCAAGTGAAGTAGAAGTCAAGCGAATGGCACCTGATTCCAGCTTACCAACCGTCAGAGTTTGCTCTTCGTCAACAATACGCGCAGAGAGCCGACATTCCGACTTATTGATGCTAATGCCATCTGGCAGAACGAAATCCATCTGGAAAGCTACGAGATTTATTCGTTCATTGCTTAAAGCGATATCTACTTGTGCTGTCTCACCAGGTTTTATAGCGATGTTTTCAACACCAATTCGCTCTGCATAGATAACAAAGGTGCTACAAAGGGCAGCCAAAATAAAGGATGCAATCTTTTTCATGATCTATTACCTTAATCTTTTGTTTTCCTGTTAGCACACACTTATTTGATTACTACCTTCTTGCCGTTGACGACGTTGATGCCACGCTTCGTGGACGAATGATGGCGTCCCTGCAAGTCATATACCTGATTGTTGTCAACAGTTCTGTTCAACTGTTCTTCAATATGTGTTGAAGTTCCATTTAGATGGAGATTTTTGAAGGAGACACCTATTCCGTCAGAAGTTACAAAAAGAATATCGCGTAAACAAATGTCATCCGAAATCTGACCGTTGAAGCCGATGCTAAGCAGCTCGCCCTCGTTTCCGATAAATCTGTTGTTCGTAAGCGATAGCACCACTACGCGATAACAGCCATTTTCCATCTTATTATACAAAAGCTGATGCCCATTTTTGCGTACACTATTTAAGAGTATGGCAGAAACGTCATCATTCTCGGGTACATCCATTATAAACTGGAATGCGGTGAAATCGGCTTCACCATTCAGGTGCAAGGAGAGGGTTCTGCCCTCACTGCTTTGCAGTTCCAGACAACAAGACCCATAGTCGTAGCCATCATTCAATGCGTTCATCCTCATTCCCATTGCAAAGCTTTGGTCACCCGCAATCTCATTGACTAGTACCACGGCATCCGTAACATTGACGTTATTATCCTGATTCAAATCCGCAAGAACTTCCATAAAGCTCCCTGCAGGTGTTCCTACCACAAATCGAGCGATATCCACTACATCCAATAAGTCCACTTCACTATCGATGTTCACATCACCATATAGATAAAAGGCTCCAGTTACCTCAACGTCGCTATTTGGCATGGTTTCCGGTATCTCGCTCCAACCCAAGAAAACGTAGCCCTCTTTTGTGGGCATAGGCTCTGGCGTGATGGTATCATCCTCTCTTATTGAGAGTGTTTTATAAGGCATACCATCCACCATATACGTCAGTGTGTGGCTGGGCCGTTCTATCACAATAACCTTTCCTGCCACATAGCAGATGGCGTAATTCTGCGCCTCGGCACCAGATATGATGATTGGGTATTCGCCAGGTTCACAGGTCTCGCTGGCCTCACAGGTGATGATCGGTTGTGTCGTCAAAACATCAGCCATTTCGCCGTTCATAAAGCCATCGTACGTTAAAGTAAACTCTGGCATGGGATCTCCCTGCTTTATCGTGTAAGTTCCTGTTGATATCGTTAGCGGAGCCGGCTCTATCGTCAGCATGCCATTGGCTAAGGAAGCGTCTGGCTCTTCGATTGTGCCCTGCTTCATAACGATTTCATACGTGCCAACTGGAGAGGTTTCAGTCGCCTCGCAAGTGATTTCGGGTATACCCGTCATTTCGCCACCGCGCACATAACATTCAAGCGTCGGGTTGGCCTCACCGTAAAACCTCGAATAATCCTTGGCCGTAATGACAAAAGGATCGACCACGATATGACCAAAGTCTCTCCAATACTCTGCTGATTTATAAGCCTCGATGTGGTCGGCAGGAACATGGAGAGTCACGTTTTCCAAGTTTACGTCAGTAAATGCATTAAAATGGGCCATGTTTGGCACATCGCCCGCACAGTAAACATCTTTCAGGCTGGTGCAGTTCCAGAAAGCACTCGCTCCTATGGACGTCACGTTACTGGGAATAGTTACGGAGGTTAAATTTGTACAGTTAAGAAAAGTATATGCAGAGATAGAGGTGATGCTATTGGGAATGACTATTGAGGTTAAGCCACACTCTTCGAAAGCCTGAACATCAATGAATGTAACACTATTGGGAATGGTTACGGAGGTCAAATTTGGACAACAGTTGAACGCCCAAGATCCGATAGTTGTAACGCTATTGGGAATATGTATGGAGGTTAAACGACTGCAACTGGAGAATGCCATATCGTCAATAAACGTTACGCCATCTGGGATGGTCACGGAGGTCAAACCACACCCATCGAAAAGAGCACCGCTTAGTTTTGTCAGACTATTTGAGAGGACTACGGAAGTCAAACCATAGCAGTAAGTGAAAGCAAAATCGCCGATAGATATAACGCTATTAGGGATAGTCACAGATGTCAATTTTTCACAACCCCAGAAAGAATATTCTCCAATCGTAGTCACACTTTCAGGAATGGTTATGGATGTTAAGGGACACCATGTAAAAGTCCAATCACCAATAGCTTCCACACCATCAGGAATATTTATAGAGGTCAAATTTTCACATTGGCAGAAGGCTCCATTGCCGATAGACGTAACGCCATCTGGGATGGTCATGGAGGTCAAGCCCAAACAATAGCCAAAAGCCCCGTCACCGATGGACGTGACACTATTAGGAATAAAAGATTTTTTACATCCAAAGATTAACTTATTGTTGGCAGTTTCAATGATAGCATTGCAGTCCTCACGCGAGTCATAAACAGGATTGCCTTTTTCAACCTGAATGGAACCCAAGCCTCCACGATCTTGGTTGATGCCACCGAAAGCACCATCGCCAATGTATGTGACACTATTAGGAATAGTAAGGGTGGTTAAGCTGGTGCCACCGAACGCTCCGTCCCCAATGGTTGTGACACTATTGGGAATGGTTACTGACCACATATTATAGCAACCATTGAACGCATTATTTCCAATGGATGTGACGCTATTGGGAATAGTGACGTTATCCAATAACCAACAATCACGAAAGACATCATAGTCGATGGATGTGATGCTTTCTGGGATGGTGATGGAATACAGGGGGGAGCCTGCAAAAGCAGCACCCCCGATGGATGTAACACTATTAGGGATAGTAACGGAATTTATACTACATTCCTTGAAAGCTGCATTGCCGATGGATGTAACACTATTAGGAATAATTACAGATGTCACATTCTTACAATGAGTATAAGCCCTGTCACCAATTGCTGTTACTTTGTAGCTTTGCCCATTCAATTGTATAAGACTTGGTATTTCATACTCTCCCTCTGGATCTCCATGTACAAGGAGAGCCGTGCCTTCTGGATAAAGTTCATAAAGGACATTGTCTATTTCGAATCTGTTCTCATTTTCCGGTTTCTGAATTCCATAAATGATTCTAACATTAGGACTGAAATCATAATTGGAAAAAGGTTTGATAGCAGACAAAAGAAAATAGTTATCGTAATCGCCTCCCCATCCATAGTTAAAATGGAAATAGCCTTCTTCATAGCCGTCACAGATGAAGGCGTGATATGTGTCACTTCCTCCCACAACCAATACAGGGCGCTGTGCAGATAATTCGTCGTAGAGAATATTTTCAATTGCTGCTGTTCCTATCTTATCTACCTGGGCTTCAGTTGGAGAATAGAAATAATTAAAATAATTGCACAATGCTTGAATCATTTTTTCTTCAAAACCATCCAGTTTCACCGCACTGCCATCGATATAATAATGTGTATCAAGTGCCACGCCACAATGATACATCAAGGTTGCAACCGCATCATCAGGGTCGTCGTCATCGCAACTATATGTATCTTTCATTTTGTCCCACTGATAAGTAGTGGCGCCAAAATCTGCTGTAATTGTTTGATCATGCCATTCCCAGTCGTAAGAGTGGCTGCCCCTGCCCTGTTCAGGCCATTTGTGATAATACATGATTTGCGCCAATGCAGTGGCGACACAGCCAGTAGAACATCGTGCTTCATATTCAATATCTGGAGACTCCATTGGGCATAAATTGTTAAAGGGCGCATGCTGATGCCATTTCGAGGTTGTTAGGGGAGAGATAGGCTCTCTTGAGTTTTTTTCTTCAGCACCTCTATGCAAAGCATGGCTTTTTCTGGCATGTGCTAATTGTCGTCCGTATTCATCCAACCAAAAACGGAGATTACAAGGGATGCTGTCGGCATTAAATGAACCTGTCCGTGAATAACCCAGCACGGATGATGAGGCTGCATCATCGCCTGATATGACAACATAGCCTTCACCCGCTTCTTGTCCAAAAACATAAAGCAACGGTGCCTCCTGAGGCGTTTCCCGTTGTACATGCAGAAGCTGCATTTGTTGTGCCGCGGCCACTCTGCGTCCACCCTGTGCTGATGGTTGTTGATTGAAAAACATGGCAGCTTGCTGCCGTGCGGTCTCAACGTCAACAGGACCTGCCCATACACACAATGGCATGAGCATCAAAAAAGTTAAAAGAATATAATACTTTTTCATGATATCTTTTTAATTGGTTTATAATTATCTTGATTTCTGGCTTGAAAAACGCACGAAAGAAAACGTGATCTAATCTTCGTCTATGTTTCGGAGGAATCGGCAAACGCCAACTGCTTTTTTCGAGTAAAAAAACACGCAACGCGTGAGCATCCCTGCTTTTACTCTTGTGTGTTTCATTAAATTTGCCGATTTTTCTGAAAACAAGAATCGAAGTGGACGCTTCTTTTATGTACGTCTTTTTGTCTTTATCTCATAGGCTGTTCTAATTTGGTTTGGAAAGCTATTGGATTTGAAATACTAATTATACTCTTCAATGATTGTTTTTGCCCAATCAGGAATATCATCTACGTATTGCTTAAATAATCTGCCATCAACCAAACGAAATAGCAGACGAGCCTCCTGATCATCAACAGAATTGTCATAAATATAGGTACGGTCAGCGATGCCGCTCACTCGCCTACAATTGAGGATAGACTTATTGTAGCGAGAAATGACTTTCGTTATTGGAACATCGTGCCCACCTTCCATTACACGACGTGCAATACGAGAGGCATTGATGGAAGGATGACTGGTGGAAACGAAAAAAATGCGGATAAAGTAACCCGCCTTTTTTGCACGACGTATGTAATCTACTTTATCTTCGGCAGATAAAACAGTTTCAAAAATCAGACTTTTACGTTCTTGAAGGCATTTTTCGCGTAACTGCTCGCAGTACTTTACAGACTGCATCACGGCTTCTACAGAATTCCAATCCCCGAATTTGTCTCTAGCTATCTGGTCAGGATTAATGTAGACAGCATTCTCCATCCATTGGTGGTGTAGGATTTTTGAAGTAATAGTCGTCTTTCCTGAACCATTAGGCCCAGCAATAACAATCAGTACAGGCTTATGAGCAGCAATTACCATGCAAGCGAAATATTTTGAGCATCCTGTTTCAATTGGCCGAAGAAACGAGCGGTTGCCTCTTTGTTTCTGCGCTTAGCATCCTCTGCTGCTTCCTTCATCAGTTGCGACAGCATTTCCTCTGTAGGCTCTTCCATGCTTGTCAAACGATATGTGTCGATGGTTTGTTCTTTCTTCATAATTATATTACATCATATCTATAACTTGCCGACAAAGATAAAATGAATTATAATAAAAAACAAAAAAGAATAGAGGTATTTGATAATTTGGACGTGAATAATGGTCTTTCCTTGAGTCAGATTTGTTTGCGGCGGTAGCGTTGCTTGGAGGTGAAGAGATAGCGCAGGCGAAGGCCGAGTTCCCAGAAGGGATGGAGACATTCAAGCAGAGGGATGGCTGGGCCGTAAGGGGTGTCGCCTATAGCGCGGGCGGAGCGGTTCCACACCATCCAACTGAGTGCGTAGCGGATGGCCAAAAGGACAAAGACGGCTACGAGGAATATCCACCATAAGCTGACGGAAGCCTTGAAAACGATGGCGATGGCGATGACAGCAAGGGAGGCTACGATGTAGAGTATGCGCGACAGGGTATCGAAGCCCAGCACAAGCCGCTGGATACCATGCAAGTGACGGCGAGTGGCTATACGGCCCATACGCTCCAAGCGCCAATGGCGACGGGTTGTGTCGGTACAGAGGACAGCAGCGTCGGGGCTAACGGCAGCACGAATGCTGCGGGGCGGGATGTTTTCGTTCACAAAGATATCGTCGTCGCCCCGCTCAAGATTCAGATGGGAGGAATAACCCTTGGCATCGAAGAAGATGCTGCGCCGATAAAGCAGGTTGGTACCGTAGGCCATGTGAGCCTTGCCGTGAGCAGCGAGGCCAAGGAGACGAAGGCCACGAAGTTGGGTATCGAAACGGCGCAGCAGGGCAGCAAGACCACGACTATGCTCGTAGCCGGTATAGCCGATGACGGCTTCAGCAGCGTTTTTATTCGTTGACGATGAAGAATTGACGATTTCTGCTGTCAAGCTACGCAACCATTGGTTGGTGGCAGGATGGCAATCAGCATCGGTAAAGGCCAGCCAATCGCCCGTAGCAGCCTTAATGCCCAGCGTGAGGGCAAGTTTACGATGGCTGATACGCCGCGAAGTGGGCGGCACGAAGGTAGTGCGCAGATGGGGATAGCGGTTCTGCAGCTGCTGGAGGATGTCGGCTGTCTCATCCGTGGAATTGTCATCCACCACGACAACCTCGAAGTCGGGATAATCTTGCTCCAACACAGCAGGGAGGTTCTTCTGCAACAGGTAATCCTGATTGGAAGTCGTGATGATGAGCGAAAGACGGGGGAGATTCTCCGCTGAAGGGCAGTCCGTAGTCTTTTTGCCCCATAGCCTCGCAGGAGCGTTGTAGAGCAGGAACAAATAGAGGAGCTGAATGACGAACAGCAGGCCGACGGCGGCAAGGAGATAGTACAACATCATAACTCAGAGAAACGATGGTTTTCGCAACGGCAGGCGCGAGCGGGATAGGCATCAAGCAGGGCAAGGTTGTGCGTAGTCATGACGACAGTACTGCCCATGTCGCGGATGCTACGGAGCAACTCCACGATGTTGGCTGCCGTCTCTGTATCGAGATTACCCGTGGGTTCGTCGGCAAGAATAATGTCGGGGGTGTTGAGGATGGCGCGAGCGATGACGATGCGCTGCTGCTCGCCGCCAGAGAGTTCGTGGGGCATCTTGTAGCCCTTGGTGTCCATGCCCACTTGGAGGAGCACTTCGCCTATGCGCTGCTCGCGGGCAGTACGTTCACGCCACCCCGTAGCACGGAGAACGAAGTCGAGGTTATCGTGTACGTTACGGTCAATAAGCAACTGGAAGTCCTGAAATACAATGCCGATACGCTTGCGGAGAGCAGGAATCTGACTGCGGCGGATATGGAGCATGTCGTAACCCAGTACCTCGGCCTGACCGCTGTGGATGTCGAGCTCGGCATACATGGTTTTCAACAGGCTGGATTTGCCCGAGCCTACCGGACCAATGAGGTAGACGAACTCGCCGCTCCCGATTTCGAGGTTGACATCCTCAAGTACAATCGCTTCCTGTTGATGGATATCGACGGAATGATAGTTGATAAGGGACATGTAATTTTATAATTTTCTGCAAAAATAAGCATTCCATGTGTAAAGTGAAAGAAAAATCATGTATATTTGCAATCGGAATCCCGAAAAAAAGCAAAATGTCAGCATTCGACCTTATCACCATCGTTGGGCCTACTGCCTGCGGCAAGACTGCTTTGGCTGTCCGTCTGGCAGACAAGCTGGGCACAGGCGTCATCAGCGCCGACAGCCGACAGGTTTATCGCCGTATGGACTTGGGCACGGGAAAGGACAAGGCGGACTATGTGCTGGCAGACGGACGTGAGGTACCATCGTACCTGATTGACATCTGCGAACCGGGATATAAGTATAACGTATATGAGTTTCAGCGCGACTTCCTTGCTGTCTATGAACAGCTACGGGCTAAAGGGCAGACACCTGTGCTCTGCGGCGGTACCGGAATGTACGTGGAAGCTGTGCTGAGGGGTTTCCGGCTGGTGAAAGTACCCGTGAACGAGACGCTGCGCCGCGAGCTGGAAGGAAAGTCGCTGGATGAGCTGACGGCTATTTTAAAAAGGTATAAGAAACTCCACAACACTTCAGACGTCGATACCGTAAAGCGTGCCATTCGCGGGATAGAGATTGAAGCATACTACGCCTCCCACCCTGCCGAGGACGACGAGTTTCCCCAGACTCGCAGCCTCGTAGTGGGCATTGACATTCCCCGCGAGGTGCGACGCGAACGAATCTCAAAGCGGCTGCGCCAACGGCTGGACGAGGGTATGGTGGACGAGGTACGACGACTTATAAACGAAGGCATTAATCCCGAAGACCTCATCTACTACGGATTGGAATACAAGTATCTGACGCAGTACATCCTTGGGCAGCTGACATATGACGAGATGGTTTCTCAATTGGAAACATCCATCCACCAGTTTGCCAAACGCCAGATGACCTGGTTCCGGGGTATGGAGCGCCGCGGCATCTCCATCACGTGGATTGACTATGCCCTCCCCACGGAAGAAAAGGTTGAGAGAATCATGGAATTAGGAATAAGGAATTAAGAAAGACGATATGGACGATAATACGAATGGAATGACAGAACGCTGGGGCATCATCTATGTGCCTATGGCCGGGGTGAAGAAGCAATCCCGACGATGGTATCAGATAAAGAACGTGCTCGACCAGCGCGGGGTACAATACGACTACGTGCAGTCGGAGGACTACGGCTCGGTGGAACGGCTGGCGCGAATGCTCGTTGACAACGGCTACAAGATCATCGTCATCGTGGGTGGCGACCGTGCTGTCAACGAGGCGCTCAACGGCATTATGACATCGTCTGTTGAGAATCTCGACGACATCTCCCTCGCCATTATTGCCAACGGTGTGGGCAACGACTTTGCCAGCTTCTGGGGACTGGGCGTCGATGAATACAAGAAGGCTATCGACTGCATCATCAAGGGCAACCGACGCCGAATCGACATTGGCTACTGCTCGTTCATGAATGGCGAAGAACTGGTGAAGCGCTACTTCCTGATGGCCGTCAACATCGGTCTTGGAGCGCGTGCCATCGAAATCAGCGATTTCTGCAAGGAGTTCTGGGGAAAGAGCAACCCCACCTATATCATCAGCATGATTCGGCTTTTTGTCGAACGAAAGCTCTACAAGATGCACTTCAAGGTAAACGAAGAAGTCGTGAACGAAACCATCATGACCCTTTGCGTGGGCAATTCACGCGGCTACGGCATGACCCCCAGCGCCGTACCCTACAACGGCTGGCTGGACGTCTCCGTCATCTACCGCCCGAAGTTCTGGCAGATGGTACAGGGATTGCGTATGCTGCTCAAGGGACGTCTGCTCAACCACCAGCAAGTGCGCCCGTTCCGCACGAAGAAGGTGGTTATCTTCGATGCTCAGAATGCCAGCATTTGCGTCGATGGCAAGAAACTAAATTATAGTTGTCCGCTGGAAATAACGCTCATGCCGGAGTTTCTGAACTTCATCGTGCCATAAAATAATCAGCGGGCGCTTCTTTGGAAGCGCCCGCTGACTTTTTCAGAATCAAAAAGAATTATCCCAGCATATTCAGCAGGATGCCTGCGGCAACAGCTGAACCAATGACACCCGCCACATTCGGACCCATGGCGTGCATGAGCAGGAAATTGGTGGGGTCAGCCTTCTGGCCTTCCGACTGACTAACGCGGGCAGCCATAGGCACGGCGCTCACACCAGCGGAGCCGATAAGCGGGTTGACCTTCTCCTTCGAGAACACATTCATCAACTTAGCAAGCAGTACACCACCAGCGGTACCCACAGCAAAGGCTGTGACACCCATGACGATGATGCCGAGAGTCTTCAACGAGATAAACGTTTCTGCGGTAGCCGTAGCACCAACGGAAAGGCCAAGGAAGATAACCACGATGTTGTTCAACTCGTTTTGGGCAGCCTTGCTCAGACGCTCCACGACGCCGCATTCCTTCATCAAGTTGCCCAGCATAAGGCAGCCGATAAGCGTTGAAGCGGAAGGCAGAATAAGGCTGACGACGACAGCAACAACAATGGGGAAGATAATCTTCTCGGTCTTGCTGACGGGACGAAGCTGTTTCATCTTAATCTTGCGTTCCTCCTTTGTGGTAAGCAGCTTCATGATGGGCGGCTGGATAACCGGCACAAGAGCCATGTAGCTGTAGGCAGCCAAGGCAATAGGGCCGAGGAGATGCGGAGCCAACTTCGAGGTGAGGAAGATGGACGTAGGACCATCGGCACCACCAATGATACCGATGGAGCCAGCTTCAGCAGGAGTGAAACCGAGGCCATAAGCACCAAGGAAAGCGATGAAAATACCCAGCTGGGCAGCAGCACCAAGCAGCAGACTCTTCGGGTTGGCAATGAGTGGGCCAAAGTCGGTCATAGCACCCACGCCGATAAAGATAAGGCAGGGATAGACGCCGAGCTTAACACCGATGTAGAGTACATCGAGCAAACCTCCCTCAGCCACCACATGGCGGTAGCTATGGAAGAAGGGGCTGTCGGGATTCAGGAACTCATCGTTCCACATGGAGGTGTGGAACATGCCTGCGCCAGGGATATTGCTGAGCAGCATACCGAAGGCAATGGGCAACAGGAGCAGAGGTTCGTACTTCTTTACGATGGCAAGATAGAGGAAAAAGCAGGCGATGACAATCATCACGGCATTTCCCCAACCCATACCGCTGAAGAACTGCAGGAAACCCATTTCGCGGACGAACTTGCCCAGCGTCTCTCCAGCATTGAAGTCCTGGGCAAAGGTCGGCACAGCGACAAGCATCATCAGAACGAATGACGTCAGTAGTTTAATTGCACGTTTCATGTTTCTGTAATGTCTTTCTATCGGAATGGGTTATGCGATTTCAACGAGGGCATCGCCGCTCTGTACAGTTTGTCCGACCTGTACGAGGATGCGGCTGACGGAACCTTCGGATTCGGCCACGATGTTGTTCTCCATCTTCATGGCTTCCATGACGACGAGGACGTCGCCGGGCTTAACAGCCTGTCCAACAGTTGCCGTCACCTTCACGATGTTGCCAGGCAGCGGGGCGTTGACGGTCTTGGCACCTGCGGTAGGAGCCTGCGGAGCAGCGGGTGCTGCGGCAGGAGCAGCAGCGGCAGCCTTCGGAGCGGCGGGAGCCTGCACCTTGACGGGCTTTGCCTTCGGAGCTTCACGCTCCACTTCTACAGTATAAGCCTTTCCGTTGACGGTTACTTCCACTTTGCCATCCTCTTTTTCCACGACGCTGGCTTCGTACTTCTTATCGCCAATCTTGAATTTGATATCTTTCATTGTTCTTTTTGCTAATAACGGTGAGTAATGTTCGGAGAATTAATAGCCTTCAGGATGCCAGGCCGTATGCTCGTGGTGATGGATGGTGAGGACGTAAGCCTCCTCGTCATGCACCTCCTGAAAGTACAGACAGAGCGCCGTAGCCACGGCGGCAAGGTCGTCATCAGCCTCAGTCGTTCCTTCAGGAAGAAGAGGAGTCTTCTTTCCCTCAAGGGCTGGCTTTACAGAGGCCGCAGGTGCTGGGGACTTCTTCTTTGCAACCACATTGAAGATGCCCAGAATCAGCACCAGCAATAGCAGGATAACGAAGACGGTACCGAAACCGATTCCCGTCATGGCCCACATGTCGGACCAATTTGTTGCTAAAACCATAGTGCGTTTCTCTGTTTGCGGGTGTTACAAAGGAATGTTGCCATGCTTCTTGTCGGGCAATGAAAGCCTCTTGTCGCGCAGCTGGTCGAGGGCGCGGATGATGCGGAAGCGCGTGTTGCGCGGCTCGATGACATCGTCGATGTAGCCATACTGGGCAGCGTTGTAAGGATTGGCAAAGAGATCAGTATATTCCTTCTCCTTCTCGGCGATGAATGCCTTTGCCTCATCATCCTTGCCTTCGTCCTTGAGGGCCTTTGCCTCCTTAGCATAGAGGACGCTTGCGGCACCGCTGGCACCCATGACGGCAATCTCAGCTGACGGCCAAGCGTAGTTCATGTCGCCACGCAGCTGCTTGCAGCTCATCACGATGTGACTACCGCCGTACGACTTGCGCAGGGTGACCGTCACCTTGGGTACTGTGCACTCGCCGAAGGCGTAAAGCAGCTTGGCGCCATGAAGGATGACGGCATTGTACTCCTGACCCGTACCAGGGAGGAAGCCGGGAACGTCAACCAGCGTAACGATGGGGATATTGAAGGCGTCGCAGAAGCGGACGAAGCGAGCGCCCTTGCGGCTGGCGTTGCAGTCGAGCACACCAGCAAGCTGCTTCGGCTGGTTGGCAACCACGCCTACACTCTCGCCGTTGAAACGGGCGAAACCGACAATAATATTCTTGGCATAGTTGGGTTGCACCTCGAAGAACTCGCCGTTATCGACAATAGCGCTGATGACCTCGTACATATCGTAGGGGGCATTGGGATTGTCGGGAATAATCTCGTTGAGATAATCGTCACAACGATCGATGGGGTCATCGCAGGGGATGATGGGAGTCTTCTCCTTGTAGTTCTGCGGGATGTAGGAGAGCAGTTTGCGAATCATCGCAAGAGCCTCCTCCTCCGTGCTGGCGGTAAAGTGAGTGACACCACTTTTGGTGCTGTGCACGCTGGCACCGCCCAGCTGCTCCTGAGTAACCACTTCGCCCAACACCGTCTTCACGACAGCAGGGCCGGTGAGGAACATATAGGACGTATTCTCCATCATCAGCGTGAAGTCCGTCAGCGCAGGACTATAGACAGCTCCGCCCGCGCAAGGGCCGAAGATACCGCTAATCTGCGGAATGACACCGCTGGCAAGGATGTTACGCTCGAAAATCTCGGCATAGCCAGCAAGGGCGTTGACGCCTTCCTGAATACGTGCGCCGCCCGAGTCGTTGATACCGATGACGGGAGCCCCCATCTTCATGGCCAAGTCCATCACCTTGCAGATCTTCTGAGCCAGCGTCTCGGAGAGCGAGCCGGCATTCACCGTAAAGTCCTGTGCGAAGATATAGACAAGTCGTCCGTCGATGGTGCCGTAACCCGTCACCACGCCGTCGCCGTCGTACTGCTTCTTCTCCATGCCGAAGTTGTGGCAACGATGGCGCATGAACATGTCGAACTCCTCGAATGAACCCTCGTCGAGCAACATGGCGATGCGCTCGCGGGCCGTGTACTTACCTCTCTCGTGCTGTTTCTCGATGGCCTTCTCGCCACCGCCGAGGCGAGCTTTCTCGCGTTTCTCGACCAGCTGTCTGATTTTGTCTAATTGATTGCTCATCTTGTAGATTTACTATTTTTTTCGATTTACGATTATGAGAAGCGCTTATTGAGCTTTTTCGCACAATTCCGTCAGCACACCCTGAGTGGATTTCGGGTGGAGGAAGGCAATCTGCATGCCGTCAGCACCTGGACGGGGAGCCTTGTCGATGACGCGAACTTCCTTCTCGGTGCATTCAGCCAGCGCATTAGCCACACCGTCCTCGATAGCGAACGCCATGTGGTGCAAGCCGCCCTTACCGCCGCGATCAGCCATGAACTTGGCGATGGTGCTCTCTTCACTTGTCGGCTCAAGAAGCTCCAGCTTCGTCTGACCTACCATCAAGAAGGCCGTCTTCACCTTCTGATCTTCCACAACCTCAGTCTTGTAGCACTTCAGGCCCAGCACGTTCTCGTAGTACGGAAGAGCCTCTTCAATGCTCTTCACAGCAATTCCCAGATGTTCAATGTGAGAAATTTTCATGATGCAATTTATTAAGTTAAAACAATGGTTTTTGAAAAGTTCGACAAAGATAGTGCAAGACGAGGGAAATACAAAATAATTTTGTATTTATTTTCATTTCCAAGCCTCAGCTTCTCCCAAACAAACTGCAGGAAAAAGCATTCATTCCCCAGCGCAGGCAAATAAAACCACAGAGCAGGCAAATAAATCCGTAGAGTAGGCAAATAAAATCACAGCGCAGGCAAATAAAACGTAACGCAGCCCTTTCTTTTTCAAGCCGCAATATCGCTCTCTCACTTATTGTCATTCCGGATTAGAAATCGGGAAGGGTGACGGGGAAGAGGGGGTTATCGGTGTGGGCTTCGTGGATTTTCGACACCAAAAGGCGGACGATGTCGGGACGGCTGGAAGCGAGGTCATTGTCCTCGTGGGGGTCGATGCCTAAATGGTATAGCGAGGGATGTCCGGAGCGGACAACAAGTTTCCATTCCCCACGACGAACAGCCAGCATGTCAGTTTCGTGGAACTCCCAATAGAGGTGGTCGTGAAGGCGCTGATACCCTACGCCCGTCAACGTAGGCAGGATGGAAATGCCATCAAACTCCCCGTTTCCGTCAGAGGGTTCACAGAGGTCTTCCCTACCCGCAATATCGCAGAATGTGGGAAGCAAGTCGTAGAAAGCAAAGGGGAAATCACATTCGCTGCCTGCAGCAACATGATTTGGCCATCGGACAATAAAGGGGATACGGATGCCGCCTTCGTGGGTGCTGCGCTTAAGGCCGCGGAACTTGCCATCGTGATTGAAATAGCCAGGATCTGCCCCACCCTCCTCGTGCGGCCCGTTGTCGCTGGTGAAGATGAGGATGGTATTGTCAGCCAGCCCTCGTTCGTCTAAAAGCTGCATGATTTCGCCCACCTGCGCATCGAGCCTTGTTATCATCGCCGCAAACTGGGCATGAGCCTCGGGTGTAGGATTGTAGCGCGATCCTTTGTCGCCTCGGTATTCCCGTTCGGGAAGCAGCTGCCCGCGAAAACGCTGTAGCAGCGAATCGTCTGGCTGACGAAGTTCAGCATGAGGAAGCGTATAGGTGAAGATGCCGAAAAAGGGTTTCCCTTCCTCCTGCTTGACCAGCCATTCGAGGGCGCGGCGATGAATGAGGTCGGCGGAGTATTCGCGACGATTGTTGTAGTCGTCGCCGTACATGTCGTGGAGAATGTTCTGCTCCAACACCTCGCGCACGACGGCGGTATCCCCTGCTGCGCGGCTGTAGCGATTAAGGAAATTGGGGAAGTAGAGGTGCGCCTGAAACTGGCAGATGTAACCGTAGAATTCATCGATACCCCGCTTGTCGGGCGTAGAAATACTGCCCTCGTAGCCGCCTGCCCATTTGCCGAAGAGTGCTGTAGTATAACCCGCCGCTTTCATCAACTCAGGCAAGATGACGTGTGCCGTATCGTAAGGCTCCTGCCCCACAACGGCATAATCCACATTCTGCCCATATTCCACACGCCCCGTCCAATGCTCGCGGTTGCCGCGTACATAAGTGTGCCCCGAGTGCTGCCCCGTCATGAAGCAGGCACGCGAGGGAGCCGAAACGGGGCTTCCCGCATAAGCCGACGTCATGCGCATACCCTGTGAGGCGAGACGGTCGATATTCGGCGTCTGGAAATGCTGCTGCCCATAGCACGAAAGGTCGCCATAACCCATATCGTCGCACATGATGTAAAGGATGTTGGGCGCCTGCGCACCAGCAACGTTTCCCACCTGAGCCACAGCCGGCAAAGCTGGTACAGCCAGCAGTATTGCCCATCTGTTCTTCGTTTGCTTTTTCACCATACAATCTGTTTCTACGGCAAAGATAAATCATTCCGCATAAACGGCAAAAGAAAAAACAGAAAAAAGAGACGCCTCCCGTTTGGGGGAGGCGTTTCCTGTTGCAAGTTTTGTTGTCTTAGGCCTGCTTAGCTTTCTCGACGATGGCCTTGAAGGCTTCAGGGCTGTTCATAGCGAGGTCGGCGAGCACCTTGCGGTTAATCTCGATGCCGGCCTTGTGAAGCATACCCATCAGCTGGGAGTACGACAAACCCTCCATGCGGGCAGCAGCGTTAATACGCTGAATCCACAAGGCACGGAAGTTGCGCTTCTTGTTCTTACGATCGCGGTAAGCGTAGGTAAGACCCTTCTCCCAAGTGTTCTTGGCGACGGTCCACACGTTGCGGCGGGCGCCAAAGTAACCTCTGGTCAGACCTAAAATTTTCTTTCTCTTTGCTCTTGAAGCAACATGATTAACTGATCTTGGCATAGTTTTGTAACTTTTTGTGAATGTCAGCGCCGGTTAAGGTCTCTTCTGGATGAGCTGACAGTTCGATGAATAACTTTGTTTGGTAAAATCTCTCGTTTTTTGGGTTTACTACGTTAATTACTTCATGGCCAGAAGTTCGCGCACCTGGCTGCGGTTAGCCTTCTCAATGATGGCAAACTTGTCGAGGTTGCGTTTTTGTTTCTTCGTCTTCTTGGTCAGAATGTGACTGTGGTAAGCGTGTTTACGCTTGATTTTACCCGTTCCGGTAAGAGCGAATCTTTTTTTAGAACCGGAGTTCGTCTTTACTTTTGGCATGTTTTTAATTATTAATTGGTTATTATTAATGGCTCCAACGCACTATACCAGAGGCGCAGGCGCCGTTTCTTTCTAATTGGTGATTCTACGGCTGCTTATCTTCTTCTTTTTCACTTTTTGCCGGTTTGGGAGCGGGAGCGGGTTTCTTGCCTGCGCCTTTCTTGGGGCTGATGAACATCGTCATGCGCTTGCCTTCGAGGATGGGCATCTGGCTGACGGAGCCGAACTCGTCAAGATCCTGAGCAAAACGCATGAGAAGGGTTTCGCCTTGTTCCTTATATAATATAGAGCGCCCGCGGAAAAACACATAGGCCTTCACCTTGTCGCCATCCTGCAGGAAGCCTTTGGCATGCTTGAGCTTGAAGTTGTAGTCGTGATCATCTGTCTGAGGGCCGAAGCGGATTTCCTTCACATCGATGCGCGCCTGCTTAGCTTTCTGCTCCTTAGCTTTCTTCTTCTGCTGATAGAGGAACTTCGAATAGTCGATAATGCGACAAACAGGGGGATTGGCCGTAGGGCTGATTTCGACGACATCCTCGTCACGACCTTCGGCGATGCGCAGAGCTATCTCCAAAGGAACGACACGCGATTCGATGCCTTCGCCCACGATTCTCACTTCCCTCGAACGTATCTGCTCGTTGATACGGTACTGATCTTTTTGGTTGTCACCTTTCATTCAGTATGAACTGTTTTTCTGTTTATTGTTACTGTTTTTTATCGACTAATTGGGTTCTTTTTCAAAAGCGGGCGCAAAGTTAGTGCAAAATCAGCGACCCACAAACTTTTTTCTGAAAAATTTTCTCTAAATGATAACCTTTTACCTCTATCTCGATATTACCACTTGCTGATTTGTTCGCTGACTTCGTCAGCAATGATTTTTCCAAAAGCGCCGATAGTCATGTTGCCCATATCGCCGTTACCGCCCTGACGACGGACGGAGACGAGACCTTCGGCAGCCTCCTTCTCGCCAACGATGAGCATGTAGGGGATGTGCTTGACTTCGGTGTCGCGAATCTTACGGCCAATCTTCTCGCTGCGATCGTCGATGATGGCGCGCACATCCATCTTCTCCAGCTCTGCCTGCACCTGCTCAGCGTAGGGGATAAACTTGTCGCTGATGGGGAGGATGGCCACCTGGTCGGGTGTGAGCCAGAGGGGGAACTTGCCGCCCGTATGCTCAATGAGCACAGCCACAAAGCGTTCCATCGAGCCGAAGGGGGCACGGTGAATCATCACGGGACGGTGGCGCTCGCCGTCGCTGCCGACGTATTCGAGTTGGAAACGCTCGGGCAGGTTGTAATCGACCTGAATAGTGCCCAGCTGCCAGCGGCGTCCCAGCGCGTCCTTCACCATGAAGTCGAGCTTGGGGCCGTAGAAAGCTGCCTCGCCATACTCAATCTTGGCCTTCATACCCTTCTCGTTGCAAGCGTCAATGATGTTCTGCTCAGCTGTCTGCCAGAGTTCGTCGCTGCCCACATACTTCTCGTGGTCATTGGGGTCGCGGAGACTGATTTGGGCTTCGAAGTTATCGAAGTTCAGCGCCTTAAAGATGATTTCGATGATATCCATCACACGGCAGAACTCATCCTTCACCTGGTCAGGGCGGCAGAAGATGTGGGCGTCGTCCTGCGTGAACGAGCGGACGCGAGTCAATCCGTGCAGCTCGCCGCTCTGCTCGTAGCGATAGACAGTGCCAAACTCAGCCAGACGCAGCGGCAACTCTTTGTATGAGCGCGGCTGGTTCTTGAAAATCATACAATGGTGGGGGCAGTTCATCGGCTTCAACAGATAAACCTCGCCCTCCTCAGGGGTGGTGATAGGTTGGAATGAATCCTTGCCGTAGTGATCCCAGTGTCCGCTGGTGACGTAGAGGTTCTTACCTCCGATGTGCGGGGTGATGACCTGCTGGTAGCCGAAACGCTTCTGAATGCGCGAGAGGGCGTCCTGAAGACGCAGGCGCAGGGCAGTACCCTTCGGCAGCCAGATGGGAAGCCCCTTGCCCACCATATCGGAGAACATGAAGAGTTCCATCTCCTTACCAATCTTGCGATGGTCGCGTTTCTTGGCTTCCTCGAGCAGCACGAGGTATTCGTCGAGCATCTTCTTCTTGGGGAAAGTGATGCCGTAGATGCGGGTCATCATCTTGCGGTGCTCGTCGCCGCGCCAGTAGGCACCAGCCACGCTGAGCAGCTTAATGGCCTTGATGGGAGCTGTAGTGGTGAGGTGAGGGCCACGGCAGAGATCGGTGAAGGCACCCTGCGTATAGGTAGTGATGGTACCGTCCTCAAGGTCACTGATGAGCTCGCACTTGTACGTCTCGCCCCTGTCGCCGAATGTTTTCAAGGCGTCCGCCTTGCTAATTTCGCGACGGATGAGGGGCTCGCCCTTATGAGCCAGCTCCTCCATCTTCTTCTCGATGGCGGGCAGGTCGCTCTCCTTGATGGTGACGCCCTCGCCGGGGTCGACATCGTAATAGAAGCCGTTCTCGATGGCAGGGCCAATGCCGAACTGGATGTTCGGATAGAGTTCCTGCAATGCCTCGGCCAGCAAGTGAGCCGATGTGTGCCAATACGAGTGTTTTGCCTCCTCGTCCTCCCACTTGTGGAGCTTAATGGTGGCGTCGGTAGTTATGGGGCGGTTGAGCTCGATGATTTCTCCATTAACACTGCATGCCAGCACTTCCTGTGCCAGACGCTGACTAAGGCTCTCGGCTATTTCAAGCCCTGTGATACCCTCATGATACTCCCTCACGGAGCCGTCGGGAAACGTGATTTTGACCATAATCTTCTTTCGTTTTGTGAAATTGGCTGCAAAAGTACAACAAGCTGAGCGAAAAAGCAAATAAATTCGCCATTAAATATGGTTCAATGGCAAAATCAGGGAAAATGGCAAGAAGACGGTGTGCTTACTGGATGCTGAAGAGCCAGACGACGTAGGCGGCGTAGCAGAGGAGGTAGATGACGGCATCGGCACGGTCGATGACACGCTTGCGGAAGCAGAGGGCAGCCGTCAGCAGCAACAGTGCCGAGAGCAGGAAAATACCCAGATCAACGCGCGTCAGCGATGAGACGCTGAGCGGTGTGACGGTAGCGCTCACGCCGATGATAAGCAGGATGTTGAAGATGCACGAGCCGATGATGTTACCCAGCGCAAGGTCGTTCTTCTTCTTCAGCGCCGCCACGATGCAGGTAGCCAACTCGGGTACCGACGTTCCAAAGGCCATCATCGTCACCGCAATGAAGGCATCGGACACATGCAAAACATGAGCCACATCGACGGTGTTATCGACAAACAGTTTCCCGCCAACGACAAGCCCCGCTATTCCCGCCAGCACCAGCAGCACGGCTTTCGCCATCGAAGTTCCCTTTTTCTCCGAAATATCCGGAGAAACCGAAACGGCTTCACGCTTGCCCGTCCGGAACGAATATACCATGAACAGCACGAAGCACACCAGCAGGATGATGCCGTCCCAACGGCTCACGCCCACGGGAGTGCCCAGCGGATTCCACCGCAGAACCATCAGCGATAGCAACACGGTGACGGCAATGCAGATGGGGATGTCGCAACGGATGTTTTCCTTCGAATAAAACAGGGGAGAAATCAATCCCGTGACGCCCAGAATGAGCAGCACGTTGCAGATGTTCGAACCCGTGACATTTCCGATGGCCATGTCGCCATGTCCCTCGAGAGCCGAAAAGAGGCTCGATACCAACTCGGGCATCGAGGTGCCGAAGCCCACCACCGTCATGCCAATCACAAACTCCGTCACACCTGCACGACGCGCAATGCCCGACGCGCCATCGACCAACCAATCCGACCCCAGCGTCACTAGGAGCAGCCCAAGCAGAAGCAACAAAACATCCATCAACATATCGAACAAAAAACGTTTCCTTATTAATTTCATTTCGCATTTGTAAAATCTGCCAAAGAGAAGAAGAATGTCCTCTGCCCTTCCGATTTTATCGCGCAAAGGTACACGTTTTTCGGCGGAAAGGCAGCGTTTTTTTGCATTTTTTTGGCTTTTTACCCTTGAAAAGCCCTTTTTTTTGCGTTTTCATTTCAGACTTGTGTTTTTTTCCTTACCTTTGCAGCCACAAAAATGGTTCCGTAGCTCAGCTGGATAGAGCAGCTGCCTTCTAAGCAGCAGGCCTTGGGTTCGAATCCCAACGGAATCACAAGAAGGGAAAGAAAAGAAAATCAGGAGTTTAGTTGTTGAAATGATGAGGGCTGGAAGGGTTCAACCCCCGACCCTTTTTGTTTTGATAGTCGGTTTTTAGCGGTTTTTGACGGGTTTCGGCAGAGATTTTTGCGAGTAATATGCGAGTAAATATAAAGTAACATTAGGATGAAAATAAAGACATACATTCAGGCAAGCCAGCTTAATTCGGCAGGAGAAATGACGGTTTATATTGAGGTGGTCACGGACGACAACAAAAGGTTTCTTGTCAACTCAGGGCTGACTACTCCCGAAAAGTTCTACGGGCGTGAGTTCCCAAAGAGCGTGACGAACTGGAGGGCGAAGTCAACGTTGCTCAACAGGAAGCTGCTGGAGGTGGAGGATTTCTGCCTGCGTAACGCGAAGATGCCTGCGGCGCAACTGAAACAAGAGGTGGCGGCGATACTCGGCACGAAGCCGAAACAGCCGAAGCGGATGCTGGCGGACTACATCAGCGACTTCGGCAAGACGAAGCGGGCATACAACACGCGGCGCATGTACGAGAACACGGCGAAGCACGTGCGGGAGTTCGACGCAAAGGCGACCTTCGAGACGGCTGATGTGAACTGGCTGCGGAGTGTCTTATACTGAAATAGGTTGACACATTTAGGAACATAATAAATGTGTTAAAGTATGAGAACCAACAATTATTATCCACGTGAGCTTCGGGAAGAGATAGCATCTTTATATCTCGCCGGCGAAAACAGCTACGAAGAGCTGAGTAATTATCACAAAGTTAACGCATCCACGATAAGGACATGGGTGCGTCGTTATCAGGACTCAAAAAATGTTGTATCTTTGCATCGTGATCCTAACCCGAGTGAAGATATGGCACGTAAGAAGAAGGAGGCGGAGAAGTCGCCGGAGGTTGCCCGGCTGGAGGCTCGCATCCGCGAGCTTGAGTTGCAGAACCAGGCCCTGAACACGCTGATAGACGTGGCGGAGCGCAACGGCATCGGGATCAGAAAAAAATCTGGGGTCAAGCAGTAGAGGAACTCAACGGGCAGCATGGCCTGACCATCACGGCTGCCTGTGAGCTGCTTGGCCGTAGCCGTCAGGCCTACTACAAGAAGACGGACGGGCCGGAGAAGCTGGCACGTGAGATCCGCATCCTTGATGCCGTGCATGAGATCCGGGGTTTTGACCCGGGCCTCGGAGGGGTCAAGCTATGGAGGATGCTCTGCGTGATGTTCGATACGGGCTAGATGCCCGGCCGCGATGCGTTCCTGCACCTGCTGCGCCGTCATGGACTTATGCAGAAGCCCCGCAGGAGCCGCTCCACGACGAACTCCAAGCACCGCTACCACAAGTGGAAGAACCTCATCAGGGGCTTCAGGCCCACAGCCCCGAACCAGCTGTGGCAGAGCGACATCACCTATATCGACCTCGCAGGCGGGTGCTGCTACCTGCATCTGGTGACTGATGCATACTCGAAGAAGATCGTGGGCTGGTGCCTTCAGAATCCCTGGCGGCTGTCTTCACGCTCAAGGCGCTCCGCATGGCCATAGGGCAGGCCGGCGGAGGCGACCTCTCGGGGC